>JAKFYJ010000018.1 GCA_021730935.1 Elusimicrobiota bacterium
CCCGCCGGCCGTCTCAGAATCCGTGCCCCTGAACGAGCGCCCCCCCGGAATGCTTTATGTTTATTCAAATTTATTTCTTTATCAAAACCGCGTTCCCGCCGACGCGCTCCTGTTCGCCGCTCGGTGCGTGAGCGTTTGCCTCGGGCTCCTCCTCGGACTTTTCGTTTATTTGATATCCTCCAAACTTTACGGCGCCCGCTCAGGCGTCTTCTCCCTTTGGCTTTTCGCGCTTTGCCCCAACCTCATCGCGCACGGATCACTCGTCACGACCGACATGGGAGGCCTCGCCTTCGCCCTCGCTTTTATTTATAGCCTGCTCCTTTATCTCGAAAAGCCTTCTCTTTATAAAACCCTCGCCTGCGGAATTTCCCTCGGACTCGCCCTGGCCTCCAAGCACACCAACATCATCCTGCCTTTCATTTTTATGGCCGCGGTTTTATGCCGGGAGCGGAACATGACCGGCATCAAAAAAATATTCACCGTCGGAGCCCTTGCCTGGTTCACGCTTTGTTCGGTCTATGGTTTCGACCGCGTTTTCATGCTCCATGATTTCTATAAATTCCTCCCGCTCCCGGATTCTTTCCTCCGCGGCCTGGCCTTCGGCCAATACCACAATTCCCGCGGGCACGCCTCTTTTTTCATGGGCGAACATTCCGCCGGCGGATGGATGAGCTATTTCCCGACGGCATTTTTGCTCAAAACCCCGACGATGACTCTCGCGCTCGCGCTTCTGGCCCTGGGCCTTGCGATAAAAAATTACAAGCTCTTGAAATTCGAAGAAGCTGTTCTCGCCGCGCCCCTTGTGATCGTTTTGGCCATGTCCATCAGCGCGAAACTCAACATCGGCCTCCGGCACATCCTCCTGGTTTATCCGGTCCTCTTTATTTTCATGGGCCGCATCCTTAAAGAAAAGTTTTTTGAGACGAAAAAAGGCGTGATCACGGCCGCAGGAATCCTCCTCGTCATTGCGGCAGAAACCTTCGCGAACGCCCCGGATTATCTCGCGTTCTTCAACCGCCCGTCGGGAGGAGCTTCCTCGGGCATCAAATATCTCTCAGATTCCAACATCGATTGGGGTCAGGATTTGAAAGGATTGGGCGAATATTTGAAACAGGAAGGAGACGCCGAAACGCTTTTGTCCTATTTCGGAACATCCGTCCCCATGGCCCACGGCATCCGCGCGCAAGGCCTCCCCACCGTCTGGGAATGGCCCAAATCGGAACACATCAACTCCGTCAATCCAAAAAAAGAATTGCTGGCCGTGAGCGTGACAAATCTGCAGGGAACCTATTTCAGAGACCCCCAGCTTTACGCCTGGCTCTTAAATAAAACTCCCGTTAAAAAAATCGGGGGCTCGATTTATGTCTATGACGTGACGAACGACACAGAATCACAAAAAAAGATTCTGGAGATTTATGAGAGGACAGGAGAGAAGGAGAAGATTTTGCGGCAAGAAAACAGAGTTAAAACGCTTATGGCTCGATAATTGATTTTGCCAATACCAATTTAATATCGATGTCCTTGGTGAATCAAATTTTGAATATTCAAATTCCCCAAAGTGATGCCTTTGCGTAATTTGCGTACAGGAATTTCAACGGCGCACCCCTAAACAGTTTCGGCGACTTCAAATCCCTTTTGCTTCAGGGATATACTGCGCGTCAGTGTATTTGAAGGCGAGCAGAGGCAGGAAGACAGGAGAGAGGACGACCAGCCCCCAGCAGAACCCATCGCTCTGCCCGAATTTTTTCCCGAGACGATAGAGGATGAACAGATACGCAATGCCGTTGACGATGGGGACGATCAAGAGCAGAAGACACCACAGCGGATATTCGACAATCTTCAGCAGCAAGACAAGATTATAGATCGGAACGACGGATCCCCACCCGGGTTTCCCTGCCCGATTAAAGATCACCCACCAGGACGCCAATGTGACAATTAAAATAATCAGCGACAGGACAGGAATGATCATGAGATGCCTCCGTTTTATTGTGACCGAATACTTAAAGCGGGTATTCGTTTTTAAGAATCGCCCAGCCGGAACTTTTTTTTCCGATCAAATAGGTATGAGTGTAATCGACCGACCGTGTGAAGACGAGAAGGTCTGCTTCGCCGTTCCCATCCAAGTCAAACCCGGCCAAAAAATCAATATGCTGATTTCCGATTTTCATGCTGGGGTCCGGAACATGCCCCTGGCTCTTAAAAAAACCAAAATTTTTGATCGCGGCTGGAAACGGAAGACTTTTTATCTTGGTTATTTTTTTAGCTTTGGGCGACAACGGGGAGAGTAAAAGAAGGTCTTTCGAATTAAGCGCCTGGTCCCTAAGCTGAAACTCTTGAGCGTCTTCTGAACAATGTCCGGAACCGGGCACCGTGTCTTTAAATCCCAATATTTGCGAAGTTTGAAAAGGAATGAGACTCCAATTCTCTTCGAGTTTTATGTTGTTCAAACAGTAGCCTTCCCAATCTCCGGAACTCGTGGGAGAGACATAGTGAACCGCATAACCCAATACATTATTTTCAGCCCTGGGCAGGTTTTCAATAAAAAATCCTCCCGCTCCGTTTGCGAACAGAGGAGATGAAGGAAACAACACAAAAAGTACGAAAGATTTAAATGATTTTAAACGCCGAAGTTTGAATTGACGGCAAGTCACGAGACTTTGACGGTTTCGGGTTCTTTCGTTTTGGGGGCGGAAGTTCCGTCCGCAGTTCCCCATCCGAGAGCCACTTTCATGGCCTGGAACGGGTGTTTGAAGGTGTCGTCCACCGACGAGGGTTCATAACCTGAATGGACCATGCAGTTGGCGCATTTGGGGTTGCCGCTCCGGTGTCCGTATTTGGACCAGTCGGTGGTCTCCAAAAGTTCTTTGTATGTTTTGGCGTATCCGGCCTCTGCCATTAAATAGCACGGCTTCTGCCAGCCGAAAACATTTCTGAGAGGAATGCCCCAGGCGGTGCAGTCATATTCGCGGCGTCCGGCCAGAAATTCCAGATAGAGCGGGCTGTGGTTGAAATCCCAGCCTTTCTTCTGCCAGCCCGAGAGAGCCTTGCTGAACCAGGCCTTGGTTTTTTCGCGAGGCAAAAAGATGTTCTGCTGAGGCGCTTTTTCATAAGCATATCCCGGGGAAATCATCATGCCGTCCACGCCGATCTTCATCGCGAAATCAAAGAATTCCCGGAACTCGTCCACATCTTCGCCCTGGAAGATGGTGGTGTTGGTCATGACGTTGAACCCTTTGGACTTGGCAAGCTTGATGGCGTCCACAGCCACTTTGAAAACGCCGTCTCTGCAGACCATGCGGTCATGGGTTTTTTCGTTGCCGTCGAGGTGGATGGAGAAGATCAAATACGGCGAAGGTTTAAAGCGATGGATATTTTTTTCAAGGAGGATCGCGTTCGAGCAGAGATAGACGAATTTTTTGCGCTCGATCAGGCCGTTGACGATCGTGTCAATTTCCGCGTGGGCCAGGGGTTCTCCTCCGGCCACGGTGACGATGGGGGCTCCGCACTCTTCAACGGCGTCCCAGCATTCCTGGGGCGACAGCCGCTTCTTCAGGATGTCCGTGGGATATTGGATCTTGCCGCATCCCGCGCATTCCAGATTGCACGCGAAAAGCGGTTCCAGCATCATGACGAGAGGATATTTTTCGCGTCCAAGCAGTCTCTGCTTGACGACATACGCGCCGACGACAACTTTCATTCTTAATGGAACGCCCATAATTTCTCCTTAGACTGTCGTGATGCGTGCAATTTATTCCGATATGTTCCCAACGCCAGCAGAGGGAAATAATTACGGTAATAGGTGTATTCGAGATAAAAAACTTTGGGGAACCCGGTGCCGGTGAACTCTTCTTCGTCCCAGGATCCGTCGATGTTGTGCGTGCGGAGCAAATATTCGAGCGCTTTTTCAGTTGAAGCGTCTTCAAGGAGCCCGGCCGCGAGCAAGCCCATCAATCCCCAGGCTGTCTGAGACGGAGTGGACGGGCCTTTGCCTTTGCGGGACGGATCGTCATAAGAATCGCACCGTTCTCCCCACCCGCCGTCGTCGTTCTGGACGGATTTGAGCCAGTGGACGGCGCGCTGAACATAATCCGAATTCATGTTCTCGCCGATGGCCGCCAATCCCCGCAAGACTTGCCAGGTGCCGTAAACATAATTCACGCCCCACCGGCCATACCACGAACCGTCATTTTCCTGTTCTTTCTTGAGATATTCCAGCGCCATGGCCACGCAGGGATAGGACTTGTCGTATCCGACATATCCCAGCATTTCCAGCACGCGCGCGGTGATGTCCGCGGAAGGCGGATCGATCATGGCGTTGTGATCGGCGAAAGGAATTTTTTCGAAGATGGATTTGGTGTTGTTGCGGTCAAAGGCCGCCCAGCCGCCGTTGGAGCACTGCATGGAGAGAGTCCAGTTCAATCCGCGAAGATATGATTTTTCGCGCTCCTGGGAAAAATCATAATCCGAGAGGTGAACATGGCGCAAAGCGAGCAGGACCATCGCCGTGTCGTCGATGTCGGGATAAAAATCGTTCCGGAACTCAAAAGCCCAGCCGCCGGGTTTCGTGGTCGGGTTTTTCACGCGCCAGTCGCCTTCGCGCTTGATCTCCATGTCCACCATCCAGCGCGTGGCCTGAACAAGAGCTTCGTGGTCGCGGGGCAAGCCGGACTCCGCCAAAGCGATCACGGAAATGGCCGTGTCCCAGATGGGAGACAAACAGGGCTGCATCTGGAGCCCGTCGATTTCAGGGCGCGGGATTTCATAATCTTCAAGCGCCTTCAGCTGAGACTGAAAATGAGGATCATGCTCGGAATATCCCAGACATTCCATCGCCATCAGGGCGTTCACGATGGGCGGGAAAATGGCGGCGAGGCCTTCGGAATCCTGGAAATGCTCGATCATCCACCGCTCCGCAAGCTTCATGGACCAGGTGCGGAAAAAGTGAGGGCCCCTTCCTTCCATCGTCTTGAAAAACCGGTCCCACATGAGGAAAAATTTGCGCCAGGAGAAAATGCCTTCGTCGGGAGGAGGCGTGGGGCCGACTCTGGACCAGCGCGGTTTTCCCGGCTCAAAAAGTTCGTCCAGCTGGGCGTGAGCGGGCAAAGTTTTCTTCGGCCTGTTCGACCAAACGATCGCAAGAGGAATCACGATGCCGCGCGTCCATGAGGACATCTCATAGATATTGAAATAGAAAAATTTCGGAAATAGCATCAGTTCCGTCGGGATCGCGGGCACGCCGCGCCAGCTATAGATCCCGAAAAGGGCCATATAAAATTTGGAATAGGAATTCACTTTATGGATGCCGCCCAGCTCATTGATTTTCTTGCGCGCCAACTGCATATAAGGCGCCTCCGCCGAGTGGCCCGCGATCTTGAGAGCCCAATAAGCTTTCACCGTGGCGGAAATTTCAGCCGGACCGTTTTTATAGATGTTCCAGCCGCCGTCGGGGAGCTGTTTGGAGAGGATGAAGTTGGCCATTTTGCGGACCTTGTCGGCCTTGCGGTCCAGCCAGCCCATATAGGCATAAAGCGTGATGGTGTCGGATTCGAGAGTGGTGTCGGCCAGGAGCGGCGCGCACCAATATCCCTTCTCAGGGTCCTGGCGGGAGAGGAGCCAATCCTGGGAACGGTTGATGACCAGGTCCAAAAGTTCGTCGCGGGTTAAATCGTTGGCCGAGCGGTGATGACCGTTTCCGTTTTTGTGCCCATTTCCGTTCTTTTTCTCCTGCGTGTCGTGCTGAAAAACCGTGTCCCAGCCTTCGGGCTTGACGAAGAGGTTGTCGCGGGAAAATCCGGGCAAAAGCCGCTCGGCGTTCCTCTGAACGAGGTCGTCATTCACATAAGAAACGATCTCGTCCACGAGCCGTTTCACTTGCTGAGCGCGCTCCGCAGGCGTCTTCCTTTTCTTGATCATATTCATAGGAAATTTTACTTAAAACCGGAGATTAAAGTCAAGTATTTGTCGACGGGAAACGGCTAATGGGAAGGAAGAGGAATCACCGAAATATCTTCTAACCTGGAAATTTGAATCATTTTACGGTCAAGGGTCAAAAGGGGCATGTCCAGGACGCGGGCGCAAGCGATATAAGAAGCGTCGTAAAAAGCGATCGAATGATGTTGAACAAGATTTTCAGCTTTTTTCCACCAGGACTTCATAGGAATGGTTTCAATCGGAAATTCCCAAACTTCATCAAGCATTTGGCCCAGAGACAGGCCTTTTAAAGCCGCGCGGCCCGCGCGTTTCGCCGTTAAAACGCTGTTTGCGGCCTCATATCGGATCAGGTCCGGCGCGCAAGGCAAGTGAGACTCCAGCAATCTTGCGACGACATTTCCCTCTTCCTCCTTCAAAAGAAACGCGAGCCACGCGCTGGCGTCCAACAGGATGGGATCAGCCATGATCCCGCAGTTGTCGGATCATTCGGACTGCCGTGCCCGAAGGAGATGACGGGTTGTCCTGAGTCATGCGCTGAAACTTTCGGATCATGGCTCGCCTCTTCTCCGATTCCAAAACCTCTTTAATGGAGCGCCTCAAATGCTCCGCCCAATTGATATTGACCCCTGTCATTTTCTTTCGCATATCGTCCGGAATCCGCAAAGCGAACATTTTCATAACCCACCTCCTAGATTTAAGTATAACAGGATGTATTACGCGTTGTCAATATAAAATTAAGGCGGGGCCAGAGCTCATTTTAAAGCCCTGACCCCGGGAACGGTGGAGGTGGCGGGAATTGAACCCGCGTCCGAAAACGCGACCGTCAAGCCACTACAAGCTTAGCCTGGTATTGATCTCGCCGCGGGGTTGTCACCAGACAGAACCACCCAACGACAAGCCCGACTGTTGTTTCACCAAAATGCCGCCAGGCGGAGCATTTACGGCTAACCTGCTGTCGACATTCGACCCCAAATAGCAGGTGTCAATGGGCGAATGTCACTGCGGTTTAGGCAGCGAGCGCCAGTTCTTCGTTGGCGTTTCTATTGGGTCGATTTTTACGGAGCCTTCGACCAACTCCGGCTTGCGGCTGTGGCGTTCAAACGTCTCCGTCGAAGCCATTTCACCCCCAAATCATCGCCGTGATCTGAAGAATTTTTGAAGAACCTCTTTTGATTCGGATTCAAGAACCCCGCCCGTCACTTTCACTTTATGGTTCTGCGGTCTCACGTCCGCACAGCCATAAACCAGGCGGTCAATTCTGGCCCAAACCAGAGCCCCCATGCACATGGCGCAGGGCTCTTTCGTCACATAAAGGATTATACCATTAAGACGGTAATTCCCCACCCTTTTGGATGCGCGGCGGAGACAAAGGATTTCAGCGTGGGCGGTGGGATCATCCTTGGATATCGGAGCATTGTGGGCGGAAGCGATTTTTTTTCCGTTGAAAACAGCAACAGCGCCGACGGGAACCTCACCCGCCTTTTCAGCCTTGCGGGCTTCTTTGAGAGCGAGGGACATCCAGCGGATGTCGTCGGATATCATTAAAACAGACTCAGGAAGCCTTGCGAAGTTCCTGACGGACTTTATCGGACAAAAATATTTTCATGAGGGACTGATAAGCAATATCCTTTTTGTTTGCAAGAAATTTAAGCTGATCAATCAAGGAAATGGGCATGTTTAGAGCCACCAATTTTGAAGTGCGGCGCAAGTTTGGGAACCGGACGCGCTTGGCTTTTGACAGATCCAAATAGTCCGTCGAGTCGTGTTTGGACCAAAAGGCGATTTCTTCGTCCTCGTTGTGAAACTTAGGAATTTTCTTTAATTTTTGCATGATAGAATCTCCTTTCCTTGCGGTGCATATCGCGCGCAGAGATGACCCGAATGTGTTCCTTGCGAACCGTAAAAACTATAAAAAGTAGCCGCTCCTGATCTGTTTGGCCGTAGGCGACATAACGCATTTCCCTCTGAGAATGGCTGTGATCGAATTCCACCAACGGCTCATTAAAAAATACATCTTCGCATTCAGACGGCTTGACCCGATGCTTTTTCCAGTTTTTCTGAATATTGCCTTCGTCCCAGTCAAAAAAGACGATGTTGTTTATAAGGTTGGTCAAATCCATATATATATTATATATACCAATAGCCCTAAAATGTCAAGGGTTTGGATTTGGTTTTATGCGGGGATCTTTGAAAATCTCGCGGGAGAAAAGGGGTCGATGTTGAGGGTGGTTTTGCCTTTGAGGATCAAATCGGCCATGAGTTTGCCCGTGACGGCGGAAAGCAGGATGCCGTTGCGATAATGGCCGCTGGCGACATAGGCGTTTTCGGAGCCGGGCAGAAGGCCAAGAACAGGCAGGTTGTCGGGAGTTCCGGGACGGAGGCCGATCCATACGGTCTTTAATTTAAAAGAGGATAGATCAGGCATGACTTCGGCGGCATATTTGGCAAGGGCATTGGAAGCGGCTTCATTTTCGCTTTTATCCAGGCCGCGTTTTTCGGAGGTTGCGCCCACCCAGATTTCGTTGTCGCCTTTGGGAACGAGATAACACGCGGCTGGGACTGGAGAATTGGGGACTTCCCCCGCATAGATCGGGGTTTGCCAGTTTCTGGATTTGGCCCACCCGGACGGCGTTTCATAAATCAAAATTTGTCCTTTGACAGGATCCACTGGAACCGCGCCGTTCAGAAGACGGCCCGTCCAGGAACCCGCGGCGAACACGAATTTGTCGGCGACATAACGAGACAAATAGGTTTCCAGGGCGTCATGTTTGGGATGTTTGAGCTGAAGATCGTCGAAACCATCGCTTTCGTGAATGTCGACGCCCAGTTTCTTGGCGGCTTCCGAAAGAGCTTGAACGAGAGCGGACGACGAGACTTGCCCGTCCTGGGTTGCAACGAGGGCACCGAGAGACTTCTTTTTAATGAAGGGAAATTTTTGGGCCAGGGTGTCAGGAGAAAGCCATTCGCAGGCGTGCCCCGCTTTCGTCTGCCAGTCCATGCGGTCTTTGAGAATTTTTTCCTGGGCTGAATCGATGGCGAGAGCGGCGATGCCCTTGGGGAGATATTGAATGTTGATGCCGGTCGTGTCTTCCAGCTCGCCGGAGAGCCATTTAAAGATTTCGCGGCTTTGAACCTGCAGATCGAAGAAGGGTCCCGCGGATTCGGACTCAATCTGAGCGGCCAGCATCCCGGCCGCGCCGCTGGAAGTTTCGTCGCCCACGACATTGCGGTCCACGATCGCGACTTTATATTTCCCCTGCGACTCTTTGGCGAGGAAAAAAGCGATCGAACAGCCGATGGCCCCGGCGCCCACGATCACGCAGTCATATTTCTTTTCGAATGAATAGCTCATGCTTTCTCCGGATTGATGATCAAAATCGACGCCGCTTCAACGGACTCCGCGATCCAATAGGCCTCAATCTCAGCGCGCGGCGTTTCGTCAGGAAATTCGTTCAGGCGCCGCAGGATCGACAAATCTGTCAGCCCGCCATAAGAATATACAAAAAGTTGAGGCTCTGTGAAAAAATGTTCGCGGCCTTTTGCTTTGAGAAACGAACAGAGGCTGTCGTCGTTGCCGCAGAAAGCCGTTTTTTTATCGTCGAGCACGACTTTCGTCTTCATCACGCCGGAAAGCTTGCTCAGCTCATAAAGGACCGGATCCACTTTGTCTTCCCATTCAATGATCGAATGGGAGCGGACTTCGGAATACCGTTTGACCTGATTTTTTAGGGACGGAAAAGAGTCGAGGAGTTTAGGCAATCCGCGTCATGCCCACTCAAGGGAATGGACATTTTTCTTGGTGACCTGGACCGTGGGATAAAGAGGCACCACGATCTCCTCAGGCTTGAACCAAAGCTTGATCTCGCGCTCGGACTCTTTTTCGTCGGAGGACGCGTGGATGACGTTTTCATAAACGCCCTTGGTGGTGATGCGTCCGTAAGCTCCGCGGATGCTGGTGGGATCCGCCTCTTCAGGGTTGGTGGAGCCGGCGATATATCTCACATGCTCGATCGCGTTCGGACCCTGATAAACGAGCGCCATCACGCGTTCGCAGTTGTGATATTTTCCCTGGATGTAAACGATCAGGTCTTCAAAAAAAGGTTTGTCCGCGAGCTGTTTATAATGCTCTTTGGCGAGCTCGGGCGAAACTTTCACGACTTTGGAGGCGATGATCACGAGCCGCGCTTCCGAAAGTTTGGTGAGGATGTTGCCCGTGAGAGACTTCTTGAGGCCGTCCGGCTTGATCAAAACGAGCGTAGACTGCACCTTCTCTTTCACTTTTCCGCGTTCCTTGAGAATTTCTTTTACTTTATTTTCATTTGTCATAGGACGGACCATTTTATTTTAAAAGAACTTTTTTGTCAAATTTTGTAAAATAAGCCGAAAGATTTTCAAAACGGGGCATGGCGAAGTGGCATCGCGCTCGGTTCGGGACCGAGAGGCCGTGGGTTCAAATCCCACTGCCCCGAAACAGTTTCATTATCAACACAAGGATTTGAAGCGAGTGAGCGCCGAGCAAGTGCGAGGAAAAGGCCGCTGGCCGGAAGCGAACGAGGGGAGGCTACGCAGCGAGCCCTGCGAGCGTAGTGGCCAAATCCCACTGCCCCGAAAATTTTATTCTCCCATATCCATGAAAGCAACTCTCGTTACTCTCACCCTGCTCATAAGCGCATCGTGTTATGCCGCTCCCGCGGCAATTCAACCTTCAATTAAAACCTGGGAAGAAGGAGCGGCCCTCGTCATGGGGCAGGTCATAGAAAATAATCACGGCTGTGAGACCGATGGAGTCTGTTATTTAATCTTGCGGATTGATAATAAAGAAGTGCGGGTATATTACAATCTGGGCGAAGGGGAACGATGCTTCAATGATCAATCCAAACTCGCTTGGCACATAAATAAAGGAGATTGGATAAAAGCCTTTGGCGATTACACGCTAAGAAAAGATATTTATTTTGTTTCCGCATGTTCGTCCCCCCGATACTTCATCCGCAGAGCAGACGATGGCACGCCTCTTGAACCCGTCACTGAACGGTTTTTACAAGAAGTCGCAAAACGGAAAACTGATATTGCAAAAAAGCAATTTGAAGAAACAAAACAAAGCGGAGCCTGGAAGACGCATGCGAACAAACAACTTGGATATGAGTTCAGATATCCCGCGACTTGGTCAGAACCGGACAGGATGATGGGAGATGAAGTTTTCTCAATCTATTATCAGGACCATTCGCTTAAAAATGGTTATGCGGCAAGCTTAACCCTTGGTTTCATTTCCGAAGCTCAGATTGCGCTGATGGGAATAGATTTTTGCGATGCCAACCCCGACGACAAACGCTGCGAGAGAAAGAAAATCGGCAATGTTTCGGCGGCAATAGATTGGGGAGACAATGATAAATTTGCGTTCGCAAAGATCCCGCGTCCGGCAGGAGGTTTTGTCACTTTCACTCTGAAACCGAACACATCGAAAGCAAAATCACTTTTTATTCCTATCCTCGAAACATTTAAATTTCTAAATTAAAATATGAAAAAGT
The DNA here is from genome assembly GCA_021730935.1 of Elusimicrobiota bacterium. Lineage (GTDB taxonomy): Bacteria > Elusimicrobiota > Elusimicrobia > 2-02-FULL-39-32 > 2-02-FULL-39-32 > 2-01-FULL-60-11. Next base: position 11,457 of record JAKFYJ010000018.1, read on the forward strand.
TGGCCCTATTTTCATTCATTTTTATTTTTGCGGGCATAGCCGGACTTGCGGCATTGGGGTTTGCATATCGTCCCTCCGACGGAATCCCCGATGGCCTCAAAGGCAGGATTGTCATGATCAACGGCAACCCCATGCGCATATATCAGAAAGGCGTCGGCAATGATATCCTCATGATCCACGGCGTTCCCGGAGCGCTCGAAGACTGGGACCCTGTGATCGAGGATCTCGCCAAAGATTTTCGCGTGACGGTTTATGATCGGCAGGGTTATGGCTATAGCGCGCGCGGAGGCACGAAATATAATTTGGAATCGAACGCGCAGACGGCTCTTGCGATCATCCGCGAGCTGGATTTAAAAAACACCGTCGTGGTCGGGCATTCGTATGGCTCAGCCACTTCTCTTGCCCTTGCGATCCAAAACCCTCCAGAGGTCAGGGCCTTTGTGCTTTGCGCCAGCCCCGGATATCCCGAAGTTCACCCGACTTTTTGGGATTATATTTTGTCCGTGCCCTATTTCGGAGAAGGCATGATGCGCCTGCTCTCGCGCTCCGTGGGCCCGCAACTCGTGGAGGCCGGAATCAAATCGGGTTTTGATCCGAACCAAAATCTCATCCCCGAAGGGTTCATCGCGCTTCGTGAAATGATGTGGCTGAGGCCTCAGGTGATGACGACGCGGGCCAGAGAATATACGCGGCTGGAAAAGGATTTGGCCAGAATTTCGCCGCATTATAAGGATATAAAGAAAAAAGTTTATCTGGTTCAGGGCAAATCGGACGAGATCACGAAGGCGGCCTGGAAACTTCACGAAGATATCCCCGGCTCAGAGCTGACCGAGTTTGAAGGCGCGGGACATTTCGTGCAGTTCGCTCATCCCAGGGAAACGGCGGCAGTGATCCGGCGGGCCGGAAAAATATAAAATAAACCTTGAAATCCCGGGGAGCGTCTGGTATAATCATAACCAGTAAGATGAAGTGTCAGGGTAGAGCATAGTTTAAGAGTTAACTTCGCGTCCCCCTTTATCGGGTGGCCGCGATTTTTTTTGTTTAGCGTGCGCGAACTCTCTTCACACAGAACTTACTAATTCATAAAAAAGAGGTAATAAACACATGAAGGGAAGAGTTAAGTGGTTCAACGATCAGAAAGGTTACGGATTCATCACTCCTGAGGATGGTTCTCCAGACGTATTCGTCCATCACTCCGGGATCCAGATTCAGGGCTTCAAAACCCTGGCTGAAAACCAGATGGTCGAGTTTGACACGGTTTCTTCGGACAAAGGTCCCAAGGCCGCCAACGTCAAACCCTTGAGCTAATTCGCGCAAACGCGCAATTTAGAGAAACCCCGTTCGCCGAAAGGTGGACGGGGTTTCTTGTTTTATGGGAGATTCTTAAATATCCTTATCCTTGACCGCTTTATCGGGCTTGGAACGCCTTTGAGAAACGATAATTTTATGAAGCGCAAATCGTATGGGGTGAGGAAGTTTGAGATTCAACCCATCGGATTCGATCTCGATTGTGTCTTCGGTAATGAAATTGAGAAACCGCAAGCTCTGGGCATTGATCGAAAGCTGTGGGATTTTTATGGGTTCGTCGGTGCCTTTGCCCTTTTCGGGGACCAGGAATTCAACGATCAACAGCGGATGTTCCAGACGAATGTATCCTTTTGAACCTTTGAAGCCGACGATAAATCCAAGGTCCTTGAGCAGTTCTGGGATATCAGTTTTTCCCCGTATTTTAGAGGGAGAAGCAATAAGAAAATCTATGTCTCTTGTTTTTAAAGCGGGCAGGTGAGCGTCATCAGTAAAATATTCTTTATAAAACGGAAGGCACCAACTGCCGATTAAAATCAGCTGATTGAGAACGCCGGCCGCGTTTAACCTTTTTAAGACCTCGAGGCAAAGATCATATTGACTCTTTTCCACGCAAACTGCTCCTTAAGAATTTGACCTGCCTTTTTACCTGGGACAAAAGCTTTCTGTATTTCGCTCTGAATATTTTGGCTTTGCCATACTTCTCAAGATCTTCTTTCGAAGCCTGCCCTTTGTATATGAATTTGACCTTGCCGTTGTCTCTCATAACCACATAATAATATTCGTGGCCTTTTATTCGCTTTTTAACGAGGCTGCCTTTCGGCAATTTCGATAACTCCCGTTCGTAATCCTTTTGAAGATGAAGAGAGTTATCTAACTCCTCTTTCAGAACGCCTTTTATTGGCCCCACTGTTTGCTCCTCATAGTTACCATACAAAATATACTATATTATAGTCCGTATGGTAACTATTTTCAAGGGTTGAAACAAGTTACCATACATACTATTTAACTTATATTATTGTATGGTAACTCTACCCCTTGATTAACCGATCTTAAGAAAGATGAGACCCGCCATCACGAGGGCGGCGCCCAAGGCTTTGCGGATTGTGAGGGATTCGTGCATGAAGAGGATTCCGACGATGAAGGTGATGACGGGATAACTGCCGGCGACCAAAACCATTTTGGAGATTTCCCCCGATTTGAGTGCACGATAAAAGAAAGTTTGGCCCAGGATGCTGGCCAGGAATCCGCCGCAGATTAAAAATAGGGCAGAACGGAGTTCCACAGATTTGACTTGTTCGGGCTTGACGAAAAAAACGCCAAGAATCACCATGCCGATCATGACGCCGATACAGCGATAAAAAAGACCCGCCATGGGTTCGGCTTTGGAAAGTCCCGCCTTCTCGAGCAATGGAGCAAATCCCCACATCGATGCGGCCAGAACTGCCCACCAGAATGCGGTCATGCCAGCCTCCAGCCAGACCCACAGATGTTTTTCATTTTATCGAAAACACGCTCGCCGAGTGCGGGCTCGCTTGGATCTCGCGAAAGCGTATGCCAGTCTTTCGCTCGATACAGTTTTCAATAAAATAAAAAACACCTGTGGGTCTGGCAGATTGAGAATTTTGAAACATAGGAGGAAACGGGATTAACTGTGGCGGTTGCCGGGGCGGTGGTGAGAGCGGGAACCGGAATATCCGTGGCCGCCGTGACCGTGGCCCTGAGGATGAGAGGATTTGGGCGCGGGGCGGTCATACTGAAAATTGGGAAGCGTCACGCGGGGCAAGGGTTTCTTGATGGTGCGCTCGATGCTCCGGATCATGTCTTCTTCGCTTCTGTCGACGAGGCTGAATGCGTCGCCTGTGGCGTCGGCTCTGGCGGTGCGTCCGATGCGGTGAACATAATCTTCCGGAGTCATGGGGATGTCATAATTGATGACATGGCTGACATCCGACACATCGATGCCGCGGGCGGCGATGTCTGTTGCGACCAAAACCTGGCTGTGGCCGGCCTTGAAATGTTCAAGGGCCTGTTCCCGCTGGCTTTGGCTTCTGTCGCCATGGAGGACGGAAACTTTAAATCCTTTCATTTTGAGCGCGCTGGTGAGCTTATCAGCCAAACGCTTGGTCCGGGTGAAAACAATGACGGAAGTGGCGTCTGCCGCACGGAGAAGCTCTTCGAGGAGCTCGGTTTTTAAGTGGCGAGGGCAAGGATAAACGGCGTGACGGATGCCTGCGGCCACTCCCGAGCGCTGTCCAATCTGAATGGTGACGGGATCGGTGAGCATTTCGTGAACGAGCTTTTGAATCTCGGGCGGAAGCGTCGCTGAGAAAACAAGGTTTTGCCTTTTGGGAGGCAATAGACTGATGATCCGTTTGATGTCCGGCAAGAATCCCATGTCCAGCATGCGGTCCACTTCATCCAACACTAAAATCTGCAGATCGCGGAAATCGATGCGTCCGCTCCACACATGGTCCAGAAGCCGGCCCGGAGTGGCGGAGATGATATCCAAACCTTTCATGAGAGCGGCAATCTGAGGGTGCATGGCCACGCCGCCATAAATCGCGGTGCCTTTTAAGGGAACATGTTTAGACAAAGAGTTTAAATGCTCGATGGACTGAGCGGCGATTTCACGGGTCGGAGACAAAATCAGGGCGCGGACATTGCGGGTTTTGCCGGATTCGAGCAGGCGGTGAAGGATCGGCAGAACGAAAGCGGCGGTTTTGCCTGTGCCTGTTTGAGCGCATCCAATCACATTGCGGCCCGCCATGATGGGAGGGATCGCTTTGGCCTGGATCGGAGTGGGGCGGATAAAACCTAAATCGTGAATCCCTTTCAGGATCTTGGGGTCGAGCCCCAACGTTTCAAATGTTATGCCTTCGTTTTCGCCTTCAACGGCAATGGGATGAGTCATTGAGGGATTTATTGTATCATGTTATCGATGAAAACCGAAGTAATACTTTTATTTCCTTTTGACTTGGGCCTCGAGCTCGACTTTTCCAAACGCCAAATTAAAGAGATCGTGCACTCGGTTTCCGTCGAAGAATTGTCCGAGATGGCGTTTGAAGAACGCGCCTTTGACGATGTCAGAGCGGAGTTCAGGTTATACCGTTTCGGCGTGGGCATGATCCGCGTGGGGTTCACCATTGACGACACTCCTGACGGTTTGGCCGCCATCGCCTGCCAGGCGGAAAGTCTCAATATCGGCGGAGATCCCATTCTTTTGTGGTGCCAAAACAGAGTGCAGGAACTCATCGACAAAGCACAGGAATTTGCAACGCACCGCTATGACCAGAGGCTCCTTGAGACGGAAATTTTCCCCGTTTTTATTTTCGGGCAGAAAGACGTCAAGAAATCCGACCATTTCATCCGCGAGCATTATAAAGCGCTTTACGGCATCGCGGCAGGTGAAGCGCAGTTCGACCGCCTCTCGGATTTCGTGTTTCAGCGCGACCCTCTCGCCAATTTCGGATATTACGAAAACGAACTCATCCTGGTGAAACGCTTCGGCGCCGCCATTTCCTCGTCGGAGTCCGGGACGGTTTTGGATTTAATTTCTTTGATTTATGCGCAATATTGGAGCCTGAAAGCCTATGACTTTGTGCTGAACGCGGAAGTGGACGGCGCCCAGAAACTGCTGCAAGACCTGCCTCCTTATTATAAATTTTGGCAAATTCCCTCAAAGTACCAGACCTTTTCGAAAGAGGCGATTGATTTCGGGAAAGACAAACTTTCCATCGTGGAATCGCTCTATAGCGTCTCGACCAACCTTCCTGCCGTCGAGAACGACTGGCATTTGCGGATGATTTATAACAGCCTCACGAAAGTTTTCAACACGGAAGAAATGTATAAGACCATCGAGATCAAGCTGGACCGCATCGAGGAATCCTATAATGAAGCGCGCGAATTTTTGTCCACAAACTTTTTCATCCTCCTCGATTTCGTTTTCTTCGCCTGGCTCATCTGGGGCGTGATCGACACCTTCCTCCTGCTGGCCATCGCAAAAAAATAAAATGAACGCGTTCCCGTTTCTGCTTGCCGCTCTCTGCGTGGGTGCGATCGCTTATCGTTATTACAGCGCGTTCATCGCGGCCAGGATTATTTGTCTCGACGAAAACCGCCGGACTCCGGCCCACACCATGAACGACGGGGCAAATTATCATCCGACGAATAAATGGGTGCTGTTCGGCCACCACTTCGCGGCCATTTCGGGAGCGGGCCCCTTGATCGGGCCTGTGCTTGCCGCGCAGTTCGGATTCTTGCCGGGATTTCTGTGGCTTTTGATCGGCGTCGTTTTGGGAGGAGCGGTTCATGATTTTTTGGTGCTCGGGCTCTCTGTCCGACGGAAAGGCAAGTCTTTGGCTGAACTGGCGTATAGAGAGATCGGCCCCGTGTCCTCCGTCATCTGCCACATCGCGATTCTCTTTATCGTTGTGATCGCGCTTGCCGGCCTGGGCCTCGCCGTCGTAAACGCCCTCCATGACAGTTCCTGGGGCACCTTCACCATCAGCATGACGATTCCTCTGGCTCTCTTCGTGGGGCTTTATATGTATAAAATCCGCAAAGGGAAAATCGCCGAAGCCAGCTTGATCGGCGTGGCGGGAGTTCTCATCTCAGTTTATCTCGGCTCGCGCATTCCCGGATCTTCTCTCGCGCCTTATTTCACATTCTCAAAAACCGGCATCACCAACGCCATGGCGGCTTATGGTTTTGTGGCGAGCATTCTCCCTGTGTGGTTGTTGCTCTGCCCGAGGGACTATTTAAGTTCATATATGAAGCTGGGAACCATCGCCGCGCTCGTCGTCGGAGTTTTTATAGTCATGCCGGAACTGAGGATGCCGCAGGTCACCGAATACATTCACGGAGGCGGCCCCATTGTCCCCGGGAAAATTTTTCCCTTCGTGTTCGTGACCATCGCCTGCGGCGCGATTTCGGGGTTTCACTCTCTCGTCGCTTCCGGCACCACCCCAAAGATGATGGACAACGAAAGAGACGCCAGAATGATCGGATATGGCGCGATGCTCCTGGAAGGACTTGTCGGCATCATCGCCTTGATCGCCGCCTGCTCGCTCTATAAGGAAGATTATTTCGCGATCAATGTGACGGCGGAAAAATTCGCGGCGCTTGGCCTTGCGCCCGTCAACATCGACGCTCTCTCCAAAGAAGTGGGAGAAAACATTGCCGGCCGTCCGGGAGGAGCGGTTTCTCTCGCCGTGGGGTTCGCGCAAATTTTCAGCGGCATCCCCGGAATGAAACACCTCATGTCTTATTGGTATCACTACGCCATTATGTTCGAAGCGCTTTTCATCATGACCACCATCGACACGGGAACCCGCGTGGCCCGGTTTATCCTGCAGGAATTCGTGGGCCGTTTTTATAAACCCTTCGAAAAAACCGACTGGCTCCCGGGCACCCTCATCTCCACTTCCGTCGTGGTTTTCTCCTGGGCTTATCTCATCCACACAGGAAACATAAGCACGATCTGGCCCATGTTCGGCGTGGCCAACCAGCTCCTCGCTTCCGTCGCCCTCTGTGTGGTGACCAGCGCCATCATCAATTCCGGCAGACAAAAATATGTCTGGGTGACGATTGTCCCCCTCGTTTTCGTCTCTGTCACCACGCTTTCCGCCGCGTATTTAAACATCACGGACAATTTCTGGCCCATGACCCACAACCCCGAGACCGCGTTCCGCGGATACATGAACTCCGCTCTCACCGTCATCATCATGGCCTGCGCCGTCACCATTTTGGCCGATTCGGGGAGACGGTGGTATAAAGTTCTGGTCAAGAAAGAACATCCTTCCTCCAAACCCGAACGCGAAATGTTCGACAAAAAACACACCCTGCCGGATTATGGGTGTTGTTAAATTTGTCCTGCGCTGACCGATTTTCTGCACAGCCTTTTTAAGAATTCCCGCAGCGGTGTAGATTTCGTAGAGACGCCGAAACCATTTCAACCACGGACTCTCCCCAACCGAGCAACCGCTCTTTCTCCACAATCCTAAACCCAACGTCCCAGTGGGATTATGTCAATATGCGCGGGAAAGTTTGGCGTGAATGAGTCTCTAAGGTGTCCTCAATTTATTTGGAATTTAGTATAGTGTCCCTGGATATGATTAAAGTTTTGGCAATTTCTTTTTTAAGCATTTCGTTTATTTCCGGCTGTGCCACACCGTCATCGGAAGTTAAACATGATACGGGAATGAAATCCTATACTTTCGAGGGGATCAACGTTGTCATGAAATCTACGTGGGAACTTTCGCAATATCACAGAATTGCAGTTACTGATTTTCAAAGCCCCCATTCTGCCCCGGAAGCTGGATTGGAAATTGCCGATCGAATTGCCATTCAATTAATGAAAAAGGGATATAAAGTCATTGAGCGAGATCATCTCAAAACATTATTAAAGGAAAAATATTTGAATTATGTTGGTGTCGTGAGCCCTGAAAATCTTAAGGAATTTCAATCCATTTCCGGCGCGGATGCCATCATAACTGGGACGATCGGGTCTTATCAGTCGGCAATAGGCGGGTCCAGCTTTCAAATGGGAAATATAGGAGGCGGTTCCACTACTTCCCAATCAGAAGTATCGTTCACTATAAAGATGTTTGACATAGAAAATGGAGAGGTTCTGCTTTCAGCCGCTGGGTCAAAGGCTGGTCAAAATGCGCGTGGGTATCTTGCTGACAAAATCATCTCGGATACTTTTCTTCATTTTCCTGCCACTTCGGACAGAGCATACGATTCAAATTCTGAACAAGAAAAGGAAGATCTGGATAGACTTATAAAAAGTTCTAATAACTTGGGGAGATAGAGGAATCTGGCTGGTAATATACTCATTTTGCCGAAATCTAGGGACACTTTAAAAACCAATCACACAGAAACCTCATAAATATCTTCATCCCAATTCTATCATGTTCCCCATTTATCAATAAATGAGTATAGTGTCCCCATGGAAATAGACCCGGGAAGCGTCATCCCGCCAGGCGAAAACACTCCTTGGGATTCTATCAAAATCCCGAATTTCCGGTTATTTCTGCTCTCCAACATTTTCTTCACTCTCGCAGGGCGCGCGCTTGCCGTCGTCATCGGGTTTCAGATTTATTCTCTGACTCACAAAGCCATTTCCCTCGGAGTTTTGGGGCTGGTGGAAGCAATTCCGGCATTGATGCTCGTGCTTTATGGCGGGCACCTGAGCGACCGCATCGAACGCAGAAGGATTTTGCTTGTTACAACAGCCGTTTCCGTTCTTTGCGGAGCGCTTTTTGTATATTTCTCGACGGACGCGCAGAAGTTCGGCGTCAATTCGCTTTATGCCCTGATCTTCGCGATCGGAATCGCGAGAGGCTTTGCGGACCCGGCAAGAACCGCTTTTGAAGCGCAAATCATCCCGAGACAATTCATGGTGAACGCGTCCGCCTGGTCCGGAAGCGTGTGGATGGTCTGCGCGATCATCGGGCCCGCTCTCGGAGGGCTGTCTTATGGATATCTCGGCCCTGTCTGGACATATTCATTCATCGCGGCTGGATTTTTATTTTCCTGGCTCACGATCTTTTCGATCCCCTCGCACCCCCTGAAATTCGTCCCCAAGGAAGAGTCCGTCCTCAAAAGCATTTCGGAAGGCGTGAAATTCGTCTTCAACCACGAAATTCTGCTCAGCTCCATGTGTCTCGATCTATTCGCCGTGTTGTTCGGAGGAGCCACAGCCCTTTTCCCCATCTTTGCCGCAGACATTCTCAAAGTGGGTCCCCAGGGACTCGGCCTCATGGCGGCGGCGCCGGCGGCAGGATCACTCGCGGCTCTTGTCTGGGCCATGAAACGCCCTCCGAAACAGCACGCTGGCATGAGTTTGCTCTTGAGCGTGGCCGGATTCGGCGTCAGCATGATCGTCTTCGGACTCTCAAAATCTTTTGTCTTATCTTTGATCAGCCTGGTTTTTTCCGGCGCTTTCGACGGCGTGAGCGTGGTGGTGAGGCGATCCATCATCCGCCTCATGTCCCCGGACCACATGCGTGGCCGAGTCGCTTCCGTGGGCTGGATTTTTATAGGTTCCTCCAACGAAATCGGCGCTTTCGAGAGCGGCTTGATCGCGAGCATGATCGGAGCCGTGCCAGCAGTTTGGGCGGGCGGCATCGTCACCCTCCTGGTGGTCGCAATCGTTTATAAAAAGACGCCCAATTTAAGGACGCTCAGGCTGGAATAGGAAGTATTACTTTTCGGACGATTTGGCGGAGAAGCGGTAAGTCAAACTCAAGGTGTGAACGCCGTTTAGGCTTCCGATATTGAGGTGGTCATAATCCAAACGGATCTGGCCCATGATGAAACCGAAACCGATCTTGAAATCGCCCGCGTCCTGATCGAACTGGTTGCCGGAACGGATGGCCACCATGTTGTTGAAGAGATATTCGACGCCCATGAATTTTTTCAGGCCCAGGTCCCGCTCCTTCACGAGATCAAAAGACCACAGGAGTTTGCTCGGAAATTCGGCTTTCTTGAAATCGAACCTGTGGGAAATGCCCCAGCGCATCGTCATGGGAAGCGGCTCCTGAGTCCCGCTATATTTTAGGCCCGATCCGATGTTCTGGACGGAGAAACCCATCGACATGCGGTTGAGTTTGATCTGGCCCCCGACATCGCAGGCATAGGCGGAGGCGGAAACAGACTCCACGAGCTTTGAACTTAAATATTTAACGTTCACCCCAAACCCCAAAACGCCGCCGACCGATTTTCCATAATTCAGGTTCGCGATATAATCTTCTTCGGCTCTGACGGAACGGGCCCGGCCCGCGGAGTCCACGAGATCGATGTTCCCCACGCTGTAATATGAAAATCCGCCGGTGAAGGTTCCCAATCTGCTCGGCCGGCCAAAGACAACGCCGCTGAAGGTGTCGTCGGAGATGCCGTTCCTGCCCATGAGGAGGAGTTCGGACCCTTTGAGATAGGCCGTGGACGCGGGATTATAGTGAAGCGCTCCGATGCCGCCTTCTTCCGCCGAGATCGACGAAAACGCTTCGCCCATGGATTTGGCGACCGCGCTCGGGCTTTTCAGGAGGACAAGGCCGGAAGAGGTGGACGCGGAATGGCTGAGAGATGGGATCGATAAGAAAAAAATCGAGAATAAAGCGCGGGATATTTCCCTCATTTAATGACCGCCACTTTTTTCACCATGTCGACGCCGCCGCCGGAAATTTTCACAAAATAAATTCCGGAGCCCACAGAGCGGCCTTCCGCGTCCCGTCCGTCCCAGTTGATGAAGGACTGCGCGTTCGCGATGCCCTGAGTGAATTTCTCCGCAACAAGTTCTCCGCCGGTGTTATAAATTTTGACTTCAATCGAGGAGGATTTCGAAGGCACAATCCCGATCTGCGCGCTTTCTCCGCGGTCAGGATTCACGAGTCCGCCCTCGCCGCCTGCGACCACGACGTTCCCGGTTCCGTTCGCGGCGAAAGCGGGATTGTTGAGCAGAGTGCGGAGCGTGAATGAAATGGACGGAGAGCCGGACGCGGAGATATCGTCCAGTTCCACGCCGGAATTTTTGCCGTTGAGCGCGATGGATCTCGGAGAAGCGAAACGGGGCGTGTTGTTGGATTTGCTCCAGGGATCACGCGCGCTGGAGGCCACGCTGAAAGAACCCGCGGGAATCAGGCTCACGCCGAGATGCGGTGTGCCGGAATTCACGTTATTGTTTTTCAATCGTGAGGAACCGGACGCGATGGAATCGTCAATGTGCCAGATGAGGAGCCCCTCGCCCGAGAGACCCTGATCAAAGTCCCCGCCGCTTTTCCGCCGATATTCGACAAGATAATATTCCTTGTCGGGACCGATGGAACTGTTTTTGATGGGGACGCGCAGAAACGCGGAGCGGTCCGTTTCAGCCTGGATGAGAGAGCGGGCGGAATTCACCGATGAAGTGACGGTTTCCGGGGACGAGAACCCCAAAAATTGTTTGGACCAGGCGTCAAAATGAGACGGGTTTGATCCTTTGGGCGAGCCGGAATATCCGCCCATGTCCATGAGGCTCCAATTTCCGATCACGCTTTTGGAGCGCTGGGTGTCATAGAGGTCCGGAAGCCCGAGCTGATGGCCGTATTCATGACAGACGACGCCGAGCGGATCAACGCCGTTTCCTTCCGTTTCAGGAACCAAGGTGAGCCCATTAAATTTTTTTCCCTGAAGGGTGGGTCCCGAAAGCATGTCGTCCGGAAGATAGACCGACCAGATGTTGGTGTCGACAGTGGTCTCAGCGCCGTCTCCGGCATGATACAGGATGATGTGGTCATAGCCCGTGAAATTGAATCCTCCCGCGATGGCGGCTGAGATGGCGTCCTGCGCAAGGGCGTCATAATTGCTGTTGGCGCCGAAAGCATAATAGGAATGAGGGCGGCTCATGCGGAACGCGCCGTAGCTGCCGGAACCGCCTGAAGAGACGGTTGCCGTCACGGTCAGAAGGCCATAAGAATTTTCGGCGTAGAATTTGCGGAACGAGGATAAAAGGGAATTTGTTTCTGCAAGCGTCTTCGAGAGAGGTTTGTCGGAGAAATCGATGCGGATGACGGCGATTTTATTCGTCGACGCTGAAATCGGAGGCGCAAACCCCGGAGCAAATTTCCCGAGAGCGGCGACGCGGAGGTTCAGGGCTTGCTGGTTGATGAAGCAGGTCGGAGAATCGGGCCGAGAGCGGTTGTCTGAAGGGGGAGACGAAAAAGCCACACCTCTCAACGCGAGAAGCGTGGACGCGCCCAACATAAAGCTTTTGCAAACCCCCATTTGCAACCCCCTGACTTTATCCCCGACTGCGGCTGACTTTTAAAGAACCATAAAAAAAGAATGCGGCCCCGTGAAGGCAGGACGCATTCCTTAGAAAATAAGAAAAACCCTCTTAGAATCTTCGGTAACCAGACGATCCCTCCCCCAAGGGACTCACGGCTTTGCGTGTCTGCGATTACTCGCTGACTTGCCTTTTTCGGATGCTTTTATTTAACAGACAAACAGAATTTTGTCAAGAACCCCTTTCGCGTTTTGATACAATATTTGCGGCTGATTATCATGACGATTCCCTATCCCCTGATCAGTTTCTTCGGCATTTTTTTCCTCATGGGGACCGCGTGGGTTTTCTCGGCGAACCGGCGCGAGGTCAACTGGCGGACGGTGGCCGGAAGCGCCCTGATCCAGATCCTCATCGCGCTCTTTCTGTTCAAAGTCCCCGTCGGAACGGAAGTTTTTTTATGGATGAACGGCGCGGTGAACCGCATGATGGAATGCGCTTCAGCCGGAACGCGGTTCATGTTCGGAATCCTGGCTCTTTCCCCCGGCGAATCGAACGAGATGGGCGAAAAATCCCTCGGGTTCATCCTCGCGTTCCAGGCGTTCCCCACGATCGTGTTCTTTTCAAGTTTGATGTCGGTGCTTTATTATTTCAACATCATGCCGAGGCTCATCAATTTTTTTTCTTATGTCTTCGCGAAAATCATGAAGATCTCGGGCGCCGAAGCGCTGGTGACGGCCAGCAACATATTTTCAGGCGTGGAGTCCGCTCTCACCGTCAAACCTCACCTCCCTGAAATGACAAAATCCGAACTGGCCGTCGTGCTGACCGCCGGGATGGCCACCGTGGCCGCGAACGTTATTGTGCTTTATGTGTTTGTTTTGAAACCTTATCTCCCCACCATCGCCGGACACCTGCTCACCGCCTCTCTCCTCTCAGCGCCTGCGGCCGTCCTCATGTCCAAAATTCTTGTGCCTGAAACCGGAAACCCGATCACCCTTGGAGTGAACCCTTCCGTTCATTATGAGAAAGACGCGAGCTTGTTTGAGGCGGTCATCAACGGCGCGAATGAAGGGATGAAGATGGTGGCGGGCGTGGCCGCTCTCCTGCTCGCGGTCCTGGGACTGGTGGCGCTTTTCAACATGGCGGTTTCATATGCCGGGGCGAAAGCGGGAATGCTCTTCGGCGTCTCCTGGGACTGGTCCCTCAAAAACATATTCGGGATTATTTTTTATCCATTCACCCGGGCCATGGGCGTGGTGCCCGAAGACGCGCATTTGATCGCGAAAATCATCGGTGAACGGCTGATCGTGACGGAAGTCGCGTCTTATCAGGACTTGGCAAAAGCCCTCTCGCAAAATCAGCTGACAGACCCCAGGAGCGCCGTCATCGCGACTTATGCCCTCTGCGGGTTCGCCCATGTCGCCTCCATGGCAATCTTCGTCGGAGGAACCGCCGCTCTCGCCCCGAACAAAACCCGGGAACTCACCCAAGTGGCCCTTCGCTCTCTCTTCGCGGCGACCCTGGCCTGCATGATGAGCGCCTGCATCGCCGGCGCCTTGATCTAAAAAAATTTCAGCTTTATATTATTTCCGGGACGCGGTTTGATTGTCAAACCATTTCTGGAATGCCGCTTTGATTTGAGGAAGGCTTTTTTCTGCAGAATCGATTCCGGCGGATATCAGTTCTTTTTTTCTGGAAAAATCCCAAATTCCGACCGCGCCAACTTCCGGCTTGATCACGATATCCGCGAAATGAAGTTTGGATTGGCTGTTGATGGCCATCATGATGGCGGAAGACTGCATGGCATAATCCTTGATGTTTGAGAGACTGCGGTTCACCACCGTTTTGGAGATGTCGACCACGATCACGATGTCCGCTCCCATTTCTCTGGCGGTATCGGCAGGAATATTGTTCGCAACGCCGCCGTCCACGAGAACCCGTCCGTCGAGGGTGATGGGCGGGAACAAAGCGGGGATTCCGGCAGAGGCGCGGACGGCGTTTACGACTGAGCCTGTGAAAAAAATGACCAGCTCTCCCGTTTCCAGATCCGTCGCGGTGACATAAAGCGGGATCCTCAAATCTTCAAGCTTCTTTTCCCCCACCTTGTCCTGCAAAAATGTCATGAGTCTGTCCCCCTTCACGAAACCCTGCGTCGGGGTCATGAAAGTGAAATCAAAAATGTCTTCCTTGTTCAAATCGTGGGCCAGCCATTCCAGCTCAAAACTGTTTTTGCTCGCGCCATAAAGAGCGCCGATGAGGCTCCCCACGCTGGTGCCGATCACAAAATCAATGGGGATTTTTTCCTGTTCAAGGACTCGGAGGACGCCGATGTGAGCAAACCCTCTTGACGCTCCGCCGCTCAGGACCAAAGCGACTTTGGGTTTTTTCCCTTGAGTCAGCCAGGGCTGGGTTTCATTGATCAAAATCGGGCGCGGAGGAAGGGTGCGGCAAGCGGAAACGGCCGACAACAGCATAAAGACTAAAAGTTTTGACTTCTTCATGCGCCCTTCCAGCGGTTGTGGATCCAGAGCCAGGCTTCCGGCCTCTCGCGGACCCAGGACTCCACGACGGCGTTCATCCTTTTCGTGGCCTGAATAATGTCAAGCTCGTTTACGGATAAATCGGACAAATCCAGAGGCGGGGCGACATGGACTTTGACGCGGTCTTCTTCGCGCCAGCAGTGGACAGGATGGACCGGAACGCCATAACGCAAGGCGAGGATGGCCGGAAGCGTGGTGGTGAACGCGTTTCTTCCGAAGAAGGGAATTTTGAGTCCGCCTTCTGTCACGCGGTGATCGATCAGGACCGCAAGCAGGTTTCCGTTCTTGAGCCACTTGATGGATTCCCGGACAGCATCTCTTGCGGGAATGACCCTCACGCCTTCACAGCTCCTGATTTTTGTGACGAATTCATTGACGAAAGGGTTCTTCACCCTGCGGGCAACCACCGCGGTCCGGAACCCGGAGAAGGGCCAAATCTTGGCGCCCATTTCCCACGCGCCATAATGAGCCGTCACGATCAAGGCACCTTTCCCCTCTGCATAAGATTTCTTGAGGTGTTCCAAACCCTCAATTTCGGAAAATGAAAACACTTCGTCGCGCGTCATCCCGGGAAGCTTCACGAATTCGGCCACGCCCGCGCCCAGATTTTCCCAGCATTTTCGGATGATGTCATCCGTCTGCCTGACGGAAATTTCTGAGATGCTCGCAAGAATGTTGCTCCGCGCGATTTCTTTTCTGGACCCCATCATGCGGTTGATCAGCCGCCCGATTTTTCTGCCCGCCCACAAATTCCTGGTCCTGGAAAATGACCGGAGGAGCAAAGCCAAAAAGCGCACGCCGGCATATTCCAGACTATACTTGACGCGTTTTTTGAGACTCAGGGGCTGAACGCTCATCCTAAAACCGTCTCGCATAATTGTCGCAGAGAATCGCAGCGGCGGCGGAAACATTCAAAGATTCCGCTTTGCCATAAGCCGGAATCCCGACGCAATCACGAGCCAGAGAGAGGATGGCTTTTGAGACGCCGTGAGATTCGCTTCCCAGCACCAGGATGCAGTTTTTCTCGAATGGGAATGCGTGAACATCTTTGCCTTTCGCTCCGGCGGCATAAACCGGAACGCCCGAATCTTTCAAAACAGAGTTCAGATCAACATAGTGTGCCTTCACCCTGCAGAAACTTCCCATGGAGGCCTGAATCACTTTGGGGTTATAAAAATCCGCCGAATCTTTTGAAGCCAAAATTTGTGTGTGGCCAAACCAATCCGCGGTGCGAAGGATCGTCCCGAGGTTCCCCGGATCAGAAACAGAGTCCAGAGCCAAAGTGAGGCCTTCAAACTTTTTGGGTTTTTCCTGAACGGGAATCTTCGCCACAGCCATAACCGAATTGATCGTTTTGAACGCGCTCACAGACTCCAACTCGCTCTGAGAACACACGATTTTCTCCACGCTCCTGCCGTTCAATCGGGCCGCGCTCTCACGCAAAAAATCTTCGGCGCACAGGACCGTCTCCACCTGAAACTGCGAGCCCAAAAGTTCCAGAACGCTTTTCGTCCCCTCAACGGCAAAAAGTCCCTCTTCTTCGCGCCGTTTTTTCAGCTGAAGAGACTTGATGAGTTTTGCTTTGTTTTTTGAAAGCAAGGACGGCTCTCCGTGATTATTTATTTCTTGTTCTCAGCCAGGGCTTGTTCGAGGATTTTCACGAGGCGGCCGCTGTCGGGAGACGTCACGGAACGGAACCGCTCGATCAATTTGCCGTTTCTGTCGATGATGAACTTTTCAAAATTCCAGCGGATCTTGCCGTCAAACTTCGGGTTGGCAGTTTCTGTGAGAAATTTAAAAAGCGGCTGAATTTCTTTCCCTGAGACGGGCCCTTTTTCAAACATGGGAAATTTTACGCTGAATTTCGTTGAGCAAAACGTTTGGATCTCGGCGTTTGTCCCGGGCTCCTGGCCGCCGTAATCATTGCTCGGAAACCCCAAAACCGCGAGTCCCTTGTCTTTGTATTTTTCGTAAATTTCCTCGAGGGCTTTATACTGTGAAGTGAACCCGCAGTGAGAGGCCGTGTTTACGATCAAAAGAACTTTGCCTTTATATTCGCCCAAAGAAACTTCTTTTCCGTCGATGCTTTTGACCTTGAAATCATAGATGGACTGATTGGAAACTGCCATTTTATCCTCCGTCCGCCCGTGAGCCCCGCAAAAGAGACCCGTAATGAATATCGCCAACCCTTTGAACATTCTTTTCATGAAACCCTTTTTTCGTAATTATAATAATTCGTGCGCGGCACGCAGTTCACGCGCCTCGGGACCAGAATTTGGTCGATAATGTGAATGTATCCGTTGGAACACTCGATGTCCTTTTTGAGGATGATCGCCGCGTTCACCTGCACAGTCACGGCTTCAAGACAGACTTCTTTCCCGTGCAAAGTTTTCCGGAGCTTATAAGGCACAAGATCAATCGCTTTTATTTTCCCGGGAAGAATGTGATAAGTCACGATCTCCTTGCTGTGTTTCTGGAGCATTTTTTTGTCGTCCACGCAGTCACAGGCCTTGTTGTTGGGGACAAAAACGGTGAACTTTTTTGCGCCGGTCAATTTTTTCTGAACTTCGGCTTTGTGGATCAGGGCATAAAACTTGGAGCAGTCGCGGTTCGCTTTCAGGGTCTCGAGTATGTCTTTCATTATGGTGTCACCTCTGTTCTCATTCTATCATGAAATGTGCTTTAATTTAAACGATTAGATGACGAAGGCGAGCCGAAAGATTCGAGTCAGCGACAAAATGCAGAAGGGATATGAATATGTCCTTTCGGAACCGGCCGGGAAAAATTTTGATCCTGAGTTTAAACCTCAGCTCACCCCGAAACAAATGCTCGCTCTCGGGATTTTCGGCGGCAAATACATGACGGACTGCGCCAATGAATTCCCCGCCGACTGGTTCAAAGACGCCAAACTCTGCCCTCAAAAACATGATCCTGCCCTCAATTATTTCGGAGTGAACGCCAGCCAGCCGCTTTCTGTCTGGCGGAACAACGGATGGATTCACCCCGCAGATCCCAGGGGATGGTTTCAGTGGTATTGCCGATATTTCATGGGGCGGCGGATTCCGGAATACGACAAGTCTCAGATTAAACGGTGGAAAGCCATCTCAAGGCACATCGCGCAGGTCAAAAAGAACTGCGCTCCAGGCGACACTTCTTGCCGGCCCCGCCAAAGACAGGCCCTCCTGCATTGGGCTTATGACAGCCGAAAAATATAGGTTCAATCATTTATTAATCTGAAAGTTCGCCCAGTTCCCGCAAAGCTTCCTTGAGACGGTCATTGTGTTTGCGGAGTTCCAGCCGAGACATCAGGCTGTAAGCGCAGGGAACGACGAAAAGAGTGAGCAAGGTTGAAACGGCCACTCCCCCAATGATCACGAGGGCCATCGGAACCCGAGTTTCAGCTCCGGGGCCCAAAGCGAGAGCGGGAGGCACGGCCGCGGCAATGGTGGAGACGGAAGTCATGACGATGGGGCGAAGACGCACAGGACAGGCATCCATCAGAGCATCTTGAACGGGCAACCCCTGTTTGCGGCGCTCATTCGTGAAATCCACGAGCAGGATTGAATTTTTCTTGACGATGCCCATCAGGAGCACGATTCCGATCATGCTGAACATGTTGAGTGATTGGTGCGCGATCACCAGGGCAAGGACCGCGCCCGTGACGCTGAAAGGGAGAGCGATCAGCACCAGCACGGGATGAACGAAACTGTTGAATTGGGCTCCCAGGATCATGTACGCGATGACGATGCCGAGGATGATGGCCACAAAAAGTCCCATGAAAGCTTCTTTGAAAGTTTCCGCCGTCCCTGAAAACACAAGTTTGACGCCTTCAGGCAAGATTTCCTTCCCGATTTTCTCCACTTGTTTGAGCGCGTCCGACTGAGATTTTCCGGGCGCGACATTGGCGAGCAAAGTGATGGCGCGAGAACGGTTTTGGCGGGTGATGCTCAAAAGGCTCTGTTTTTCCGTCACCTTGACCACGCGGGCCAGAGGCAAAACCTCTCCGCGGTTGTTGCGGACCCAGATTTTGTCGATGTCGGCTTTGCCTGTGCGGTCCTGGGGCCTGAATCGGACGCGGATGTCATAGCGGTGGCCGCCGCGCGAAAATTTGCCTGCCCGAAGGCCGCCCAGCGTCGCGTTCACGGCGTTTCCGATGGACGCGGCATTCACGCCCCGGAGAGCCGCCTCAGAACGGTCGGGCCAGATCTGAAATTCCGGCATCCCGAGTTTATAATTGGAATTGACGTCCACCATAAACCCGCTCTGTTTCATCTTCTGCTGAAATTTTTCGCTCAGCTCCGCGAGCTGGTTCCAGTCCCGCCCCTGCAGAGTGAAATCCACAGGAAACCCGCTCTCCGCGCCTCCGCCTCCGACGGAAAGGTCCATCAGAATGGCCTTGGAGATTCCAGGAATTTTTCCCAAATCTTCCCGGAAAACGCCCATCAGTTCCTGCTGAGTAAACGGCTTTGCGCGTCCCGAGGGAACGGTGCGCTTTTTGGGTTCTTTCAAGGTGATAAAAGTGATGCCTGAATTGATTTCGCCGCCTTCAAAACCGCCCACGGCAGTATAATACCGTTCCACTTCGCCTCTCGAAAGGATATAATCTTCCGCTTTTTTGAACACGCTGTCCGTGTATTCCAGCGAGGAGCCGACGGGAGTTTCCAGCTGGACCAAAAGCATGTTCTGGTCCTGCGGCGGCATGAGCTCTTTTTTTACAATCCCGAAAAGAAATAGCGAACCGATGAAAATCGCAACTGAAATCAAAACAATTTTCCAGCGGTGAGAAAGGCACCGGGCAAGCAAAATTCTATATTTTTCCGTCGACCAGTCCATGGCGTTGTCCACCGCTTTGGCCAAACCTTTGTGCTCGCCCACTTTGAGGAACTGCGAACACCTCATGGGGGCAAGCGTGAGGGCTTCAATCAATGAGAGCAGGACGGCCACGGAAATGGTGACGCCGAACTGAAGAAAATATTTCCCGATCACCCCTTTGACGAAGAGGACCGGCAGAAAAATAGCGAGGATGGCGACGGAAGCGGCCATGGCTGGAAAATAAATTTCCCGGGCACCCACGAGAGCCGCTTTCACTTGCGGTTCGCCCTGTTCCCTGTGGCGGACGATGTTTTCCAGCACCATGATGGCGTCATCCACGACGATCCCCACCACCAAAGTGAGACCCAGGAGCGTGAAGGTGTTTTGGGTGTATCCCAAAAAGTATAGCGCGACGAAAGTGCCCAAAATCGACGTGGGAATGGCCAAAATGATGTTGACGGCTGAACTCCAGGAACCCAAAAACAGCCAGCAGATGAGGGAGGTCAAAACAGAAGCGAGGATCAGGTTGAAGTTGAGTTCTTCGGTGGCTTGTTTGATGAATTGAGTGGCGTCGAAATTGACGGCGAGCACCATGCCTTGAGGCAAAGTTTTCTGAAGTTCTTCCACTCTCTGAACCACTCGTTTGCCCACTTCAACGGCGTTCGCGTTCCTCTGCTTCAAAATTCCAAGTCCCACCGCAATTTTCCCGTTCACCCTCGATATGCCGCGAGGGTCGGAAAGACCATATTCAACATCAGCGATGTCTTTGAGGCGGAAAGGAGAATAAATCGGCCGGCCGTTCCGGTCCGAAATGATCAGGTTTTTGAGCTCGTCAATCGATTGGGCTTCCCCCATCACGCGCAAGTTCCATTCCTTCTGGTTCGTGGACAGATATCCTGCCGGGACCTCCGTATGCTCGGTGCGGATGGCGGAGAGAACATCGTCCACCGTGATCTCGCGGGACTGCATTTTTACGGGGTCCAGCCAGATGCGCACGGAAGGTTCAATAAACCCGCCCAGAAAAATGTCGCCCACGCCAGGCAGGGTCGTGAATTTATCTTTCACCTCGTCTTTGACATATTCCATCATGTCGCGGGTGGAACGGTCCCCGGAAAGGGAAATCCACATGAACGGCTGGTCGTCGGGGTTGAACTTGCTGATGACGGGCGGGTCCATGTCTTTCGGGAGCTCATATTGCGCCTGAGAAATTTTGCTCTGGACTTCCTGCAAGGCAACATCCACATCGGTCTTGAGGTCAAACTCAATCGTGATCATGGCCTGACCTTGCCGGGTCACGGAACTGATTTTTTTGACGCCTTTGACGGAAGTCATGGAATCTTCGATGGTGTCGACCACTTCGGTTTCCATCACTTCGGGCGAGGCGCCCTCCCACTTTGAGGAAATGGTGAGCACGGGAAAATCAACGTCCGGCAGCTGGCTCTTGCCGATCTGCATGAAAGCGATCGCGCCAAAGAGAATCATGGCGATCATGATCATCCACGCGAAAACGGGTTTTTTGATGGATATGTCGGAAAGGATCATAAGAAGTTAAATTATAAATTAAATGGAGGAGCGATGATAGGCGGCTTCGATGGCGTCACAGGCGTTTTTGACCCCGTCTTCGGAACGGACCGTTTGTCCGATTTTCTCCGCGTTACCGAGGATGTCTTTGTCCCCCAAAATTTCTTCAAGGGCGCGGGAAAGAGTCGAAATGGAAAGATGCTTTTTACGCAAAACTGTCCCGGCCCCGATCCGTTTTATCCTGTCCGCGTTGTCATATTGATCATGCGCAAAAGGCATCACAATTTCCGGCCGGCCAGAACGCAGGGCCTGGGCGGTGGTGCCGATGCCGCCCTGGTGCACGATGCCAGAGCATTTCGGGAAAAGCCAGTGATACGGCGCGGTTTTGACAGCCACAGCCTGCCTGGGATCAAGATCCATTTTGTCCGCCATGTCCCCCGCCACAAGAACGGCCCGCCGCCCCAAATTTCGGCAGGCGTCCTGGGCAATGTGATAAAAATCGTCCGCGATATGAACCGCTGACGAGCCCAGAGTAAAACACACCGGAGACGGCCCTTCAGACAAGAATTCCTGCAGTCTTGGATCAACGCCCTGCCCCCCGATATCTTCATCATGAAACATAAACCCGCAGATTTGGGTTTTCTCGGGCCAATCCGGCTGAGGGTCCGCAAAGACTTTAGAGAAATGGCAGAGCACGCCATAAGGGGAATGTTGGCCTTCAAACAAAGGGTCCTTGCCTTCCGGCATCCCAAGGTCCCGCCTCAAGGCCCTCACAGGTTCGCTCCAGGAATGTGAAATCTTCCTCAGGAATTTAAACAAAGGCCCGTTCACTTTGGGGCCGAACCGCCTCAACCCCGAAAGCCACGGGGCCGGGGCCAAAACCGGGGGATCATAAGCCGAGAAAAAAATCATGGGGGCGAGAGCTGTGGACATCCAAGGGATCCCCGTCTTCTCGGCAAAGACAGGCACGGCATAAGTGATGACATGAGAGAGCAGGAGGTCCGCGCCCGCCGCCGCGGCAGAAAGATCGTCGTATGCGTCCCGCAGGTGCGGCATGACATAATTGCGGATGACATGTTCTGATCCGTTCCTGTCGTCCATAATCTTGCGGAAATCTTCCGGTGAAAGATCTTTGTCCGGCCTCATGGGCGCAAACTCAATCCCTTGTCTTATGATGTCGCCGCGATATTTGGGAGAAGTCAGGATCACAGCCTTGTGCCCGCGCGCAATGAGGCCCTTGGCGAGAGGGAGATAAGGGTGAATGTCGCCGTAGGAGCCAAGCGTGGAAATGACGATTTTCATGTGACCAAACGCACCCTCCTTGTTACAAAAAGTTTACATCTTTGTGAGGATTATTCAAGGTGTCCGGGGGTATGCTTGGGGTATGAAGAACTGGATATGCAAGCCCGCAACTTTGATATTCGGACTGATGTTGGCCTCCAGCAACGCTATAAACGCGGCGGATTCCCCAGCCGTAAGGGCCTCCCGCCATCAGTTCCCACGGATCGCCAACCAGATCCAAAACTATAGCCCGAGTGACCAGACCCTTGCGGCGGCGGCATATTGGGACCTTTTGGTTATGGACGCGGAAGCGATTGCCAAAAAACCTTCGGCATTTGGGGAACTCGGCTCTTTAAGGACAAAGAATCCAAATATTATTACCTTGGGATATTTTTCATCCGCGGACATTGTCCCCGGTTCGATCAACACTCAGATTATCGGAAACTTCATCAAGCAACTTCAGAACGGCTGGTATTTCAAGGACACCGCCGGAAATAAAATAAATCTATACGAACTCACCCCCAACAACTGGACGAACATGCTCAACCTGACCACAGGGGTGAATCAGTTCATGCCGGATTATCTTCAGCAGTCGGTGATTTCCACTGGAAAGCTGGATGGGATATTCTACGATTGGATGAGCGCAAACGTTGCCTGGATCAACCACCGCACCCCCAATCCCAACGCCCCCCTGGACATCAACAATGACGGGCAGGCGGATTCTGACGCGGTCATTGACGCCCAATGGATCTCGGGGATGAACACCCTGCTGAACAACTCCCATAACGTTTATCCTGCGGATACAATTGTGATGGGCAACGGCGGCTGGCGGGAAGGAACGACGTTCGATCCAAAACTCAACGGAATGTTGATCGAACAGTTCCTGGCCGGAGAGTTAGGAAATCCCTCCTTTTATGGTTGGAGCGGGGTCATGAAGAGTTATCGCGATCATCTGGCGAACGGACTTCAACCCAACCTGACGATTCTCATGGGCAATCGTGATAGCGCGACAGATACATCCTTCATGCGTTTCACCTTGGCATCAACGCTGATGGGCGACGGATACTTCAGTTTCACAAACGGGGATAGCGTCCCCACCGGATCTCAAAGCGCGCCTTATGACAGCGTGCGTTGGTATGACGAATTTGCCGTCGACCTGTTGACCGGGCTTGCCTCCGAACCTTCTCTTCAACATAAGGGGTATCTCGGCATGCCTTTGTCTGAAGCATACAACCCCCTTTCGGTTTCAGAAAAACTTAACGCAACCCTTGACCTGGGAGGGACTCTTGCTCAAAACAAACCCTGGAGGCGGGATTTTGAGAACGGAATCGCACTCGTCAACCCCGCTCCGAATTCCGTTGTGATCAACCTCGGCAAGAGCTACAGAAAAATCAGCGGCGGAGTGGATCCTGTCTTTAACAACGGAGCCAGAATCACATCAATCACTCTGCCCTCGCGAAGCGGAGCGGTCCTCTTAAACGACACGCTACCCAACAATCAGGACACCCAGGCTCCGAACGCCCCAAACAATCTCACTGCGACAGCCGTTTCTCAGACTCAGATTAACCTTGCATGGACCGCATCGAGCGACAACACAGGCGTCGCCGGGTATTTCATCCTCCGAGATGGAACATTAATCGCCCGGACGGCAAATTTAACTTATCAGGATTTAAATCTGGACACAAGTAAGATTTACAGATATATCCTCGTGGCCTACGATGCAAACGGCAATGTGTCGCTTCAATCAGCATCCGCCAGCAACGCAAATTTCAAAGACACCACTCCCCCTTCGCCTCCGGCGCGCCTGATCGCGACCCCTGTTTCTTCCACCGAGATCGACCTCACCTGGGACCCCTCAACGGACAATGTGGGCGTCAAAGGGTATTCAATCATCCGTGATGGCGTATTTACAGGAAAAACAGTCGTGGGGACTTCGTTCCAGGATACAGGATTAAATCCAGATCAAACCTATGTTTATACGGTCGTTGCTTTTGATGCCGTTTTTAATGCTTCAGCGCAATCAAATTCCGCCACAGCAAAAACACTTCCCATTGCCATGCCGAACCAAGCCCCCACAGCCAACGCCGGAGCGGATCAAACCATCACTCTCCCCAGCCAAGCTTCCATCTCAGGAACCGCTTCCGACGACGGTCTCCCCACACCTGCTTCTCTGTCGTATACCTGGACCAAGGTCAGTGGATCCGGAATCGTCACATTCGTCAATGACAAATCTCTCAACACTTCAGTCTCATTCTCCGCCGCAGGAACTTATGTCCTCAGACTCACCGCAAGCGACTCCGTTTTATCCACTTCAGATGACATCACCATTATCGTGAACCCTGCTCCTCCCGTCAACCAAGCTCCCACAGTCAACGCAGGAGCGGA
This sequence comes from Elusimicrobiota bacterium, assembly GCA_021730935.1. Lineage (GTDB taxonomy): Bacteria > Elusimicrobiota > Elusimicrobia > 2-02-FULL-39-32 > 2-02-FULL-39-32 > 2-01-FULL-60-11. The sequence goes on from JAKFYJ010000018.1 coordinate 36,069, forward strand.
CCAAACCATCACTCTCCCCAGCCAGGCTTCCATATCGGGAACAGCTTCCGATGATGGTCTTCCCACTCCTGCTTCTCTCTCATACTCCTGGACCAAGGTCAGCGGATCTGGAATCGTCACATTCGCCAACGACAAATCTCTCAACACTTCCGTCACATTCTCTGCCGCTGGAACTTATGTCCTCAGACTCACTGTCACAGATTCTCTGCTCTCAACCTCAGACGACATCACCATCACCGTGAACCCTGCTCCTCCCGTCAACCAAGCCCCCACAGCCAATGCCGGAGCAGACCAAACCATCACTCTCCCCAGCCAAGCTTCCATCTCAGGAACCGCTTCGGACGACAGTCTCCCCACACCTGCTTCTCTGTCTTATACCTGGACCAAGGTCAGCGGACCGGGAATCGTAACATTCGCGAACGACAAATCTCTCAACACTTCCGTCACATTCTCTGCCGCGGGAATTTATGTTCTCAGACTCACCGTCACAGACTCTCTGCTTTCAACCTCAGACGATATCACCATCACCGTGAACCCTGCTCCTCCCGTCAACCAAGCTCCCACAGTCAACGCAGGAGCGGACCAAACCATCACTCTCCCCAGCCAAGCTTCCATCTCAGGAACCGCTTCGGACGATGACCCCACTGCCTCCCTCACATATCTCTGGACCAAAGTCAGCGGGCCCGGGACGGTGGCGTTCTCAAACGAAAAGGCGCTCAACACGTCCGTCACATTCTCCGCCGCTGGAACCTATGTCTTAAACCTGACAGCAAATGACGGAAACAGCTCTGGGTCCGATGACATCACCATCAAGGTGGCCGCCGCGCCCGCTCCCGCCGAAGGATTTGTGTTTCCCAACCCCGCAGTCGGAGGCGCCGCTCCGGTGATCAAAGCGATGATCGGCAAAGCGGACCGCGTGACGATCGATATTTATAACACGAGCGGAGCCAATGTCCACAGCGCCGAAATCAGAGGAGAAGATGCGCGCGTTGCCAACGGAGAATATTATTATGAATATGCCTGGACTGAGGGCCAGGCCAGCGGGATATATTTCGCGCACATCAAAGGCGAGACAGGCTCCCAGACCGTGAAAACCAAAATCAAGTTCGCCGTCGTGCATTAAAATTTTGATAGACTGTCGGCATGACAAAAGCCCCGGCGGTTTCCGCGGAAGAAATGCGAAGGATCGACGAACGAGCGGTCAAAGAATTTCACATTCCTGTCTTAAAGCTGATGGAGAATGCCGGAAAATCTGTGGCAAACGCGTGCCTCAAGACAATCCGCGCCAATAAAATAAAAAATCCCAAAGTCCTTTTATTATGCGGCGGCGGAAACAACGGAGGAGACGGATTCGTCGCGGCGAGACGGCTTTATTTAAAAAAAATCCCCGTGAGCATTCTGCTCTTCAAACCCAAAGAATCTTTAAAGGGTCCTGTTCTCATCAATTTCCGCAAACTGATCCGTCTTAAAATTCCCCATCATGTGGAACCCACTCTGCGTTTAATAATGGCTGAAATCAAGGGAAGTCATCTTATTGTTGATGCGATATTCGGGACGGGACTCAAGCGGAACATTTCGGGTGTGATAAAAAAATCTATTCGGGCGGTCAACGCATCAGAAAAACCGGTGATTGCCGTCGACATTCCCTCAGGGATGGACGCGGACACCGCGGAAGTTCACGGAGTGAGCGTCAAGGCGGACCTCACAATAACGATGGGGGCTCTCAAGCTCGGCTTCCTCAAGAAAAAATCGAGGCGCTATACTGGAAAAATTGAAGTCGCCGACATCGGGTTTCCGAAAAGCTTATTTTCCAAACCAATATTTTAAAGCCATCTCAACAAATCCTTCCCGCGCGGCCCAGCTCAGAACCAGTGCCGCAATTCCGAGGACCAGCAGAGCCAAAACCAACGACATCAATGAAAGCCAACGGCGGCAGGAAGCGCAATAATCCTGTGAAAACTCGCTGAACAGGAATGCGCCTCCGTGCATCATCGCAGAGGCGGCAGAAGCCAGAATTTTAAATCCGAAGGGAATGGGTTTTCCCTCTCCGTCGGAAAGTGAGCGGGAACAGCGGTAACATTGAGGCATGTTCAAAGTATTATAGTCAAATCCGCGACGTAACAAAAATGCCTGTTTGCACGTCTAAAATAAGACATGAACCGGAAGAACATTTTGCTTTTTGTGATCCTGATGAATCCCCCTCTCCTTTTTGCAGGGGCATCTGTGAACGTTTCGCGGAATGCCAAGCCCAGGATCGAGCATGCCGTTATCGTCGAAACATCCGACGGGTGGACGGACTGCCAGTGGAGGCAACCCTGAAAGCTCCTCCCGGATATGTCAGTCACATGAAGCTTTATTACAGGACAGGCGCGGAAAAATTCGGCGGGTTTTATACTGAAACGGACATGCAGACCCTCAGCGGATCGGACAGCGGACAATATTGGGGTCTCATTCCCGGCTCAGCGATCAACAGCGGCGAGGATCTCGAATATTTCATTGTCGCCGAAGAATCCGCGGAAAGTCTTCAAGCTTTCCGGAAAATATCCCCGAACCCTTCCTTTATCAGGGCCCCGGATTTTGGATTGACGTCCTCCCAAAACCGGACGATTCTGAAAAATGTAAATCCGCCGAAAAAGAGGTCGTCAGAAGACGGGGTTAAGGATTTTTCGCCGGGAGTTGTTTTGACTATTCCTTCGCTTTACTAAAACCGTATCCCCGAGTCATAATAAAATTCTCAACCACAAAACGTAAGGCTCGGTTAACTTTATCCTGGACTTTATTTACTTTTTCTATGAATACGGTTAACTCCATTTTCGTAATTATAGAACTACTCATATACCCTATTACAGCCACATCTCCAAAGTAAAAACGTGAAGTGCCTAAAGTATGTCCACGAGAGATATAGGCATCACTAGCGGCAGTCCCATCTACTTTATAAAAGCCCTTTTTGTATCCTATACCCATCTCATTTGGACTAATGTGTGAACCTGTTTTATGACGAATCAAAAGCAAGATGTTCCTAAAATCTGGATCGGATGACGAATATTTTTCCTGAGAAAGGTTCACTAGTTCCAGCCAAGCAGCTCGATTTTCGGAACTTAGTTTTCGTGTTACTTCCTGAAGGATAGGATGTTTCAATGTCTCTACATTCTTTTCTATTCCCCTAAAAATTTCATGAAATATTGAACAAGTTAATTTGAAGAGATGATTTTGCATTCCAGAATACTGGCCCTGATATCGTGAAATCACAGGATCATCAGTTCTTCCAAGACTAAGACGCGAATGCGCCCATGCTATATCTTTAAAATCATTGTAAAAAACCGCAAGTGAAAGAACAAAATTACAAACATCCCTTTCATCAGGATTCTTTGGAATAAATGCATCAGGATTAAAAGTTTCCAAAGGTGCAAGATCATCAAATGGCAGGCGAAATTTTTCTTCCATTTTAATCCCTCTAAAGCTACTACATAAAAACAATATTATACCTCTTCCCATAAATAAATTGATCTGAAAAGTGGCCAACTTTCCCACACAAGTTGATATAATTCAGGCTCCTCCTCCCCCCTTAAATCTCTTAAGATATTTTCAGAAAATATTAAGGAGGATTAAGCGATGACGAAGCAAATGATATTGGAAGAAACGATCGGAAAGAAAATCTATTTCATTCGAGGGCACAAAGTGATGCTCGACAATGACCTGGCACAACTATACGGAGTTTCCACAAAGACGCTGAATCAGGCGGTGAAACGGAATCTCAAGCGATTTCCGACGGACTTTATGTTTCGACTCACGAAGAATGAATCCTTGGGATCAAGGTCACAATTTGTGACCTTGAAACGAGGCCAGAACATCAAGTATCTTCCCCATGCTTTCACCGAACAAGGCGTGGCCATGCTCTCCAGCGTTCTCAACAGCGATCGGGCAATCATGGTCAACATTCAGATTATGCGCGCATTCACCAAGCTTCGAGAAATGATCTCGACTCACAAAGACTTGCAGAGGAAGATTGAAGCAATGGAAAAGAAATATGACCGTCAGTTTAAATCGGTTTTTGACGCTTTGAGAGGTTTGCTGGAACTTCCCCGAGAGACAGGAACTAAAGTGAAGGGATTCGTGTCTCATTCATCATAAAAATTTTATCTTCTCCGGGTCCAGGCGGACCTTGGGAATCTTGAGGTCAAGGTTTTCGAGGGCTTTAACGATGATGGAGGCGGCGGCAAGATTGCGGAACCATTTGTGGTCGCTGGGGATGATGAACCACGGGGCGAAGTCTGTGCTTGTTTTTTCGATCGACTCTTCGTATGCCTTTTGATATTTAGGCCACAGAGCCCGCTCGACGAGGTCGTTCTCGTTAAACTTCCACCGTTTAACAGGATCTTTGATCCGCTCTTCAAGTCGCTCTTTTTGCTCGGACTTGCTGATATGCAGGAATAATTTAAGGATCGTGATGCCTTCGCTCGCGAGCATCTTTTCGAAATGGACGATGTGTTTGAACCGCTTTTCTATCCTTTTGTCGGAAATCAGCTTGTGCACATGCACGGCAACGACATCCTCGTAATGACTGCGGTTGAAGATGACCAACTCGCCTTTTTTGGGGGCCTGGGAATGGATCCGCCACAAGAAATCGTGGTCCAACTCCTCGGGGGTTGGCTTCTTAAAATTTGCGACGCGAATGTTCTGCGGTGAAACGTTCCCGAAGACATGGCGGATCACTCCGTCTTTCCCCGAAGTGTCCATGCCCTGAAGCACCACTAAAAAACCGCGTTCACGCTCGGCGTATAAAAGCTCCTGCATGCGGTCCAATTTTTCGCCCAACTTCTTGAGATCCTCGATAGAAGATACCTTTCCGTCTTTATATCCCGGGGTCCCCCGAGGGTCCCAATCTTTTAAATCAACTTTTTGTCCAGGCCGAACCCGGCAATCTTCCATGATTTTCATTTTTTCCTTTAGCTCACGCTCGTGCCGAACAACGCTCCGATGCCGGCTGTCACGCCCATCGCGAGCGCTCCCCAAAATGTGACCCGCGCAACTCCTTTCCAGACATTGGATCCGCCTGTGCTCGCGGCAAGAGCGCCCAACAAAGCGAGAAACAGCAGAGACGCTCCGGAAACTGATGGGATCAGCATATCGAGCGGCGCAACGAACACCAGGAGGAGCGGCAAAACGGCTCCGACAGAAAAGCTTCCGGCAGAAGCGAGCGCGGCTTGCACGGGGCGGGCTGTGACCGTTTCGGAAATGCCGAGCTCGTCCCTCGCGTGGGCGCCGAGAGCGTCGTGCGCCATGAGTTGTTCAGCCACCTGACGCGCCAGAGCCAGATCCAGCCCGCGGCCGGCATAAATCTTTGCGAGCTCTTCGCGTTCAAGTTCGATGTTGGCCTTGAGTTCCAGGCTCTCGCGCGCGAGGTCGGCGGTTTCAGTGTCCGCCTGCGAACTGACGGAAACATATTCTCCCGCGGCCATCGACATGGCGCCCGCAACCAGGCCCGCCACACCGGCAACCAAAATGTTGTTGCGTCCGGCATGCGCCGCGGCCACGCCTAAAATAAGGCTCGATGTGGAGACGATCCCGTCGTTGGCTCCCAGCACCGCGGCCCGGAGCCAGGCAATGCGGTTGATGCGATGCTGTTCGTCATTTAATTTCATGCAATCTTGTTTATGATTAGTTACTTCGCCGATTCGGCGAAATTCTGCCCGGTCAGCTCAATGGACTGGATGGAACTGATCGCAAGTTTTTTGCTCGCGTCACTGCCTTTTGGAAAGACCTCGATGAAAGGCTCCTCCTTAAGCAGGGGATTCTTGAATTGGCGATTATAGACGAAACCTTCGAGGGTTTCGCCGTTGCTCAATTTGATCGTGACATGGCCGCGAAAATCATACGCGGCTTCCACTTGTTTCTCGATATCGCTCTTTTGATTCGGCATGATTAATTTTCCTTTCTTTTAATTTGAACTAAAATTTTTATCTGCACCCGCCGCTCGGGCAGGGATTGCAGAGGAGCGGAAATTGGGCCATTCCGGAATAAATTGTGCCTGTGAACATCGCGGTGAGCTCCGCTTTTCCATCGTCAGTCAAATAATCATAGGGGCACACAGCCGCGGGTGAAGACGTCATGAAGGTGCTCAATCCCCAGTGCAGAAAACCATATTGCCCGGAACTCCCCGCGAACGCTTCAAGCTCCGCCAGCTTCTGTCCCTGAACCACAAAATCTCCCACGGAAACCGCAATGTTTTTGAAGCTCCCCACATAGGCGCCCTGGTTCTGCGCGTGATCAATGATGATGACTTTCTCGGCCTCGGCCGAACTTCCGGAGCGATCCGAAACTTCCCGCACTCTGCCGTTGGCGCTGGCATAAACCGAAGCTCCAATATTGGCCGCGAAATCAATTCCGGGGTGCCCCTGGGGATGGCCTCCCCCCTGAACTCCGAAAGGCCAAAGGAGGCGGCTCCCTTCAGAGCGGAGCAAAGGCATTTTTAAAATCACAGGAGAGGGCAAAGCCTGATCCGCGATCTTGGATCCGCGTTTGGCCGCGCTATTGGCCAACCCGAAACGGAACGCCGCATGAACGGGCGGCTCGAAAGCCAAAATTCCTCCAAAAAATAACAGCACGATTTTTTTAGTCATTAAAATATATAAAAATTCAGAAATGTGTTGACGGTGAAATCAACGCCCGATTCAGAAACGCTTGTTTTCTTTTCTTTCAGATAAGTGTAATAAGGCCCGGCGTCGAAACCGACAGAGATTCTTCGAGTTAAATAATATTCCGCTCCAGCGAACCCGCCCGCAACATAGCCCGCGCTTTTCAGGTTCATGCTGTCCGCCATCACATAAGCCAGTTCCGGCCCCGCGAAAAACTGCAGGCGCTGGTCCGTCCTGAAATGGCGGTATCCCCTCATCCCGATCACGCTTGCGGAAACCGTTCCGTCGGTGGAATCCGCTTCTCCGAAAAGATAATGCGCCTCAAGAGACAAATATTTTTTGAATCCCCAGCGGACGAGTGGGCCGGTATATGCGAAACCGATCCCGAGCGTTCTTCGATATCCGCCCGCAACATCGGAGGGCGACGCCGCGCGCAGAGGAAGAGAAAACGCAAGCGCAAACAAAAACGCGCAGAAATATATTTTATGGCGCCTCATGATATAATTAAACCATAAATCTCGCCGCGCGCCGCAATGATTATCGAATAAAAGGAATGTCATGGACAAATGGCTGAGTCTCGCCGCAGGCAGTCTGGCCGGAGGATTTTCGCGGTATTTCCTGGCGGGCTGGACCTATAAACTCACGGGAAGCGATTTTCCTTATGGGACTCTCGCCGTGAACCTTGCCGGCTGTCTCCTGATCGGTTTTTTGGATGTGCTCGCGGAACAGAAATTTTCTCTCAGCGCGAACGGCCGGCTGCTTTTGATGACGGGCTTCTGCGGGGCATTCACCACATTCTCCACACTGATTCTCGAAACAGCCCACCTCTCACAAAACGGAGAACTGGGCCGCGCTGTCCTCAATGTTCTGGTCAGCGTCGTGTTCGGTTTATTGCTGTTCCGGGTCGGGGCTTATTTCGGGAAACTAATTTAAGCTTAATAATCCGTATATCCCGCCGCGCCTGCCGTATAAAAAGTGGCCTGATCGGGCTGTTTCAACGGCAGTTTGTTCTTCAGTTTTTCGACGAGGTCCGGGTTTGAAATGAAGGGCCTGCCGAACGCGATCAAATCCGCTTTTCCGTCCTGAAGGTCTTTCTCCGCCCGCTCCGCGTCGTATCCGCCCGAGAGAATGCAGGCGCCCTTGAAATTCTGCTTGATGAGGCGCTTCACTTCCGCGCTCACGGCTGGGGCTCCCATGGAGCTGTGATCCACGATGTGGATATAAACAAGACCGAGGTCGGAAAGCTTTTTGCTGAGTTCCGCGTAAAAAGAGTCCACGCCTTCAAACGCGCCCGTGTCGTTGAACGCGCCATAAGGCGAAACCCGGATTCCCGTCCGTTCACCGCCGATTTTCCTGACAACGGCTTCGGCCACTTCCAGGACAAAACGCATCCGTCCCTCAGGAGTGCGGCCATATCCGTCGGTGCGCTTGTTGACGTTGGAGTTCAAAAACTGTTCGAGGAGATATCCGTTTGCGGCATGAAGTTCAACGCCGTCAAAACCGGACTGAACCGCGAGTTCGGCGCATTTGGCATATTCCCCAACCGCTTCCGCAATGTCCGAAACCGTCATCTCAAAAGGGGCAGGATAATCCTGAAGGCCCTTGGCGTCCGTCCACATTTGGCCTGAAAGTTTGACGGGCGAGGACGACAAAACTTTGGTTCCAGGAGCCATGTTCAGGGGATGCGACGCCCGCCCCGTGTGCATGATCTGTAAAAATATCTTGCCGCCTTTGGAATGCACGGCCTGAGTCACTTTTTTCCAGCCCTCAGCCTGGGCCTCGTTGAAAAGCCCCGGAATCCGGGCATATCCCAACCCGTTCGCCGACGGTGAAGTCCCTTCCGTGATCAAAAGCCCCGTCCCGGCTCTCTGGCCATAAAACTGCGCCAGGAGATCGTTCGGCACATTGCCCGTCGCGCGCGACCGCGTCATCGGCGCCATCACCACATGATTCTTCAATTCCAGGTTTCCAAGTTTGGTCGGTTCAAATAGTTTCATAAGATGATTTTACTATATCCTGACCCGTTTTATTGACATATCGGCGGTGATATTCCATAATATCTATACGCCAGATCTTTATTATGAAAACCACCTCTCACACATTCCACATTCCCGTCATGGGAACCGGCTTCACCATCGATACGCCTCTCAAAGTCGCCCGATACGGGATCTCTTCGGTCATTTCGCTCGTCGACGATGTCCTGATCGAGCAGATCCGCAAATATCATGCCGAAACCTCAGGCGAGCCTTATGAGCCGATCCCTCACAATTCCCCCGATTATCGCGCCCGAAGAATCACGGCCTATCTAAACCTGGTCCACCGGCTCCTCGAAAAACAAGTTCAGAAACTTCAGTCCGAACCCTTCTCTCCGGGATCCGACATCACCCGATATTACGAATTATTGCCGGAATGCGCTCAGAAAGAAAAATATCACAGAATGCTCCAGTCCCAGCCGGAAGAAAAAGCCAAGCTTGAGAACGAGCTGAGGCAAGAAGCCGTCCCCGGAACCATCGACGTCAATATCATGACCAAACTGGACAAGGCTCTCTATCAAAACGGCGTTCCGGCCGGCCCGGAATATTCGGACGCCATGTCCGCGCTCCGGGGATTTGCTCTGAGCGATCTGGAATCGTCTCTGGTGCTTTCCGCAGGGATGAACCCCCATCTTTATGGCTATATCTCTCAGTTCGAAGATTTTTTGCCGATCAACGGCAAGCTTCCCAAAAAATCCATTATCCTCAAAGTCAGCGATTATCGTTCCGCCGAAATTCAGGGCAAGTTTTTGGCCAAGAAAGGGGTCTGGATCAGCGAGTTCAGGATTGAGTCCAGCTTGAACTGCGGCGGACACGCTTTCGCCAACAAAGGCCATTTCGTGGGGCCCATCCTCGAAGAGTTCCGCACCCACAAAGAAGATCTGAGACAATCCCTTTTTTCTTTATATTCCAAAGCGCTCCACCACAAAAACATCGTTTTGGAGTCCCCCCTCCCCACCCGCGTGACCGTGCAGGGCGGAATCGGGACCGCGGAAGAAGATCAGATGCTGAGGGATTTTTATAAAGTGGACGGAACAGGCTGGGGCACACCGTTCCTCCTCGTGCCGGAAGCGACAAATGTGGACGACACTCACCTCCGCAGGCTTTGCCAGGCGGAAGAAAAAGATGTTGCCTTGAGCGACAGTTCTCCTCTCGGGGTTCCCTTTTGGACTCTCAAAACCTCTGAGAGCGAAGCCGTCCGCATGGAACGGATCGAGCAAGACAAACCGGGAAGCCCCTGCGTCAAAAGGTTTTTAATTTCCGACACGGAGTTCACGGAACATCCTCTCTGCAAAGCGTCCAGCGCCTATCAAAAAATGAAAATTAATCAGCTGGAAACGGCGCCGATGGATCAGGCATTGCGCGAGGTCATCAAAAATCAAGTGCTCGCCAAATCCTGCATCTGCCACGATCTCGCGGGCGGAGCCACCATCAAATACGGCATCGACACCAAAGCCACAACCGCCGTCTGCTGCGGACCCAACATCGTCAATTTTTCAAAAGTCGCCACTCTCGAAGAAATGGTGGGGCACATTTATGGCCGGGGATCCATCATGAGCAATCCTGACCGCAAACATGTGTTCATTGAAGAGCTTAAAATTTATGTGAATTATTTCCGGAAAGAAGTGTGGAAGTCCTCGTTCGAATACTTCAAGATCGATCCGAAATATCTCGCGGAGTTCAAAGAAAATCTTCTTGCGGGAATCGAATATTATCAGGCCGCCGCGGAAAAAATATGCAAAACGGACAAGGACAAGTTTCTCTCTGACCTGGTCCGCCTCAAAAGCGAAATCGAAAACATTTCCTTCTCAGAAGCCCGCCCCGAACCCGTTTCAGCTCTTATTTAATCTGATTTTGTCCAGGACAGGATAAAGGAGAGATTTTATCTTGGAATCCGGAGGGCAATGCCTCGGAGCATGCCGTTAAAAATAAGATGGTGCAAGGGAGACACCGCATACCAATAAACAAGGCCTGAAAATCCCACAGGATCAAAAATGGCCGTTTGCCGTATCACGGTTACATTTCCTGATTTCTCCACCTCGAACTCCAGCCATGCTCGGCCCGGAAGCTTCATTTCAGCGGACAGCCTCAATTTTCTGTCCTGTTCATAGGATTCCACCCTCCAAAAATCAACGACATCTCCCGCTCTCAAATGTTCAGGGTCCCGCCTTCCGCGCCGGAGCCCCGGCCCGCCCGCAATCAAATCCAGATATCCCCGCAACTTCCACAGAAAATTCCCATAATACCACCCCGCGTCACCGCCGATTCTCCGGATGGGGACGAACGCCTCTGCCGGAGAAACAGTCACTTTAATGCTCGTGGAATCCACAATTCTGTTCCCGATCCTCCGGCCTTCCCACGAAGGACCTTCTCCGAACGCGGAAACAGAATCGTTCCAGCGGGTTTCAGCAAACTCCAAATCCTCATTTTTGAGAGCGGAAGCGATGGCGTTTTTCACGGTTTGGGGTCGGACTGTAAAAGTTTTTTCCGCTTTAGGGTCCCGGACAATGGTGGGATGGCGTATGCTTTCGATCAATTTTTTCCCCACGCTGGCATAGAGCGGCGTCACCAGGCCCAGCCACAGGCTTGAAAGCCGCGGAGTCAGAAACGGGACAGAAATCATCCAGCGGCGCAATCCTCTCTGAGCGGCATATTCCTTCATCAGTTGGCCATAGGTCACTTGTTCCGGCCCGCCAATCTCATAAACGGCGGAACCCGTCTGAGGAAGTTCGATGCCCTGCATCAAATATTCAAGAAGGTCCGAAATGCCGAGAGGCTGCGCGGGAACGGAAACCCAGCGCGGAGTGATCATGACCGGCAGCCGTTCCACCAAAGCGCGGACCATTTCAAACGAAAGACTTCCTGAACCAATCACGATCGAGGCGCGAAATTCCAGGACTTCCACGCCGCTTTTCTGCAAAATTTTTCCGACTTCCTGCCTGCTTTTCAGATGAGGAGAAAGATCTTCATCCTCGTTGCCCAAGCCGCCGAGGTATATGATGCGCCTCACTCCAGCTTCTTTCGCGGCGTTCCCGAAATTTTCCGCGCTTCTGCGGTCGTCTTCTTGAAAGGAATCTCCTGCCGCCATGGAATGGATGAGATAATAGGCCGTCTCAATTCCTTTCATGGCGGTTTTCAATGATGCAATGTCTAAAGAGTCCCCCCGAACAACTTCGGTGGACGCAGAAATGATATCTTTTAGAAATTCCGGATGTCTGGCGAGACAGCGGACAGCATATCCCTTTTGCTCAAGCCGCTTGAGGAGCCGGCCGCCGACATAGCCCGTGGCGCCGGTCAAAAGGATCATCGGTTTATGGCTGTTTATCCTGCGGTTTATTTGACCGCTTTCTGTCTTGCTTTTACTTTTTTGGAAGGAACTTTTGCTTTTTGAGCCGCATAATAACGGTCAATGTCCGTGAGGGACGCCATCTCGTGGCCGGGCCCGCCGTGCATGGCAAATTTTCTGCAGGGTTCGGAGAGTTCGCCCATATGCTGATGCAGGCAATGGCCCACTCTTCCGTCTCCAGGAACAACATCCTTGCACCATTTTTGAATGTCGTCCCCGCAGGCCTTGATGAAGGTTGGAACTGCCTCAGGCTCCGCCGCGAACAGCGATCCGAAAACCCCGCTCAACAAACCCGCCGAAACCGCCAGAAACAGAACTTTTTTTATTTGATGCATGCCGCCCTCCGCGTTTTTATTTTATTGAACTCTAAATCTGTTTTCTTTGGTGAGTTCCAGCAAGTCGGCGATTTCGTTGCTCAGGTCGCTCATGCCGCTTCCTTTGTCCGCGCTCACCCAGCGGATGTCTTCGGGGAGCCGGCCCAGACGGGCGGAAAGCTCTTTGTAAACTTTCTGAAGTTTGTTGGAGCCCACGCGGTCGCACTTGTTGGCAACGATGATGAACGGCAGATTGTTTTTGTCCAGCCACATCACCATCTCTTCGTCAAGGCGGGTGGCCCCGGCATAGGCGTCCACGATGAGGATCACTTTTTTAAGAGTCGGGCGGCTCAGCAGATACCCCTTGAACATGGCGTCCAGTTTTCCCATCTCGCTCTTGGGCACCGCCGCAAAACCATAGCCCGGCAGATCCACGAGCCATTTGTTTTTGCCGACGAGAAAAACGTTGATGGTGCGCGTCCTGCCCGGAGTCTTTGAGGCGTGGGCCAGACCGTTCTTTCCGCAGACTTTGTTGATGGTGGTGCTTTTCCCGACATTGGATCGGCCGATGAAGGCAACCTCCGCGACGGTCTCTTCCAGTTCTTCCGCCCGATAGACGGACTTGATAAAGCGCGCTTCGCTGAATCGGTTCATGGCTCCTAGTATACTAATATTAATTCTTATTCCGTATATCTTCGCTTTTATATGTCATACTGTTAGATAGTGATACACCTCTAGCTGACCTCACATCCCCCGTAAACAACCGTCGCAATCGACGTCATGCCTGATCCGCAAACAGCCGTATCCCGGGAGGGCATAAACATGAAAGAACCAAAGAAGCTGGAAACGCCGGAAATCATCTCTGTGAAGTCCGAAAGGTCTCCATATATGACCAAAGCCGTCTACGGGAATTATGAAAAGAGCATGAAAGAGAAAAACATAAAGCGGAAGGGGCAGGGCCTCGCTTCGATCAAGGTCCGGACCTACGAAGAGTGGTCCAATGTCTGACCCGGGGCCGGAAGGCGCTCAAATCCGAAAGATCGCCTTCATCGGAAATTATCTGCCCCGCAAGTGCGGGATCGCCACCTTCACCACCGATGTCCGGACCTCCGTGGCTGACGCGTTCCCCAAAGTGGAATGTTTCGCCGTGCCCGTCAACGACATCGACGCGGGATATGATTATCCCAAAGAAGTCCGCTTTGAGATCGAGGAACAGGACTTAAGTTCCTATCACAGGGCGGCGGATTTCCTGAGCATCAGCGACGTCGATGTTCTCTCCGTTCAGCACGAGTTCGGAATCTTCGGCGGGCCTGCAGGCGGGCACATCCTGGCCTTGCTCCGGGAACTGCACCTGCCCGTTGTCACCACCCTGCATACCATCCTCAAAAACCCCAACCCGGACCAAAAGCGCGTCATGAAGGAATTGATCCAGCTCTCCACGCGGCTCGTCGTCATGTCCGAGAAGGGCCGGGAATTCCTGAAAGACATTTATCACGCACCCGAATCCAAAATCGACCTCATCCCCCACGGGATCCCCGACATCCCTTTCGTCGAGTCGGACCTGCACAAAGACCTCTTCGGCGTTGAAGGCCGGCGCGTCCTCCTGACCTTCGGATTGCTGTCCCCGAACAAGGGGATTGAAACGATGCTGAACGCTCTCCCCGAAATCGCCGCGGAGTTCCCCGACGTGGTCTATATCGTTCTGGGCGCCACGCATCCCAACCTCGTCCGCGAGCAGGGAGATGTTTATCGTCTGAGCCTTGAACTTCTGGCCAAGAAAAACAATATCGAAAAAAACGTCATTTTTTATAACCGTTTCGTGGAGCTTGAAGAGCTCAAGGATTTCATCAAAGCCGCGGACATTTATATCACCCCCTATTTGAACGAAGCCCAGATCGTTTCAGGAACTCTGGCTTATTGTTTCGGCGCAGGCAAAGCCATCGTGTCCACGCCTTATTGGTATGCCGAAGAACTGCTCGCTTCCAACCGCGGAGTCCTGGTGCCTTTCGGCGATTCAGCCGCCTTCGCGCGCGAAATCATCAGCCTCCTGAAAGACGAGCCGCGGCGGACCGAGATGCGCAAAAAAGCCTATGCCCTGGGACGGGAAATGATTTGGAGCCGCGCGGCCTCGATGTATATGCAGTCCTTCGAAAAAGCGCGCCTGGAACGCGCCAGCCAGACAAGGAAACAATTCATCGTGAAAACGCTCGACCAGCAGCTGATCCAGCTTCCCGACATCAAGACGGACCATCTGCTCCGCATGACCGACTCGACAGGCCTGTTCCAGCACGCCGTTCAGGCCGTGCCCAACTTTTCCACGGGTTATTGCACCGACGACAACGCCCGCGCTTTGATTTTGACGGTGCTCCTCGAAGAATTGGGAGAAGATTCTCCCTTGATCAAAAACGCCGCCTCAACCTATGCCGCTTTCATCTTCCACGCGTTCGACGCGAAGCAGAAACTGTTCCGCAACTGCATGGAGTTCAACCGCTCCTGGACAGACGAAGGCATTTCCGAAGATTCGTGCGGCCGCGCGCTTTGGGCTCTCGGGACCTGCGTGGGAAGATCCCAAAACGCCAGTTTTCAGACTCTCGCGGGCCAGGTTTTCGGATCCGCCATATCCAAAGCCCCCGAATTCAGTTCCCCCAGAGCCTGGGCCATGGCCTTGATCGGGTGCCATGAATATCTGACGCGTTTCTCCGGCGACAGGCAGGTGAGCCAAATCCGGGAAACGCTCGTCAACCGCCTGATGGAGCTTCATCACAGCTCCGCATCTGAAGATTGGCCCTGGTTCGAAGATTCCGTCACCTATATGAACGCGAAACTTTCCCACGCCCTCATCCTGAGCGGCCGCTGGACAGAACAGAAAGACGTTTTCAACGTGGGGCTCAAAACGCTCCGCTGGCTCATGGAAACCCAGACGGCGGAAGGAGGATATTTCCGGCCCATCGGCTCAAACGGCTTTTACAAACGGAACGGTCCCAAAGCCAATTTCGACCAGCAGCCCATTGAAGCTCACGCGACGGTGTCCGCCTGCCTTGAGGCCTATCGGGCCACTTCCGACACTTTCTGGTTTTCCGAGGCGCGCCGGGCCTTTGACTGGTTCCTCGGGCGGAACGACCTCGGCATTTTTCTTTATGACCCCAACAGCGGAGGATGCAGAGACGGGCTTCATGTGGACCGCATCAACCAGAACCAGGGCGCCGAGTCCACCCTCGCGTTCCTCCTTTCCCTCGCGGAAATGCGGCAGGTCCAAAACGAAATGGCCGCTTTCAATCCAGCTCCGCCGCTGTCTCAGAACGGAGCAAAGACTGAAAAAATTCTCGTCCACCCTTAAATCCCCATGCGCACCGGCATTTTCATCCGCCCCGACCCCAACCGCGTCGTCCTGCGCGCCCTGAGGTTCGCGACCAAGCAGGAACATTCCGACCTGATCGGCAGAGCTCTCGCGCTCACGGAGAAAAATGCAAAACAAAACGCGGAATTTGTCCTCAAAGATTTTTCTTCGCGCCACAAAAACCTTAAACAGCGCATCCTCGAAAGATTTTCGTGGCTCAAAGATTATGTTCCCGAAGACATCAAAATTTCGGAATCAAGAAAAATCCTGATCGGATCCTGTTTCATGTATGAATATTCCGCAGAGTCCGCCGCCCTCTTCAATCCTTCCATCATCGCTCATCCCGATCAATCCAAACTCCCTCCAGGGTCGCTTCGGTTTCTCATGACTCTCCGATCCACCGGAGAAGGGCACATTTCATCAATTTCTTTCCGGAGCGGAGTTTTAGACGCGAAAAACAAAATTCAAATGGACGCGCCGTCGCGTTTTTTGTGCGAACCGGAACTGATTGAGAATCCGACCTATAACAAGGAATTGTTCTGGAAAAAACTTTCCGACATGGGGCTTGTCAACGACTGGTCAAGGAACGCCATGCAGGGGTTGGGAGGACAGTTTTCATTGACGGAATTGCGGCTCAGCCTCCAGTCCACCCTGAACCGGACCTCTCCCGGAAAAAAATTCGACGACGACCCCGTGGCAGGCGGCATGTGGCATCTGGCCAAATCCAATTTTGAAATCAGTTTCGCAGACGGCGTTGAACTTTCGGAGCGCATCATTTTCCCCGTCATCTCCACCCACAGCAACGGGATCGAAGATGTCCGGCTGACCGCCTTTCGGGACGAAAACGGCAAAACGGTTTATTACGGCACGTATACCGCCTATGACGGACGCAATGTCCTGCCCCAGCTTTTTGTGACGGAGGATTTCCGGAGTTTCAAGTTCGTCACTTTGAACGGGCCGGGGATAAAAAACAAAGGCATGGCCCTTTTCCCGAGGAAGATCAACGGCAAGTTCGTCATGCTCTCCCGGCAAGACGGAGAAAACATCTTTTTAATGGTTTCAGACAATATTCATTTTTGGAATGATCCCAAAATTTTGGCGCGCCCGGAGCAGGCCTGGGAACTTTTAAAGATTGGAAACTGCGGGTCCCCCATCGAAACGGAGGCGGGGTGGCTGGTTCTCACTCACGGAGTCGGACCCCTGCGGAAATATTGTCTCGGAGCGATGCTCCTGGACCTTCAAGATCCGTCAAAAGTCATCGGGCGGACGAAGGAACCTCTCTTGTGCCCGATCGAGAGTGAACGCGAAGGTTATGTGCCCAATGTCCTTTACACCTGCGGCGCGCTCCTCAGGAACGGTCAGCTCATCCTTCCCTACGGCATGAGCGACCGCGCCATCAGCTTCGCCATTTTCCCCCTGAAAGATGTTCTTTCAGCGCTGAAATAATTTTCTCAGACTATTTAAGACTCTCCAAAGACTCCCATCTCTGAAAGGTTTTGGAGAGATTTTCAGAAACTTTCTCAAGCTCTGATTTGATCCTGACGATTTCCGCGGGATCTTTTTTATAGAAATCAGGATCTTCCATCATTTTTATAATCTCGGCCTGCTGTGCGTCCAAAGACTCGATTTGAGCGGGCAAAGATTCCAATTCCTTCATTTCTTTAAACGATAATTTTCGGCCGCTCTTGGGTTTGGGCTCTGCCTTCCTCGAAACTTCCGTCTTTTTTTCCGGCATATTTTCCGCAGGCATTTCTGGTTTTGCGGAACGCTGCATCAGCCAGTCGTCATAGCCGCCGGGATATTCATGGACTTCTCCCCCGCCTTCCATCACGATCGTCGAAGTGACCACATTGTTGAGGAACGTCCGGTCGTGGCTCACGAGGATGACGGTCCCGGAATATTGGACCAGCAATTCTTCAAGCAGTTCCAGCGTTTCAATGTCGAGATCATTGGTGGGTTCGTCCAGCACGAGGAGGTTGGAGGGTTTGGTGAAAAGGCGCGCCAGGAAAAGCCGGTTGCGCTCTCCGCCGGATAAATATTTCACGGGCGTGCGCGCGCGTTCGGGAGCGAACAGAAAATCCTGCAGATACCCCATCACGTGCCGGGACTTGCCGTTGATCGTGACGGTTTCCCCTTCGCCGCAGATATTTTCCTTCACATTTTTATTTTCGTCCAGCTGTTCGCGGAGCTGATCGAAATAAGCGATCTGGAGATTGGACCCGAGAGTGACGGCGCCTTTTTCAGGAGCCAGTTTGCCGAGCAAAATACGCAAAAGCGTGGTTTTCCCGCTCCCGTTCGGGCCGATCAGTCCGATTTTATCGCCGCTCAAAATCCAGGTTGAAAAATCCCTGATCAGCACTTTGTCTCCAAAATGGTGTCCCACATGCTCCACTTTTGTGACGATCTGCCCGGAGCGTTCGGCTTCCTGCGCCTGGATGCGGACTTTCCCGATCATCTGCCGTTGAGCTTTCTTTTTCGCGCGCAGTTCCTCAAGCGCCCGAACCCGCCCGATCGCCCGCGTGCGCCGAGCTTTCACGCCTTGCCGCACCCACGCCTCTTCCTGAGCCAGTTTCTTCTCAAAGAGGGCCTGTTCCACCGCCTCAATCTCGAGCGCGTTCTTTTTGCGTTCCAAAAAAGTTTTATAGTCGCACGCCCAGCTGTAAAGTTTGCCCCGGTCCAGCTCAATGATCCGCGTCGCCAGGTTCGACATGAACATGCGGTCGTGCGTCACAAAAAATAAGGTCCCGGAATATGTTTTGAGGAAATTTTCCAGCCAGCCGATGGAGTCCAGGTCCAGGTGGTTGGTGGGCTCGTCCAGGAGGAGAATTTCGGGTTTCAGCGCCAGGGCCTTGGCGAGCAGGACCCGCCTCTTTTGGCCGCCGGACAAGGTGCTGAATTCGCTTTCCGGATCCAGATGCATGGCTTCGATGACTTCTTCAATCTCGCGATGCGTTTCCCAGGCGTTGGTGTGGTCCATCTCGGATTGCAGGCGGCCGAGCTGGTTCATGAGCGATTCGCTGTATTCGCTCTGAAGGCGGTGGTTCACTTCATGATAATCGTGGAGGAGTTTGGCTCTCGACTCAAAGCCCGAAAGGATGGTGTCGAAAACCGTTCCGGTGATGTCGGTTGGAACTTCCTGCTGGAGATAGCTGACCTTGATGCCTTTGGAATAATCCACTTTCCCGGAATCGGGAGAGAGCGCCCCAGCCATGATTTTCATGAGCGTGGTTTTGCCCGTGCCGTTCCGTCCGCAAAGAGCGACTCTCTCGTTGGGTTCGAGCTGAAGGCTCAGGGAGTCAAAGAGGCGGTTGCCCCCATAAGCCAAAGAAATTTCGTGTAAACTGATGCAGGCCAACTGCGGGGTGCCTTAGCGGTCTTTCTCCTTGGGGATATAAGGCTTCCGCTTGGGAGGATATTGCGACCGGTCTGAAAAGTTGTTCCGGGGCGCGAAGTTTCCCTTCGGAGCGAAATTCCCTCTGGGAGCGAAACTTCTCTGCTGGCCGAAACCCTGGGAAGGCTGGTCAGTCTTGTTGAAGGAGCGGAAAGGGGGTCTCTGAGGAGCCTGGTGCAGGAGCTTGTCGAGCTTTCTCTCCAAAAACACCAGCTGCTGCTGGATGTTCTTGAGCGCGGCCATCATTTCTTCTTCGCTCATTATTTGGACTCGATCGGAGCCAGGAACTCTTCGTGGGAAAGCCAGGGGGCGATGCGGCCCACTTTGTCCAGGATAACGTTCTTTTCGTCATCGTTCTTGGCGGCGGTGAACCTCACGCGAAGCTTCGCGAGTTTGGCGTGCCTTTGGCTGCGCCGGTTCATTTCACTGTTCTTGATCAGATATGCCATTTGTGACTCCTTTGGTGATTTTAAATCTGGCGCGGGATTTATCTATCATATGAAACCTGCCCGTTTAAAGCAAATGACGATGAAAAGGCTACCTCTTGCTCATCGCCGAGCCGCATTTCGGGCATTTCAAGCTCGAAACTCTGAACCCCGGCTTGGGCGGGACTTCCGCTTTGCAGGACGGGCACAAAATGACGGAGCTTTTGTTGCGGTCATGGATGTTTGAGGGCTCGTTCATCGACACGCCGCCCTGGCCGAAATTCTTCTCAGACTTGATCGGGTTGTTGGCGTTTCTCTGCGGCATGGCGGCTCCCCCTTATTGCTGCGGGGTTTCCGCGCCCGCCGGTGCGGATTCCTGTTCGGCCTGAAGTTTGCGGGCCAGTTTTTCTTTCAGCTTCTGTTCGTGCTTCTTCTTGGTCGCGAGCTCTCTCTGCTTCTTTTGGAACGAATAATTGACTTTCGCCATGTCTCTCCTTATGGGGCGTTAATTCTTTCTCTATGCATTATATGTTTATTCGCTTTGCTATGATATAGCCGGGATGGTCATCGACGAAAAAGATCGGCGCTTTTATATTAAAAAATCCGGATTGAAGAACGCCGGCATGGGGCTGTTCGCCAAAATCCCCCTCGAGAAAGGTGCCAGGCTCAGAGTCCTGGGCGCGCTGATCAGAGCCGAATCCGCCTCAGACGCCTGCACGGTTTATGCCGACAAGCACAAATTCAGAGTGGGCCGGCATCTTTTGATCCCGCTCGGATATGCCGGACTCGTGAACCATTCCTCCAAACCCAACATGGAAAAGATCGTCGAAAAAAACCGCCGGGTCAGCCTGAGAACTCTCAGGGCCATCAAAAAAGGCGAAGAACTCTTTTTTGCCTATCACCCCTATGCCCAGACCCGCTTTGGGTTCGGGATCGGGAAAAAATAATTAAATATTTTTTATTCTTTTGGCGCGGAGCCCGCGGCTTCGCAGGCCTGTTTGAGAAATTCGTCCTGATCGACAGGCTTGGACCAGACGCTGTGAACATTGGATTCAAGTTTCAGCAAACCCGCAGCCTGTTTGTCCATCTCCCGGGCCGTGACGATGAAGATCGGAACGGACTGATATCCTCCCGACTGCAATTGCTTGAGCACCTCATATCCGCCCGGGGTGGGCATCATCATGTCCAGCACGAGGAGATCGATTTTGCGGCGCGTGCCCAGCTTGAGTTTTTCGAGAGCGTCTTTCCCCGTGTGAACGACAATGGAGGAAAAACCCGCGGAGTTCAGGAGGGCCTCAAAAAAGGAGGCGACCGTTTCGTCATCGTCGGCAATCAAAGCGGTCTTGCCGTTAAGCGCGGGGCCGGAGCCCATTTTGGGTTTAGGTTCCATCATGTCCGGATGCATTATAGCATCATTTTTCAGCTCCGCCGATTTTCTCTCATCTCTTCCTAAGCAAATGCCGGACAAGCCCGTGAAGCCAGCGGACGTCGTTTGACCGCAGGTTCCACTGAATCAGAGATTGCCGGATTCTTTTGGTTTTTTGCGCCGCGGATTCCCCGCTCAAATATCCCGCCGCATCAAAAAGTTCGAGAGCGTGCTTGACCAGCCGTTCACGATTCTCGGCCGTGGCCATCGGCATGCCGCCCGAAGGAAACCCAAAATCCAGTTTGGAAAGCTCATAACAGCAAACAGCGACGGAATGGGACAAATTCATGGAGGGAGTGGCGCGGGTGGTGGGAATCGTGACGAACGCGCTGCAAAGGTCCAGATATTTTTCGCTCAGCCCCGTTTTTTCCGGCCCGAAAACGATCGCGATGCGGCTCATGTCCTGGATGCCCGACGCTTCAAGATATTCCTGCAGGTCCGGAAGGCGGATCACGGACCGGTTCAATTTCCTTGACCGGACCGAGGTTGTTCCCAGGACCAGCTGGCAGTCCCCCACCGCTTCTTCGAGCGTTTTCACGGCCTTCGCCTTCCGGACCAGCGCTTCCGCGCCGACGGCGGAAACAGTTTCGAGCCACACGGGCTCATAAGGATCCACCGCAACCAGATCGTCAAACCCGAAATTGGCCATGGCCCTGGCCGCTGAGCCGATGTTCAGAGGATTCCTGGGCCGAACCAAAACGATCCGAATGTTCACGCCCAGATTGTAACATTTTAATACTTTCCCCAAATCATGCTTTTGTATGCTATACTTGAGGAGTAAGATTGAAGTTAATAGCACTCGATTTTAACAAATGACGGTCTATCTTCAAAAATTAAAAACTTACAAATCAGCACTAGGAAAAGTCATGAAAGGAAAAGTTAAGTGGTTTAATGATCAGAAAGGTTACGGATTCATCACGCCTGACGACGGATCGAAAGATCTCTTCGTCCATCACTCTGGAATCATCGCGGAAGGCTTCAAGAGCCTCGCGGAGAACCAGGCCGTGGAGTTCGACACCACCGAGTCCGACAAGGGCCCGAAAGCCGCAAACGTTAAACCCATATAATCTAGTTTAACTTAGCTATAGAAAAACCCGTGCCTTCAAACAAGGCACGGGTTTTTTGTTTTGTTGATCCTTTACTTATGGCTGGCGCAGCGCTTGCCTTTTCCGGAGGCGAGGTTTTTGCAGGCTTTTCCTTCTTTGGTCTTCGCGGAACATTTCATTTTTGCCATAAGTTTCACTTCCTTTTCAGTTTGGCTCAGTGAGCCTGCTGTCCACTATAGCATATATGGTTTTTTTTATTTCCCCGTGCTTCCAAAGCCCCCTGTCCCTCTGGCGGAATCGGCCAGTTCGTTGGATTCCTCAAACTCAATCTCCGGCAACGGCAAAATCATGAGCTGTCCCACGCGTTCCCCCACTTTATAAGGGGCGCGCTCGGATTTGTAGCGCACGCGGACTTCTCCGCGATATCCCGCATCGATCACCCCCACGCTGTTGCACATCAAGGCCCCCGTGTTGCTCACGCTGGAACGAGGAAACACCAACCCCACATATCCGTGAGGAATTTCGAGCGCCAACCCCGTTCCATATTCATGAAACGACGCGTCCTTTTCGGACACCTGGCGGTGGCTGACGGACCCCAAATCAAAACACGCGTCTCCCGAATGAGCCTGTTTCAGAGACTGCGCCGCATCAACAAGTTTTTTATATTTTATTTTCATGAGCGTTATCCTTTTTTTTAAAAGCCGGAATCATGATACTAATTATATGTTTATTTTTTGACGCCTTGTAAAATTACTATTGAGTTTATATGGGAGCGCAGGTTCTTAAACCGCTATAATAAACGGGTGACCCTGCTCCGAGCGCTTCGACACCGCAACTATCGGCTGTTTTTTGGCGGACAGATCATCTCGTTGATTGGGACGTGGATGACCACCACGGCCACCGCCTGGCTGGTCTATCGTCTCACAGGATCCGCCATGATGCTCGGCATCGTCGGGTTCGCGAGTCAGGCGCCGGCTTTTCTCCTTTCCCCCCTCGCGGGACTTCTTGTGGACCGCTGGAACCGCCGCAGAATCCTGATCGTCACCCAGACTCTGGCGATGGTTCAGTCTCTCGCGCTCGCGGCGCTCACGCTGAGCGGAAGAATCACCATCCCCAGCCTCCTCGGCCTGAGCATTTTTCAGGGCATGATCAGCGCGTTTGATCTCCCGGCCCGGCAATCGCTCGTCATCGAACTCATCGAGAACAAGGAGGACCTTGGAAACGCCATCGCGCTCAATTCCTCGATGTTCAATGCGGCGCGTCTCCTCGGACCCTCGCTCGGCGGCATGGTGATCGCGGCGTTCGGAGAAGGCTGGTGCTTTCTCATCGATGGAGCGAGTTATCTGGCCGTGATCGCGGCACTCCTGGCCATGAATATCCAGCCTCGGGCAGAAATTTCAGAAAAGACCGACATCATAAAAGAACTGAGAGAAGGGTGGGCTTATGCCTATCACTCCAAACCGATCCGTTCCATCATTTTATTGCTCTCTCTCGCGAGCCTGGTGGGAACGCCTTATGCGGTGCTGATGCCGATCATCGCGGGCAAAGTCTTGCAAGGCGGCGCTCACACCCTGGGATTTCTCATGACCTCGGCCGGGGCGGGAGCGCTTCTCGGAGCTCTATGGCTCGCTTCCAGAAAATCGGTGGTGGGCCTCGCGACCATCATATCCAAAGCCACGGTCGTTTTTGGCCTGGGGCTGATTGCTTTCGCCTTCTCTCGCGCGCTTTGGATCTCGATCGCTTTTCTGGCAGTCACGGGCTGGGGATACATGGTTCTGGTGGCGTCTTCAAACACCATCCTTCAAACCATCGTCGACGACGACAAGCGCGGCAGAGTGATGAGCCTCTTCATCATGACGTTTTTGGGAGCTTCGCCTCTGGGGAGCCTGCTGGCCGGAATTTTGTCGGAAAAAATCGGGGTATCCAACACCATCTTCATCTGCGGGCTTTTCTGCCTGGGCGGAGCCGTATGGTTTTATCGCGAGCTCCCCGAAATCCGCCTCGCCATCCGCCCGATATACACGCGGATGGGAATCCTTTGAGGAATGATATAAAATAGATCTCATAAATGATTAAAGAATTCTGGCTCTGTTTTGTTCCGCTTTTTATAGCCGTGGACTCCATCGGAATCCTTCCCATTTATATGAGTTTGACGGAAGGCGTGGACAAATCGCGCATCAACAAGGTCATCCTTCAGTCGATGGTCACAGCCCTGGCGGTGGGGCTGGCGTTCCTGATTTTTGGGAGGATCGTGCTTCGGTTCTTAAATGTGGGCGTGGCGGACTTCATGGTTGCCGGAGGCGCGCTCCTCTTCATCATCACTCTCAAAGACTTGCTTTCCGCCGAGAAAATTCAGAAGGCCATCACGGATCATGAAAGCCTGGGCGCTGTTCCCCTGGGCGTGCCTTTGATTGTGGGGCCTGGAGTCCTCACCACCATTCTCCTTCTCACCGACCAGCACGGAGCTGTCCCCACCATCGCCGCGACTGTCGCGAATGTCCTGGCCGCCGGTCTCATTTTCTTTCTTTCCCAGAAGATCTATCACATTCTTGGAAAAGTCGGAGCCAAAATCGTCTCCAAAGTTTCCGGCCTTCTGCTCGCCGCCATCGCGGTCATGATGATCCGCAAAGGGATCGCGATGTTCCTCCAACCCGGCCCGTTCTGACGATCCTGATCTATTTTTTATGCAGGTAGTATAAAATCGGGACAGCCATGCGTGAGAGAAGCGTGGACGCGACTTCCCCCGCCATCAAAGAAACTGCCAACCCCTGAAAGATCGGATCGAAAAGAATCACGGAAGCTCCCACGATCACAGCCGCCGCGGTCAAAAGCATCGGACGAAATCTCACGGCTCCAGCGTCGATCACAGCCTCTTCCAAAGCCATCCCCTGGTTCAATCTCAATTCAATGAAGTCCACGAGGATGATTGAGTTTCGCACAATGATGCCGGCTCCCGCAATGAACCCGATCATGGAAGTGGCTGTAAAAAAAGCGCCCATCAGGGCATGCGCGGGCAAAATGCCCACGAGCGTGAGAGGGATCGGAGCCATGATCACGAGAGGCACCGTGAAAGACTGGAACCACGCCACGACGAGAATATAAATCAGGATGAGCACGGCCGCAAACGCAAGTCCCAGGTCACGGAACACTTCATAGGTGATCTGCCATTCTCCGTCCCAGACCACGCAATAGCGCTGGTGATCGAGTTCGGTCTTTTTGAAGAACTGTTCCAGATCCGAGCCGTCCGGCCCTTTCAGTTTTGCAATTTCTTTTCGCAGAGAGAGCAAGGCATAAACCGGACTTTCCTGCCTGCCTCCGACGTCCGCGATCACATAGGTGACGGGGTTCAGGTTCTTGTGATAGATGGGCTGATCCGCAGAAACTTTTTCCACCGTGGTCAGAGCTGAAACAGGAATCTGGTTTCCGTTGGGAGACATCAATCGGATGCCGCGGACGGAATCGAGCGAGGTTCTTTGGTCCTTCGGCAAACGCAGGGATATGTTGACCGGTTCCGGCTCATCCTGCATGTGAGCCAACCCCAAAACCTGGCCGTCCATCGCCATGCGGACGGTCTGCGCGACGGGAGCTGCGGGAATATTGTTCAAACTCGCCTTCAAGCGGTCCACTTTCAGGTTTTCATTCTCGCGGTCTTCTTCATAATAATAATCCACGTCAGTCACGCCCTGTGTTTTTTCCAGAAGATCTTTCAGCTGTTTGGCCACGGTCATTCGTCCCTGAAGAGTCGGGCCATAGACTTCAAGCACCAGAGTCGAGAGCACCGGCGGGCCGGGAGGAACCTCGGCCACCTGAACGCGTCCGTGATATTTCGCGATGATCTGGCGCACGGGCTCGTGCAGGGTTTTGGCGATTTCGTGGCTGGACCGTTTGCGCTCATGTTTGTCCACCAGGTTCACCTGGAGATCGGCCTGAAATGGTTTTTCCCGCAGGAAATAATGCCTCACCAAACCGTTAAAATTGTATGGCGAAGAAGCGCCGACATAAGTTTCGATGTCTTTGACTTCAGGGACTGTTTGGAGAAGGTCCGCCACTTCGCGCGCCGCCTTGCGGGTGACATCGAGAGAAGAGTCTTCAGGCAAGTTAATCACCACCTGGAATTCGCTTTTATTATCAAAGGGCAACATTTTTACGATCACGGCTTTGAACGGAAACAAACTGACCGCGGCAAGCAGAAGTCCAATGACTCCGAGGAAGAATGCGGCCCTGGCCTTGGGATTTCGGATCAGAGGCGTCATGGACTTGCGGTAAAGCCGGGTTACGAATCCTTCCTGTGTTTTGCCGCTGTGCGCTTGCGCTTTCCCCGGATGAAACGACAGGAGTTTGACGGCCGCCCAAGGGGTCACGATGAATGCGACGAGGAGAGAAAAGATCATCGCCGCTGAAGCGCCCACGGGGATCGGGCGCATATAAGGCCCCATGAGCCCGCTCACGAAGGCCATGGGTAAAATTGCCGCGATGACCGTGAGTGTGGCCAGCACCGTTGGATTTCCAACTTCCGCCACCGCTTCCACGGAAACGGTCAATACATTGCGGTCAGCATTTTCCGGGATGTGAATGTGACGCACAATGTTTTCCACGACGACAATGGCATCGTCGACCAAAATCCCGATGGAAAAAATCAAGGCAAAAAGCGTGATGCGGTTCAGCGTGTATCCATAAAGATAAAAGACCAGAAGTGTGAGGGCCAGAGTCACGGGCACGGCCAGAGCCACAATGCCGCCTTCCCTCCAGCCGAGAGCAAGTCCCACGAGAAGAATGACCGACAATGTCGCAAGAGCCATGTGGAACAAAAGTTCGTTGGATTTTTCCCGAGCCGTTTTGCCATAATCCCGAGTGACGGCAAGATCAATGTTTTCCGGAATGGCGTTGCCGCGCAAGGACTCGATTTTCGCCGTGACATCGGAAACCACCTTCGCGGCGTTCGCGCCGGGCCTCTTTGAAACGGAGAGGGTCACAGCGTCGGTTTCCACAGAATTGAGACGGATCGAAACGGCTCTGTCCAACTCTTCAGGTTCATCCTTCACATCGGCCACATCCTTGAGAAGGACCGCTCGTCCCTGATCGATTCCCACAACAAGCGTGCGGAGATCGTCCGCGCTCCGGACGAGAGATTCCGTTTCCACCTGAATGAAATTCCGTTCCCCCTCAAGGTGACCCGCCGGGAGTTTTGCGTTGAACAGAGATATCTTTTGCGCCAGTTCCAGAGGAGAAATGTGGACTGCGGCAAGCTTTTCAGGATGAAAACGGATGTTGAAGCTCCGCCTGTTCCCGCCGATGAGCGTCGTTTCGGACACATTTTCTATGCCGCTGATCTCCCGCTGAACTTTCGCCGCCGTGCGCCTTAAAAGGACGGGGTCAGAGCCGGACTTGGAATGGAAAGTGAGGGCGAGGATGGGAACATCGTCGATGGAACGCGGCTTGATCATCGGGGGCATCGCGCCGGCCGGAACAATGTCCTGGTTGGACGCGACTTTTGTATAAACTTTTATCAGGCTGTCTTCGGGGTTTGACCCGACTTTGAAGCGCACAACGAACATGCCCATGTTGGGAAACGCGGTGGAATAAACATATTCAACGCCTGGAATCTCCCACAGTTTGCGCTCGCCCAGTTCATTGATCCTTTTTTCCACCTCTTTCGCGCTCGCGCCCGGGAACGGAACAAAGATGTCGAAGAACGGCACATGGATTTGAGGTTCTTCCTCGCGCGGCAGATTGCGGACCGCAAAAACTCCCAAAAGAATGGAAGCGATGATAATGAGAGGCGTGAGTTTTGAGGCGATGAACGCTTTCGCCAGCGCGCCCGCCAGGCCCAGGTGAACCTCATTTTTTCCCTTATGGATATCGTTCATGATCAAGGCCTCGCGAAGGGTTCAGGAACATCTTCCAGCCTGCCCGCCGCTTCGAGTGTCCGGGCATATCCGACTCTCAAATCGAAATAAACCTGCTGAAGGGCGGACTGACTCTGCGCAAGCGCCGCCTCTCCCTGAAGAACATCGGCAATGCTTTGGCGCCCGGAACGATAAAGTTTTTTGAACATGGAAAGAGCGTTGCGCGCTTCGTCTTCAGTTTCCGCGGCGAGAGGGAGGCGGTCTTTCGCGGCCTGATAGAACCGGAATTTTTGATAAAGATCCACGCGCTGGCGGTCCTCGGCCATTTTGCCCGCATCCTGCGCCTGGCGCGCGGCGGACTGTTTCAATTGCGTCCTCGGGCCTTGTCCGGGATCAAAAAGAGGCACAGCCAGTTTGAGGCCAGCAAGATAATTCCAGCCGCCCGCATCCATTTTATATCCGTTCCCTTCCACGGTGCTGAAACCGCTGAACACAGGCCAACTGCCGCGAGATTCCGCTTTAGCATCCCATTCAGCTCCTTCCGACGAATATTTAGCGCTGTTGAGAAGAGGGTGAGCCGCCAAACTCCCTGTGAGGGAAGCCCAATCCAGTGCCGGAGTCTGAGTCCACGCAAGGTCCCCTGAGATATCCAAAACGTCTTCTTCCCGTCGCGTCATGAGGACATTCAAAACTGCCTTGGCGGAACGAATCTGGCTTTCGGCCTGCACGAGCTGTTGGCGGAGCTGGCCCAGGATGGAGCGGGCCAGGTGATAATCCGAGCCCAGGACAAGGCCCTGATCCTTGAGGCGGGTCGCGTCTTTGAGTTCCCCCTCGCTTTCCTGAATGCGTTCCCGCAAAATGTCCGACTGCTTTTGGGCGAGGAGAATTCCGCAATAAACTTCAATCGTCTGCGCGAGCAACTGCTGACGGACGAGACGCCTGCCCTCTTGCGCGGCCCGCCCGACAGAACGCGCCGCTTCCACCTGGCCTTTTCTCCGCCAGTTCAGGATCTGCATCTGAATTCCCGCTTGCCCCTGCAGATTGTCCAGGGCAGAAGGATGGTTCAGTTTGTCCAAAACAAAATCTCCCGATTCAAACCGCGATTGGCCCAAAAGGGTTCCGAAAGCATAAACCGGATTGTTGCCGCGCGTGTATGAGCCGGAAACCGACAACCCTGGGAAATAAGCCGCCCGCGCATAAGAAATCCCGCTCTGCGCCTGATCAGACTGGGCCTCCGCCGAGTCCATCGCGGCATTCGCGCTCAAAACCGTTGCGGCGATTTCCGTCAAGGACAAAGCGTCCGCGCGGACAGAAAATCCGAGCATGAAAACAAACAGCATCATCCAGATTTGTTTTATTATTTTTATGCGTCTCATCATTCGACTCCGATGTTTTATTCTAACATTTTCAGCGCCGCAAACTGATGTTCACCGCTCACGCAATAATATAAAATTGAACCCTATGGTTCGCGACAAGCTCGGACTGTTCATCATCGCTCTCATTTGCATCGCGCTCTCAGGGGCCGGCCTCGGTCTATGGCTCGTTGTTCACCCCGAAAATCCGGTCATGGGCTTTTTTCGGCGCCCCGTGTCGAACTCCGGAGAAAGGATCGTGATCGGGCCTTATCCCCTGGCTAAAGATTTTGAAGTCCTCAAAGACAACAATGCCGCCCTGATCATCTGCCTTTTGAACCCCGAAATCCCTTATGAAAAAATCCTGATCGAAAAAGAAAAAGTCCTCGCCCAGCAATTCGGCATCCGCCTTGAAGTGTATCCCATGTCCAGCATCCTCGGTCACAGGTTCGGGGAAGGCTATGACCGCAATGCCCGGGCGGCGGCGGACGCGGCCCTCGCAGAACCCGGGAAGATATATCTGCATTGTTATCTCGGCGTGCACCGCGTGAGAGTGGTTGAAAATCTGATCAAAGAAGAAGGGATAAAAACAGGGAATTATGCCCTGAGGGCAGGGGAACGGACCGGGGACGCCCGGCTCCTGGACCAGGCGCAGGCCGATTTTGAGATGAACAAGTTCGGATCTGCGATGGAGGCTCTCAAGAAAATTGAAATCCTCACGCCCAAAGCCCGAATGCTCCTGGCCTGGTCGCAATATCGCGCCGGGTTTGTCGGCGAAGCGCGGACCAACTTCGAAATGCTGGTTCAAGACTCTGATCTGCTGCTAGACGCGAAAACCGGCCTCGGATATTGCGATTTGAGACAGTCCAGGATCGGACCCGCGATCGAATGGTTTTCAGAAGTCCTGAAAGAGCGTCCCGAGGACGCAATGGCTCTGGAAGGAACGGGGATCGCCCTCAACCGCGAAGGCAAAGCGGAAAAGGCGCTGGTTTATTTGGAGAAAGCGCACAAAATCAATCCCCGGAACACGGAAGTTTCGGAACTCATCTCCTCGATAAAAAAATCCGTTAAAAAATAATATTTTTCGGAAGAGCCGGGACTTTAAAACTGAACGGCGATTTCGGCGATAAAGAAATTCCTCAGGCCGAGGAGGTCCAGGTTGGCCGCGGATTTCGCGGATTCGATGAGCTGGGTTTCTTCGATGGAATATTCGGCTTTGACGAGGCAGTTTTTATGGATGCGATAACCGCCCCCGAAAGTATATCGAAAAAGTTCCCTCTGATTATAATTAAAAGCCGAATTGGGTGAAGAATTGTTGGCGTTTCCCTCGATGGCAATTTCGGTGCCCGCGAAGCGGTATCCGACATTGGGATCATAGGTCCCGACGGTGGAGAAACGCGCCACGGCATAGGCTTTCTGGGAGGTTCTTGGAATGTTGCCGAGCAGTTCTCCGGTGAAATATCGGATGTGGCGGTCAAAGGCTTCCCCTGAACCGTCCTGAATGTTGACTCCGCCGTATTGCAGGAAAACGCGGCCCAGATCATTTTCGGCTTTGACGTCCCCTTCGAACGCGTGCCCGCTGATGACCCGGCTTGAACTGGCTCCGGACGCGGCGGTGGTCGCGCCCAAAGGCGAAAGATGAAATCCGCTCAGCCACCATTCCGAGGATGCCCGCGCGGCGCTGTCTTCGTTCCCCTGCTTGTCCAGCCGCAAATATGTGCCGCTGACATAAAGCCAGGAGATCGGCCTGGAAAAAAGTTTAAGCGAAACGGTTTTTTCATTGTTGTCGTCGAAATTGAAAGTCCCGTTCCCGTTTTGAAGCGAGGCGGCATAACTCAAACGCTCATTTGAAAGAATGTCTCCGAAGAACACCACGCCTTCGTCGAGGGCCCAGGTGAAAGACGCGGTCTGGGAAGCCAGGGGATTGTCGATCTGGTGCCACCGCAGATAATCTTCCCCATAAGGAGTGAAGGTCCGTCCGATTTTTGCGTTCAGCCATTCCTGATTAAAGATATTGTCGCAGCGGATAAAAATCTGTTCGAGTGGCCGGCTGATTCCTTCCCGGAGGACGCTCATGTCATACCAAAAACTGATTTTCTGCGTGATGTCCACGTCCAGGATCACGTCGGCCTGAAACACGTTGAAACCGCGATTTCTCTCGTATACGGCCCGCCTTTGCCCGTCCATATAACGCACGGCCGCGCTTCCCCCGATGTGCACGCGGTTGAACCAGTCCGGAGTCGGCTGAACGACGGCCCGCGCGTTGCCGCAGAGAGCCAGGGTCCCCATCGCGATCGCGGCGTGTTTTTTAAGGATCCTTGCGGCGTTTATTCGGACACCTCAATGTTTTCGACGCTCAACGTGACGTCCAGTTCCAGTTTTCGGCTGTCGGTCATTTCGATATCAATGGTTTTGGGCGGGAGCCGATAATGCCAGGTGGTGACCTTGATGTTTCCAGCTGGCACGGTCAGGGAATATCGTCCCTCCGCGTCCGCCGTGCAAAAAATCGGTCCAGCCACGAAAAGCCGGGATTGAGCGTCCGGCTCTTCCAAACAGAGAAGGCGGTAAAATCCGATGTCGCCCATCTCCACGGTTTTTTCTTCCATGGGTTCAAGATTGAGGGTCAGCCTGCGCACGGACTCGCCGCCGCTATAAAGCGTGACAGCCTCGTCGGAAACATTTTTAAAAATGACTTTGGCTCCCCTGGAAACGGCTTGAAATTCGGTTTCAAACTCAAGGCCTCTGCGGGTTTTGTGAAGGATGACCGCGGCCGTGCTGATTGAGGCGCTCAAAGTCACCGAGGCATCCGCAGGTTCGGCATAAACCACAACTTCCTTCAGTTTTTCATAATCAAAGAGCGTGGCATAACGGAGCGCCCTGCTGGAATAGGCGCTTTCGCTTTTGGGGTCCACCTTGATTTTGGGTTTGCCCCGGACTTTCCCGAAGATGCGTCCATCGGCGGCCCACGCGGATTGGGAGAGAAACGCGGCGCAGAGAACAAGCCACAGGAAACGGGGCGCGGATATTTTAAAAGGGTTCACTTGTTTTTCATGAGGTCCGCAAGATTGATTTCAACGCGCACGGTCTCTTTCTTCTCAACATGGACGGTGGTCACTTCCACAAAATCTTCGGATTCCGGGAGCATCCGGTGCCAGGTGCGGACCGCATATTTCCCGGGAGGAACGGCTTCAATTGAAAATTTCCCGCGATCGTCCGTGACCGCGTTCAGGGAATTGGGCGCGACATAGACGACGGCGTTCATCTTTTCGTGAATCGAACAATAGATGATCACGGGCCCGAGCTTCTGGAATTTGACGGAGTGGCGGGTCCCCTTGGGATAAATGCCGAGATCGAATTTCCGTGTATTGGAAAAGGAAAAGACATTGTGGTGGATGTTGTCGTCGTTGGGAAAATCCACCGTCTGGTTTTGGGCGATGGCGAGGACCGGAGGCTGAAACAAGGCATTTTTTTGAGACATGGAAGGATGAATTTCCGGAACCGGAAGCGAGAGGGCCGTCTGGCCGGCAGGCACAAGATAAACCACCGTGTTGGAAACGTCCCAGCCTTTGATGGGCTTTTTTTTGCCTTTCGCGTCCGTCTTATAAATGACGACTTGTCCCTGAACCTTTGCTCCTTCACCCGCCCATAACGCGCCTGCCGACTGGCCGAGGAAGAAGACGCAAAGCAAAAGACGCGAAATCATTAACTGCAAAATAGCAAATGATCGCGGCGAAATCAACCCTGAAAAAAATTCAGTTCCCGTTCTTTTTGCTCGGCGTTCCAGCGGAGCTCGTCCGCCATGAGATCAAGGACCGGGCGCGCCAGTTCCCTCGCGGTTTCAGGCTCAAAATAAGCAAGTCCCGTGCGGCGGACCAGGAAATCGCTGAGGCGGGCCGTCATCTCATGCCGAAGACTGCGGCCGACAGCGTCAGCCAGAATCTTAGGGTCTTTTGCGCTGAGAGCAAGGGGTTCTGTCTCCCCGACTGCCAGGGGAATGTTCAGCGTCCGGCATCGGGAGGAAGTCAACAAATCCACAACGCGCTCAGCCATCTTGCGATACCCCGTAAGTTTTCCGCCCGCAATCGACAGGAGTCCGGAACCGGAAATAAATATTTCGTCTTTTCGCGAAACCTCGGACGGTTTTTTGCCGTCCTCCTGAATCAGGGGCCTCACTCCGGCCCAGGAAGAGCGGACGTCCTGGTTCGTCAGGTTTATATTTGTGAAAAAGGCGTTGGCGGCATTGAGGAGATATTGAATATCGCCGTCCGAGACCTGGGGATTTTCAATCGGCCCGGAATAATCCGTGTCCGTGGTCCCGATATATACAGAATTCTCTCGAGGAATGGCAAAAATCATTCTCCCGTCATTTTGCAGGGAATCAAAATAAACAGAGCTCCTGAGAGGAATTTTGGATTTTGCAAAGACAAGATGGACGCCCTTGGTCAGGCGCAACCGTTTGCCGGCGAGAGGGCCTTCTCTTTTCCGCAGTTCGTCCACCCAGGCGCCCGCCGCGTTCACCACCGTTTTCGCTCGGATCTCATATCCCTTTCCCTCAAGGAGATCATGAACTTGCGCCCCGCAAATGTTTCCTTTACCGTCGTATAAAAAAGAATCGGCAGACGCATAATTCACGCACAAGGCGCCGTGAGCGTGCGCGGTCCGGATAACTTCCAGAGTGAGACGGGCATCGTCCGTGCGGTATTCATAAAAAAGCGCGGAACCTTTGAGGCCCGCGCGGTCCAGAAGAGGTTCTTCTCTGAGGGTTTCTTCGCGCGACAATATTTTTCTGCGCTCCTCTCCCCGCACGCCGGCCAAACGGTCATAAATCCACGTGCCCAACGACGCGGAAACCCAGCCGAAACTTCCCCCCTGAAGGATCGGGAGAATCATTTTTTCCGCCTTCACCAAATGCGGCGCGTTTTTGTGAAGGATGGCGCGCTCTCTGCCCGATTCCCGAACCAAGCCGAACTCGCCCTGCTTCAAATATCTCAGCCCGCCGTGAATCAGTTTGGTCGAACGGCTGCTGGTCCCGGAAGCGAAATCCTGCTTTTCGACGAGCCCGACAGAAAGCCCGCGGCTGGCCGCGTCCAGAGCGATGCCCGCGCCCGTGATTCCGCCTCCGATCACGAGGAGATCAAGGACCTTGGAAGACAGGGTTGCAAGAAAATGTCCGCGGTTAAAAACAGAAAAGTCTTTCATCGTTTTATGATTATACCACAGCGCAATTTGCGCCTGGAGTTCTTCATTTTTTTAAAGGGTCCAGCAGATATTCCAGTCCGTTCGTCTTGATTTCCAGGACCGACCTCAGCATGTCGCCGAGCTCGCCTTTGGGAAATCCTTTGCGGGCAAACCAGATGAGATATGTTTCCGGGAGATCGATCAGCCGCCGGTTGGCGTATTTGCCGAAGGGCATCCGCATGTTCGCAAGCTTGGGAAGATCGAAACCGCTCATGGGTTTATCAAAGGGAATTTATTCCGCACTGACGCGATATTCGACGGCGGCCACGGTGTATTGGGCGGAACCCGGGCCTTGCCATGAGATTTTGCCCCCCGCTTTGGCTCCGAGGAGAGATTGGGCCAGCGGCGCGGTCCATGCGAGCAATCCAGGGCCGGTTCGCGCTTCGTCTTCACCGACGATTTTATAAGAAGTCTTCTTTCCGGCCTCGTCTTCGAGCGTCACAAGAGCACCGAACCTTGCTTCAGGCCCGGAACCTGGAGGGACCAAAATGGCTCCGCTGATCCGCGCCTCAAGATATCGCAAGTCCCTGTCGATGGGTTTCGTGTCTCCGCCGTGAGCGGAAATCTCTCTCCTCCTCTCGGCCAACTCGCGCGCGGAAGATTTCAGCATCTCCAGTCCCTGGGGCGTGACATAATTCGGCCCCGGAGGAACCGGCTTCTCGGGAATGTCGTCCCCGGCGTCGTCTTCTTTTGTGAATGCGCGGCTCATAAAAATTAAAGGTCGATTTCTCTCGGAGGAAGCGGCTTGTCAGGATTTTCTTTGGCTCGGCGGAAGGCTTCGTCAAAACGTTTTTTTATGGTGTCGCTCTTGCGCTTTTCAGCGTCCAGAGATTTCTGAAAAATTTCTTCCCTCTGCTGGGCTTCCGCCTTGAACTTGTCCTTGACGTTGGTCAAGTCCACCGCGGGCTTTTTGACCGGCGCCTCGTGAAGGAGAATGTCCCCCGTGGCGAGGTCCACAGTGAGTTTGGCGCCGCAACAGGGGCAAATGGTTGTGACCGAACTTTTATTTCCCATAAAAAACCTCTGACGCCTATTCTAAGTTATTCTTTAATAATCACGCAAGAGGCGAGAGTGCAGGATCAGCCACTGATAATGATCGCAGGCGATCCGGTCCTCGATCAGTTCCGTCTTAAATTATATTCTTCCCATCACCATCAGAATCACCAGGACGAGAACGACAGTTCCCAACCCTCCGCTTGGATAATAGCCCCAATTCGAACTGTACGGCCAATGAGGCAGAGACCCCACCAGAAAAAGCACCAGAATGATCGTTAATATTAGTGACATAAGTTCCTCCTTTACTTCACCATCTTCTGATATTGCAAATCGACGCTTGAACCTTGAGGAGCTTTCTCGCAATTGCTCTGAGGGTCGGCATCATCGCAGCTGGCATATTCGTCTTTCGCCTTCAGGGCAGCCTTCTCAAATTTATCAAGGCATCCTTCCGAACAAAAATAAGTGATGTTTCCTTCATTTTCAATTTTGTGCGGAACCGTGATTTCCACGTCCATTCCACAGATGGGGTCTTTTTTCATTTGGCTCATGTTATACTCCTAATGTTATTTTCCAAAAACTTTTTTGACCTGACCAATTTTTTCCTGGGCCCTGCCGGCCGCCTTTTCAGCCTTGCCTTTGGCTTCCAACTTGGGGTTGTCGGTGATTTTTCCAGCCATTTCCTTGATCCGTCCCTTAACTTTGTGGAATTTCCCTTCAGTATTGTCACGCGCGCTGGTCTTCATAAAATATCCTCCTCGAATGATTTAGAAGTAACGAACAACTCACTCCCTTCATGTTACTCCTCAGGAGGGAATCTGAAATGGCGGGACTGTAAATTTATTGTGTAGGAATTGTGACTGTGGGAATGCCGCAGAAGAGGATTCGCTGCGAACGTCGCGTTAGAAAGGGGCTCGGCGTTTATATCCGGCCTGACATCAGGTTTTCAAACACACAAATGCTTCGGCATTTCCGGCTCTCAGGCCGTCGGAACGGCCGGCGAAATATCGCTGGTAAATTTCTTCGGCGGAGACATATTTAGGATCTTTAAAACCTGCCTCTTTTGCGAGCGCTAGAATTTGAGGAGGCGCAAATAAGCTGAGAAAAGGCGTTCCTGCTTCTTGAGCTTTTTTCATCACAAATTCCATCCCGGACCTCTCTTTGGGATCAAGGTTGTCGAGCGAGAGCATGAATGTCATGGCGAAGGTTGATCCCGGCGCCAACTTTGACATCTGTTTGAGCGTCGCCATGTTTGCTTCCCGAGTGAGATACATCGAGACGCCCGTCGAAACAACGACAGCTGGCTTTTGTTTATCAAACCCAGCCGCAATCAGCTGTTCCCACCACGACTGTCCCGCTTCAAAGTCCACAGGCACGAAATGCAGCCATTCTGGGACAGTGAACCCTGTTTCAGCCAGCCGCTTTTGTTTCCACGCCTGAGGTCCGGGCTGATCAACCTCAAACAGATTCATGCGGCTCGCAATTTCCGGGCGCCGTTGCGCGAAAGTGTCCAGCCCAGCGCCCAGGATCACATATTGGCTCACGCCGTTCTTTGCCTGTTCTTCGACGATGTCTTCAATAAAACGGGCACGCCCCACAATGGAAGCGCGCATCGGCTTTGAAAATTCAGGGTTCATGTCCGGACGGTTCCGCCATTGGCCGTCCGCAACGAGTTTCAAACCGATCTCGTCCGTCAGGATGTGCGGCTGAGTGTCAACCTGAACATGCAGGGCCCGCCACAAGGCGACTCGAACTGCCGTGTGCTCAGGTTTTGGGATATGTTGGTCTGATGTCATAGAGATATTTTTCACTTCCCGAATGTCAAAATATATTTGTTTGGCGAAATTGGGCGTATGTCCACCTGTTGGCCGGGATGCACCAAAATCGGTGGAAACGTCACCCCGCAAGTGTTTCCGATCCGGACGACCCTGCGTTTCTTTCCGATGGAATCCACCATTTGGCGCAGTTTCATAAGGCGTTTGGCCTGTTCACGGGTCAGAGTCACAAAGGCGCACTTGAAACACTTTAAAACGTCAGTCTCCAGTCCGTCAATTTCTTCTACGCTTTCTTTAAATACTCCGCCGCAATCGCATTTCATTTTTATCGCTTTCCTTTTATGATCCATGCTGATTTCACCTCCCAAAATTCATTGTGTACTTTCACCGGAACCTCATAAGTCTCATTGGGTTTTCCCATCCGAACCGTTCGTTCCACCAAATCTACATTCAAATTCCTTTCGGCTTCTCGAATCAGATAGTGAGGGTCGTATGTAATAGAAACCCGTCTTCGGTCTGTCCGCTGAAGAACCTTCTCTACCCAGTTCAATCCAACACCTTTAAGTATAACATCAGGTATACCATTTTTCAAGTCTCCTTAAGGACGCAAGATTATACACCTGCATCTTGAGACAAGCATACTGAAACTTAAATGGAAGGACTAGGCGGGAATTATGTCAACCTGCGTAGGAATTGCTGGAGTCCCCCGCGAAAAGAATCCCAAAGTGAAGGGGTTTATATCAGAATAGAACTGGCTTTCTATCGGCGGGAGTATGCTTGTTCTCTGGACGACAAGTGCCAGCCCTGACAGCTTTTGCATGATAACAGTGGACCTGCCCCCACCGAGCCTACTTCAGTTTTGGGTTAAAGTCTATCATCCATTCAATGCCGTATTTGTCTCTAAACATGCCGAAATAGGAGCCCCACAAACTGTCTTCCATCGCCATTTCCACTGTCCCGCCCGCCGAAAGTCCCTTAAAAATTTTATCCGCTTCTTCTTTGCTTTCCGCGCTTATCAAAATCTTGCTCCTATTTTCATTTTCGTTATGCCTTCCCATGAATTCGGGAGTGTCGCTCCCCATCAACAGACTGTTCTTGCCAATCGGCAATACAATGTGCATGATTTTATCGGCTTCCTTTTCAGAAACAGGCCCCGAGATGGGCATGTCCTTGAAGCGCACCACGCGCGCGAATTGGCCGCCAAAAACTGATTTATAAAATGTAAACGCTTCTTCAGCATTTCCGTTAAAGTGAATGTAAGGGTTGATTGATGCCATAATTCTCCTTGGGTTGTTTACTTGATCGTCATGTTCATTTATAACACAACTCCGGAAATAAAAGTTCCGGATTGAACCCCGCCGTCACCAGAGCATGCTGTTCCTTCCTCGAAAAATGGTTTCTCTGATTGATTTTGTGCAGCAACGTGAAGATTTCATCCACTCTTAAAAGAATTTCCCCCAACCCACTCAAGGGAATATTCCGCTTGGTGCAATCCATTAAAACGCTCAACAGCTCGCTGCGCTGATAAGCGTAAATGTCGTCGGTTTTAGCACCCATTAACATGAATTTTAAGTCTCACAACACCAGACGGTCCCATTCTTTCGGATCAAAGCCGACGGCTCCTTTTTCGCCTTTAAGCACGAAAGGGCGCTTGATCAAATTGCCGTTGGAAGCCAACAAATTCAGCGCTTCTGCATCGCTCATTCCTGCGAGCTTGTCTTTGATCCCAAGCGCGCGATAGTCCTGGCCGGACACATTGAATAATTTTTTAATGGTTCCGGTGATGGCCAGCATTTTTTTAAGTTCCGCGATGGTGGGCGGCGTTTCCCGGATGGGCACCAGGACATAATCAACGCTCTTGGCGTCCAAATATTTCTGCGCCTTGCGGCAAGTGCTGCACTTGGAATACTCATACATTTTGAGTTTCATGGGGTTAATCGTGCCCAAGTTCCTTTTCGAGCTCCTGAATGCTCGGCAGGCTGTTCCTGAGTTCTTTGGGCAAGGACTTCACGATCTTTGTTTCCCAATGCGCCACGCCAATGGGTTTTTTGATGTCGCGCAAGGCGTATTCCACCAACAATCGGTTTTTCTGCTTGGCCAGGAGAAGACCAATCGTCGGTTTGTCATCGGGATGGCGAAGCAAGTCGTCCACTGCTGAAAGATACATGTTTAGTTGCCCGACAAATTCTGGTTTAAAGGGAACAGCCTTGAGTTCAATGACCACGTAACAGCGAAGTTTGAGGTGATAAAAAAGCAGATCCACGTAAAAATCCTGATCGCCAACCTCAAGCAGAACTTGACGACCAACGAAAGAAAAACCAGTTCCCAGTTCCAATAAAAAGCGTTGGATATGGTCGACCAAAGCCTGCTCCAGCTCGCGCTCACGCCGCGGGTCAGCTGTCCCGATGAAGTCGAAGAGATAGGGATCCTTGAAAACCTGTCCGGCCATATCAGAATCGGTGGGTGGGAGAGTCGCTTTAAAATTACTCAGGGCCTTACCCTGCCGTTCATGGGATCTGTTTTCGATCTGCAGGCAGAGAATCGGATGGGACCAGCCGTTCTTCAAAGTTTGTGCCGCATACCAAAGCCGTGTCTTTTTATCTTTGAGTCGTTCAATCAAAGCAATGTTCTGGCGCCAGGGCAATTGTGCAATGACCCGTTGCACAATCTTTAGGTCAGGCCATGCGGCGGCAAACGCCCGCATATATTTGAGGTTACGCGGCGAAAATCCTTTCATTTCAGGGTAAGTCTCGCACAGATCATGAGAAAGACGATCTATAACCTTTGTGCCCCAGCCTTCCCTGCCTTGCCTCTCGAGAATGACTCTCCCAATCTCCCAATATAAAACAACCATGGCCGCATTTGCAGAGAGAACCACACGAAGGCGCGCCCGCTCAATCCGTTTTTTAAGATCAACCAGCATTTGAGCATAACTGCGAGGCAGGTTCGAGACAGGAGACACTGCGGGGAAAGCCGCTTCGTCCTTGGATCGTCCGCGGACTTTTCTTTCGTCTTTAGAGGTCATGTTTCATAAAGGGATTTTTGTAGTTTCGGTTAGTATACAACTTTGCAAATGGAGGGAGCAATCACTAGAAATTGTAGCTTAGGGGACGTTCTTAAATAATTAACTATATTCGAGAGAAGATTTATTTCATCGTAAAGTTAGTTAATTTGTTAAGTACGTCCCCTGTCCCTCACTTCCTAGAAAGCTTTTCTACAGCCTTTTTCCATAGTGATTCCTCGATACGTTTATTAATAGTTTTCCAGTCAAACTCTGAAAGCCCATCAACGATATTAGAATGATACTGTTTATATAAAGAAATATTCGGCGAATACGTTTCAAAACGATTTATCGTGGAGACAATTGAAACAAGATACTGCACACCATAATATCGGTTCATATCTGAAGGGTCTGGCTCAAACATACCTGACACCCCATGTTGCGCAACACTAAATCCAGCGACTTGAATTGTTATGACCGTTGTCATTTTAGGGTTTTTTATGGAAACAGATCGTAAAGCGGAAGATTGGGTAAGTGATATAGTGCTTGCAGGAGGCAAAACAAGCTGCCTATAGACTAAAGTGTCCTCAGCTGACATTAAATGATTATGCTTAAAAATGCTTCTAATTTCTTTATTTGCAATACCAACTCCCCCAATATCTTCTCCTATCATGGATCCTTTAGAAGAAAAAACCGGGCCAATATTTTCAACAGGAGTAACATTCCAGTAAGTGCCAAATTTCAACATCATATTATCTAAAATGCCCTTTTCAATAATATCAAGTCCTTTTGGGCCATCTAATTCGCCAACGTTTGAAATGGTCAATGCATCTATAGCTTTATCTGCGTTTACAAACATGTGCATGCAATAGCTTTTTTCATAAGGATTATTCATTTCACCAGTAATAAAATTTTTACTTTTTGAATCATAAAACAAAGCAAAAGTTAGTTGATTGCTTAT
The DNA here is from genome assembly GCA_021730935.1 of Elusimicrobiota bacterium. Taxonomy (GTDB): domain Bacteria; phylum Elusimicrobiota; class Elusimicrobia; order 2-02-FULL-39-32; family 2-02-FULL-39-32; genus 2-01-FULL-60-11. The sequence continues at coordinate 77,188 of JAKFYJ010000018.1, forward strand.
TCTTTCTGCGTGCCAGTAAGGCAGAACTGACAGCAGAACAGGAAGTATTGATGCAATCAGTATGCCTGAATTTTTGACGGCATCTGGAGCAGATGAATTCTTCCAAAGAAAAAAAACACATGTACCAGCAAGAATGCTGTACAATGCTACAGCAATTCTAGTAATGTTTGAATCAGTCATATTTTTTAAGAATTCATTTTTTTACAGAAATTGAGGTGGCTGACAGGAGTCTAACCCGCAACATCTCGAGCCACAGTCGAGTGCTCTGCATTGAGCTAAAGGCATAAGAGACATTCTTACCTAACTCCTACCGAAACGACCGTTGAGCGTAAACACGACCGCTTGACGACAAGTGCCAGCCCTGACAGCTTTTGCAGTGATAGCTGTGGAGACGCGCTTCGCCGAGCAGGCGCTCGATCATGGATTCCGCAGCGCTTTCTGTGCCGTATCGCTTTTTGTGAGGGAACGCCCAGCAGGGTTTGTTGAAGATGTCGTCGTAGGTCATAAAATTGGGGCGGTCGACGGGAGTCGAACCCGCAACCACTCGAGCCACAGTCGAGTGCTCTGCCATTGAGCTACGACCGCCATTGCTGAAGGCATTACTAGAATATAAAATTATGGACGGCGGGGCAAATGGGTCTGGGGAGTCAGGCGGACTTGATGATCGTCACGATGCCGATCACAATGAAAAGGACTCCTGCGCCGATCTTGAGGGTCCGGGGATCCACAAACTTCGTGAGCCAGTCCCCCGCAAGCACGCCCACCAGAGTGGCCAGGATCAAGGCCACGGACGACGCGGCAAAAACCGTCATCTTTGAACTGCCGGACGCCGAAAACGACATCACGCTGAGCTGGGTCTTGTCGCCCAACTCCGCCAGGAAAACCGTCACGAATGCGGCCCAAAAGACTTTCCAATCCATAATCATATTTTATCAAATTTCCCCCCTCCGGAAAGGGTCCCCGGGGTGTGTTATAATATAGGGATGAGCCATTCAAAGACGGCACTGGTTGAAGAAATAGCCTCCCAGATGGAAGTGGGGGCCGAGATGACCTATGCTTATATGACGCTTCCCTCAGGCGAGATCCAGCGCGTGCACGAGTTTGACGCAGACTCTGCCCACCGAAAACTCGCGGACCAGGGCGCTGAAATCATCCCCAACCTGCCGTCTCAGGACCTTTATTTATGGATGGTGGAATTTGCGGCGGGAACCCCCGAAAGCGTGCGGCCCAAACTGCAGGAGGCGCTCTCAGGCGTTGCGGCTGTGTGGAAGTTCCGCAACATTATGTATCACAACGACGCTCTGTCTCTGGAGTGGGACGAGTTCAAGCGCCGGAAACTTTTAGAGACGGCCCAGGACTGGTTCCGGCAAATAGGTTAAAGACAAGCCCCGCCAAAATTATCGTCGTCCCAGCCACAAACAACGGAAACGAAGGCCGCACATGCGCGGCAAGATATCCCGCCAACACCGGAGGCAAAAACTGCGCGAAAGCCTGAATGCTCGCGTTGATCCCCAAAATTTCTCCCTGAATTGAACCGTCCACAGACCTTGAAATCAGCCCCACAAGGTTGGCCTGAGAAAGCCCGTTGAACACCGCAAAAAGCGGCACGCAGAACAGAAGCTGAACCGGCGTCCTGGCAAGAAAATAAGTCAAAATGCCGCACCCGCAGACGATCAAGCTGAACCTCAGAACCTGTTTTTCTGTGAGAATATGGCTCACCCGCCGCGTGATGAACCCTTGCGTGAACACCACCCAGGTCCCCACATAAGCAAAAAAATCTCCCAGACGGCCCTGCGTGAAACCGAAACGCGTGATCAGAAAAACCGAGATGAATGTCGTGAAAAAGCTGAACCCGCAATGGAACAAAAAGACGGAGGTGTATATGCCGCGAAGGCCCGGGAGGTTGAACGCTTTCATGAGATTTAAGAATGACTGGTGCCAGTTCACGAGGAGGTTCCGGTTGGGGTTGGGATGAGTTTCCTCAAAACGCGTCACCACAAACATCACATTCACGGAACTCAGGAGCGCCGCAAACCAAAAAGGCGTGGCGGAATCAAACCAGTGAACGAGGGTGGAATCAGAGAGTTTTCCGCCGAGGAACGGGCCAATGATGAAGCCCAGCCCGAAAGAAGCGCCGATGAGCCCGAAATTCTTGGTGCGGTTTTCGGGTTTCGTGATGTCCGCCACAGCCGCCTGAGCCACGGCAATGTTTCCCCCCGTGAGCCCGTCCAGGGTGCGCGCAAAGAAAAGGAGTCCCAGCAGTTTCAGGTGGATGCCTGCCGCGAAAAGAACATAAGACAAGCATGTCCCCGCGAGAGAAAATAGAAGAATTTTTTTGCGGCCATATCTGTCAGAAAGCTGGCCCAGGATGGGCGCGGCAATGAACTGCGAAAGAGGGAAGACCGCGATCAGAATGCCGAGGAGGATGTATCCCCTCTGCACAGAACTGCCCGCCGCCAAAAGATAAGACGGAGAATCGGGGTTGGCCAGAAGCTGGGGCATGATGGGGATCAGGATGCCATATCCAAGCATGTCCAGGAATATGGTGAGAATGACAACGGGAAGCGAATTCTTTTTATTCAATTCAGAACATCCTACTAAAAAACCACTGAACCTGAACGAAACCGATGTCCCGCAGGTTGCCAAATTCCGTGCGGTCCTTGCCGTTATAAACCTGATATCCCGCTGAAAGCTCAAGGTCCGTGAGAGGTTGCCAGGACATTTTGGGTCCCGCAAAGAAACTTCCGTCGTTCAGGTTGATGATGCCATAACATTCCGCCTTAAAAAGGGGCGTCACATCATAGGTCGCGCCGAAACCATAATAATCTTTTCCGACGAAGGACTGGTCCTGCGGGTTTAAAACAACTTTGAAATAATCTTCTTTATTCTTTTCGCCGATGCCGTTATAAAAATATTCGCCCAGCAAATAAAGCGTGTTGGGCAGACTGAAACTCCGATCATACGAGATGACGGCCTTCGCGAAATCTCTGCGGACTTCAGAATCAAAATTGTATATCGCCTCCGCCCGCAAACTTCCGTCGAAAACCTGAGCCGTCTGGCTGAACCCCGCCAAATCTTCTTTCCCGCGTTTGCCGCCCACAAACTCAAAATCCATCCGCAGAACATTCGCCCTGAACTTCCCCATGACGATGCTCTTGTCCCAGTCCGCGTCCTTTTTGGGAGCATAAACTCCCTCGAGAAAGGAGAGTGCGGAAAAATTCCACCGCGCGTCCGCCAAGTCTGACCCGGGCCGTTCGTCCCGCTCAATGCTCAAGGGGTTATAAGGATTGATGACATCAGTCGGGTTCCAGATGCGCCCCTGGCCCCACGCGATGCGTTGCCGCCCGACGGTGAGGTCCATGTGAGAAATGTGAGATTCCGCATAGGCCCGATAAAAATTCTCGCGCCAAAGGAAATTTTCATTCTCGCTCAGGTTCCAGGTCATGTCCAGGAGCTCTTCTTTGGCCAAAATGCTGTTGACCGCTGTCCTCTGAGATTTTAAAAGCGACCCCCACAAAACTTCGTTGTCGGCGGCGAGGCGCAAGTTCAAGATATTTTTGGGATCTTTCCAGCGCCCGTCCAGCCGGAGCCGGTTGCCGCTCAAGCTTTTCGCGGACTCATCTTCCGTCGATGGATATCCGAAATCCAGAGATTTGGCATACCCCGTCACCTCAAATGCGGCTCGGGCTTGGCCGGACAACAATGAGAGGAATAATATGGCCGCTGAAAAGCGGAGGTTAACCCTGGATTTGCCCGTCATGAAGGTGGATCACGCGTTTGGCGCGGGAAAGAACGAGAGGGTCATGGCTGGAAAAAACGAATGTGACATTGTGTTTGCGGTTTAATTCGGCCATCAAATCCAAAAGTGATCCCGCCGTCGTGGAATCAAGGTTGGCTGTCGGCTCATCCGCAAGCACCAAAGCCGGAGCCGTGATGATGGCGCGCGCCACAGCGACCCTCTGCTGTTGTCCCCCAGAAAGCTCCATCGGGAATCGGTTCGCGTGGTCACCCAGCCCCACTTCCGTCAGAATTTCCAAAGATTTCTTTTTTCTTATGTTATCCGGCAACCCCTGCAGGAGCATCACGAACTCCACATTTTCCTGCGCGGTCAGGACGGGGATGAGGTTATACGCCTGGAATATAAACCCGATGTTTTTGAGGCGGATGTCGCAAAGCTCTGTCTCAGTCAATCCCGTGATGTCCTGGCCATTAATTAAAATTTTTCCCGATGTGGGCTGGTCGAGGCCGCCGAGCAAATTCAGCATCGTAGATTTTCCGGACCCCGAGGGCCCCGCAATCGCCATGAATTCCCCCGCCTCGATTTTGAAGCTCACGCCGCGCAAGGCTTCCACCGTTTCGCCCTTTGTCTTATAAATTTTGCGGATATTCTCGACGATAATCATCAATAATGCCTCAGGGCGTTTGCGGGTTTGAGGCGCGAAGCGTGGAGGGCGGGAAAAAGAGCGGCGACAATGCTCGTCAAGAGCGCCGCCAGGCACGAGAGCAGATGTTCTTTCCACACGAATTTCAGGTATAAAACCTTGTCGAAAGGCATCCAATATCCCATGGCGTCGCTGATCGGAAGAGCGATCCCATTTTTCCCGAAATAAAAGATCAAAGCAGACCCTCCGACGATGCCCACAGCAATGCCCAGAGCGCCAAGGATGGCGGACTCCACGATGATGAGGCCCGCCACATGCGCGGGTTTTGCGCCCAAAGCCATCATGAGGCCGAATTCCCGGATGCGCTCAAAAAGAGACATGAGGAGCGTGTTGAAAATGCCGAGAGCAACGATGGAAAAAATAATGATGAGAACAATCAAGAGCACCGCGTTCTGAAACTGCTGAATGCTCACAATCTCGTGCGCAGATTCTCGCCAGGTGAGCACAGAGACCTCCTCGTCCTTGAGGGCCAAAGCCAGTTTATCCCTGACGGAATCGATTTCGTCTTCGCTCCGCACTTTCGCTCCGACAATCGACACTTCCTGCCCGCACACCAAAAGCCTCTGGGTCGCTGACAAGGGAACATAAACGATCTGCCCGTCATAAACAGGGCTGTCCGTTTTATAGATCCCGCAAAGCCGGAACGCTTCTGCAGACAAACTTCCGTCGGACCCTTGAACCATGATGACCAGTTTCTCGCCGAGACGCAGGTCCAGCTCCTTGGCGAGTTTCACCCCCATCATCACCTGCCGGTCGTCCGCCGTGGATAAATATTTTCCCTCAATCAAATAAGAATCGATGATCGTCAGAGACTTTTCCGTCGCGGGATCCACCCCCACAACGAGAGAACCTTTGGAAGTTTGAGGCGAGGACACGAGGCCCGTGAAAATGATCCTGGGAGACCAGCCGGTGATCTCAGGAATCTTCTTGACCGCTTCATAAACCGGAATGGGATTCGCGATGCGGAAATCCGGAACTTTTGTGTCCGTCGTTTTTTTCGCCTGAATCTGGATGTGAGCGGTATAAGTGCGGGTGGATTTTTCGACAATCTGGTTCTGAAGCGTCTTGATGAGGCTCTGCTGAAACAAGAGAGCCGCGAGGCCGAACCCGATGGAACCGAGAGTGATGATCGTCCGTCGTTTATTGCGCCAGACATTGCGCCAGGCGAGCTTCGCGATGAGTTTCATATTATGACCGATGATGAAGGTAAATTTGTTCTTTTGTGAATACTGTATCGAGCGAAAGACTGGCATACGCTTTCGCGAGATCCAAGCGAGCCCGCACTCGGCGAGCGTGTATTCACAAAAAACAAATTTACCTTCATCATCGGTCTATTATTGGAGCGGCTTCTGGACGGTGGACAAGCCGAAGAACCCGGACTCGAACGGGACATCGACGTCAAACTGTTTATAGATGATCGTGGTTTTTTGGCCGGGCTTCTTCTGCGGAACGCATTCGAGTTTTGTGGGGACTTTTCTGCCGCCCATCATCTTCACATTGCTGAAACTGATCACGCGCATGAGGTCTCCTCGCTCGGAATAATCCTCTTCTTTCAAAGGATAAACCGTCCCATTGTCTTCAGACAAAGTGAGAAGGACTTTCCCCCACACCACCGGAGCGTCCGGCTTGGGCATGGCCTCAATTTGATAAACCGTGCGGGCCCCTTCCTCTTTCTGGTCTATGATGCTGTGAGTATAATCCTTCACAACCGAATCGGCCTTGATCATGTCGTCGAAAGTAAAGTCAGAACCCATCCAGGAAGACTGCATCATGGAAGGCGGAATTTTGATCACGCGCTCGACGGCAGGAAGCCAGTTCCAGATTTCCTTTTCAATCCTGAGAGTCCCGTTGCCGCGCTCTTTGGCGGGAGCGTGGATGCGCATGAGGGCTCTCGTCCGGCCCTGGTTCCAGGCCTCGATCTCAAGCGTCCTCTGCCACCGTTCTGTCCTGATCTGCATGGTGATGAGGGAATGGCTGGATTGCCCGCGCAGGAGCTCATTGGATTTGTCCACGAGTTCCGTGGCCGTCATCGCGGCGCAAAGCGGAGTGGAAAGCAAAAACGCCGCCGAAGCATAAACAAAAAATTGATATACTATTTTGCGATGAAGCATCGTCCCGCCTTTTTGATGTCCGTTTTTTCGCTTTGCATCTTTTTTTATTCTAATTTATCCGCCCAGCCGCCGCAAACCGATCCCAAAGTGTCGACATCCGCTGTTCACGACGAAGAGAGGGGCGATCATGCGGGACACGACCACGCGAGGCAATATCGCATCCTCCTCAACCGCGGCCTGCTCCGACCTCAAAAAGAAACTTATCAATACAACGAACCGTTTGACCTCATCAACCTTGTGCCGATCTTGAAGGAGATCAACGAAATGATCCCGCGCCAATTTTCCCTCGCGAGCCATGATTTCCGCCTGAGCCCCAACCAGCTCGTGATCCAGCATGTTTTCATGGACGTCCGAACCCGCAACGCGCCCAAAAACTCCATCATCAGTTTCAGTTATCTGTCCGGCGGCGGCTATGCCGGGGCTCGGCTGGACGTTCCGCTTTTATATTCCAGCGAGTTCGGGCTGACAACCTGGACGCCTTATCCCCTTGGGAACTATACCTGGACCTTTGACCGAGGCATTGAATCAACACAGCAAAAAACAGTTTACATCCGGGCGCTGACACGGTTCACGGCGATCCAGGAGCTTTTTCTCTTCAAGCCCCCGAAAGATTAGCGGAGGATTTCTCCCACCGTCACGATTTCCAGCCCCTGCGCGCGCGCTTTTTCAATGAGCTTGGGAACGATGTTCAGAGTTTTTTCGCGTCCCTTCCCGCCGTCGTGGAACAAAAATATCGCTCCAGGCCGGACCTGAGCCAAATAATCTTTCGTCATCTTATCCTCGGGAATTTTTAGCCAGTCCTCCCCGAAAGTCCAGTTCACGAGGGAATATCCATATCCCTTCGCAATCTCCTTCATCCAGGGGCGGTTGAACCCGTTGGGCATCCTGCAAATCTGAATTTTGACTCCGCAGGTCTTTTCGATCATGTCTCGGGATTTCAAAATTTCGTCTTTGATTTTGGCTTTCGCTTTTTCGGTCCCGTTCTTTTTCTCATAAGCGTAAAAATTGATGTGGCTCCAGGTGTGATCCCCGATTTCATGACCTTGGGCGGCAACGTCCTTTGCAAACTGCGGGCGCATCTCGACCTGGTCTCCGTTCATGAAAAAAGTGGCCTTGACTTTGTATGCGCTCAAGATTTCCAAAACACGGGGCGTGAAAGTCCCGGGCCCATCGTCGAAAGAAAGGGCGATGGCTTTTTTGCCTTTCGCTCCGTCGGTATAAAATTTCCCCGCTTCCAGGGCGTGAAGGGGCGCACTTGCGAGTGAAAGAGTCAGCGCAAGCCATACAAAGTGTTTGTTTTTCATCAGGAGCTTTTGATTCCCAGGATGCCGGGTTTGGGGACGAACCCGTGCGGGAGGATTTTCAGGACTTTGAACCCGTTTTTCTTGAACCATTCCCCAAGTTCTTCCTTGGTGTGGTGGCTTTGATAAGGCGGAGTGAGCCAGTCATAATTTTCCTGGAGCCGCACGCGCCAGAGGGGGTGCACGGAAAAAGTGAGATATTTTATAAAAGGGATTTTGCCGATTGCGGCCAGGACATAACACAAGGCATAAAGAATTTTGTGCGGGATATGCACGGTGAAAATCCGGAGCGTGTCGCTGATCTTTTCCCTCAGCCAGACGGTGAGCCAGACGATGAAACGGATATTGTCCAGACTTTTGCGGTCTTCCCGGAGCGGATTGGTTTTGAAATTGGCATAGGACCCCGGAGCGCCATAAACCCAGACGGAAAGGCTGCCTTTGGGTTTAACCAGTTTGGCGAGCTGGTCAAATGTGTCTTTCGCGGACGGCGTGTGGTGAATGACCCCGATGCTATACACAATGTCAAAAATTTCTTTGCGGAAAGGCGGTTTCATGAGGTTGCCCTGAACGAGGTGCATCCTTTCCGAAGTTTTCACGATGTCGTTCAGGCGGATCAAAGCCGGGCTCAAGTCCAGGGCCACGACGGCGGCTCCCAATTCGTGCGCCACGCGGCTGTATCGCCCCATCCCGCAGCCGCCGTCTAAAATTCTTTTCCCTTTCCATTCCGCTTCAGGAACTTGGGTTTCGTCGAGAAAGACTTTGCGGTCTTCCGCCATGGCGCCGGGATAATTCATCCACTCGTGTCCGAAACGCTCTTGGGTGTCTCCGTGCACTTTCACAAAGTCCGCCTGGGAACCGCCAAAAATTTTGGCCGCCTCGGGATATTTTTTGAAAAATTCAGGGAAGAGAGAAAGGACGTTCGGCACGAACCGGGGAATCCCCTCAATCACGGGAAAAGACTTCGCGCATTGCCTGCAGAGGAGCAGGCCTTCCCAGATTTCGCTCTCGCGGAATTTTTCTTCCTTGAGGATGGAGGGCTCCAGAGGAGTTCCGCAATCAGGACAGGCGAGAAGGTCGAGAAAGGACCGTTTCATGCAGGAATTTTACAAAATTGGCAGAGACATCCCAAATCGATTTCCAAATATCAGACTGCGTCTTCACCACATCCGTCACAAAATCCCACGCGCCGAAACTGTTCCAGAACAAAATCTTGGAGAGCGCGGCCAAAAGCCAGCTGTTCATGAGCACGATGAATACGAGAGAAAAAACGGTTCCGGTCTTTTTGATGTCGGGCTGTTCCTGGCGCACGGCATAGAGCGTGAGAGAAACATGGAACGCCAGCGTCGCGCCCACAAGGATGAGGAAAACCGCGTCCATGTTCGGAAACGGATAAACATATTTCAAAACCCAATAGGCCAAGAGCGCAAAAAGAGTGTATATCGGAACGCAATAGGGCGCCAATGCGACGATGAAATTGGATTTCGAGAGGGAAACGCTCCCCCCTTTTTCAGACACCTTAAAATCATGCACTTTTCCGCCCATGGCGATGCTGGCCAGAGCGTGAGTGAGTTCGTGCCCGAAAACATAGGTCCTCATGGGGCGCTCAAACAGGGCTTCGATCAGGACATAACCCGTCAGACCCGCGAACACCAATGCGATGGAGTCCAGATGCCCTTTCAGGGACAGGGCGATGGAAGGCAGATGATACAGCGTCGCCAGAGTCAGGGGCAGGAGCAAAAATCCAAGCGCAAGGCTTTTCAGAAATTTCATTCGGGTTTGCGCTTCAGGTCATAAATCTCGAAATTGCCGTCAGCATAAACGCAGGCATAAGCGGAGGCGATCGTTGGGCGCAGGGCGTCCCAATCCATCTCGGTGTCTCTGCAGGGGACAAAAAGAAATCGGGCTCCCTGACTCAGAGCTTGCTTGAAAACCTCAAGTCCTTCTCCTTCAAGATGCGACGCCCAGCCTTTTCGGTGAAGATGATAAAGATAAAACGGCTCGTTGGGCGAATTCACATAAAACAAATCATCCGGAGAAGACAGACGATCCGCAACTTCTTTCGCGTGAACCATCCAGGTGTCGCTCAGGCGATACCACTTGCGGACCCGAAGCGCTCCGTGGACCGGGATTGAAACGGCGAGCAGGATTCCCAGAACCGAAAAAGCCGTTTTCCCCCTCCGCTCCCTCAGAAAATACGCCATTCCCGCCCCGATGAAAACCGCGTTCACGGGAGCGAAAGGGAGAGAGACATATTGATGGACCATCCCATATTCGCCGCACATGAGGATGTAAAAGACCGTGACAAAAAACCAGACCATAAAAAATGTTTTTCGTTCCTTCCCGATCTGCCAGGCGCCCGCGAAAAAGAAGACCAGCCCGCCGTAGGTGGTCAGAAGTTCCGGAAAACGCGAAAGGAAATGAAC
>JAKFYJ010000011.1 GCA_021730935.1 Elusimicrobiota bacterium
GTTGCGGTCACAAGCTCATAGCCCGCGGTTTTCAGCATGGCGGTCAGGAGTTCCCGAATGACCGAGTCGTCTTCTGCGAGGAGGATCACTTTCTTTTCAGAGTCCATGGGCTGTCTCCCTTTTAAATTTTATCAACGCCCCAAGCATACCAGACAACACCTCACATTTTCCTCACAGAATTGTAAACTTTTTGTAACAAGTTTTACATTTCGTTTACATTTTTACGGCTCCACCGTCGAGAGCCAGGTTTTATAGAGCGCCGCCGCCTGGGCCCGGGTGTGACCAAAGTCACAGGAATTGGGCGTTCATGCGCTGTTTTTCAGCGAATAAAGGCGATTTTCCCTTTGGAGGAAATTTTAGGGGTTCCTGCCTGGAACAAAGTGACCACATAGACATAAACCCCGTCGGCTTCTCCGGAGACGTCCCAGGTGTATTCATACACCGACTGCAGGTTTATCGTGGTTTTGGGCTGGAAGATCGAAGCTTCATGGACCCGTTCCCCCGCATCGTTATAGATGCGGATGTCCACGCGGTCGGCATAGGCCGTTTCAACATGGAGGGTGGGGTTTTTGCCGGGCGTGGCAGGGTTGGGATAGGCATAAAAATCTTTGAGAGAGGCTTCCCCCTGAGGGATTTCAGCGACGGGACGATAGACGGAGAAATGCTGGACGGCGCAGGCAATTCTGTCCCCTTCTATGCGGGAATTTTTCAGGATTTCCCAGGTTTCGGTCTGAGGATTAAAATAAGCCAAGTGGATCGTTTTCTCTGTGAGTCCGGAAGGCACCAGATCGCGGTTAAACGGGAGATAAAGCGTGGCCGCCTGCAGGGAGCCTGAAGTCAATAAAAATTCCCGCTCGTCTCCCAAAGAGACGAGATTGCCCCGGATCAAGGCATCTTCCCGCCTCGAATCCATGCCGATGGAGAGAATTTTAAGATACCCCTCTCCGATCATATCGCCCGGCTGAATCACCGCTTCGGCCCGTCCCCCCGATTCCGCAAACCTCCCGCCCGAAGCCCTGCTCAAAACACTTCCGTCAAAGACGGCCGTGAGGGTGCTGAAGACGGTGGTGACGAACATGCGGGTCCCTGGCAGAAGCGCCTGGTCTTCAGAGCTCAGGACATTCCTTGAGGAAAAAGTGATGTAATATTCAGGATCATCGACGGATTGTTCAAACGTCAGGTTCTTGGTTCCGGATGGAAACTCAATCTGCGCTTTCACGGTCGGTGCGACGAAAGCCGGGTGGTTGGATTTGACGACATACATCCACTGGAATGAGTCTGTGGGCGAAGTGAGTATGCGGAGCGAGGTGATATAAGCCGGCTTTGTTTTCACGGTGATGGCGGGGGAGCGTTTGGAATGGTTGTCTCCGGCGTCATAGGCGTCCACTTCATATTTATAGGAGGTGAGCGGGCTTAATCCGACGTCCAGGAAGCGCGGGCTAAAGGAGCGTCCCACTTCCACTCCGTCCCGATAGACCGTGTATCCCACGAGCAATGTTTCATCGGCGGCGCTTTGCCAGGAAAGGTCAACATAATTGATCCCGATGCCGGCGACGGCAAGGCTTTTCGGCTGGGTGGGAGGGATGGTGTCTTTCACGGATATGCTCAAGAAAACCGTAATCATTGCGGACCTGGCGTTGCCTGCGGCATCCACGGCCCTCACGGTGATGTTGTGATTGCCTTTCGCCAGTCCAACAAAGCTGAGAGGCTCAGACCAGTCGGTGAGGCCGGTGGACGCGATGATGGATCCGCTGTCGATTTGGATTTCTATTTTTGCGAGGTTGACATCGGAAGCGGTGCCCGAAATCGATGCTGTGGAACCCACGATGTCCCCGGTCGCGGGAGAAGAAATAAAAACGAGGGGCAGAGTGTTGTCGACGGTGAAAGTCTCTGAGGCCACGGCGAAGTGAGCGTTCGCGTCTTCAGCTTTGACGGAAACGGAATGAGGTCCGTCGGACAGCCCTGGGGTTGCCAGAAGATAAGACCAGCTGTCAAGGCCCGCCGCAGGAACCGCGGCGGCGCCGTCAACAGTGAGCGAGACGCTGGACAAATTTGCGTCGAAGGCGGTTCCGGAAACAAGAATGAGGCCTCTCACAAAGGCTCCAGCTGATGGAGAGAGAATGGCGACTGTGGGCGTTGAGATGTCCGGAGCGATGTTGTTGACTGCGACCGTGACGGATGAAGACCGGATGTTTCCGGAAGCGTCCGTGGCTCTCGCGGTGATGAGATGAGAAGCGTTTGTCAGTTTTGATGTGTCCAAAGAAAAATTCCATGCGGCTCCGAATATGGAGGCGTCTGTGAAGGTTCCATTGTCCAGGTTGATTTCTACTTTGATCGGGTTGGCATCGGAAACAGTCCCTGAAACCGTGATTGTGCCGGAAACAACTGCCGCGAAGGAAGGGCTCACGATGGCAAGAGAAGGCAGAGTGTTGTCGATGGTGAGGGTGACCGTATCCAGCTTGATGCCGCCGGCCGCGTCGACAGCCCTCACGTTCACGCGGGTTGTTCCGTCCGCGCAGGAGGTGGACTTCAAAGCGTATGTCCATGACGCCAGGCCCGCGGCGGCGTCCCAGGACACCGCTCCCGTAGAAATTTCCACGCTCGATAAGTTTGAGTCGAATGCGGTGCCGAAGATAGACACGGTTCCGCGGACGAACGAGCCTGGGCCCGGGCTGGCGATCGACAGAATGGGTTGGGTGTTGTCCGACACTATCGTGACTGATTGAATGTCCGCGTTGCCGCTCGCATCTGTGGCTTTGACTGCGAGCGCATGGCTTCCGTCGGAAAGCAGGAAGGTGTTCAAGGGCAGGGTCCAACTCGCGAGTCCCGGGATCAAAGACCAGGCCCCTCCATCGATGGAGAGTTCGACTTTGGAAAGATTAGCGTCGGAGGCGGAACCCGCTACGTTGATCATTCCTCCCAGGATGGATCCCGCGGGCGGACTGCTGATGACCAGAGTCGGGCTTGTGACGTCCACGGTGACGGACGCCGAGACATAGACGGCGGTGGAACGAGCCTGGTTCAGGTCGTCGATCGCCGTGGCAACGAGGCTATGCACAGATCCGGAAGGCCATAATCTCGCGTCGAAGAGAACGGACCAATCCTGCAGGCCCGCGGCGAGGATCGGCGCTCCTCCATCCACCGACACTTCCACCCGGTTCAGACTGACGTCGGAAGCGGTTCCCTGGATGCTGATAATGTCGGGCAATACGGGTCCCGCGGCGGGGCCGGTTATGGATATTTCCGGAGGCGAGTTGTCAAATAACACCGAGACAATTGAAGCGGAGGAAATTCCGGCGGAATCCCAGGCCCTCACATCGATGTTTCTGATCCCGTCGGCCAGTCCGGAGGAGTCATAAACATATTGCCAGTTCGTCGTTCCGGACGCCAAAAACCATGAAGTGCCGCTGTCAAAAGAAACCTCAACATAGGAAAGATTCGCGTCGAAAGCGCTTCCAAAAACCATGGAAATGCCGGAAACAGTGCTTCCAAACGCAGGCGTGGAAATGGTGATCTCCGGCGTTGTGTTATCCACAGTAAACATGATCTCCGAGGATGCCGTGCTTGCGTTCTGGCTGTAAACCTTGGCTGAAATTAAGTGGTTCCCATCAGGGATGGAGTGGCTGTCCAAAATATAGGACCAGTTCGCAAGGCCCGAAGCCAAAATTTCAGGACCTCCGTCAACCGAAAGTGTGACGGAAGCAAGGGCCGCGTCAAAGGCTGTTCCGGAAACCGCGATGAGGCCTGTCACCGTGGAAGAATCTGCGGGGTTCGTGATGGCCACGGTGGGGATCGCCGCACGCGCGGGAACGGGCATGAGAAACATCGCGAGCGCTGAGAAGCGGATCATCCACTTTTTCATAAGAACCTCCAGGAGAGGCTGATATGATGAGTGGTCCCAAGTTCCCCCATCGGGACGAAGGCGTAATCCGCCGATCCGTGACGCATAAATTTCATGCCGAAACCCATGGCCAGACCGGAGAGGCTGTTGAGTTTTCCTGCGTCGATCCCGTTTTTGACGGTGTTCTTGGCCATTTGCGAAAGGTATCCGGCTCGAATCGAGAAAGCCGTGAAAAATTGAATCTGCCCGCCCATGGAAAGCGAAGCGGTCTGATCTTTCAGACCATAGCGGAAATTTCCCGCGAGGGTGAGCGCCGAGAATGAGTGGGACGCTCCCAGTTCCGCCGTGGACGGCAACGCGACGGACCGGTCAGCATAATTGACTGCGGGGCCGACATTGAAAACGCCCACGGAAACCATCGTGCGCGTTTTCAGCTCTTTAGATGCGGAGACGTCCAGAGCGAACCCCTGAGCCGTATAATCCTGGATGCCGGAACGGATGACTTTGGCGGTTGTCCCGAAGAAAAATGTTTCCCCGAACTTTTTGCCCAAAGAGAGAGCGGCGAAGCTGTCTTCGGCTGAAAAATCGCCGGTCTTTTGTCCGCTGTCGTCTCGTCCGTCGATGCCGCCTTTGGCATATCGTCCCAGGGAAACCGCGAAAGAAGAATGGATGCGTTTCAGAGGATGGGCATAGGCGAAATAGGTGTATGAAAAGTCCGAGATGAAACGGTTCTGATAAAGGAAAATCTCTTTGGCTTCGAGGCCTCCGAGAGCCGCGGGGTTCCAATAAGCCGCGCTGGCGTCTTTGGTTTGCGCGATAAAGGCTTTGCCCATGCCCTGCGCCGCCGCTCCCACGCCGACCTTGAGGAAAGTGAATCCTGCGGGTTCCGCCAGCAAACCTCCCGGCCGCAGAATTGCGGCGGAGAGGCCTGCCAGAAGAAGATATTTCTTAACGATCGTTTTTAATTTAATGAACCCCATAACATTCCCCCGATTTCACAAATGTTTATCCGCCGAACTTGCGGCTCATGAAGACGCCGAAATTAAGGACGCTTCCGGCCTGGATGTTGCCGTTTTCGTTGGTCGTTGTGACAAAACTTTTCTTGGCTGAAACATAGCGCCATCTCATGTCAAAACCAAGCGACCAGTTTGATGAGAGTTCATAAGCGTATTGCGCTCCGGCTGAAACAGAAGCTCCCGTGGCGGTTTCATCGAACAGCTGAGCGTCGATGGAACTGGGGGTGGGCTGGAAATCCGCCGCTTCGTTCAGGCTTGCGAACCCGGCGCCCAGCAGCAATCCGACATGGTGCTGGCTTTCCGGCAGGAAAAGATAACGCGCCACAGCTTCAAAATGAAACGTGCGCGCATAAGAAGTGGTTTTGGCTCCCGCTCTCGGGAAATTTTGCTGTTCTTTGCTGGTCATGGCCAAATATCCGGTGTCAGCGCCCACTCCGAGGTGCGGAGTCAAATTATAGAGGTAATCGACGTTGAAGCTCACGCCCGGGTTTCCCATATCAATGTCTATGCTGCTGACATCGGACTTAAGCATTGAGGCGGAGGACCCAAGCCGGAATCCAACCTCGTGTTGACCGGCTTTGACTTCCGCACGGGCCTGGTTCGCCCACATCAATAATCCCGCCGCCATCATCTGCACTGCAACCTTCTTAATTTTCATTTTTTGTGTTGTCGCTCCTTGGTTTGGTTTGTTTGTGAAATTGGGTTGCTATTTTCAGTGTGATTCATTTTGATCTTCGAGTTTTTCAAATCTTACCATTAAATTAAAAATTTGATCTCCCAGGAGGCTTTCTGTAAACGACATTCTATCCATCAACGCTCTGCCGACACCTGCACATATTTTTGTTCTTTTTTTTTGATCATAGTTTTTTTCATCGATAAGTCGGAGAATTTGATTCATCATCACGATCGTATTATCATAATATCTCCAAGCTGCAGGCTCTCGCTCAGCCTGAGCTTTTATGTCTATAATAATTTGCTTCAAATCATCCTTTAATGGCATGATTATTTTATTTTCTTGACAAGTATAGCATCCTTGGGATTGGGCAGATATGTTTGAATTCCACCGCCAACTGCTTTCTGGCCAAACCCTTCCACTTCCACCATGGAACTGGCTCTCCCTTGTAAAATCGTAGAGCCTTTGGGGATTTTATACAAATATTCTGATTCCCCGGTATTGGCAGAAGGTAAGGCAAGAAAACGCTTGGCATTCCCAATTTTTTCATAGTGTTTACTGAAGTATGGTGAGGTTTCCAATGTTTCCGGACTGCGTCGTTGATAAACATATAGATCTTCCTCAAGCACGATGAGTTTGGGTTCACCTTTAAATGATCCTGCTACTCTAGCTCTATATTTTTCTGGCACAACCTTAAAAACACTATTTTCTTCAGCAATATTCTCAACAGCTTTCATTTGGGTTGAAATCTGTTTTAATGCTTTGCTGTCTTCAGCCATGTCACCTAAGACTGCGCCGTTTTTGCTGTTTTTTGCAATGGCTAACTCGACTTCACTTACTGCAGTTTCTGCGGCCGTGGCTGTACGATTAGCCGCTTTCACGAAAGATCCCGCTGAGAGCCCTCCGCTTAAAATTACACTGCCAACAAGCTGGCTGTATTCTTCATCTGTATATTCCCCACCTAAAAGTTTCTTTTCAGTGATAATTCCGCGGATATCGTTAACAGTCATGGCCGTGCCGCCAACTCCAAGTCCATATAAAACAGTAGCGGGAATGGAAATTTCTGAAGTGACGATGACTGCGGCCGCAGCTATCACAATAACTCCACCTTTAACTACGGTATATCCAACTTCTTTTGCGTCAATCCTTCTTATATCGAACGAGTCGTAATTAGTCAGCTTGGAATCAAGCTTGTTTCCTTCTTTTAAGAGAGAAAAATCATCATATACTTCTTTGTAAGTCATTCCAGTGCCATACGCGATATTCATTTTTCCGATAGAGTTTCCGTTGAGGTCATTTTCAAAATTCCAAGCCTGAACGAACTTGTCTCCTATGAGTTTGGCAGAGACTTCACTTTCTCCTGGGATTAACTTATGGCTGACTTCATGTCCAAAGACACTGATGGTTTTATCTGTGTCCCTAACATCAGTGTTTCCAACGTTTACAAAGATATTCTTACTTTCATTGTCACTCTTCCCATATTTTTGATCGTCTTTCGCGTAAAGTTTGACGTCAATTTCAACTCCCGTTTGCTTGGTGACATAATCCGCATAAGCGTTTAGAGCTGTATTGTATTCGGTAAAGGAGGCGGGTTTATTATTGCCTAATATTTTTCCTAGTTCAGGATAATCTCTTAAAAATTCGAGAGTTGCCTGGTTAACAGCTGTGGCTTTTCCATAATATTGGAAAATGCTCATCTGATCTTGAGTAATGGCATTTCCTAAGTCTTTCGCTGCCTCTCCGACGCGTTCTCCCGCTTTTGCCACATTCTTTGGAAGATCCGAAAGCACCTTTTTGGCTTCCGCGAGCTGTTTTCCTGTGGCGTCGACCAGGCCTTCGTTGGCGACGTCTGCGATGAATTGATTGGAGATGCTGATGTCCACATTGAAGCCGCCGGTTTTTTTGTCTTGGGTGACGATTTGGGTCTTTGTGAGGTCCCGGTTGATGTCTCCGGCTCCATTCGGATCTCCGTTAACCGTGATGTTCCCCTGGCCGAGGGTGGAATGAGTGACGCCTTCCTTTTCGCTTCCGCCATTGGAGAATGCGATGTTCGTGTTTCCGTTTTTCCATCCGATTTGAGTTTTTCCGGTTTTATCCTTATCTCCCGAGAGGCCGGTCCCGATGCTGAAGTTGAAACTGCTGGATTCGGAAGAGTCCAAAAGGTCTCTATAGGTCAGTTTGGCCACGTCAACGGTCAGGTTTCCGCCGTCCGTGCCGTCCTCTTTTTGGTTCGCAATGATGCTTCCCACCATGTCCAGCTGATGGGCCTTGATTTTGACGGAGTCCGAGCCCAGGATGCTGCTTTGGCTGTTCGTCCAGTTTTCTTTGGATTTGGATTGGCCGATGGAAAACCCGATCTGCGAGCCCAGGGTGAAGGACTCGTTTTCAGATTTGGATTCCATACGGTCCTGTTTGGAAGCCAGGGTGAGAGTGCCTCCGACGTTCAGATCTGCGTTTTTGCCTTTCACATTGACGCCCGCAAGCGTCGTGTCATTTCCGGACTCGATTTTTACGGTGCCTTCCCTGGCGGAAATCTGAGAATTGATCTGGGTGACTTGATCCTCACTGCCTTTGCTTCGGGACATGGAGAAAGTGGGAAGGACAAATCCCCGGCTGGACAAAAGCGTGGTCCTGAGAGATTCTTTCTCCGTCTCATAACCTGATCCGGAACGCGATTCCGCCGATTCAATGTTGATGTTGTTTCCGGCTTTTAAAAGCAGGTCTCCGCCTTCCGCTGAAATGTTGGCTCCTCGGGCGTTTAAATCATGATCGGCAATGGTGTCCACATCTTTGGAAATGATGCTGCTTCCAAGTTCCACGCTCTTTTCAGACGTGGATGTTTTCTTTTCCCGTTCCTGAGTCATGGAAACTTCCCCGTAAAAACCATACGTTGCGGCGGTTGCGGCATTGTTGGCGACGGTTTGAGCGAGCTTGGCCACTTGATAAGCGGCGATGGCGGCTTTGGCGGCGGAAACCGCGGTGTTGACCGAACCTTCTGTTGTTCCGCTGTTTTCGGCGCTTGTCATTTCCTTCAGGTCCTGAGCCGCGTCAGCGGCCTGGAAACCCGTTTCGACCCAGGAGTTTCCGGCGGAGGCCGTGAAAGTGTTTTTGAGGGTGGACTCGCTTTCGCTGATTTTTTCAGTTTCTTCGGCGGTCTTTAAGTTCACATCTCCGCCGGCATGGATGGAAGTTTTTTTGTTGGCCAGAAGGTTTGAACTCACAATGTCTGTATTTTTGCCTGAATCCACGGTCAGATTTCCGCCGGCCACAATCTGGGTCTGTTTCTGCGTGGTTTTCTCCGTGGTTTTTTCTTTTTCGGTTCCTTTCTGACTCCAGTTTAAATCCACGCTGGAACGGTTGAATTTAAGATCGACATTGTCGAAGCTGATTTCACTGTGTTTCTGGTCCTCATAAGATTTCTGTTCGCCGGAAGTGATGAGGATGTCTCCCGCGGATTTCAGGCTCATGTCTGAGCCGGAAATGAGGTTGGAAGCGGAAAGGGTCAGTTGCTTTTGGCCTTCCAGGTCCAGTTTTCCCCCGCTGGAAATTTCTGAAGAGGCCAGTTCAGTTTTTTCAGAATCCAGAGTGTCCTTCTTCTGCTTATTGACAATATATTTGCTTGCGCTGTCAACATAATCCGCTGTCATGATTCCGCCCGCAATCGAACCTGCCGGACCCGCCGTGACTCCTCCGATTCCCGAACCGATATCCGCGGCAACGGCGCCCGCAGTGGCCGCCACGGCGATTCCGGCATAGTCCGGGCGGATTTCATTGTGCATTTCCGCTTTCCGATGAATCTCTTCCTTGGCGCCGATAAGAAGCGCCGCTTCGTCGTTTATTTGGGCGAGGTTCCCGTTTGCATCCAGTCCGCGCCCGGCCAAAATTTGCGCGTTGCCCCCGGAATTTATCTTGCTGGAAATGATGTTTGTGTCTCCCGCGGAAATCACTGCGGCGTTTCCGCCAAAATTGAGCGTTGAGGCCTGCTCATGGGTGTCATAGGTCTTCAGGCTGTCGATCTGTCCTCTTTCAGCGTGCGCGCCGGTTTTAAAGCCGGAATACATGCCCATCGGCCCTCCCATGACAAATCCTGTGACGGTTCCCAGCGCAACGGCTCCCAGGTCCATGTGACTTTCTCGGTGATAATCATAAACAGAATCGGAATCGGTGGCGGAGATCACATTCACTTTGGCATCTTTGTTGTTGATAATTTTGCCGTCTTTGTCGATATAGCTGCCCGCAAGAACAGTTCCATTGCCCGCCGCGGAAATGTTGGAGCCCACGATGTTGGTGTCATTCAAAGACACGGACTGATAATCCGATCCGGAACTCAGGTCAGAAGCCCGTTGACGGATGCTGGATTGCTCATGGATGTCTTCGGTCTTGGAGAATATGCCCTTTTTGGTTTCATGGCTATAGCTATACGTTCGATCCTGGACGGAAGCAATGGTGAGAGCGCCCTTGGATTCCAGATTCATGGCTTCTTTGGAATCCATGGTGACGCCGATCAGGTTCGTGTCGGCTTGAGAGGCTGTGGCGAGCGCGCCCCCGGCTCTCAAAGTGGAACGCTGGTTCGTGACGCTTTCGTTCATGGTATCTTTGGAAGAGCTGGAGAAGACCCCTTCTTTGGAAGACTGGGTGCGCACATACTCGTCGTCCTGAACGGCTGAGACGGTGATTTTGCCGCCTGAAACGAGGGAAAGGTCTTCACCCGCTTCGACATTTCCTCCGGCGATCAGTGTGTCTCTCCCGGATTGAGTGTTGACGCTCCCTCCGGCTTTAATCGACGCCAGTTCATTGGCCCGGGAGGATTTGACGATGTCCTTGCTGTGTTTTCCCTTCTCCGAGGCATGAAAGTAGGATTCGAGAACTTCGGAGTTGACGACGATGTCGCCGTCAGCTTTCATGGCCAAATCTTCTCCTGAGCTCAGGGAAGTTCCCAGGATCTTCAGGTCTTTGCCGGCGGAAAGGGTTGCGTTCTTTCCGGCTTCAATGCTTCCCCGCGCCAAAAGAACATCATGCCAATTTTCGCTCATGCCTTCTCGCCGCTTGACATTCGAGCTTGCAATGTCTCCCTTGGCGTACATATAAAGGTCGCGTTGCGCTGAAATTTTTCCGCCTTGATTGGTCAAATCGTTGCCTGCGGCCAGGGCCATGTCGCCTTTGGATTCCAGGAGGCCATCGATGTTGTTGATGTTTTTGTCGGCGGCCACTTGCAGTTCGTTTTGAGCCTTGATCCTGCCCGAAAGGTTGTTCACGGATCCTTCGGAACCGATCGCTATGTTTTCTCCTTCAATGGTTGCTCGCGCGCTGGTGAGCCCTTCGCGGGTTGTTCTGGCCAGATAAACCTGCGGCATGAGCACTTTCTGCGGATTGCCGTTCACGGAAATTTCTGTTTCCACCAGCCAGACGATGTCCTTTTTCAGCTGGGCGATTTGGTCGGGCGTGAGCGCAATGCCGGCGCTCAGAGACAGCTCTTTGGACTCATCGATGGCGTTGTCATAAAGGTCTGCCATCTGCTCAAAAGAGCTTCCGATCCCCTGTTCGAGATACATTTTTCCCGTGGCCTCGCGGATGCTTTTTTCCAGGAGCTTGGACATGAAATAATCATCGCCGAGAAGGCGGACGTCGGTGTTGGGGTGATATCCGATGCGATTCAGAAAATATTTTGAGCCCCGGAGAGCGTCAACACTGATGAATTTGCTTCTTGATTCAACGACATAGAGGCTGTTGGGATCTTTGGACAGACCGAAGAGGGACGACAAATTGAAGATGGAGCTGTCCGTCAGTGAAATGGGGCTGTTGAGCCGGACGGACGGGGCGTCCGGGAGCAGCGGGGTCACAATCAGGCCTTTGGCGATGGGGGAGGCCACGGATCCGGTGATCGCCGCGGGAGCGACTGTAATGCCGCCGATGGGGATAACGCCGGTGTCTTTGATGGCGTTGAGGCTGGCATCGTTATATGTTTTATTTTGCCGGACTGCCGGGCCTCCGTTGGAGACGCCTGAAGATCCTCCGATGAGAATGTTGCCCCCCGCAAAAAGCTCCGGCCCAAAGCTGGAATAGGCGGTGTCGGAATAAAATTGAGAGCTGAAATAATCAGCCGAGCGGTTCCGGCAGAACAGTTTGAAGAGGCCGCGGCATTCCCTCCAGGTCGCGTGGTTTTGAAATACCATCTCGAGCCCGCCGACATTGATGCTGGCCTGAACGTTGGAGAAACTTCCTCCGGTGAAAGTGATGTCGCGGGAGGCCGAAATGACGCTCCCATAATTCGTGATCGCCGCCCCATCCACAAAAATATCGCGACCCGCGGTCAGATATGCGGGTTTGGTTTCGAGTGTGGAGACGAGGACGTCTTTTTTAATCATTTTCCAGGAGTTGTTCCCCGGGGGGCCCACGTTGACCCGCACGGTATAATATCCGCCGTGGTCTTTTCCCGTATTGTTGAGCAGGTTTGCCCGGATCCGGATGTCCCGATCCGCTTCAATGTTTGCGGAGGTATAGTTTCCGTTAACGTAAGCCGAAATATTTTCAACCAGGGCGCTTTTGTTTCCTGAAGCGTCTTTCTGGATCATCAGATCTTTCATGGAGAGAAGGCTCCCCGCGTCGTTGGTCAGCCGGTCCGCGTAAAGAATCATATCCCCGCCGGAAAGGATCAGCGCGTTGCCTGCCGCTCCGTCCAGGGAATCCCGGCGGTTATTGTAAATGGCGTTTTGGGCGTTCAGGATCATGTCCCCGCCCGTCTGGAGGGACCCAAAATTATAAATATTGCGGGCGGAGATGCTGAGGTTGTCGTCGGACACAATCGGTTTGAGAGATGACAGGCCGCCTGTCATATATCCGTTATAGAAATCCCCTCCCGCCTGGATGTCTGTTTTTCCCCCGGTTTCGATGGCGGTTTTGTTGATGATGTCCCGCTTCCCTGAAACGGAAAGATCTCCGTAAGTCATGATGTTTCCGGACAAGTTTAGGTCCTGATTGACGCTCAGGCTTGTTTTTCCGTATGAAAGGAGGTCCGCGGCATTGTTGAAGGCGTCAGAGACGATACGGATCCCCGTGGAGTTGTCTCCCGCCTGAGCCGCGTTTCCTCCTGCGATCGTTCCGGCATTGGACAGGGTCCCGGAGGCGCCGATGTTCACGGTCTTTTCAGACTGCAGTTTGGAAGAGTTTTGGATGTTGTTCCCGGTGATATTCAAGTCATTGACTGCTGTGACGTCCCCTCCCGAATATTCCCCGTCGTGAGCGGCGTTCAGGTTTGAAACGCCGTAGGACTGCAAGGTCCCGGCTCCGGTGTTATGAATGGAATCCGCCGAGACGTGAAGGCCCGTGGCGGCGTTCCCATAATCCTGAGCGTTGCCGCCCGAAACATTGCCCGCGTTGGTGAAGGAGTTGACGGCTGATATCGTCAGGGATTTGTCCGCGTGAAGGGCGGCGCTGTTATAAATGCCGCCCAGGCCGTAAAGATTCAGGTCCCCCATCGCCAAAAGTTCCCCGTCAAGACTCAAGTCCTGGGCGACGGAGAGATCATTGTTTCCATAAGACAAAATCTTTCCCATGGAGGTGTTTTGGACTTTGTCGGCTGTGATGCTTATCCCCGTGTTCGCGTCCGCCGCTTGAGCCGCGTTTCCGCCCAGAACGGACCCTTCGTTAACGAACGTGTTATTCGCGTCCAAGGTCACTTTGTTTTCAGCCTGAATCATGCTTGTGTTCTTGATGTCGCCCTTGGCGGTCAAATGGATGTCGCCTGCCGCCAGCAAATTACCGTCTTTAATCTCTGTGTCCCGGGCTGTGCTTGCGTTGATGTCCCCATATGACAAAAGCTCGCCGCCCCTGCTGTTTTCCATGGAGTCCGCGGCAATCCAAATGCCTGTGGAAGGGTCTTTGAGTTGTTGGGCCGAGCCGGAGAGGACGGAACCCTGATTCGTGAATTTTCCTGCGGCCGTGAAAAAGCTTTTTCGAGAGGTTTGTATATCCGATTGGTTGAAGATGTTTCCGTCCGCGTGGATATCCAAACCGCCTTGGGTGATGACGCTTCCGCCGATCAGCGACACGCCAAGTTTTGTTCGGAGGGTGGTGTCGCCGAAAGAGAGCAGGTTTCCGCCCGGCCCGTTTTGGAACGATTCTGCGTTAATCCGGATTCCTGTGCTTGGGTCCCCCGATTTGTTCCCTGAGCCCGCGAGAAGGGTTCCTCCGTTGTTCATCGATTTTGCGACGTTCATAACGGCCAGGTTTCCCGCCTCGATGTGCGCCGAGTTGGAAGCGTCTCCGCCGATGTCGGCGATAAAATCACCGTTGGATATGATTTCTCCCCCTCCAAAATCGGCATTCCCCTTGACCGCAAGGTCCGTGTCGCCGTAAGAAAGGATCTGGCCTGTGTTGCCCATGGAATCAGCCGCGATCCGCACGCCGACGGATGCGCTTCCGGCGTTTCCCGCGTTTCCTGAAATGAGAGAGCCGTCATTTTGAACTCTTTCCGCGTTCAAAGTCACTTTGCCGTCCGCCTGAACGTCCGCCGCGTTGTGAATGTCTTTTTTGGTGTCCAGGCTGACATCGCCCAGGGCGTCGATCTCTCCGCCTCTGAAATCAATTCCGTTTTTAGCGGCGGCGTTCACATTGGCGTCGGAAAACATAAACCCGCTGAGGCCGTTGCGGAGGATATCGGCGTTTAGAATCAGGTCCGCGCCTGTCACCAGGCTTCCATTGTTTTCCAATGTTTCAGAGGCGGTCAGATCGATAATTTTTCCCGCTTCCATCTCGGCATCGGTCGAGATATTTTTGGCGTTGAGACGGATGTCCCCGTCTGCAAAAACTTGTCCGCCATAAAACCGGATATCGTTCGAGGTGTTTATTTCCGCGTCGCTGTGGGAACCGATTTTGCCGGTGTCGCTGTTGTTGAACGTTTTCGCGCTGATGAGAACGCCGGTGGGCGGGTTGGCGGGGTCTCCGCTGATGCCGGAGGACAGGGCGCCTTCGTTCGAAACTTCTTCTCCGGCGGCGAGAGTTATTTTTTTCAGGGCTCTCATCGAAGCGTTGTTATCAATGTTCTTTGTTGCCGAGAGATTGATGTCTCCGCTCACTGAGACGGACCCGCCGTTAAAATTGATGTTTTTTGACGCGTTGATCTGAGCGTCGCCGTTGGCAATCAATTTGCCCGCGGCGCTGTTGTTGAACGTGGAGGCGCTGATGTTTATTTTCGTTCCCGGAGCATTCCCGGAGTCTCCCTCTCCCGCCCTCATCGCGCCCAGGTTTGAAATGGCCTGGTCGGAAGTCAGGTTTATTTTGTTCAGTGCGGTCATGTTCGTATAAATTTCTATCCCGGAAAGCAAAGGGCCGCCCCAGGCCAGCAAATTGATATTCTGCCCCGCATACATGCCCAGGGCGTCAAGTTCCCCGCTTCCGCCGTTGATGAGGATGTCTTCTTTGGAAGTGAACTTAATGTCATCATTAGCGGCCGCAAAACCGGTTTGTTCTATGCCGGAGTTTTTGGATTCCATGATGATGGAGCCGTTTTGGGAAACGGCCCCGCTATAAACGATTCTCCCATCCGCCGTGACACTCAAGTCCTGGTGGCTGACCAGTTTGCTTCCCATGTTGACCCCCACGCCCAGTTCCGTGCTTTCCAGCGTGATCCGGCCCGCGTAGATGCCGCCCAAGAGAGAGCTGTCGATGCTGGCCGCAGGCGCGTCAAAACTCCGGACCACGGACGTTATTTCTCCGGTTTTATCGTTGTAATAATCGTTTCCCGTCCTGATGCTGGCGTGATTGGCATAAAAATCAGCGTTGATGCGCGCGGAGCGGGTGATGATGTCGAAATAATCCACGTTGCCGGCAACGATCCCGTTTCCTTCAATCGAAACTTGCCCATTGGGATCTATAAATAAGCCCATGAAATCCCCGTTCTGCATGTCGGGTCTGCCGGTTCCGAGGATGACGCGCGGGGTGTTGATAAATCCGCATCCGTTGCAGGTAATGCCGTTGGGATTGGCGAGAATGTAATCGGCGGACCTTCCGTGGATTTCCGTGGCGCCGAAGAGGCGGCTGTTGCGCGTGCTGGTGACTTCGTTTAATATGATGCGGGCTTCTTCCCCGTTCGGGTTCAGGTTGGGATTGGCATAAATCGCGCCGCCCAGCTGGGAAACGGCGATGCGGTTGCTGTTGTTCATGATGGCGCCTTCCCGTCCGACGTTGAAGTCCGCAAAACGGTTGTGGGAAACGCCCGCCCCGGAAGGCTCGGCGATGTTGACGATCGGCACGCCGTTTTGGGCGCGGTCCATGCCGGTGTTGGTGCTTTCGTCCCGGGTGATGTCGCCCGCCGAGGTCGCAACCGTGTTCCCCGTGGGGTCCGCGAAGGCGAAGGACGGCGTCAGAAGGCTTAAAGAGACGCTCACGGCGATCAGTTTATTGAAAAATGTTTTCATGGGGTCTCCCGTTAAAATAAGTTCACGCTTGCGGTAGCATAAATTGCGCTGGAACGGCCTATGAAGTCTTCCGTGTGAACCGATTGCGCATAGATCACGTCAAAATACACGAACTTTCCGGAAAAGCGGAGCCCTGTGGCCCAGCCCGTAAGGAACGCTTTCCCTTGCCCGTCATTGGCCTCGATTCCGCCATAGCTTTTCACCAGGCCCACGTCATAGCCCGCGAACCATTCCGTTTTTCGAAGAGAGCTGTTGACTCCCCAATTTTCCGTGATGAAACCCGGCAGTGAAAGGGTCAGTTCGTTCATCGCATAAAATCCCTGATCGCCGAACCCGGATTTTTCCTTAAATCCCCGAACAGAATAAGCGTCTCCGATGACGATCTGTTCCGTCGAATAAAGCGGGTTGAATCCATATTGGCCCGAGGCATAGGTTTTGAAGGAAAAATTATTGTGGAAGAGCCGAAAAGGCTTGTTATAACTCAAACTGAGCTCGGCTTTCTGAAACTGGGCGCGCGGAGTGAAATCGTCCACGCCGTCGTCATCCTGTTTGGCGTCCAGAGCGGGAATTCCCCGATGATAGGCCGCGGTGTAATCGAAATATCCTATGGGCGTGACGATGTTGTGATGAACGCCGCACTTAAGGACGGTGAGTTTCCGGCTTCCCACTTCGCTTTTGGTGTCTTCGATAAAACTTTCGGTATTTTTAAGATTAATCTGGGCCCAGGCGGAAAAGATCTGGTTTTTCCCCCGGTATAAACTGCGGTCAAGCTTATAATTTTGATGAAAACCTTTGCCGGTGTTGCGGATATATTGGTTGGTCCCCACGATGATGGCGGAATAATCGGACTGGATGACGTTCGCGTTCACGCTCCAATAGCGGAACGGGACATTCATGTTCGCATAGAAACTCTGAGACCTTCGATCGTTCGTCCGTTCGCGGTCGCTCTGGGAATAGCTCAGGCTCCAGCTGTCATTCATCTTGAGGAGGTCCTCCTGGTCCAGGGAAAGCCGCACGTTATAAAGCCCGGTGGACTCCTGCCCCGCATTGTCCGCTCCGGTCCGAACTCTCACCTGGCTTCGGGCCGGGCCGTTTGAGAGAACGATTTTCGAAAATCCCTCTTTGCTTCCCGGATAAATTTTCATGGCGACGTTCTTGCTCGAAAGCCGGTTCATTTGCGAGAGTCCCTGCTCAATGTTCCGAAGATTGAGAAGCTTATTTTTATAGCGGGAGAAGGCGGTCAAAACCTGGGATTGGTCCAGCAGGCTGAGACTGCTCCGGGAATTTTCGTCGAACTCGATGCTCTCCAGCCTGCCTTCCATCACGTGAATTTCCAAAATGCCTGAAGCGATGCTCTGTTCCTGAATGAAAGCGCGGGTCGTGACATAGCCTTTTTGCACGCAAGCGTCCGTGACCAAGCGGATGATCTCATTCAGATCATTGGCGATGGCGCAGCGGCCGATATATTTTTTTGTGATGCGTTTGATTTGTCTTCTGCTCAGGACGGCATTGGAGCTCACCCGAATTTCCTTGATGGGAAAACATTGATCCGCATTCAAAATGAAGATTGGAATACAAAGGATGATCAGGAGCAGCCCCGTAATTTTCTTCAAGGAAGCTCCTCCAGAATTTCCAGCTCTTTGCTCACGGGTTCCATTGAAATGCCTGAAGATTCGAATCGTTTTCCAAGGTCCGCCAGGAAAGCCAGTCGTTCGTCTTTATCCATCTCTCCGTTTCCCAGGACATATCCGCTCCAGGACTCCGCCCACTCTTTTTGAATTTTATCCCAGCTTTTCTGCGTGGACGCAAGCTCTTTTTCCGCCGAGCTGATTGAAACCGGATAATCCCTGAAAAATCCGGTCACAATCGTGAGATATTCCAGGCGTTCCCGAAGGGAAGCCCCGCCGTCCTTCTGGGCCCAATACTGCTGCATCGTGCGGTCATACAGCGCGCTGAAGTCTCCCTGCCGGACGCCCTGATGCACGAGGTTCTGCCTGAGAGATTTAACCTGAGCGAGGATGGGAGCCATTTTATCCTGATGAAATTTAATTTTTTGTTTAAGTTTGGTGATCCTGAATTTAAAATTGCGTTTTCCCGAGATGAGTTTTTGGGGTGCGGTTGATCGTCCAAAAAGGACAGAGAGGGTGAGTCTGTGGCTCGCCTGAGCGCTTGTCCATCCGTCCGCCTGAAAAGGCATGATGAATGCATAGTCCATGCGCAAGAATCTTCGTTGATAAGTCGTGCCGACGGCCCATTGACGCCATTGGTCCGGCCCCGACGAAATTGAGCCCCGAACCGCGATGTCTGCCTTGGTGAACTGGTTGCTGAACAGCCATTTTTCTCCCGCCAAAGTTCCCGACCAGTTCCGCCCTTCCTGATAGGCCGCTTGAGAGTTGTTAAGCTGAGCCGCAACGGAATAAGTCAAAGCCCGATAGCCTGCGCTTGCCCGATAAACACTGCGGTTCACAAAAGATGCGGCTCGCTTGGGCTCGTTCAAACCCTGCCCAAAAAATCCAATCTCGACGCAGTCCATCACGCGCCCCAATACCCCGACGCTGACGCCATAGGCCGAGGCCACTCCGCCGTCAACTTCAGGAGCGGCCGCGTCGACCGGAATGTCCAGGCTCCGGTTAAAATATTGCCCGCCCAGACCCACGGACCAGTGCCCGATCATGCTCCGGCCATATCCGACGGAGGCCGCCTGTTCCCGATAAAAGCTGTGCTCATAGATTTCCCGCCAAGAAACGCCCGCGCTCCCGATTTTTTTTCCCATCGGGACGCCTGCGCTCACGGACCAGTCCGTCACGCTCGCTCCGGAACGGACTCCGGAATTTAAAAATCCATAGGAGGATGAAAATTCATGTTGAGGAAGGTTGATGAGCGCGGCGGGATTATAATAGACTGCGGAAGTGTCGTCGGCGAGCGCTGTGAATGCGCCTCCGAGGGCCGCATCTCTTGCCGCCACTCCCATTTCCGGAGCGGCCCGCAACCTCACGCGCGCGCAGATCATGATGACGGCAAACATCCAGTAGACATAATTTCTCCGTGTCTCTAACATGATGCGCTCGTTTTTCTTTTATATTTGTTGGCTGTGGGCTCGTGCTAGCGAGCAGAAATATCATATCAAATCAGGAAAAAAATCATCTAAACAAAATGTAAATAAAATGTAACAATTTTCGCAATAAACGCTGTAAAACGCGGTTATTTGGAACGATTTTGAAAAATTATATGGAAAAGTTATTTTTGGAGGATAAGGAGGAAATCCAAGATTGATACAAACGCTTGGTTTGCGCGAAAGTTTTCCGGAGGGCTCCTGAATTATCGATCGCGTGGTCGGCACGAAGCAATTTTTTGCGCAGAGGCATTTGAGCGTTAATGCGTAGCCGCGATTGGGATGGAGTTAAATGATTCCTTTCGAACAAACGTTTTATTTGAAGGCTTTTGGGGGCATGAACGACGATGGTTTCATCAAAATACTTTTCCCACCCGGCTTCAAAAAGGAGCGGCACGTCCACAATCACAATCCCGCGCCTGACTCTCTTTATGGCCTGAAGAACTTTCTTCAGAACTTCCGGATGAATGATTTTCTCGATCTTTTCTTTGTTATCAGGGCTCCCGAACACGAGTTTTCCCATCATTTCGCGATTCAGAGTGCCGTCTGCGGAAAGAATTTCTGAACCAAATGATTTCTTTATTTTATTTAAGGCGGGAGCCCCCTTTTTAACCGCTTCCCTCGCGAGCTTATCGCAATCGATAACCTTCGCCCCAAGGCGCCGAAATTCGCTCAAAACTGCGCTTTTCCCCGTCGCGATCCCGCCCGTGAGCCCGATGACGATACTTTGTTTTTTCATGGCTGGCATTTTGGACAGAACACAACACCTCTTCCTGTGATGACGGCCCGCCTGAAAATCGTCCCGCATTTCGGGCAGGGCAACCCTTCTTTTCCATAAGCGCGGCTGAACATCTGGCTTCGTCCTTTCTTTCCCATGGCGTCCACATAAGTATTCATCGAATAGCCCCGATGTTCAATAGACTTTTTTATGATCTTGTTTATGGAGGCCGCGAGCGTCTCCAGTTTTTGCGCCGGAATTTTCCCCGCGTGTTTCAGGGGCCTGATCCCTGAATCATACAAAGCTTCCGTGACATAAATATTCCCAAGGCCGCTCACGAGACTCTGGTTCAGAAGCGCCGAATGAACCGGCGTTTTACGCCCGTCAAAAACTTTTTTAAGATATTCCCCCGTGAGATTTTTTTCCGTCGGTTCCACGCCCAAAGCCCGGATGGCGGAATCTTCCCTCCATCGCTCCACATAAACCGCTTCGCCGAAGCGTCTGCGATCAGAAAAATAAAGTTTATGCCCGTCAGTGAAATTGAACATGATTCTTTCTTTATAGGCGGGAGGGTTGAGCAAAAGCTGGCCCGTCATGCGCAGATGAAAAATGATTGCCGTGCCGTCCCCAAACTCCATCACGAGATATTTTCCCCGCCGGTCGAACCGCGAAATGATTTTATTGCTCACCTGGTTCGCGAACAGGAGAGGCGTGACGTTTCGCCGAGGTTTTCCTGCGGGCCCGATGCCCGTGAGAGCGGAGGGATCTTTCACGAAAACAGATTCTATGGTTTTTTTGAGGAGCGCCGCTTCCAGGTCGCGCCGGATCGTCTCAACTTCAGGCAGTTCGGGCATGATGGCTTTTTAATGGAGTTCCGCTGAGAGCAAAAAGGCAACGGCCATGGAAAGAGTTTAGTGGTAAAGGCTCTGGAGCTCGGCGACTTCGGCGGAGCCGAGGGAAACCCTGTGCTTCATGACATCGTCGCTGAACATTTTGAAGGATTTGAGAAATGCCGCGCCGCGTTTTCCAAGGCTATATTCCACCATGATCCGGCCTCGTTCAGTGGGCGCCGTGCGAGGGACAATCCAAAGCCCTTTGCGCAGGAACCTGAGCGCCCGGTCCACCTGGACGGGGTTCAGATTCAAAGCCCTTTGAATCTGGCTGAAATACATGGGCTTCCTGTAAAGGGTCGCTAGCACGCGGATATAGTCTTTATGTCCAAGCAGGTCAATAATCATAATGTTAGTATACTATCAATTTGTAAGTATGTCAAGGGATCGTCTCAACTTCAGGCAGTTCGGGCATGATGGCTTATTGAAATTCAAGCTTTCTCATTCCGTGAAAAACTGATAAAACTTCTATAAAATATGAAAACTAAGGCAATGTCCCAGTTACAACCATATAGTCTACTCCGCTACCCTCAAATATTCGGTTCTCCATTGCTAAAAACACAGCAACGACATCGTGGTACACATAGATATCCTTAATTGCATACTGATATACTTCTCCTCGAGATTTCGGCAATTTTTTGTCATCTTGCAAAATTTTCACTTTTCCTGTTGCAAGGTTGGTGATGGAAAGCTTGAAAGCTGCGAGTTCGACATTTTCACCATGTCCAATAGTAAATGTCGATAGGAGAACTTCAAAAGACCGAGTAGAGAATGCTGATGATTTCTCATTGTAACGGAAATAGTATGGCGGGGCGATTCCATATCCGGATTGATCCCCGGAATAGCCTCCATCGACAAAAACTGCACGAAATGGATTAGGCGCGATTTCAGCGGCTCTGCGCGCCACAACATGATCACCAATATTTCCGTCTAAAATTCCAAAATTATTTAGTTTATACTTAATCAATTTAAGCGTATCTGTTGAAATTACATGCTCTTCATCACCCATGCGAAGAGGAGAAACTGTCCACTGATTAGAACTTACATTAATAATATACGTTGTTACCATTGTTGATGATCCTTCTAGGCCGTCATATACGGAAAAAGCAAGGTTTTTACCATTTGCATCAAAGCCATGGAAGCGCAGTTCACAGAAAAAAGCAGCAAAAGTATACGAAACAACTAACAATAAAACCGCTAAACAAATAAAATGGAATTTAATAATTTTATTAATCATTTTTAATTCCCTTATGATCTTCTTTCCGACTGTTTCGACTATATTTGAAAATGAGAGTATTAGAAGCAATCAACGGAATCTCTATCATAAACGTTTCAATCCTTCAGATATATTTCCGCTTGTTGTTTTCCAACATAACTTACACATATCTTCAGGAGAAGGATTATGGTCTCAATGCTTCATTGAGGAATAGCGCCGCATGGTTTCGCGTTCCTGGTCGGTGAGGCTATCCGCCCCGTAGCGGAGGACTTTTTCCAAAATTTTGTCGACTTCCCTCACGAGGTCTTCTTTTTTGACACGGGGTTCGCGTTTGGGTTTGGGCGGCGCCGGGTTTTGGACCACGAACAGGTCGGCCCCCTTGTGCATGACGCGGTTCCACCGCGAACGGAATTCATAAGACTTGAGATAAAGATATCCCGTGAGCATGCCTCCCAGGTGGGCGAACCGGGCGATGTGGGTGCTGGACCCGTCATAGCTGGCCAGGAACTCGAAAACGCCGATCAGGATGACGAAATGCTTGGCCTGGAGAGGGATGATGCCGTAAAGATAGATCACGGATTCCGGGAACACGACGGCGAAGGCGACGAAGAGACCGTAAAGCCCGCCGCTGGCGCCGATGGTGGGCACAACGGAAAAAGGGTCCACGACGGTGTTCAGGATGCCCGCCCCCAAAGCGCAGGTGAAATAAAATTTAAGGAATTCCTTTGTGCCCCAGCTCCATTCCAGCTCTTTGCCGAACATCCAAAGCGCGAACATGTTGAAGAGGACATGGAAAAAGCTTCCGTGCAGGAATTGATAGGTGAAGAGGCGCCAGATTTCGAGGGAAAGGACTTTCGCGGGGATCAGCCCAAGGTTCATTTCCAGGAAAGAGCCCGTGAAGCGCTGCGCGATATAGACCAGACCCGTGATGATCAGAAGCCATTTGACGCCCGGCGGGAGGCGCGCGAAAGAAAAAGGGTTCATTAGATCTTTAATTTCTCCATGTCCGCCCAGTTGGGGCCGGTTTTCAAATCCGCTTTGAGCGGGACGTCGAGCTGGACGGCTTTTTCCATCTCTTGTTTGACGAGCTCTGCGGTTGTTTTCAGTTCGGCTTGGGGCACTTCAAAAAGCAGGTCATCGTGGACCTGCAACAACATTCTTGCAGAAAGTCCGTTGGATTTCAATGCCTTGTGAATGTTTATCATGGCGGCCTTGATGATGTCCGCGCTGGTCCCCTGAACCGGCGTGTTCATGGCGGTTCTCTCGGCAAAAGAGCGCATCTGCATGTTTTTGGAATTGATTTCCGGCAAATATCGGATGCGGCCCAAAAGCGTTTTGACGAATCCGTTCGCGTGCGCCTCTTTTTTTATGTTTTCGATCCAGGTTTTGATGCCGGCATATTTTTCAAAATATTTATTGATCAATTCCTGCGCGTCTTTCATGGGAATCCCCAGCTGTTGGGAGAGGCCGAAGGCCTGCTGGCCATAAACGATGCCGAAATTGATCGCTTTTGCTCTGCTTCTCTGCTCGTCTGTGACCTCTTCGGGCGGGAGGTGAAGCACCTGGGCGGCTGTGGCGCGGTGGATGTCCCCCCCTTCGTGAAAAGCTTTCTTGAGAGCGGGGTCTCCTGAAAGATGGGCCAGAACTCGGAGGTCAATTTGGGAATAATCCGCCGATAAAAAAATATATCCCGATTCCGGAACAAAGGCCCGGCGGATCATCCGGCCCAATTCTGTGCGGATGGGAATGTTCTGAAGGTTGGGGTCCGTTGAAGACAGCCGTCCCGTGGAAGTTCCGGCCTGGTTGAAAGAGGTGTGGACCCGAAGCGTCTTGGGGTCCAGTTCCGCGAGCAGTCCTTCAATAAAAGTGGATTTCAGTTTGGAGAGTTCCCGGTGCTTGATCAAAAGGCCCGGCAGTTCATGAGAAGCGGAAAGGGTTTTCAGGACTTCCTCGTCGGTGGAAAACCCGGTTTTGGTTTTGCGCACCGTCGGGAGTTTCAGTTTCTCAAAAAGGATCACGGCCAGCTGTTTGGAAGAATTCAGGTTAAACTCCTGGCCCGCCAGCTCAAACGCCTTTTTTTCTATGCCCCCGATCTCTTCCCTGAACTTCTCGCCCAGATTTTCCAGAAATTTGACGTCGACTCGGATCCCGGCCGTTTCCATGCCTGACAAAATTTCCACGAGCGGCATCTCAAGCTCATAAAAAAGTTTTTCGAGTCCTTTTTCCTTAAGTTTCGGTTCAAAATATTCCATGAGCTGAAGCGTGCAGTCCGCGTCCGCGCAGGCATAAGGCGAAGCTTTTTCAATCTCCACCTGGTCCATCGGAAAATCGTTCGCTCCGGATTTTTTTGTTCCTTTGGGAACGAGCTCTTCAATGCGGGTCATCTGCCGACCCAAAAATTCGGAGGCGAGATCTTTCAAACCATAGCTGGTCCTGGACGGATCCAAAACATAGGCCGCCACCATCGTGTCAAAATGGAGGTTTCTGATCTGCATCCCGTCTCTCGTGAGGATTGAATAATCAAATTTTAAATTCTGGCCCGCTTTCTGGATATGGGGATCGCTGAGCGCCTCCCTGAGGACTTCAAAAACTCTTTTTTTCCTGATCTGTTCCGGCGCGCCCAGATAATGATGAGAGATGGGGATATAGGCCGCGTGTCCCCCGCCCCAGCCGAGAGAAATTCCCACCAGTTCGGACTGGGAGATTGAGAGCCCTGTCGTTTCCACATCCAGCGCTATTTTCTTTGATTTTTTTATGTCCGATGCAAGTTTTTCGAGGTCATTCTCCGTCAGGATCGTCTGATAATGAGTTTCGTGCTGTTGAAGGTCCTTTTTCTCCGTGACGAAAATCCCTTTGGAATAGAGGTCCCGGATGATGCCGCGGAATTCCAGCTTTTCAAATTCTGGAAGCATTTTGTCTTTGTCAAAAGGTTTCAGCTTGATTTCGTCCCAGTCCAGATTGAGAGGAACATCGGCTTTGAGAGTCACGAGGTGTTTGGACTTTTCAATTAAATCGATCGATGAAAGGATTTTTTCTTTGAGTTTCTCGGAGAGGCCGGTGGGATGCTCGACGAGGTTTTTCAGGTTTCCGTGTTCCTGAATGAGTTTGACCGCTGTCTTTTCCCCCACGCCGGCAACTCCGGGAATGTTGTCCGAAGTGTCGCCCATGAGCGTGAGGACGTCGCCGATTTGTTCGGGGGTCACTCCCCATTTTTCTTTGACGGTTGCAGGATCAAAAACGATCTGTTTGGGTTCGTTGAAAACTTTGACGTGTTCATCCACGATCTGCAGAATGTCTTTGTCGCCTGAGACGATCAGCACGTCAAGCCCTTTTTTGCGGCCTTCCCTGGCCATTGTGGCGATGATGTCGTCGGCTTCATAGCCCTGAAGTTCAAACGAAGCCAGTCCCATGGCGCGGGTCACATCTCTCGACAAGGGAAACTGGGATTTCAGCTCGGGATCCGTTTCTTTGCGGGTGGCTTTATATTCTGGGAATATGTCGTCTCGGAAGGTTGGGCCTTTGGCGTCGAAACAGACGGCCATATAGTCCGGTTTCTGGTCGTGGATGACCTTGAAAAGCATGCGCGCGAACCCATAAACGGAATTGATGGGCTGGCCCGCGGAAGTGGTCAGAGGCGGAAGCGCGTGATAGGCCCGGTGGAGATACCCATAGGCATCGATGAGGAGCAGTAGGGGCGACTCATGAGTCGCCCTTACAGAATGAGTCGTCATTTAATCAATTGATTGATCTGATTTTCCCATTCCGCGCCCATGGCCGGGTCAAAGCCCTGATAAATCTTGGCGATGATTCCTTTTTTATCGATCAAAATAAAGGTCGGAATGGCTCGGACTCGGTATATCGTCTGAATATCGGAGTCTGCATAGGCGACGGGATATTTTATGGCTTCCTTTTTGACGAAAGGCGGCACGGCTTTGTGTTCTTCATCCAGGCTGATGGAGATCACTTCGAATTTGGGGCTCTTCATTTTGTCATAAAGCTTCTTGAGGACAGGCGTCGACATTCGGCAGGGCGGGCACCAGGTGGCCCAAAAATCGAGGAGGACGACTTTGCCTTTATAATCTTCCAGCTTTATGGTTTTGCCGTCCACGCTCAGGAGCGAAAAGGGAGGCGCGGGCTGGTTCAGCCGGGCCGCGGACTGGTTTTCAGCTGAACTTCCCCCGCAGGCGAACAGGAAGAGGGCGACGAAAGGGAGGAATCGTTTCATATTGGGATAGTTTATCAAAAAAAAAGCAGGACACAAGGCCGCCCCTTTGAGGGAGGCGGAACCTTGTGCCCTGAAACGGCGTGTTAAAGAACTTCTTTTAGAACTTGTAGATGAACTCCGCGGAAGCAGAGTTGGTGTCGCTTCCGGTGAATCCGCCGACTTCTCTTTCGAACACCGTGGTTCTGGATGTCCAATCGTGGCGGTATTCCACTCTCATCACGAGCGAGTCCGTCAGGTTGACCTGAGGAGCGATCGTGAGGTTTTGAGCGATGGTGGTGGCTCCGGTGACGCCATTGCCGGTGCGGGCCCCGTCCAGGTCGGAGAACCATTCATAGCGCGCTCCGAGGGAGAGCTTGTTGTTGAATTCATATTTGGGCTGAATGCCGACGCCATACCAATGTCCCACGCCGCCGTCCGCAACGCCGTTGCTGTCGCGGTCCGCGATGTTGGTGTTTTCTTCAGTTCCCGCATTGCCCTGAAGGTTCAGGGTCAGCTTCTTGCAGGGTTTGATGGCCCAGGTGGTGTCGATGGAAGTTCTCCGGTCATCCGCATAATTCGTTCCTGCGACCGGGCTCTTTTCCGCGCCATAGATGAAAGACACGGAGCCTGAGACCATGTCGCAAAGGTTCAATCCGAGCTTCGCGAGGAGGGTCTTTCCATAGTTGTTGTCTGTATGGAGATCCCATCCGTTGGCGGCTCCCACCCAGAGGTCAACCTTGGAAATCGCATATCCGGCCATTGCGCCGACATGCGTATAAGGTTCCGCGAGCCCGAAAAGGAATCCGCGGGTGATCGTCGCATCGTCTTTGGATTCGATCACTTCAATGCCTTCGGTCGTCACGAACTTTCCGGCTTTGAGCATGATTCCGGTGATGGGGCATTTATAGGTCAAATATGCCTCAGCCAATTCGAAGTTATAGGCATTCGTTGAGGGGGCGGTGGGAAGACCCGCGTCCGCTCCTGTTCCTCCCGACTTAAACACAGACGCGTCGGTCCCATAAGCGAGCTTGGTGAGATATCCGATGCCGTCTTTCGAGCCGTCGATCTGAATTTGCGCGTTATTCAGAAGGAAGCTGTCCGTCCGTCTGTCGAAAGACCTCAGGGCCGTTGTTCTGCTTTTGGGCCGGTTGAAGTCATAGTTATAGGTGGTGTCGATGAAGCCGCTGATGCGGGGGGCTTCAGCGCGAACTTGAGCGGCGAGCGTGGATACAAGCAAAAGTCCAGCTAACCGCAGATGCGATTTGCGTTTTGACATTTTGTCCTCCTTGTTTATGTCCCGTTTAATACGGGACTTGGAGGCATTATACAAAAATTTTTTTTGAGGTCAACAAAAAACCGAACGCGGACCGCTTGGTAAACAAGGAGGTTACCAAAGGCAGGTCGCGCGTCCGGAATTGTGAATTACTTTAAAGTAACTTCAGTTTAGAACTTGTAAATGAACTCAACCGAAGCGGTGTTGGTGTCCGATCCCGTGAAGGCTCCGAGCTCGCGCTCAAAGACCGTGGGGCGGGTGGACCAGTCGTGGCGATATTCCACTCTGGCCTGGAGGTTGTCCGTGACATTCACCATGGGGCAGATCGTGAGGTTCTGCACCACCTGGGTGGTTCCGGTCCTGGCTCCGTCCAAATCAGAGAACCACTCGTATCTTCCGCCGAGGGAGATTTTCGAGTTGAAGTCGAACTTGGGCTGGATGCCTGCGCTATACCATTGGCCTTGTCCGCCGTCAGCAATGCCGTCCGAGTTCCGGTCGGCGATACTGGTATGGTCTTCCGCCCCAATGTCCCCTTGCAGAGCCAGGGTCAAAGATTTCATAGGTTTGATCGTCCAGACCGTGTCCACGGAAGTTCTTGCATCCACTGTTTGGGCTGTTTTTTCCGCTCCATAAAGGGCGCTGAACTGTCCGGAAATCATGTCGCACAAAGGCAGTCCGAGTTTGGCGATGAGCGTCTTGCCGCTGTTGTTGTCGGTGTGGAGATCCCAGCCGTTGACGACGCCGACGTCCAAAGTCACTTTAGGCAAAGCATATCCCAGCATGGCGCCCACATGGGTATAGGCTTCGGCCAGGCCGAACATATATCCGCGGGTGATGGTGAAATCATCTTTGGATTCAATGACTTCGATCCCGTGAGGCGTCACAAACTTACCTGCCTTGAACATAAGTCCAGTGATGGGGCATTTATAGGTCATATAGGCCTCTTCAAGTTCGAAGTTATAAGCCACGGTGGAGGGCGCCGCAGGAAGTCCCGCGTCAGCTCCTGTGCCTCCGGATTTGAATACCGAAGCGTCAGTTCCATAGGCCAGCTTTACGAGGTATCCGATGCCGTCTTTCGAGCCGTCGATCATGACCTGGGACTGATTGAGAAGGAAGGTGTCCGTCCTGGCATCAAACGACCGGAGCGCGGTCTTTCTGCTCAAGGGGCGGTTGAAGTCATAGTTATAGGTGGTGTCGATGAATCCGCTGATGCGGGGCGCGTCTGCTTTTGCGAGGGATGGGAGACAGAGGCCCAACGCCAGGCCCGCCGTCCATAGATACGATTTCTTGCTGTTCATGTGTCCTCCTTGGGATTATGTTTTATTTTGAAAATCGGCCGGGCCCTGAGCCGGGCGTTTAAGCCCTGCCCAGAGACCCGGAAGTTTGATTTATGCGACCACTTTTTCGCCGCGTTCTGCCGTGCGGATGCGGATGGCTTCTTCAATGGGTGAGATGAAGATCTTTCCGTCTCCCACCTGGCCTGTGGCCGCCGCTTTCAAGATGGCGTCCACGAGACCTTTCACTTCGCCGTCCGGAGCGATGATTTCGATCTTCGTTTTAGGAAGGAAATCAATCTTGAAGGGGCGTCCCCGGAACTGTTCCGTGAGACCCTTCTGCTTCCCGTGGCCTTCGATGTCCGTGACCATCATGCCCGGACAATGGATCGCGTCCAGAGCATCTTTAACTTCGGTCAGTTTTTCTCTTCTGATGATGGCTTCAATTTTTTTCATATTATTCTCCTTGTATTAGGCAAATCAACCGCGGCTCA
Source organism: Elusimicrobiota bacterium (assembly GCA_021730935.1). Classification (GTDB taxonomy): domain Bacteria; phylum Elusimicrobiota; class Elusimicrobia; order 2-02-FULL-39-32; family 2-02-FULL-39-32; genus 2-01-FULL-60-11. The sequence goes on from JAKFYJ010000011.1 coordinate 29,127, forward strand.
TCGGGGTTTCCGAATGTTTGTCCATTTTCACCCCGACATATCCCGGAATGCCCATTTCGGGAAGATCCAGACCTTCAACTTCAGCGATGGGGTCCACTCTGTGTCCGATCGTCACATCGATCAGTTTGAACACGATGTAGCCCGCGATGCCGACATAAAGGAAGTTGGCTCCAACGCCGATGACCTGGGCGAAGAACTGTGAAGAATCGCCGTAGAAAAGCCCTTTGACTGGGCCTGCAACGCCGTTCCATCCGTCGCCGTAGGATCCGTCAGCAAAGAGTCCGAGAGCGATGCAGCCCCAGGCGCCGTTCACGCCGTGCACTGCGATGGCTCCCACGGGATCGTCGATCTTGAGGGTGCCTTCAATGAAGAACACCGCTTCCACGACCAGGAGTCCGGAAATGGCGCCGATCAGGCAGGCCACCTGAGAGTTCACGAATGCGCAGGGTGCTGTGATCGCGACCAAGCCGGCCAAAAGTCCGTTGCACATCATGCTGGGATCAGGTTTCTTGAAGCGGACCAGCCACATCCAGAGGGTTGCGACCAACGCTCCGAAGGATCCGGCCAGCATGGTGTTGACGGCGACCACGCTCATGCGGAAATCCGTTCCCGCGAGGGTGGATCCGGGGTTGAAGCCGAACCAGCCGAAGGCGAGGATGAAGGTTCCGATGATGGCCATGGGGATGTTGTGTCCCGGGATGGCGTTGGGCGAGCCGTCTTTGTTATATTTGCCGATTCTGGGGCCGATGATGAGGGCTCCGATCAGGGCGAGGACGCCGCCGGTCAAGTGAACCACGGAAGAGCCCGCGAAATCCACATGCCCGTGTCCCAATCCGAAATTCTTGCCGAGCTGAGCCAGCCAGCCGCCGCCCCAGACCCAGTTACCATAGATGGGATAAAGGATGGTGCCGACGAAGAGCCCGTAAACCATAAACGCGGAGAATTTCCAGCGTTCCGCCATCGATCCTGTGGGGATGGTGGCTGTGGTGTCCATGAACACCATCTGGAAGAGGAACATCGCGAAGATGCTCACATCGTATCCGCCGGAAAGGAAGAAGCCTTTCGTGCCGAAAAGCCCGAAATCCTTGCCGAAGAGGTGGATGGTATATTGGCTGGAATAAATGTCTGTTCCGCCGAGAGTTCCCAGGGCGCCAAGGCCGCCGAACATCAAGCCATAACCCGCGATATAGAACCCGATCATGCCGAGCGGATAAATCATGAAGTTCATGGCCATGGTGTGGGACACGTTCTTGGCGCGAGTGAGGCCCGTTTCAACCATTGCGAAACCGGCCTGCATGAACATGACGATGAATCCCGTGATGAGGACCCACATCATGTTGATGGCGATTTTGTTGTGGCCGACCTGGTTGGCGATCTCGAGGACCGTGGGTTTTCCAGGGGTCGCGGCAGAAATGTCCGAGATGTTTCCCGTGTTCGCCCCCGTGGGGTCCGGCGTCCTTCCCGAAGCCGCGGGCGCTTCAACAACCAACGCCCCTGTTCCGGGAGCGGCTTGAACGGCCGCATCGTCTGCGTGCACAAAAGGCGCGGAAAGGCCGAGAATCATCGCGGCCAAGAGCGCCATACATCTTATTTTTTTACTCATGTTAGTACCCTCCTTGTGGTTTAGTGTATCTTTGAAATTAAAAAAACCTGACAAAAAATCACAACCCTCCTTGGCTGTGTTTGTCAGGCGCCTTTGCCTTTTCGCGGAATGTCGTCACGTCCTTGTTTCGTGATTCCGGTCTATGTTTTTGGTTTTAAAATAAAAAATCCTCCTCGGCCGCGTCTGACCTTGGAGGACCTCAATGTCCTTGTGAAAACTGCGTCACAACAATGTGACTGCCAGTATTATATACCAACCGCCCAAAACTTGTCAAGCATTATTTATATTTTTTTTATATCATCTATGCATGGAACAAAACAACGCCTCCGAAATCATCATGCTTTCAAAGAAAAAATTTCTCGCGGGATGCGCGGGGGTCTCCTTAATAATTTTGGCCGTCGGCCATTTCTCCCCCATTCCGTCCTGGGTCGTCGCATTCGAAGTCATGGCAGTCATCCTTTCCTTATTCTTATTGGGTTCGATGAAATATCAGCTCGATAAAAATGCTCTCACTTATGGCGGAGGCCTCGTCATTTTCGCCACTTTCTGGCAGGGTTGGTGGCCCACATCCGCTCTCAGGCAATCCGTTCAGGCGGGCGACCATGAATATTTGATCCATTTCTTCGGGCATTATTTCCTCACGCTTCACGGCTGGGACGAGCTCATCCACGCTGACACCATGCTTTTTATCCTGGGCTTGACCCTCTTCGTTTGCGCCATCGCCCAAACCCGCATCCTCGAATCCGTCAGCTTTGCGGTCCTCAAGAAAAACAAAGGCGCTGTGGTCACAACAGTGGCGATTTTGACCGGGATCGTTGCTTTTTCTTCGGGCATTCTGGACGGCGTTTCCATGATCGGCCTCATGATCCGCACCCTCGTCATCATCCTTCTTTTGGCCCGGGCCAACGAAGAGGCCATCCTCTTTTCCGTCATGGTGTCCACCATCGTCACCACCGTTTGCGGCATGTGGCTGGCTTATGGCGAGCCGCCCAACCTCATCATGAAAGCCAACCTCCATCCTTATTTGGACAACGCTTTTTTCCTCCGTTATTGCGTCCCTGCCGCCATCGGAAGCTATCTCATCGTGTTCTGGAACATCAGCCGGAGGCTGAGCGGCAGAAAAATCGACATGGAGAAGCTGGACATCGTGGACCGGTATACCGCCGATGTTCGTTTCCTGCAGGCGTCCCGACATGGAGAGGTCTTGACCCCCATTGAATTTTTAGAAGCCCACAAAGATTTGCTCGGCACCCTGTTGGCCCCTGTGGTCAAACGCCTTCACGCAGGCGAGTCCATGGGCGCGGCCCTCATTCAAGAGAATGTCCCTCAGTCCGCAAGAAAGGAACTTTTGGGCAAGTATGTTTCAGAAGACCTTTCTGCCGCACTCGATGAGCACTATGCTCATGTGGTGAAGCAAAACGCGGAACATCTCGGCGCTTCCGAAATCAAAATCAAAAATCTTCTCGAGACCATCAGCAAAGACAGATTGAAATGCCAAAAGATCGGCGGTTTGTCTTTTGTTCCTTTCATCGGGCTTTTGGTTTGGCACGGATTTGATCATCATGTCCCCCTTTTTCTGGCCTCCTTCACGGGTTTTTTCATCGCTTTCGCGGGAATTTTCTCCATCGAGAAAATGAGGAAACTGGCCCTCCGGGAAGCCGTGCATGAATATATGGAATATCTTTTTCTGCTCCCCCTCTTCTTTTCCATCACGCTCCTGCAGAAAACAGGTTTTTTTGACCAGCTTTCCGGTCTCCTTCATACGGGAATAGAAAAATTGGGGGCGTCTCATGTGGCGTATCTGCAGTTTCTGGGCGCGACCTTCCTCTCAGCCATTTTGGACAACAACATTGTTGCGGATTTCACGAGCCGAGCCCTCCACGGACTGGAATTGGGGACGCTTCACTTGTTTGCCATGGCGCAAATCGCAGGATACGCCGCGGGCGGTTGCTGGACTCACATTGGTTCCGCTCAGTCTGTCGTGGCCTACTCTTTCATTAAACGCGAAGTGAATGAAAAGTTCACGCCTTTTCAGTGGATCCGGCTGATGACGCCGGTCATTCTGGAGATTGCCTTGCTTATGACCGTCGTGGTTTACGGCGAGGGGATCCTGCTTCAATACCTGCATTAATCCGGCGGGTAACGCATACTGAGGGCAAAAAAAATCCCCCGGCTTTATTATGATCAAGCCAAGAGGAATTTAATTTCGAAAGTCGTTTGCCTTACTTCCCTACAACTATACCACCCAAACCCGTTCCTGTCAATAGGAATTTATTTTTTATGTTTGAGAACGCACTTCGTCGACGAGGCTTTCGACGCGGAGCGATGATTTTTGCGCGATTCTGTCCATGTCTTGGTCAGCGTGCAGAAGGACAAGGCCGTGTTTTATCGCTTTGAATGCGATGAGCGCGTCCATCGTTTTAACTTTCAGCCCCTTTTTCCTCACAGATTGAGCCCATTTCGCGGCCTCAAGCCATTCGTCGGGATAAAGAGGGAAAGGGTGAAGGGAAGTCAGATATGTTTTCAGTTTTTGCGCCGCGAAGGGTTCTTTGATTCCGGAAAGAAGTTCAAAAAGAATGGGAGAACTGATGGCGGCCAAATTTTCACTGACTAATTCCGAGACTCTCTCCCTGACGCTTGCGACCGGCTTGGATCCAAGAGCGAAAAGCCAGGCGGAGCTGTCGATCAAAACCAGGGGTTTCAAGCGCGCCGGAGTTTCAAATCTTTCAGGGAAAAATCCACGCGGAATTCATCAAACTCTCTGACGAACCGTTTCCTGTGGACATCGGCCAAAAGGTTTCGAAGCCCGCTCTCCAAAACAATTCTCTGGGACTTGAGGCCCGTTTCGCGAATCGCTTTCTTCAGCAGAGTCCCGTCGATATTTGTGGTGATTTTCATGTTCCCTCCTGTATGGCAATGGCTACCATACAAATATATCAGGAATTGGGCAGAACTTCAATAAGGATGAATTTTTATACGCGGATCGGGAGGATCATGAGAGGGATTCCCTGGTGATAGAATTTCCTCTGCATGGCGAAAACCGTGTAGTTGTGGAGGAAGCGGGAGACATAGGTGTCGTCGGGAAAAACAAGCTGTCCGCCGAAAAAGATGGAGTCCGGGAACTTCTTTAATATTTGAGGCGCCAATTCCGACACTTCTTCCACCACATCATTCGCGATGGAGTGAATTCCTTCCGCGTAAAAACCGTTCCGCTTCATGAACTCCACATAGCGTTCGATGTCCTTGATGCAATGTTCTTCAAGTTTTTCCACTTCGGCGGATCCTTTGAAGGTCCCGGCGTCCACGATGCCAACCTGCACGAAAACATAATTCTTGAAAGTGTCCTGAAAATGCCGGATGACATTGAAAAGAGTGTGGAGTCCAAGCCCATTGAACCCATTCACCAGCACGACGGCGGTTTTGGCTTTCGGGTCAGCCACAGGTTGCACCCCTTTGTGAACATGGGGTTCGAAAGCGGAGCCATAGGTGGAGACCACAAGGCTTTCCAGGCGGCGCAGGGTTTGGAGGGTGTGGTTATAATGCCGTTTGATAAACAGAGAAAGGCCGATCAGTGTTCCGGTCACGAGCAATGTGATCCAGCCGCCTTCGTGGAATTTGAGGATCGTGACGGAGATCAGGATAAAAAGCGTGAGGATGAGGCCCAGGCCGTTCACGCCAATCTTTTTGGTCCAGTGCGGAATATTTTTTCCGCGTTCTTCCCACCAGTGTTTGACCATCCCGAGCTGTGAGAGAAAGAAGGTGATGAACACATTGATGGAATAAAGCACGACGAGGAAACGGACAGAACCTTTGGACAAAATCATGAGGATTCCGGCGGAAATGCCCATGATGAGGATTCCGTTCATGGACACAAAGCGGTCGGAGAGCATGGAAAACCGCGTGGGCGCCCAGCGGTCAAGCGCCATGTTGGAAAGCACTCGGGGACCGTCCAGAAACCCGGCTTGCGCCGCGACAAACAAGATGGCGGCTTCTGAGAACAAAGTTATAAATATGAAAGTTGTTGCAGTCGTTCCCCCCCATCCCTTGGTCATCTCGTCAAAAAGAACGGCGTTCAATGTTTTTCCGGGCATCTTTTGCACATTGAAAAGGAGATAGGCCAACATTAACCCGACAACCATGAACGCGAGCGAACTGGCCATATACCTCATGGTCCGTTTTCCCGTCTGGACTTTGGGTTCGCGGAGCAGAGGAACGCCGTTGGAAACAGCTTCAATTCCTGTGTATGTTCCGGCGCCCAAACTATAGGCCCGAAGGATCATGACGAACATGCCCAAAAATCCCACTTCCATGCGCGTCGCGTGGACATCGGAGGCGGTTTGAGAAATGACGGCGGGCATGTTGCCCGAATGCGTAAATAAAGCATAGATCACGGCGAAAGCGTGGGTCAGCACGAAAATTAAAAATACGGGAACAAGCGGAATCACGGATTCCTTGACGCCCCTGAGGTTCAGGATCGTCAAAAGGATGACGCCCACGATGGCGAAAGTGAGTTTATAGGAAAGATAATGTTCCGGGAAAAAGCTGAACATGGCGTCCGCGCCGCTGGCGATGGAGATGGCGATGGTTAAAACATAGTCGATCAGGAGGGCGCAGCCGGAAACCATGCCGGCCGTGGGAGACAACAGTTTGCTCGCGACAAGATATCCACCGCCGCCGGTTGGGAAGAGCTCGATGATCTGTGAATAACTCGCGCTGATGATAAAAATGGTCGCGGCAGATGCCAGGGCCACGAATATCGCGAGGTGGGTGTGGCCTCCGAGGGCCAAAAACGCTTCTTCAGGGCCGTAACACGAAGACGAAAGTCCGTCGGCGCCAAGGCCCACCCAGGCCAGGAACGCGATGAGTGAAAGTTGATGGAAAATGGAGTGGTCTCTCGGGTTGAGTTCGTCTCCGATGACAATTTTTTTTACTTTTTCTGCCGCGGCTTCAATGGTCATATTTATCCTTCGTTATAAGTATATATATAAAAAACAAAGGCGTTCGATAAATTTTAACATTTCTGTCAAAACCTACGAACGCCTTTGTTCGATAGTCTGATTCTAAGGGTTTATATCAATCCTTATAGGTTGAAGAGCATGTCCGCATAAGTCGGGACAGGCCAGAGACCCTTGGGCATGATCTGTTCCAAAGCGTCAATGTCGGCTCTGAGAGCGACTTGCGCCGTGAACACACTGTCCCTGAACGCTTCCGCTTTCTTCTCCACATCGCCGATGCCGTTGGCTTTGTCGGTGGCCGCTTCAAGAGCCGAGAGCTTTTTGCTGGCAGATTTCAGGAGTCCGGAAACGGTGTCCAGGCACTCTTTCTGGACGGAAGAATCCGCGCCGGCTTCTTTGAGGGCGGAGACATCGTTGGCGAGCTCGCTGGCATAAGCCATGATGGCCGGGATGAACTGCGTCTTGGTCATCTGGATGGCCGCGCGGGCTTCGATGTTGATGTGTTTCGCGTATTGCTCGAGGTAAATGTCGTATCTGGAATGGAGTTCCCGTTTGGACAGGACGCCGTATTTTTCGAAGAGGCGGACAGCGTCAGCGTTGGCCATGGCGGCATAAGCTTCGATGGAGGACTTGATGTTGGGGAGTCCTCTCTTGGCCGCTTCTTTCACCCATTCTTCGGAATATCCGTTGCCGTTGAAAACCACGCGGCCGTGCTTGGCCCAGGTTTCTTTCACGATGGCGGCCACTTCTTTATTTTTATCCTTCGCGCCTTCAAGCCGGGTGGCGATTTCATCAAGCGCTTCGGCGGCGATGGTGTTGAGCACCGTGTTGGGGCCTGCGATGCTCGCGGAAGAAGGCACCATGCGGAACTCGAACTTGTTGCCGGTGAAGGCAAAAGGCGAGGTGCGGTTTCTGTCCGTGTTGTCGAGGGGCAGGGCCGGCAGAGAATCCACGCCGATGGTCAGGAACTGCTGTCCCTTGGCCTGGGTGGCTTTGCCTTTGGAAATGTTTTCCAGGAGCTCGGTCAAGAATGAGCCCATGAAGACGGAAATGATGGCCGGAGGCGCTTCGTTGGCGCCCAAACGGAGGTCGTTGCCGGGGTTGGCGGCGCCCGCGCGGAGCTTGTCAGCGTGTTTGTCCACGGCTTTGAGCGTGGCGGCCAAGAATGTCAAGAAAACTTCGTTTTCGTGAGGCGTGTGTCCGGGTTCCAGGAGGTTGATTCCGTCGTCGGTGGCGAGAGACCAGTTGTTGTGTTTGCCGGAGCCGTTCACGCCTGCGAAGGGCTTTTCATAAAGGAGGCAGACGAGCCCGTTTCTCAAGGCCACTTTCTGCATCGTTTCCATCACGAGCTGGTTGTGGTCTGCCGCGATGTTGGTGGTGGAGAAGATGGGCGCCATTTCGAACTGGGCGGGAGCCACTTCGTTGTGCTTGGTCTTGGAGGCGATCCCCATCTTCCAAAGCTCAATGTCGAGCTCTTTCATGAACTTGGAGATGCGGTCTTTGATCGCGCCGAAATATTGGTCTTCGAGTTCCTGGCCCTTGGGGCTGGCGGCTCCGAAGAGGGTGCGTCCGGAAGCGATCAAGTCCGCTCTCTGGTCAAAATAGTCCTTGTCAATCAGGAAATATTCCTGCTCGGGTCCGACGGTGGAAGTCACGCGCTTGGAAGATTTGTTGCCCAAGGCGCGGAGCACGCGGAGGGCCTGCTTGGAAACGGCTTCCATGGAGCGGAGCAAAGGGGTTTTCTTGTCCAACGCTTCTCCAGTGTATGAGCAGAATGCTGTCGGGATCGTGAGAGTCACATCGCCTGCCGCGTCTTCTTTGAGGAAGGCGGGAGAGGTGCAGTCCCAGGCAGTGTATCCGCGGGCTTCAAAGGTGGCCCGAATGCCGCCGGAAGGGAAGCTGGACGCGTCGGGTTCGCCCTGGATGAGCTGTTTGCCGGAAAATTCAGCGACGGCGGAACCGTCTTTCTGAGGTGCCAGGAACGAATCGTGTTTTTCAGCGGTCTTTCCGGTCAAGGGTTGGAACCAGTGGGTATAATGAGTTGCGCCTTTGGCGATGGCCCAGTCTTTCATGGCTTCGGCCACGATGTTGGCCACTTCAGGGGTGAGCTTGGCTTCTCCCGTCTGGACTTTTTTCATGGCTTCATAAGTCGATTTGGGAAGGACTTTTTTCATCACGCTGTCGTTGAAGACGTTGGATCCGAAAATTTCGGCGATGCCGGATTTCTTGCGGGCGGAGCCGTTCACTTCTGCGATTAATTTTTCTACGGATTGTTTGGTTGCCATAATATTTTCCTTTGAATAAAAATTTACTGACGCAATGCGCGCGTTAAGAGTTAAAAGTTCATTCGGGCTTCGTTGCCAGATGAGTTCTCAGCTTTGAGGGATGGTTTATTATATCAAAATACCTCCTTTTATTTCAATAACCCTGTTTATCCAATCGCAATCTCTCCGGTTTCCCCCGAGCTGATGCGCACGCAGTCCTTCATTTCGAAGACGAAGATTTTTCCGTCGCCAACCTTGCCTGTTTTTGCGCCTTTCATGATGGCGTCCACGGCGTTTTTGACATAGTCATCATTGACGGCGATTTCCAGCTTGGTTTTCTTGAGCAGGCTTCCGGCTTCCTTGTGGCTTCTGTAAACTTCGGAAATCCCCTTCTGCCTCCCGCGCCCCATCACGGGAGAGACCGTCATGAGATGGATGCCGGATTCATCGAGGAGCCGCATCACTTCGTCCAGTTTGTCGGGTTGAATGATCGCAACGATATATTTCATAAATTTATCTCCTTTATATAAAAATCAGTCCAACAAGGTGTATCCGGCTTCGCGGTGCTGGGTGAGGTCGAGACCGATCCGTTCCTCATCTTCGCTGACGCGCAGGCCAATCACCATGTCGACCAGTTTCAGGAGAGCATAACTCGCGATGAAAGAATAAACCGCTGTGATGACCGCGGCTTTGAGCTGAATGAGGACGAGGCCCGCATTGCCGTAAAAGAGCCCATCCGCGCCGGCGGAATTGACCGACTTTGTGGCCCAGAGGCCGGTGGCGATGGCGCCCCAGAACCCGCCCACGCCGTGAACGCCGAAAGCGTCCAGCGTGTCGTCATATCCGAATTTGACTTTGACATAGGCCACGGAGATATAGCAAATGATGGAGACGGTGACGCCGATGCCGATGGCGCCGGCCAAGCCCACAAACCCTGCCGCGGGAGTGATGGCGACGAGACCTGCCACGGCTCCCGTGATCATGCCGAGCATCGTGGGATGGTCATTGAAAATCCAGTCCAGGGCAGACCAAACAAGTCCTGCGGTTGCCGCGGCCACATGGGTGACCACAAAGGCGTTCACGGCCAGGCCATTGGCTCCGAGGGCGCTGCCGCCATTGAACCCGAACCAGCCGAACCACAAAATGCCCGCGCCCAAAACCGCGAAGGGCAGGTTGTGGGGCGGTGACATCATGTTGGGATATCCCTGCCGTTTTCCGAGGAAAAGAGCGGAAGCGATTGCGGCCGCTCCGGCGTTGATGTGGACCACGGTTCCCCCGGCGAAATCCAGGGCTCCGTCGGCTCTCAAAAATCCTCCCACGGCCCAAACCCAGTGGCAGACGGGATCATAAACAAGAGTCGCCCATAATAAGGAAAATACGCAGAAGGCGGAAAATTTCATGCGTTCCGCGAAAGCGCCCAAAATGAGGGCGGGCGTGATGACCGCGAACATGCACTGATAAATCATGAAGGCCGAGTGAGGGATGGTGGCGGCATAATCCGGGTTGGGGTCTGCGCCAACGCCTTTGAGCCACGCCCAGTCGAGGGAGCCGATCCAGCCGCCGGGATGGAACGACAAGCTGTATCCAAAAAGAACCCACTGGAGAGTGACAAGGCAGGCCACGGCCATGCACTGCATGAGGATGGAAAGCATGTTTTTCTTGCGCACGAGTCCGCCATAAAAGAAGGCGAGCCCTGGAGTCATGAAGAGCACGAGAGCCGCGCTGATCATAACCCAGGCGGTGTCGCCGGTGTTGATGGTGAGGGGTGTTGTCGGGTCCATTTAATTCCTCCTTGTAGAATTAAATTCAGACATAAAAAAATCCTAACAACCGGAGATCAGGGAGATCTTCGAATCATTAGGACATCATTGTCCAAAAAGAATATGGTTATTTTTTCGGCTCCGGAGCACAGCGTTGTGTCCGGAACGGCGGAGATAATATCAAAAAAATTCTGACATATCAAGCCGGACGCGATTTGGTAAAATGTCGACATGAGCCATGTCCAAATCGTTTCAGCGGCGCTGATCATCGTTTCAGGCGCGTTATTATACGCCAGGAATTCCTTCCGGCGGAGGCTGGAAGATCAGGCGCTCAATTTCAGCGCTCAGAGGGCGGATTTTGAGAGAGAAGTTTTCGCGCTCCGCATAAAGAACGAGGAGTTTTCGGGAATCCTCAGGAGCATGGCGGAGCTGGTCATCGCTGTCGATCCTGAGGGCCGTATCCTTTATTTGAACCCGTCGGCGGAAAAAATATTCCAGGTCAACAGCGGGGCGAGCATCGGGAAATCCTTTCTGGAAGTGATCCGTCAATCCACCGTGAGCGCTTTGATTTCACTGGCGCTCAAAGCGGGGGCAGAGGTTTCGGAGAGCATTCACCTCTTCCTTCCCGACGAGAAGTTTTTTGACGCGAAGGCGATCCCCCTCGTCGCCGACATGAAGACCCGCGGAGTGCTTTTGGTTTTGCATGATGTGACAGCCGTAAAAAAGCTTGAGGAAGTTCGCAAAGATTTTGTCGCCAATGTCTCGCATGAGCTCCGGACCCCTCTCACTTCCATTCAGGGCTATGCCGAAACTTTGCTGGACGGGGCCCTTTCTGACGATAAAAATAACCGTGAATTCGTGCAGACGATCCATGACCAGGCCGAACGGCTCAGCCGGCTCGTGAACGATTTGCTGGATCTTTCCGCCATTGAATCCGGCAGAAAAACTCCGAAATCGGCGGATTTTATATTGAAGGATTTGATCGCTGAAGTCAAAAACTCCCTCTCGCCCCTCGCCAAAAAACGCGGAGTCAAAATAGACGCGGATATTCCCGAAAATCTTGTGTTCCGAGCCGATCGAGATCAAATCAAACAGGTTCTGATCAATCTTGTGGACAACGCCGTGAAGTTCAATCGCAAGGGCGGAACGGTTTTTCTTTCAGCGTCGTCAAACGAATCCGGAACAACCCTCCAGGTGAAAGACAGCGGAAACGGAATTCCGGAATCGGATTTGCCGAGGATTTTTGAGAGGTTTTATCGCGTCGACAAAGGGCGTTCGCGCGAAGAAGGCGGGACGGGGCTGGGCCTGGCCATTGTGAAACATATCGTTGAAGCCCATGGCGGAACGGTGCGCGTTGAAAGCCTTTCCGGAGAAGGTTCGACATTTTTTGTGCATTTGCCAAAATGATTGAAAAGGGAGCTGTTATGAAACGAGTTTTATTCTTATGCACTGGGAATTCGTGCCGCAGTCAAATGGCTGAAGTCATGATGAATCAACTCGGCCGCGGCGCTTATGAAGCCGTGAGCGCGGGAGCGAAGCCGGCGGGCTATGTTCACCCCCTCGCGGTTCAAACGTTGAAAAACCTTGGGTATCCCGTCCAAGGGCTCCGTTCCAAATCCTGGGACGAGTTCAAAGGGCAATCGTTCAATCTCATTGTCACGGTGTGCGACAACGCGAAAGAATCCTGCCCCGTTTGGCCCGGGAACCCCAAAACCCTGCACTGGAGCTTTGAGGATCCGGCTCACGCTCAGGGCACAGACGAACAGAAATTGTCCGTCTTCTTGAAAATCGCGAATCAAATTGAGTCCCGCATAAACGCATTTTTATCCGAACCCGAATGAATAAAGAAAACTTGCGCAAATATCTGGCAGAGGCAATCGGGACATTTTGTCTTGTGTTCGCAGGCACGGGAGCGGCGGCTGTGAATCAGGCCACAGGCGGACAGCTGGGCGTCGTGGGCGTGGGGCTGGTTTTCGGGCTTGCGGTCCTTGCGATGATCTATACGATCGGTCCCGTTTCCGGCGCGCACATGAACCCTGCAGTGACTCTCGCCTTCGCAGTCGCGGGCCGCTTTCAATGGAAGGAAACTGTCCCTTATATGGCTGCCCAAATTGCGGGCGCCATAACCGCGAGCCTTGTTTTGAAAATTATCTTTTATGGGAACGCGACCCATCTCGGGATGACATTGCCGTCAGGGTCCTGGGGTCAGAGTTTTGCTTTGGAGTTTATGTTGAGTTTCATCCTGATGTTCGTCGTGATGGGTGTCTCGACGGACGGACGGGAAGAGGGCATTATGGCTGGGGTTGCAATCGGCTCGATCATCGCACTGGAAGCTATTTTTGGAGGACCGATCTCCGGGGCCTCCATGAATCCTGCAAGGTCTCTGGCTCCTGCGCTCGTTTCAGGGAACTTGCAGTTCCAATGGATTTATTGGATTGCGCCGATTTTTGGAAGCATTTCCGGCGCGTTCGTTTATGCGTTGGTCTCCACCAAAATTTGATGTTTGAGCCGTTCTTTGGAATCCTGGAGCGGAACAGTTCTTGCAGGAAGAACCAAAGTTCCATTGGGCCCTTCCATGTCCCTCATCATTTTTCCGGCTTTTTCACTCCCATAAACTGAATTCATAAATTCTGACATTTCTCTCGTCGCCTCCGGGCTCAAAGCAACGGAAACCGCAAAAGGATCTGAAATGACTCCCCCGTCCCCTGCATGGACGCCCAAAATGATCTTAAACAAGTTCGAGATTTCCCCCACAAAAATTCCAGAATCAGGCGTGATGAGAGAGAAGGCGAGGTCAGAGGTGTCCCGTCTCTCTCCCTTTTCCAAAACCTTCAGGACCGATTGAGTGAGGGGTTTTAATCCGATTTTGGTGCCCTCAGGCGTTTCGACGAGTGAATTTTCCTGCTGGAGGCGGTGGAAGTCCCATATGAAGTTTTCAGAAACGAGGCCCTGAGGAATGTCCGCCTGACGGAGGCATTCGTTCATCACCTGCGCCAGAATCTCCCGCTCCGTGTTTCCGGCCTCCAGTCCCTCAAAATCAATGAGGGGCTCATGAGAAATCAGAGCGAAGCGAATCTGTTTTTCTCGTCCCTGGGACGCCGCGTCGTCCAAAATCGCGTGGATCTGCCGGAGAGCAGAGCTGATTCCGGGCCGCGTCTTGAAACTCACGAGCCCTTCTTTATAACTGATTTCTTCAAATAATGATCTGCGGTCGATGAGGATGACCCGCGTCATTTTATTGTTCAGTGTTCCCGGGTTCCAGGGGGCGATTTCTGAAGCGTCACCCCAGGCCATTGTTGAGAACGCTCCCATCAAGGCCTTTTCGGCGGAAACAATTTTGCTGGGCTTGTCATTTGCCACGGACTGCAAATAATCCTGAGCCCATTGTGAATCTGGAAGCGCCGCGGCAAGCCCGGCTTGTATCTGAAGCGAAAATACGTTTCCATGAACATCTTTTTCAAGCCACGCGAGAGGTTTGCTCATGGATGGAGCGACGATTCCGAATGAAGGAACTCTTCCCCGGAGGTCGCCCGGCATGGAAGCCACAACGGCGGCGAGGTTGGGATAATCTTTTTTGCGGATGCGTTTCCCGGTCAAGAAAAAGCGCAGTCTCATAAAGAGGGAAAAAATCAGCATCAAAGGCGGGAATGCCGCTCCCTGGAGGTTCTCAACATCAGTTTTGCTGCTATTTTGTAGGGAAGTCAACCGCTCTTCGAGAACCTGTTTTTTTGCTTTGAGATCATTTATTTCCTGCTGTGCTTTTTTATCGGCATTTATTTCAGGTTTTTTTAAATTCCCGGCTAAAAAGCGTCCGACTTTGACCGCTCCATCGCGCACGACGGTGTTGATGTCATAAGTTTTCATTTTCATCCCGCGCTCTGCCCGCGTAATTTCGTTGTCGGCAAGGCGGACTTCAATTTCTGCCAGTTTGATCTCTGCATCGCGACTAAATGTAAATTCATCGTCTAAATCCTTCTTTGCGTCTGCAAGGATTTCTGCGGCATTTTTTCCGTCGGCGAATTTCAAAGGTGACGATGAGGGACGGCGGATCATATGATTGATTTTTGAGAGGATTTCCTCCCGTTCCTTGTGGTTTTGAGCAGAAAGGTTATCGTCAATCGCCGCCAGCCTCGTCAGGTTTTGGACGAACCATTCGGCGTATCTGGCGCGTTCTTTTTGAGACAAAAGCGCGGTTCTTTCAGCCTGCAGGGAGGCTTGCTCAGCTTCCCAATGTCTATAATCTCTTGATCTCGAAGTCCAGGACGGCAAAGGAATGACAAAGGGAACCCCAAACCTTACGCGCAGGCTTCCCTTAACGCCCTGGTCTTTTACGATTTGCCTGAATTTCAGTTCTTGAACGCGGAGGGCCTTGAAATAGACAGAGTTGTCCAACGATTCACGGATCAGTCGGGGGATGTCTGCATTGCTGATTTCCAACGCATTGTCTTGAGCCCCTTTAGTCTCATTCTTCTTGTCCTTATCGGCGTTTCGGGCTTGTTTTATCTCTTTTTCAAGTTTCTTTTGTTCCGCGCTCTTTCCGCTTTTGAACGCAACAGGATAAACCCGGACATCGGCGCCAAGACCCGGGGTCGTGCCGAAATTGAATCCGAGCCTCACGGACGGATCGGAACCGAATTGTTGAAGGGTGAAAGGGAGGACGGGGAACCCCACGGCAGATTGGGCCGCGAGATATGGGTTCAAATCACTCCGATTGTGGAATAGTTTCACCAGTCCGTCGGAAAAGTTGATTGAATAGATGAATCCCGCGGGACGACCCAATCCGTCAGAACCGAAACCGGCTTTCCAGCTGAGGCCGAAATGAGAGCCCCCCACGGTGACGGCGCGATAGCTCCTCTTTGCGGTTTTGTTCCCGTCAACGAAACTGAATGTGAACCCCTTGGGCCCCTTCGCGCTGACTGAATAAGACATCACATTCTCAGTGATGGCATTTTGGCGGATTTTGTGTTCCGGCCCCACCGAGACGGAAGCGGACCAGAATTTTGGAGGAGCCGTGACGGTGAAAGCGGGTTTTATAAGGCCGCCCAAATGGTTTCCGGCAGGCTGGGTTGTCGGGATGAAAGTTCCGGACCCTCCGAACTGAAAGCCTTTCACTTTTGCGGTCTTGGGAGCGACTTTCATGCCGAAACCCCGCACCATGACTTCTGCCCCGGAAATTTTTCCGGGAGAGAGTGTGCGTTTATACTCATATTCTCCCATGTAAACGGCGCTCAGGGTTCCCCAGTAAAAGGCCCGGTTGAGGCCGGCGTTGACCATGGCATAGCGGTTCCTGTTTTCCGTCGGAAAATTTTGCTGGTCATTGGAACGGAGGATGTTGACTGCGTCCGCAGTGAACGACACATTTTTCGACAGTCTCGCGGAAAAATCCGCGCTCTGAGCGTTGGTTTGCAGATCATCGGTTCTTCCTCTTTCCGTAAAAATTTGAGCTCCGCCGGAAACGGCGTCGTGGGCGCTCAAGAGGCGCACGCTTTGGGAAAATGTGAATCTCAAAGGATCATCGGCAACATCCGGGGCTCCAGATCTCAAAGGATATTCCGCCAGCGGGCTCATTCCCACGCCGAAGGATGTGTGAGTGAGGGCCGAATTGCCACCAAAGGAATAACTGCGGATGGCGTCCCCTCGGACCGAAGCGTTCGAAGTTCCCGTGACGCGGTCTGTCGTGTTGTTGACCGTCATAGAATAAACCGTTCCGTTGAAAGTCCCCATCGCCGTCCCTTGCTGTTGGCTCATGAGAGCGTTTGAGTTGACATTGAATGTCTGACGGTTTAACGACGTCATCTTGGATGCGTTGACCGCTTTTTTGGCGGCACGCATGGATTTGAGCAAGGCGTCTTCTGCGCTTTTTTGGGCCAGGAGATCGTTGCCGTATTGTTTTCCGGGATTCCTGTCCAATCCGTTCAACTCATCATATTTCGCCTTCAATTCCTTATTGGAAGGGTCCAAGGCCATGGCTTCCTGGAGGTCAAGCATGATCCTGGCATACTGCGCGTTGGTGTAAAAGTTGGTGGAAGGTCCGCCTGCAATGACTGCGACCGCAGCGTCTCCAACGGCTTCAACCGCCTTGTTTTGAGGCGGCGTTACGGATTTGATCTGAGGAACGGATAAATTTGACTGATCAGGATTGAGCCATGGCGAATTGTCGGGTGCGGCTTTGGCGGCATTTTGCGCGGGATCAAGAGCCGCTTCCAAATGTGTCTCTACAAGAGGAGTTTCCTCTGCAGAGGTCTCCATTTTAGGTGTTTCAGCCGGAGCAATGTCTTCGATTTGCTTTTTCGGCGTGGCGATGAATGATTTCGTTGTATTTTTGTTTTGGATATTGATGGAACGCGAGACCAAGGGCTGAGCGATCAAGGGTGACGGAAGTTCCGGCGCCGTGAGTGTTTGAACAACCGCGCTGTTCTTATTGACAGGCGGCAATCCAGGAGATTCGTTGAGGTTCAGCAGAGGAGCAATCGGCGTCAAAAGCGTGCTGATGAGCGCGGAAGAAATGATGAGTCTTTTTAGGATCTTGCCGGATTTCTGCTGGGTCAGGGAATAGAGGATTAAAGCGGCGGTGACAAAATAGAAAAATATTGCGGCGCCATGAATGTAGGCGGCCATTTGGATTGGAGCAAAGCTGAATTTGGAGAGGGCTAAGAGAGTCAGCAATCCGTCAAAGGACAAGAGAAGCGGCATCCTGGCAGGCGCGGAGATCCAGCGTTTCCATGAAGACGGCGACTGGGCCATGGCAGGTTCGGGATTTTGTGTTTTCAGGGTTCTGATATAAAGTTCCCAGGAAGAATTCCATCCTGCGGATTTTGCGGCGTTTGCCAAGCGCTCGATGGATGCGGCGTCGGGTCTGGGGAGAGAGGCAAGAATCTGACGGATTTCTTCCGCCGTCCTCACGATCCTAAACGACGCGCCTCGGGCTTTGTCCAAAGTCAGCATGTGGGGCGTCACTCTTCCTCGTTTGTCTTTTCTGCCGAACAAAACATAGCTGTGGTGGCCGGCGGAGAAGGAATCGTCGGAAAGCAGGATGTCTGAGCTCCATCCGCGTTTTTCCGATTGTTCCCGAAACCATTGCCGGATCAGCTCGTTTCTCTCCTTGCCGATGCTTCCGGTTGCGGCCATGGCCATCATCATGAGGCCCATGTCCTGGACTTTCGCAGGATTGGCCAAGGGGCTCGCGGCTCTGAACGTTTGATCCTCGGCAGAGCCTGAGGGCTGAAGAATGGTGTAAGAAATGTTCTCCTTCGCGATTTCCTTCAAGGTTTCCTGAGTGTGGAATCCCCCCATCACGAGCGCCGCTTTTTTTGCGCCGGTTGATTTTATGGCCGCAACTGCATTCTCCGCGAGGGCTTTGTTTCGCTTCTCCGCCGATTCAAAATATTTTTCCGCGAACCTTCTATGCGCCACGAAAACATCCGGGGGAAGGACGGTTTTGAGTTCAGGGAAATCCGCCGCAAAATCTTTCCAGGGCTTCATCCGGCCGAGCGAAAGATATCGGCTCCAATCTCCGGGCGCCGCCTTCAGGCTCCAGAGCCTTTCGTTCATTTCGCGCCAGACCGTGATCCTCAGCGCTTTGCTTTGCCGGTCGCTGTCGGCGATGCGTTCCAGGATCGCCAAAGAAAGGCTGTCCAACTCTCCCGCGAGGGCGTCCATCTTGACCGTGTCAAAGAGCTTGAGATATTCGACATAATTTTCCAGATTTCCCGTGGGCAGTCCAAACCTTCGTCCTTGGGAGAGAAGGATCGAATAATAGGGGCTTGCTTCCGTCCGTCCCAACCGAACTTCGAGGTTCATCCGGAACAATTGGGAAAGATCTTCTTTCGAAAGTTTATCCCCGAGGCGTTTTAAAAGAGCCTGGGACTGTGAGGGAACCGCAGAAAAATCAGATTTAGGGAAGCGGGAGAGAGTGTCAAGAATTTTCCGGCATTGAGGGCGGCCTGCCAGGGCATTGTTCCATGCAGAGCGATGTTTTTCCT
Source organism: Elusimicrobiota bacterium (assembly GCA_021730935.1). GTDB lineage: Bacteria > Elusimicrobiota > Elusimicrobia > 2-02-FULL-39-32 > 2-02-FULL-39-32 > 2-01-FULL-60-11. Next base: position 47,691 of record JAKFYJ010000011.1, read on the forward strand.
GCACGGACTGCGCGGCTTTCTGCAGATAATCCTCCGGGCTGATTTCACCGTCTGAGAGCAGCCGTCTGAGCTTGTCAAGATTTTTGAGTTCCTGAGAAAAGCAGGATTCTTTTATGTTGTTTAAAATGGGTTCGAGGTTCTTTAAATATTCCAAAACGGCTTTTTGGTCCCTGCGCACGCGGCCCTGAGCTTTTCCGTTTTCTTTATAAAGTTCGGGGTCTTCGATGCCCCGGATGAGGACTTTTCTCGGCGTTGTCAGGGCATAAAATTCATCGCCTCTTAAAGCGCCGCTGTCAAAAAGCTCGCGAAGGACTTGAGATTTTATTTCGGAGTCGGGGAAACTCGCAAGCGCCTGGATGTCCAGGTCTCCGGACGATCCTTCAGAAAGGATCAGGTCTGTCGATTCCCGGGAAGAATTTTGAAAAAGCACGGTCAGGGCGCGGTGGAGGTTTTTTTGAGCAGAACCGTCTTCGTGCATGTCCTGGAAATGATAAAGCATGGGAGATCCCGGATCGGCCATCCTCGTTTCAATGACCCTCGCGGTTTCCACGGGGAGCATGGGTTTATTGACGGCAATCTCCAGCGCGGGAGCCGGGGTCATCGCCTGGACGGCTCTTCTCCGTTCCGACCACAGGTTGGCTTCCGCCGCGGGCGCGGCGATGGAACAATAAACCAGGATTGCGGCCAAAACGATGCGGACAAAATTTCCCGTCCGAAATTCAAAACTCATAAGATTTTCTCCTCGACATAATAAAATTGATGGGTAAAGTTTATCTGATTCACGGACCCATGGACATGGCGGGCAATTAAAATCTGTTTGACGGTCTGTTGACAGGAGGGAATGAGGTTTGTCATATGGATGAAACACGGATTTTACATTCGGGGCATGTGTGGAAAGCCTTAAAGGTGGTATGATTGACAGGTATAATACACACAAGGTCATCGTCCTCATGAAACCTAAAAATTCCCCGCCCAAGTGGCGATCATTTTCCGCGTATCTCAGGGATCTTTCGGGTGGTAAACGTCTTCTGGACGAGCCCACCGCGAAAGAACCGGATTTTTTCAACCGCGAACTTTCCTGGCTGAGGTTCAACGAGCGTGTTCTGAGCGAAGCGGCAGACTCTTCAGTTCCCCCACTGGAACGGCTCAACTTCGCGGCGATTGTGAGCACGAACCTGGACGAGTTTTTTATGGTGAGAGTGGCCGAAGTGGCGAGGCTGGCCAAACGCCTCCGGGGCCGGCATTTCAACGCTCCTTTTCATCCCACCCGCATCCTCGCCAAAATACGCGCCCATGTCATCAAGCAGAAAGAGAAACAATCGGTGATATTAAAAGATATCTTTCGCGCTTTGGGCGGTCACGGCATCCAGATTTTCTCTGAGTTTAAGGAATTTGCAGACCTGGACCGCGAGATCATGCAGGCACTCCCGAACCTGAGCTTCATCTTTAGGAAATATGCCGAGCCGCTCCCTCACCTGAAAAGCGGGCGCATCCATGTTTTGGTCCGCTTCACAAGTGAATACGCCGTCATCAGCCTTGAACACCGTGCCGACCGCCTTCTCCGGCTTCCTGATGATGCCGCGGGACAACGATATGTCCTTCTGGACCGTTGGATCGCGGCCCGCGCACAGAGTTTTTTCCCCAGCCGCGAAGTTCAGGAAGCCTTTTGCTTCAAGATCATCCGTGACGCTGATCTGCAGTTCCGCCGCGACGACGACGCTGACGATTTGGAAGAGCAGATTGTCGAAGCCGTGCACAGGCGCTCCAACGCGCGCGTGGTGAGGCTGGAAGTGGACAGTCCTTCTTATTCTGAAGGATGCCTTTATCTTGCCACCATGATCGGCCTCGATTCCGCGGCACTTTACACTTTCAATCTCCCGCTGGATCTCAAAACGCTCCTGCGAATCTGTAAAAATGATCCGCCCAAAACTTTAAGATATCCCCCCATTTCTCCGATCCTGCCGCAGGCTTTTTCCCATAATCCTAATGTGTTCGAGGTGATAAAAAAGAAGGACGTTCTGCTCCATCATCCTTATGATTCCTTCGATGTCGTCGTGAATTTCCTGAACCAATCCTCGATGGATCCGAACGTCGCTTCGATCTGGCACACGCTTTACCGCACAAGCAGTGAATCGCCCAACATGATGGCTTTGAAAAATGCCGCTCTCGCAGGGAAAAAAGTGGTGGTTTATGTGGAGATCAAGGCGCGTTTTGACGAGCTCAACAATGTGAAGTGGGCCGCGGAACTGAAAAAGGCCGGGTGCAAAGTCATCCGCGCCTTCGGGCATTTCAAGGTCCATTCCAAGCTCACGCAGGTGGTGAGAGTTGAGAGCGGGAAAGAAGTATTTTATACCCACCTTGGAACCGGCAATTATCATCCAGACACGGCGAAATTGTATACGGATCTGGGGTTGCTCACCGCCGACCAAAACCTTGGGAAAGAAGTCGCTTCCTATTATAATTGGCTCTGGAAAGGCGAAAAACCCAGGTTCACTTTCAAAGATATTTTTGTGGCCCCTCAGGATTTGGACAGCCGTTTTCTTAAACTAATAAAAGAAGAAACCAAGATTCAGAAGGCAGGCGGCGCGGGCGTGATCTGGGCGAAAATGAATTCTCTCGTCGATTCTAAGCTCATCGAAGCTTTGTATGAAGCGTCGCAAGCGGGAGTGAAAATTCGTCTCCTGGTGAGAGGAATCTGCTGTCTCAAGCCGGGAATCAAGGGACTGAGCGAGAACATTTCGGTGAAAAGCGTCGTGGACCGCTTTTTGGAGCACAGCCGCATTTATTATTTCAGGGCGGGAGGCAAAGACAAGATTTATCTTTCCAGCGCGGATTGGATGCCGAGAAATTTCAATTCGCGTTATGAAATCGCATTTGCCGTGAAGGATCCTGAACTCAAATCTTATGTGAAAGACGTGATCCTGGCCAGAAGCCTGGGCGACAATGTGAAGGCCTGGAAGCTCTTGTCCGACGGAAAATATGTCAGGATTGTTCCGAAGCTTGGAGAAAAACCGCTCCGGAGCCAGCAGATGTTCGCGGAACTCGCTTTAGCGGCGGCCGAAAAAAATTGAAGTGCAGCGGTGATATTTGTCCAGGCTTTCGGTTTTCAGCCGGAAACTCCGAACCACTTTTCTGTCGAACTTAACCAAATCTTGCAGATGCCGGAGTTTGCTGAACAGGGAGCTGTTTTCGGCCTTGATCTCATTTTCATATTCATAAAAAGTTGAAAGCGGATAGGGCCCCATGGGCGTGATGTGGAAAGCAGAAACGCGGTCGATGGACGGTTCCAAATAAGCTCCATCGCCCAGGTCCACCGAATATTTGTCCTTCTGATACAAACTGATGATGGGCGCTGAAGAAATTTTTCCGATGGTGTTTTCCCCCAGGTGCCTTTTCATCGATTGAACCATCGCTTTCCCGGCATGCCGTTTCAGGATCATGGGGACGGAAGTCTTGGCAAAGTGGATGGCGTCATGATGGCTTTCTTCAAGCGAAATTCTCCGAAGAGCCGTTGAAGAAAACTCGGAACGGAAGAGCAGGTCGTTTTCTAAAAAACCCGGACCTTTATACTGCAGATAAACTTTTGATCCCCCCTTTTTGAACCGGAGGCGCAAGCTCGCTCCCAGACGGAAAAGATCCATTTTAGGCGTGTCCAAGAACTGGTCAAAAAAATAGGTTGTTTTAATGTGGCGGGTTTTTTTGCTTTCCGAGATGAATTCTTTGAGCCGCTCGACTTGCCCCGGGAGGATGCGCTTTTTGGATTCTATTTCGACGAAGCGCAAGTCATCGATCTTGAGCGCAGAATAAAGTTCCTCTCTCAATCCTTCAAAATTATTGATGTCCATGACTTTGAGGCCAGTATACAACATTTTTTGCGTGTCACTCACTTTTTACACGGAATTTACCCCGCGATCATGGGCATTTTTGTCTTCATGGCCTATAATCTTGCTTGTGAATAACCTGTGGATAACTAAAGAGAAGTTGTCATATGACGAGCCGGAAGGAAAACACCGGTATCGTTCCATCTTCATTTCCGACACGCACATCGGGACTGCGGGATGCAAATCCGATTTCTTGCTGGACTTCCTGAAACACAACGAATCCAAATATCTTTATCTGGTCGGCGATATCATCGATGGTTGGGAACTCAAAAAATCCTGGAATTGGATGCAGGACCACAACGACATCATTCAGAAAGTCCTCCGCAAAGCCCGGAAAGGGACGAAAGTATTTTATATCCCTGGCAACCACGACGAGTTCCTGCGGGATTATTTGGGACACAAGTTCGGCGGCATTTCCGTGCTTTATGAAACCGTTCACAGGACCGCCGACGGCAAAAACCTGCTCGTCCTCCATGGAGATAAGTTCGACGGGATCATCATGAACTCGCGCTGGCTCGCGGAGCTCGGGAGCACGGCCTACAACTTCACGATCTTCATAAACCGTTGGTTCAACGCGGCGCGCAGAAAGCTGGGATATCCTTATTGGTCCCTTTCGGCGTATCTTAAACTCAAGGTCAAAAGCGCCGGCGGGTTCATTGAAAACTTTGAGCGGGCCCTTGTCCGCGAAGCCAAGCGGCGCGGGATGGACGGGGTTGTCTGCGGGCACATCCATAAAGCCGACATGAAAATGATCGACGGCATCGAATATTTGAACGACGGGGACTGGGTGGAAAGCTGCACGGCTTTGGTGGAACACTTTGACGGGCGTCTCGAAATCATTCACTGGCACGACGCGGTTGCTCCCACTCTCATGATGGCCCGCGCTGGGACGAGATGAACATCGTTCTCGTTTCGGATGCCTGGACGCCCCAGGTGAACGGAGTTGTGACCACCTTGAGGACGGTCTCAAACCAGCTTGAAGTTTTGGGGCATTCCGTTTATGTCGTGAGCCCCGACCAATTCAAAACCATCCCGTGCCCGACCTATCCCGAAATCCGTCTTGCTCTGAATCCGGGCAAAAAAATTTCCGATCTCATGGCGTCCTTGAGGCCCTCGGCGGTCCATATTGCGACCGAAGGGCCTCTGGGAATCGCCGCGAGGTCTTATTGCATAAAACAAAGGATTCCCTTCACGACGTCGTTCCACACGCGTTTCCCCGAATATATCGAGGCGCGGACCAGAATTCCCTCACAGTGGACATATCCCCTCGTGCGCTGGTTCCACGGAGCGGCGAGCCGCACAATGGTGGCGACCGACACTCTGGTGAGCGAACTTTCGGGCAGAGGATTCAGCAATGTCGTGCGCTGGTCCAGAGGCGTGGACACGGACCTTTTTCATCCCAGATCCAAGGACTTCCTGCAATTCCCCAGACCCATCTTCCTTTATGTGGGCCGCGTTTCAGTGGAAAAGAACATCAAATCATTTTTGAATCTGAATTTGAAAGGAACGAAGCTGGTGGTCGGAGACGGCCCGGATCTGCGGAAACTTAAATCAGAATATCCGGAGGTAAAATTTGTTGGAGCAAAATTCGGAGAAGAGCTGGCCCATCATTATGCCGCGAGCGACGTTTTTGTGTTCCCCAGCAAGACAGACACTTTTGGGCTGGTCCTCCTGGAAGCCATGGCCAGCGGGATTCCGGTTGCGGCCTATCCTGTCCCCGGCCCCAACGATGTGGTCGGCAATTCCGGAGCTGGAATCTTGTCGGACAATCTCGAGCAGGCCGCAGTGGACTGTCTGAAAATCGATCCTCAAATCTGCCGCGATCACGCTCTCAAATTTTCCTGGGAAGCCTGTTCCAAACTTTTTCTGAGCCACCTTGAACCCATCCATTAACATCCTTATTTTATACGCGTCCGTCGGAGAAGGCCACCGAAGCGCCGCGCTCGCCGTTCAATCCGCCATGAAGGAGGCCCGCCCCGATGCTTATGTGGATTGCCTGGACGTCCTGCAGTTCGCTCGCCCCATTTTTAAGAAAATATATTCCGGAGGCTATGTTTCGCTCCTGCAGCGAGCGCCTTCGCTTGTGGCCTCTCTTTATGAAAACTTCGACCAAAACCGTCCCGGAGATTCCATCCTCGACTGCGTGAGGCTGTTTCTGGAAGAATCCGGGCTCCCTGAATTTGAGGAATTTCTTCAAAGCCGGCGTTATGACCTCATCATCAACACTCATTTTTTGCCGACCGAAATTGTGGCGGCCCTTAAAAAGCGGGAAAAAATTTCCGTTCCTCAAGTGACGGTCACCACGGATTTCATGACGCACAAGCTCTGGGTGCATGAACCCTGCGAGCATTATTTTACGGCGACAGCGGAGGGTGCGGAACATTTGGAAACTTTTGGGGTCCCTAAAAATAAAATTACTCCTGCCGGAATTCCCATCCGCCCTGGCTTTCACCCCAACGGCTTGGTGAAAAATGACCGGCCTTCGATCTTGGTCATCGGCGGCGGACTTGGACTGGGTCCCATTTTGGACATTTATCGAAAACTCCTCGAGATTGAAACGCCTCTCACCCTTCAGGTGGTGGCGGGCCGAAACGAACAGGTCAAATCCGATCTTGAAAAGTTCCCAGTCCCTCCGCGGCATCAATCTTGCATTTATGGGTTCACCGAAAAAATGCCCGAACTCATGAGCCATGCGGACATCATCCTGACCAAACCCGGCGGGCTGAGCGTTTCCGAAGCCCTCGCTTCCGGCGCCGTGATCTGCGTCGTAAACCCCTTCCCCGGCCAGGAAGATTTCAACGCAGGATTTCTCATCCGCAATGAAGCCGGCATCTCGATCAAAGACACGAATTTAATCCCCGACGAAATTTCAGCGCTATTAAATAATAAAAATAAGGTTGAGATCATGAAGAAAAACTCCCATAATCTATCCAAACCCCATGCCGCAAGAACCATCGCAGAAAAATCTCTGGAGTTTGTCGCCGCCCATGAAAAGAGAAATTAAGCGGAAGCTCTTTCATGCTCTCTCGCTCGTCTATGCCGCGGGCTATTATTATCTCGGCAAGGAATCGGTGCTGAAAATACTCGTGCCTGCGATCGTGATCGTGGGGATTGTGGAGTCCTCCCGCCTTCTTTTTCCCAAACTGAATCAGGCCATCATGCCTCTTTTCGGCGGCATTCAGCGCGAGTCCGAAATGACCCGCTTCTCCGGCATCTTTTGGACTCTTTTGGGATGCATCCTCACCATTTGGATTTTTAAAGATCCCAGGATTATCCTCTGCTCGCTTGGATATTTGGTTTTCGCGGACGCGGCGGCGGCTCTCGTCGGAGTGCCGCTTGGACGCCATAAATTTTTCGGCAAGAGCATGGAAGGAAGCCTGGCATGTTTTACGGCCAGTCTTTTGGTGGGTTTGGTGTTTTTGAATCCTTTATGGGCCGTTTCCGCCGCATTTTTCGTCACGGCGGTGGAGCTCGCGCCCCTCCCCTGGAACGACAATTTATGGATTCCCACCCTCTCGGGCTGTTTCTTGACTCTAAAAAGTATTATTCTATAACCATGCTGAAAGAAAAAGTCCTCATCGTTGAAGACGAAAAAGAAATTTCCAAGCTCCTGAAATATAACCTCGAAAAAGAGGGGTATCAGGTTTTTGCCGCGACCGACGGAGAAGCGGGGCTTGCCCTCGCGAAATCCAAACATCCCGACATGATCATTCTGGACCTCATGCTCCCCAAACTTTCCGGTATCGAAGTCTGCAAGATGATCCGCAAAGATTCCCAGGTGCCCATCATCATGCTCACAGCCAAAAAAGAAGAGACGGACCGCGTTCTGGGCTTGGAACTCGGCGCCGACGATTATGTGACCAAACCTTTCAGTGTCCGGGAACTCCTGGCCAGGATAAAATCCCTTTTCCGCAGGTCCAAAGAAAAAACGAGCGACGCGAAAGTCGTGCGCGCCGGAAAGTTGGAAGTGGACCTGGAACGATATGAAGTGAAACTCGCGGATAAGCTCGTTGAGCTTTCTTCCAAAGAATTTACATTCCTCAAAGTCCTCCTCTCCGCCCAGGGCAAGGTGCTCACTCGCGATCAGCTTCTGGAATCAGTCTGGGGCTATGATCAGGCCTCTGAAATCGACACGCGCACCGTCGATCAGCATGTGGCGCGCCTGCGCGTCAAGCTCGGCTCGGAAGCGTCCCGCCTCGCCACCGTCAAAAACATCGGCTACAAATTCAAGATTAACTAAAAAAATCCGTCACGGGACTTTCACACCCATTTTACTTCGCTTCAATGGGTTTTCGGCCCGCAGTGAGATAAGATGAACGCCATAACTTATGATCAGGCGTCTCCTTCTCGCGTGTTATGTGTTTGCAATGACGGCTCCGCCCTATGCTGAGGCGTCTTTTTGGAGTGAAAGAAAAGCGGCAACGGAGCGGATGCATCAGTCCGGCAGGCAGATCCGCCGAATTCTTCCCCTTGAGAGTGAAGTCCAAAACCCCGTTTCAGATTTAGGCTTCTCAATTCCAGAATCTGTCGGGACTGTTGTTGAATCCTGGACGGAGGGATCGCCTCAGCTTCCGGTCATCCTGCACATCCAAGACGCGCACAACCATTTCGCGGCCCAAAAAAATCTGGCCCGAGTTTTGAACGCCGTTGCTGAAACCTCTGCAGATAAAACCGCGCTGAGTGACCCTTTGCCTGTTTATGTTGAAGGCGCTTGGACACGGATCGAGACGGCCTTTTTAGGCGCTTTCCCGGACGAGCGGCTCAGGGAGAAGTCTGCGCAGACCCTGCTGAAGAAAAATCGGATCAGGGGCGAAGAATATTTTGCGATCCTGCATCCGGGGGCCATTGCGATTCATGGCGTTGAAGATCCCGATCTTTATCAGGCGAATGTGACAGCCCGGGACTCCGCGCGGTCTTCCCTGGACGCGCGTATCTCCGAAATCAATTCGGAACGCGCGCTGATCTCTCAGGCAAAGATGGAAATTTATCCCCCCTCGTTGCGCGAACTCGACCTTGTCCGAGAAAAAGTTGACGCTCAGCAAAATACGCTGAAAGATCTTCTCCGCCTCGTGATCAAGACCTGTCCCAAAACTTGGGCAAAGGATGCGTTCCCGGAACTGAAGAAATTCCTGGACGCCGCCGTTTTCGAAGATCAGGTTTCGTCAAAGGGTCTGGAAGGCGAGCGCGCCGCAGTCCAGAAAATTCTAAGCGAAAACCTAACGGGTTCCCAGGCGTCGGATTTCCTGAACCTTTGCCTTCAGTTCCGTCTTGGGAAAGTCAGTTCGCGCGTTTTTCATTCCCGCCTTGCCTCCATGGCCAGAGCCTTTTCAATTCATGTCCCCAACCTCGACAATCTTGTCCAAGGCCTGAACCAGTCAGGAAATATTGGCTATGACAAAATAGAAAAAGAATTGGACGAGCTTATGATTTCTGCGTCTGCAGAATTGATTGAATCTCAGGTTCGGCCGGAACTTCGTCAAAGGGCGAACGAAATATATGGCAAAGACCGGACCCTCTCTTTCAACGCCAAGTGCCTCAAATGGCAGGTGTCATCGAACGAATGGCACCGCCGAAGAAATGAAATTGAATCCATCAACCAGGGCCAGGTCAAGTTTATGGCTGAATCGTATTATGACCTCGCTTTGCGGCGGGACCGGGCCATGGTTGAAAACCTCTCGCGATGCATCAAGCCCGGAACGCGCTCGGCCATTCTCATTGCCGGGGGATATCACACCGAAGGCATCACGGAACTTCTGAAAGCAAAAGGGTTCCGTTATCTCGTTATCCGTCCTTCTTTGCAGATTGAATCGGGTGAAAGCTCCGCGGAGGGTCTCTCTTCGCTTCAGGCATGGGATGACCTAAAATCCGCCTATGCCGGCGCGCTCGAAAAGATCCTTTCTCAAGACAAAGAAGCTTTGTCTGTCAGAGAAGCGGTGGATGTCCTGAAGACCCTGGATTTGTCTGTGCCAGTTTTGATTGATGGAAAGCCCTATGCTTTGGGGCATTCCCCCTTCCTCTCGCCTTCCAGCTTCGCATGGCCGTTGACGGGACGCGGGATGGACGGGAACTATGCAAAATCCGGAACTAAAAAAATATACGGCCACACTCTGCGCAGCATGAGCGCATTTAACAGCATGGGTTCTCCTGCCCGGCTTCTGCCTGAATTTTTTGCGGCGATGCTGCAGAACGGCGGCGAATCGATGGAAGACCTCAGGGTTTTGGAGGATTTACTGCATGACGGCATGACGCTTGAATTGCCTGAAGGCAGTCACGGCGCGGCCGGAGGCATTATCAAACTTCTTTCGAAGGTGCGGTTTGTTCCCGGGCTGATGAACATTGCGCATAACGGATCTCTTCGGATCACGATTAAACGCGACCGCCTGCCGGAAACCATGGTGACTCCGGCATCCATATTTTATCCTTATCGCAAGGCTGTCCTGGAAAAACGCCTCCCGAAACCTCAGTCTTGGGCGAAAAAAACCGCGATGTTTCTGGGTGAACTCAAGGTCACCGCGGTTTGGGAAACCGTGCTTTTTAGAATATTGCCTGTGCTGATGTTTCAGCAGGGAGGTTCCATTCACTCTCAAGGCTGGACCGCAGGAGCCCTCACGCTTCTGACCCTCTTTCCTCTTTCCCACTCAATCGTTTCATGGCGCGTGCATGAGAGTGAAATCAAGGGCCGCTCAGCGGTTAAGCCCCGATATATGGCCAATCTCTTTGTTCACCTCGGCATCAGTTTGTTTTTGCTCGTTCCGTTTTTCCAGTTCAGTCTTGTTCCCGCCGCGGCCGTCAGTTTGGGGACGCAGATGCTCCTGGACTTCGCCATCGACGGGGCTCTGGATAACCATAAAAATGATAACCGTCATTATTCTCAAGCGATGCCTTATCAAGAGAAAGAGCTTCCTTCAACCTTGGAAGTCACGAACCCGGACCTGGTGAAATGGAGAGAAATTCTCAACAGCCCTGCGCCTCTTGGAAGGAAAGAGTGCATGGCCATCCTGAACATCGCCAAAGCCGTGATCAACAACAATTTCATCAGGCCCCGGACCCTGGTGAGATATCTCCACGAGGTTGGGCGCACCAACCGACAGCTGACGATCCTCAGCCGTGTGACTGCCGACCGTCTCATTCTCCAGGTCGAAAACGGCTCTTTGGACCCTGATCTGGCCCATGATCTGGTGCGTTATGCGAGAGAGCTCAAAAAATTTGCGGGATATTCCCTGATTTATCGCCTCGGCATGACGCGCGTGAGCAATTACCGCCAGTTGTCAGGATACGGTCTTCCCGTCGGAGGACACCGCACGCGGTTTAAGCATCTGATGGAGGGATTCATCCGGCCTTTCGCCTGGATGGTCCAAAAATTTTGGGGTTTCAGTTTCGGGATGTTCGTGGTCAGGAAACAATTTTTCGGAGCCGAAGGAAATGATGGGCGGTTTTGGAAAAAACTTTTCGGCGAAGGGCACCTTTCCGCCATGCTGAATGCCGGAAACGAGGTGGAGCCTTCATTATATCCCGAGGCGAAAAACATAAAAAAAGTCCTGTTCGAGGAAATGCGCCATTTGAACATCCAAACGGCGGAATTCGACAACGAATTGACCTGGCCCTGGCGAAAAATCATGACCCGCATTTTCGGTCTTTCTTTCGTGGTTCTGCTTCTGGATGTTTCGGTCTATGGTTTCAACTGGCTCGTTTATGGGGCCCCTTTCACTTATACGCTTTCCAGCGCCATCATTTCCGCGGGGCGCGCAGTGCTTTTCTCCATTTTTATGTCCTGGTCATTCATTTTGTTCGGGATGAGAGACAGTTTTTATGCCGCTGAAAGCAAGAAACTGAAATCTCTTGAAAACCGCATTTCGGAAGCCGAACAGAGGGTCAGCGAAAGTTCGCCCTCGGGAGGGAAAACATTGCTTCAGTCAGAATATTTGCGGACTTTGTCGTCTGCGGATAAGGAAAAATCGATGTCGGCACCCTCGGCGGACATCATCCTTCTCGTCACTCCTCCCGGGCGGACAGAATCCGCGGAACTGCGCGGCATTCTGGAAGGCAGAGGCAAAGGATTGTTGCGGCAGGATGTCCCCGTGATCACTCTTCCCAGCCAGCGCGAAGGGAGCGGGATGGGATATCTCAACTCCATGCAATACCTTCATTCTCCGGAATTTGAAATGGAAAGATCGAAACATCCCCATTTGCGGGGCCGGAGCCTGGACGATCTCCGAGTCCTTGTCTTGTTGGCGGATGAACCCTCAGTCAAGTCCGCGGCCACTCCGCTTTCCCTCCCCTTTCTGGACCGCGCGATTACGCCGCTCGAATTTTCACTTCTGAACGGATACAAAGCCTGCCAGGCGATGTCGGGCGAGCGCAGGGGCGGCGTGGCCGTCATGTTCTCTGATGAGCTTTTCATCAGCCCCATCCAGGTCCAGAACGGGATCACGCTCTTGACGTCCTGGGTCGGTTATAAAGACCTGGTCGACCAGAACATGGACCTGATGGTCGTGGACCGCTCTTTCCGTCGAGTGCAGAAATTTTATCCCAACGCCATCAGCGAGGATCCAATGCACATGAAGAACCGGGTGGAGCGCCAGGCGGTCACGGCGAGGTATGACCTCTCCAATCCTGTCAAAAAGCAGATGATCGCTTTTACGGGCGGATTTGTCGCGTCTTTTGCCGATGCCAGCGCCGCTGAAAGTTTTTATTCCGCGAATGAGCGGATCCGCCGGCAGGTCAACGACAGAAGGCGCCGCAGTTATCCGATCGATCTCGAGAGCCACCTCCTGGCTCCCATGGTGATCGCCTCAAACAGGGAAGATGTTTATAGCTATCTTGCCAAACACAGGAACGGAAGGCCTTTGGCCCTGAAAAGTCGGGAATGGGCTTTTTTCAGCGGGCTTATGCAGGCGGTGGAACAGAGCCAGGGCATTGAGGTCAACGCCTCGGTTCCCTATCCCACACAGTCCGCCTTTTATTTTACCCGCACCAAGGAAGGCGTGCCTTATTATGACGACGCGCAAATCGCTCAGCTCTGGAAAGACCTCGGCGTTGCTGACGAATTTCGTTCGTCGTCTGTTCAGGATGATTCTAAACCGTCACAATTTTCAAAATTTGGAGATCAATTCCGCGTTATTGCGGTTCGCACGGCTGTTTTAATCCTTTTCGTCTTCTCCAATGTTCCCCCCGTTTCCCGTTGGTCTGCGAGCCGCCTCGAAGCCATTGCCGTCAGACCGGAGTTCAATTTGCTCCAGCCTGAAACCCGCTCTCAAGTCAGGATAAAAATTCTCGGATCCCGAGCCCGTTCCGGTCCCGTAAACGGGGCAGGCCTTGTAGACCGCCATTTTGAAAAACTATTGAATGTTTTGAGTGCTGAAAGGTCCGGAACGCTCAGTCCGGGATATTTCGTCGTGAACCTCAACGGCCTCCTGAACCGGACGGAGCAGGGATTCGAATTCAGGGAAGAGTTGTCGGATATCCTGACCCGTCTGGACGGAAGGATGTCTCAAAATTCCGATTTGGATCAGGGGTCGGGTTTTGTTTTCATCAGCGATCAGCCCAGAGAACAAATAGAAGAACTGGCGGCGAGCCTTGGGGTGTCTGCGGGGCACATTCGGATCATCGCTCCGACAGCGCAGTCGGCTGAACATGAAATCCGCATTAAAAACGGATCCGTAAAATCGGTCCTTTCATGCCGTGAGCCCGGAACAATAAATGAAATGAAAAAAATATTCAAAAACGCGGACGCCCTCCTCCTCACACCGTTTTTCGCTGAGATCGATCACGATTATACGGTTCACGGCGGCGCGGCATCAGAAATATACAAGGGATTGGAACAGGAAGGGCTGATTTCGGACCGGGTTCATTATTCCCCGAAGGACCAAACCCTCATCCTGGAGGGAAGGGCCGCGGAAACAGACCTTTCCCTGAGGCTCCGGCGCGTCCGATATGTGCGCATCCAGGCATGATCTGTCATGCTGATGTCATACAGACTTTACTTTCGCGCTATGGGTCAGCAGTCTGGATTCAAATAAAATAACGGGAGATTAAATATGGAACAGCTCTATATGAATGAGTCCGGCGATTTAAAAGTCTCGATGGGTTCCATCCAGACGGACCTTGCGATGGCGTTCCTCAGAGAACAACACACTCTGATCAACGAGCTCATCGGCAGTTTGGAAAAAGAATCGATTTCAAGAAATGTTTTTTGCCAAAAGGTTTTTACAATTGAAAACGGTTTGAAGCGCTTAAGATCGGTTCTGTAAGAAAAATTTTCGCATCAAAAACAAAACAAAAACATAACATCCCTTTTTGGGGACATGCATCTGAACGAATTGCAACTGGGGCGGGCACTTGGTCCTCCTTGTTGCTCGCTCCAGAACTTTGAGAGTCAACGAATCAGCATGGCCGCAAAGGAGGACAGCGGAGCCGAGGAACGGTTCCGCGCACATCATAAGGAGGACACACACGACATGAAGCTCAAACAAGGACTCACCAGCATCATTATGGCGGCCGCAGTCATGGCCTGCCTGGTCGCGCCCAAAGCGCAAGCGGACGACACATCCGCCAACATCAGCATCGGCAAAATGGTCAGCAACCTGAAGATCTCGGGAGACATCCGCGTCCGCCAGGACAGCATGTGGCAATATAGCCCCGGCGCCGTGGACCGCTCCAGACAGCGCATCCGTTTCCGTTTGGGAATCGCTCCCCAGATTCAGGACATCACGGTTTTCTTCCGTATGGGAACCGGGACAGGTGAACAGACCTCCACCAACCAGAGCTTTGACAACGGCTTCACTTTGAAACAGATCTGGGTTGACCAGGCCTATCTTCAATGGAAAGCGTTTGAATGGCTCAAACTCTCCGGCGGTAAAATGCAGAACCCCATCTGGAGGACCTATGCCTCCGACCTCGCCTGGGACGACGACTTGAACCCGGAAGGTTTCGCGGAACAATTCGACGTCACGATCAATGACCGGTTCGGTTTCTTCGCGAATTTCGGACAGTTCCCCTTGGACGAAGATTCCACCAACAACCGCGACCAGTGGATGTTTGCCAACCAGATCGGTTTGAAATCCAAGATCATGGAAGAAACGAAATGGACCAACGCCGTTAACTTCAACTATTTCAAGGACGAAGCGGCGAACGATTGGGCTCATGTTGCCGCCGGAGGCGTGGCTCAGCAAGGGAATTCCCGGGTGTCCGGAACCACCACAGGCGCGCTTCGCAGCAGTTTCACCGTCGTGGGCGTCACTTCCGAAATCAACACCCGCCTCTGGAAATGGCCTCTCGCCATCCAGGCGGATTATTTGATCAACGAACAGGACAATTCCGCTCTCGGAAGCCTCGCCTCTGAAGCCAAGATCGGATATCAGGTCGGGTTCCAGCTCAACAAAGCGGCCGCGGCAAAGTCTTGGGAAGCGGCATATTATTTTAAATATTCCGAGTCCAACGCCACTCCTGCGGACCTCGCGGACTCCGATTTCGGCGGCGGCGGCACCAACCGGCGCGGACACATCTGGTGGCTGGCTTATGCTCCCAGAGATTATGTGGTCCTCAAAGCCAAATTCCTCTGCACGGAAAATCTTGAACCCCAGCTGAACGCGGCCAACTCGATCAACCGCATGCAGATCGATGTGGCGGTCAAGTTCTAATCGTCAAACAGCGTTTACACGGGCGTCACACGGTTGTCACATTGAACAGTTAAAATGGAGGTATGACACAAATGAACAAAATTAAATTCTTAGGCTTGGCCGCAGTCATGGCAATCTCTTCGGTTGCCGCAAAAGCGGACATGCTGATCAACGGAGCGGGAGCCACTTTCCCTTATCCGATCTACTCAAAATGGTTTGACGAATATCACAAAATCAAACCTGAATACAAGTTCAACTATCAGTCCATCGGCTCGGGCGGCGGCATCCGCCAGGTCTCTGCAGGCACCGTTGATTTCGGCGCCAGCGACGGACCCATGACCGATGACCAGATGGCGGCGGCCCCGGGATATCTTTATCATATCCCCACCGTTTTGGGCGCCGTTGCCGTGACCTATAATCTCGAAGGCGTGACCACTCAGCTGAAATTCTCCGGCAAAACCATCGCCGGAATTTTCCTGGGCGACATCAAGACCTGGGACGATCCCATGATCAAAAAGGATAACCCCGGCGTTGAGCTTCCGACACAGCCCATCGTGGTCGTCCACCGTTCCGACGGTTCCGGCACCACCTATATCTTCGTGGATTATCTCACGAAGGTGAGCTCGGACTGGTCCACCAAGGTCGGCAAAGGCACTTCCGTCAACTGGCCCATCGGTTTGGGCGGAAAAGGCAACGAAGGCGTGGCGGGATTGATCAAACAAACCCCCAACTCCATCGGATATGCCGAGCTTATTTATGCCAAACAGAACAAGCTCGCTTATGGCCTGGTCGTGAACAAGGCAGGAAAAGCGATTGAGCCTTCCATCGAGTCCGTTTCCGCCGCGGCCCGCACCAAGATGCCTTCGGATTTCAGGGTTTCCATCACCAACTCCCCTGATGCCGAAGCCTATCCCATCTCCGGCTTCACCTGGCTTCTTGTTTATAAGAAGCAGAAAGACGCGGCGAAAGGCCAGGCGATCGTGGGTTTCCTGAACTGGATGCTCGCAGATGGCCAGAAATTCGCTTCTGATCTGGGATATGCTCCTCTCCCCAAAGAAGTCAATGCTCTGGTTCAAAACACCGTCAAAAAAATTGAGGTAAAATAAATTGAAACAGAGGAGTTGGGGCGATGCCATTTTCAAAAACATTACCCTCTTCTTCTCTCTGTCAATCTTCGTTCTGACTGCATGGATCGGGTGGGAGCTTTATAAGAACTCTCACCTGTCCATGCAGAAGTTCGGATTCAGCTTCCTCTGGAGCCAGGTCTGGGACCCTGTCCAGGAACAATACGGCGCTCTCCCCTTCGTCTTCGGAACTCTCGTTTCATCGTTTCTCGCCATTGCCATCGCTCTCCCCCTCGGTCTTGGCGTCGCCATTTTTCTTTATGAACTCGCGCCACCCAAAATTGGAAATGTCATTGCTTTCCTCACAGAACTTCTTGCCGCCATCCCGAGCGTGGTTTATGGTTTGATCGGTGTTTTCGTTCTCGTCCCCATCATGCGGAAAGCCGGCGCGCCCTATGGCGTGGGCATGCTGACCGCGAGCATTGTTTTGGCCGTCATGATTTTGCCCTTCATCGCCACCATTTCCCGCGAAATTTTTAAAACCGTTCCGCAAACCCTCAAAGAATCCGCCATGGCTCTGGGCGCGACAAGGTGGGAAGTTTTAAAACTCATCACCATCCCCTTTTCCTTTTCAGGCATATTGGGCTCCGTGTTTCTGGCTCTCGGCCGCGCTCTCGGCGAAACCATGGCCGTCACCATGGTGATCGGCAACCGTCCGGAAATAAAATGGTCGCTTTTTGAACCCGGATACACCATGGCCGCTGTCATCGCCAATGAGTTCACAGAGGCGACGTCCGATTTATATGTTCAGACCCTCATTCAGGTTGGGCTCGTCCTTTTCGGAATCACGATCATCGTGAACGGCATCGCGCGTCTTCTGATCTATAAAGTGTCCCAGAAAGGCGAGGTCGTGGCATGACCACGGCAACAATCCCCGTTCATAACCCATTCGAAATTAACATGTCTCTTTACAGGAGACGGCAGTTCATGAACCTGCTCGCTTTCATCCTGACAGGCCTCTGCGCCGCGGTCACGATTTCCATTTTACTGTTCATCCTCGGCTATATCACATATCACGGCTTTTCCAGCTTAAACTGGAATTTCTTTACACAGCTTCCCAAACCCGTCGGAGAAACAGGCGGCGGCATGGCGAACGCTATCGTTGGAACCTTCAAGCTTCTGGGCTTGGCCAGCGTCATTGGAGTTCCAGTTGGATTTTTGGGCGGGGTATATCTTTCCGAGTTCGGTCACAACAAAATCGGATTTTTGGTGCGATATGCCGCGGACATTTTGAACGGCGTTCCCTCGATAGTGATGGGCATTTTTGCTTATACGGTGGTGGTCCTTCCCATGGGTCATTTTTCTGCTGTGGCAGGCGGCTTCGCCTTGGGCGTCATGATGATCCCGATTGCGGTCCGGAGCACGGAAGAATTTTTGAGGGTCGTCCCCCACAGTGTGCGCGAGTCCGGCTTGGCGCTTGGCCTGCCCGAATGGAAAGTGATTCTTTTTATTGTGATCCCCACCGCCGCCAAGGGATTGATCACGGGGATTCTTCTGGACCTTTCTCGGGTCGCCGGCGAAACAGCACCATTGATTTTCACAGCGTTCAGCAACCGTTATTGGGCCAAGGGTTGGCTGGAACCCATCGCGTCTTTGCCCGTCATGATTTTCACCTATGCGATTTCGCCATATGATGATTGGCACCGCCAGGCCTGGGCCGCGGCTCTTGTTCTCATGATGCTGGTCCTCTGCACGGGGCTTACCGCAAGAATATTATTGAGAGAGAAACATTGAGGATCCCAAGATGCTTGAATTAGCCATCGGAAAAAATGTTGAATTGAAGGAACAGGAAAACCCTATGGACAGAATAACAACGGAAGAAACAAAAATCGTTGAAAAGAACGCGATCGAGGTCAAAAACCTCAATGCCTATTTTGGTGCTTTCCGCGCCATCAAGGACATTTCCCTCAACATGCTGGACAAGAAAGTGACCGCGCTCATCGGCCCTTCCGGTTGCGGCAAATCCACTTTCATCCGATGCTTAAACCGCATGCATGAAGTCACTCCCGGTGCCAGGATCGAAGGCGACGTTTTGATCAACGGCGAAAATGTCCTGCGCAAAGACCCTGTCCTTCTCCGCAGAAACGTCGGCATGGTTTTTCAAAAACCCCAGCCCTTTCCTTCAATGTCCATCTTTGACAATGTCGCGGCTGGGCTTCGGCTCAACGGCATCAGGTCCCGCTCTATCCTTGCGGAAGAAGTTGAAAAGAGTCTCAAGGCTGCCGCGCTCTGGGATGAAGTCAAAGATCATCTGGATAAACTTGGAACATCTCTCTCAGGCGGACAACAACAGCGACTCTGCATCGCGCGCGCTCTCGCCATCCGTCCCAGCATCCTTCTTCTCGACGAACCCTGTTCCGCTCTTGACCCCATCTCGACAGCCAAGATCGAAGAACTGATTTTGGAACTGAAGGAAAAATACACCATCATTATCGTCACGCACAACATGCAGCAGGCGGCCCGCGTCTCAGATCACACGGCTTTCCTCCTGCTTGGAGAAATGATTGAATATGGCGTGACCTCAAAAATGTTCACCAATCCAGGCAACAAAAAAACCGAGGATTACATCACGGGAAGGTTCGGATAAAATTTATGAAAAGACACGTTGAAGAAGAAATCAATCTTTTAAAAGAAATGTTGCTCCGCATGGGCGGGCTTGCGGAAGAAATGATCCACCTGTCCATGAAGGGTTTCATCGACCGCACCGACGCGTTTGCCCAGCAGGTGTTTGACCGCGAAGATCAGGTGAACACGCTCCAGATTGACGTGGACCAGACCTGCAGCAAGATCCTGGCTCTTTATCAGCCGGAAGCTTCCGATCTCCGCACGATCATTGCCGCCATGAAGATCAATTCCGAGCTTGAGCGAGTGGCGGACCAGGCCGTCAACATCACCCAGACCTGCACCTATCACCTCTTTAAAGAAACGCCCGTCAAATCCCTTATGGAAATTCCCCGCATGGCCCAGATTGCTCAGGAAATGGTCAAGGAAAGTCTGGACGCATTCTCCAAAAGGGACGTCGATCTGGCTCAGGACGTTTTAAAGAAGGACGAGGAAGAAGACACTCTCAAATCCAAGGCCTTGAACGAGGTCATCAGCATGATCCGCAGGCATCCCTCGGAGACCAAACAGCTTATCGATCTCATCCTGATCTCCCGCAACCTGGAAAAGATCGGGGACCACGCCACCAACATCGCGGAGGACGTCATTTATATGGTTCAGGGCAAAGACATCCGCCACAGCCAGCCTCCGGAATCTTCAACAATCCTGCCCTCAATCAAATAAGATTCCGTGAGTTTGAAGATACTCGGAGAATCGATCTTCTCCAAAATATCTCCCTAAAATTCTCCGATCACCTTTGAGCAAGTCCAGCACGATCAGTCCGTCCAAAGCGTGGCTGAACTTGGCGTCCAAATTGAATCCCACCATCTGACCGCCCAGCCTCACATAATGCTTGAGGAGCGTGGGCACGCCTTTCTGCGGCTTTTCCAACTCTTCCACGATCGTTGAAATTTCCTCAATGGAAAGAGTTCCGAGCGCCGTCTCTATTCGATCACAGCCGCTGATTTTTTTCGGCCTGAAGCCTGACTTGGGTCTCACCTCCGAGGCCAAGTCCTGGCGGTAACACCGTCTCTTTAAAAAATCCACCATGAGCTGTTTGGAATCCCGACGATACCGGTTGCTGATGCTCACAGGCCCGAACAGGATGTGATACCTCGGGTTTCTGGAGATGAATCGGAAAACTCCCTGCCAGAGGAGCGGGAGCGCGTTCATTGATTTTTGGTATTTGGGGGCGACGAAGGAGCGGCCCATCTCGATGGCGTTGTCCAGATTTTTGAGGAATTTCGGAGTGAAGTCAAAGAGCGTCGCCGTATAGAGACCGGATTTCCCCTGCGTCTTTAATATGTTGTCCGCAAGCGAAAATCGATAAGCTCCGACGACCTCCTTCGCCGATTTATGCCAGACGAAGAGGTGAAGGTAATGCTGATCAAACCGGTCCAGGTCTTTGGCGGCGCCCGTGCCTTCTCCCTCCAGCCTGAAGGCAATTTCCCTCAGGCGCGCAATTTCGTTCATCGTGCGGGGAATTTCCTTCATCTGCGCCCAGCAAACCAAAAAATCCTTGTGCTCAAGGAGAATACGGCTGGGCGGGAGATTTGAAATCTCCTGGCTCATCGCTTCCGGCTGTTCCGGGGCGATAATTTCTTTGGGTTTCGATTTTAATATCTCAAAGGATGGGCGCACGTGGTCTTTGCGCTGAGCCAGCAAATAAGTCCGCAAACGCAGATAGGCCGTCAGCTCATCATTCGTCTGGAAGTTTCTGATCTGCTCTGAAGCGATCGGATTTCCGACGACAAAGCGGATTTTTCGGCTCCTGCTTTTGAGGAGTTCCTGCCCCAGGAGCGCGGTCCGAAGGCGCGGGTGAGCCATGCCGGACACTTGAAACAAGAGGCTGTTTTGTCCCTCGATGAAAATCGGCACCACCGACGCTCCCGTATGCCTCGCGATGGACGCGGCGGCGTTTTTCCATTCCGGATCTTTCACTTCCCGTCCGCGAAGGTGCCAATGAGAGACTTCTCCAGAGGGAAAAATAGCGAGCAGTCCCCCGTCTTTGACCCATTTAGTGGAACGCCTGAGCGCCGCGGCGTTTTGGTGGACGGACTTGAGGTTCTCGAAGGGGTCCACCGTAAAAAAAAGGGGCTTCAGTTCAGGGATTTTAGCGAGCATGTAGTTCACGATAAACTTCGTGTCCGGACGAATGGAGAGGAGCAGGCTCGCCAGGCCCAATCCTTCGATGCCGCCGAAAGGATGGTTCGCGACAACGATGACGGGCCCAGTCTTTGGGATCTTTGCCAGTTTTGAAGGGTCCGCATGGACGGTGACGTTCATCGAGGAAAGAGATCTTTTGCAGAACTCTTCGGCCCCCTGTCCAGAGGGCATCGCGGCATAGAGCTGGTTGATTTGGGGAATGCCCAGAAAATATTCAATCCACTTCCTGCTCAAGTCCAACACCATGCCGTGCACGCCTTCTTTCGTCGGAATGTCCAGCCGGATGAGGTTCGAAGATTCCTGGCTTTGTTCCATGAATGTCCCTCCTAGATTGTATTTTCTTCTATCGTATGATGAAAAATCTTCATTGCATATTTCGCGCAAGTAAATCCTGTGTAAAATGCATGCGTCCCGAAATTTGTCAAAGCGCTGAAATATATGTTTTACACCCCGAACATGGCGGCCCATTCGCGTAAACTCTATGATGAATGCATGAAAGCAATAATTTTTTCTCTTCTGCTCTGTTTCGCGGCGGGCCCTGCGGTTGCCGGCGGTTCTCGGTCATCCTCGCCATTGCAAAAGACAGCCGGATTTTTGACCTCACTGCAAAGAAAAACGGCTCAATTAATTTTTGGACGATGCAAAGCCTGCGAGAACCAGGGAATTGAGAACGCAGTCCATCGGATCAAGACGCTCCACAGCTCTCGGGTTTATGGAATGGAAGAAAAAAATAATCTCCACAATCACGGCTGGATCGCTCGGGTGACGATCTATCATTGCAAGGCCGGACACGTGTGGGCCAAGAGAGATAAATTTAAGAATTGCTGGTGCGGCTGGGAGGCAGAAAAAAAATTGGCCAAGGTCTATCCCATCGATTTCCAAAAACCCTTCGATAAATCTCCTGATCAGCAGGACCCCGATCCCCAGCAGGAACCGGCTGTGTCCCAGAACCAGGCATCTCCGCCGGCCATGCTTCTGACTCTCGTTAAACCTCTGCGATAAGCCCCCTTCCACCTTTAACTCAAACTTTGTAAAATTGTAAAACTATGAATAAAACGAAGGCGGTCCTGGCCCTCGAGTCTGGGGACATTTTCGAAGGGATTTCGTTTGGATATAAAGGCGAGCGTCTCGGGGAAGTGGTGTTCAACACCTCCATGACGGGCTATCAGGAAATTCTTTCAGACCCTTCCTATAAAGGCCAGATCATCGTCATGACGGAACCCCACATCGGCAATGTGGGCGTGAACCCCGACGATCAGGAATCCCGCCAATCTTTCTGCGAAGGTTTTGTCGTCAGAGAAGCGAGTCCCATCACTTCCAGCTGGCGCGCCCAGGAAAGCCTGGAACCTTATCTCATCGCCAAGCAAATTCCCGCGATCGAAGGCATCGACACCCGCCGCCTCACCAAGATTTTAAGAGAAGTTGGCGCCATGCGGGGCATCCTTTCCGCAATTGATTTTAATCCCAAAAGTCTCCTCAAAAAAATTGAAGATTCCCCCAGGATGACAGGCCAGGATCTCGTCAAAGATGTGACCTGCAAGTCGGCCTATGATTGGAGCCACGGGGAATGGAAACTCTCCAGCGCCGCCATCCACCGCGAAGACCTGGATTCTAAAAAATCCCCGGCGAAAGTCATCGTCATGGATTTCGGTTTAAAACAGAACATCCTCCGCTGTCTCACGGAACGCGGATGCCAGATTCATGTGGTCCCGGCCAAAGCTTCAGCTGAGGAAATCATGAAACTGAAACCTGAAGGTATCATGCTCTCCAACGGTCCCGGAGACCCCGCGGCCGTGACCTATGCCATTAAAACTCTCCAGAATCTCATTGCCATGCAGGAAGATTCTGCCAACCCTGTTCCCATTTTCGGCATCTGCCTGGGCCACCAGCTTTTGGGCCATGCGTTGGGCGGCGGCACATTCAAACTCAAGTTCGGGCACAGGGGCGCCAACCATCCCGTGAAAAATCTGAAGACAGGCAAAATTGAAATCACTTCCCAGAACCACGGTTTTTGCGTCGATATCGATTCCCTTGCAAGCAAAAGCGTCGAGCTGACCCACATGAACCTGAACGATAATACGCTCGAAGGACTGCGGCACAAGAAACTGCCCCTTTTCTCGGTGCAATATCACCCAGAATCTTCCGCCGGACCCCACGATTCCAGATATCTTTTTGACGATTTCATGAAGCTGATCCATAAACACAAATCCAAAGAATCTCCCAAGGAAGTTCATGCCTAAGCGCGAAGACATAAAAAAGATCATGATCATCGGGAGCGGGCCCATCGTCATCGGCCAAGCCTGCGAGTTTGATTATTCCGGTTCCCAGGCCGTGAAAGCCCTCAAAGCCGAAGGCTATAAAGTGGTCTTGATCAATTCCAACCCCGCCACCATCATGACGGACCCTGAAATTTCTGACGCGACTTACATTGAACCCCTCACACCCGAATTTGTCGAAAAGGTCATTGAACGCGAAAAACCCGAAGCTCTCCTCCCCACCCTTGGCGGGCAGACAGCTCTCAACCTCGCGGTTGCGCTCTCGGAGAAAGGCATCCTCAAGAAGCATAA
The DNA here is from genome assembly GCA_021730935.1 of Elusimicrobiota bacterium. Lineage (GTDB taxonomy): Bacteria > Elusimicrobiota > Elusimicrobia > 2-02-FULL-39-32 > 2-02-FULL-39-32 > 2-01-FULL-60-11. The sequence continues at coordinate 71,648 of JAKFYJ010000011.1, forward strand.
TGTGGAGCTGATCGGGGCCAAACTGGACGCCATACACAAGGCCGAAGACCGAAAACTTTTTAAGCAAACCATGATCAAGGTCGGGCTGGATGTTCCCAAATCCGGCGTGGCTTATAATATCGCTGAAGCCCAGGAAATTGCCAAGAACATTGGGTTCCCCCTCATCATCCGTCCTTCGTTCACTCTCGGAGGAAGCGGATCGGCGATTGTTTATACGCAGGAAGAATTTTTTGACGCCGCGACCCATGCTTTGGAAATGAGCCCCATCAGCGAAGTTTTGATTGAAGAGTCCGTGCTCGGGTGGAAAGAGTTTGAGCTGGAAGTGATGAGGGACACCGCGGACAACTGCGTCGTGATCTGTTCCATCGAAAATTTTGATCCCATGGGCGTGCACACCGGAGATTCCATCACGGTCGCTCCCATTCAGACGCTCACCGACAAGGAATATCAGATTTTGCGCGACCAGGCTTTCACATGCATCCGCGCCATCGGAGTTGAAACGGGCGGTTCCAACATTCAGTTTGCCGTCAACCCCAAGACCGGGCGAGTCGTCGTGATTGAAATGAATCCCCGCGTTTCCCGCTCTTCCGCCCTTGCGTCCAAAGCGACGGGTTTCCCCATCGCCAAAATTGCGGCCAAGCTTGCCGTGGGATATCGGCTGGACGAGCTCAAAAATGATATCACCGAAAAAACCCCGGCTTGTTTCGAACCCACTCTGGATTATTGTATCGTCAAAGTCCCCCGCTTCGCTTTTGAAAAGTTCACGAACGCCGACCAAACGCTCAATTCCCAAATGAAATCCGTGGGCGAAGTCATGGCGATCGGCCGAACATTCAAGGAAGCCCTCCAGAAAGCCATCCGCGGCTTGGAAATTGGGCGGGACGGCCTTGGCGGAGACGGCAAGATGATCGCGGAGACCTTGCAGGACAAGCCCAAGACCAGCGAGGAATATCAGAGCCTGCTCGAAGAATTTAAAACAAAACTCATGATCCCCAACTGCGACAGGATTTTCAACATCAAAAATGCCCTTCAGCTCGGCATGAAAGTTTCTGATATCACCGAGATGTCTTCCATCGACCCGTGGTTCATCGAGCATATCAAGGGCATCCTGGACCTTGGCTCTGAAATCCGGAAAGCCAAATATCCTCTCTCCAAAGAACTGATGTTCAAAGCCAAGCAGAATGGATTTTCTGATAAACAAATCGCTTATTTTACGGAAAAAACGCCTTCGGAAATCCGCAAACTTCGCAAAAAGCTGGAAGTTCTCCCCACATACAAAGTCGTGGACACCTGCGCGGGCGAATTCCCGGCCATGACTCCCTATTTTTATTCGACTTACGAAGAAGAAGACGAAGGCGAAGTAAGTTCAGACAAGAAAGTGATCATCCTCGGCGGCGGTCCCAATCGTATCGGGCAGGGCATCGAATTTGATTATTGCTGTGTGCACGCGGTGCTCGCTCTCCATGACGCCGGATACAAATCCATCATGGTGAACTGCAACCCCGAAACCGTTTCCACGGATTATGATATTTCCGACCGTCTCTATTTCGAACCCCTGACTTTCGAAGACGTCATGAACATCATTGAGAAAGAGAATCCGCTCGGCGTGATCGTCCAGTTCGGGGGCCAGACGCCTCTCAACCTGACATTGCCTTTGGCCAAAGCCGGCGTTCAAATTTTGGGAACTTCCCCCGAATCCATCGATTTGTCTGAAGACCGCGAAAAATTCGGAGTCTTTTTAAAGAGCTTAAAGATTGATCATCCCGATTGCGGGACAGCCCGTTCTCTCGCAGAGGCCAAAAAGATCGCAGGCAAGATTGAATATCCCGTGATGGTCCGTCCGTCTTATGTTTTGGGCGGCCGGGGCATGAAGATTGTCTATAACGAAAAGATGCTGGAAGATTACATTGCTCACGCTGACGACATCTCCATGATCCTGATCGATAAATTTTTGGTGGACGCGAAAGAAGTGGATGTCGATGCTTTGTCAGACGGTGAAACGGTTTATATCGCGGGGGTCATGGAACACATCGAAGAAGCGGGCATCCATTCCGGTGACTCCGCATGCATCCTCCCCCCTCAGACTTTGACCGAAAAAGAAACGAAAGACATCCGCCGCATCACGGAAACCTTGGCCATCAAGCTCAAGGTCAAAGGCCTTCTGAATATTCAGTTTGCCATCCAAAACGGGAAAGTTTATGTCCTGGAAGTGAACCCCAGAGCGTCCCGCACGATTCCTTTTGTGAGCAAATCCACGGGTGTGCCTCTGGCCAAGATCGCGGCGCGTTTGATGGTCGGCGAAAAACTCGAAAAACTTCTTCCTAAAATTCAGCCCCAGCCTTTTGTGTCCGTGAAAGAAGCTGTTTTGCCCTGGGACAGGTTCCCCGGAGCCGACATCCGTCTTTCCCCCGAAATGCGTTCAACGGGCGAAGTGATGGGCATGGACAAAACATTTCCATTGGCTTTCTTCAAATCCCAGCTCGCGGCGGGCACAACGGTTCCCATGGAAGGCAACATCCTTTTCTCACTCAACCATCAGGACAAACAGAAATCCCTGGGCATCGCGAAAGAACTGGTCAAGCTCGGGTTTAAAATTTATGCCACTGACGGAACTCACGAATTTTTTGAGAAAAACGGGCTGGTTTCGGAATCCGTAAAGAAAATTTCCCAGGGCCGGCCCCATGTCGTGGACATGATCAAAAACCGGCAGGTGCAGATGGTGGTGAACACCCCTTCCCAGACCACCGTGTCTCAGGGCGACGGGTTCGAAATCCGGCAGGCCGCGCTGAAATATCGCCTCCCCATTTTTACGACCGTTTCTTCCCTCAACGCTTTCAAGGAAAGCATCGTCCAGCTGAAAAAGAAATCTTCCGGTTTCACCGTCAGTTGTCTCCAGGATTATTTCCAGAAAAATTAATATGAAGCCGTTATCTCCAAAGCAGGAGCTGGACCTCCTGCACAAAATTGCGGATTTGCTTTCCACCCCGCTGGCTCTGCAGGATCTCCTGCGGCAGATTTCCAAGCTGGTCGTGGATGTCGAGAAATGCGACTCCTGCCTGATCTATCTGCATAACCCCGAAGACAACTCTCTCGTCCTCTCAGGGTCCCACAACCCTCACCCTGGCGCGTTGGGAAAGGTCCGCATGAAGGTGGGCGAAGGCATCACCGGCTGGGTCGCGGCTCACAAAAAACCCGTGGCAATTTCGCAAAAGGCGTATGAAGATTCCCGCTTTATGTTTTTCTCGAAATTGCCCGAAGATAAATATGAGTCTTTCCTTTCTGTTCCCATTCTCACTCAGGGCCAGCTCACCGGAGTGATCAACCTCCACAGAAAGAAAGTTCATGAATATTCCGCTTCGGAAAAGGAACTCATCACCACCATTTCCAAACTCGTGGCCGGATGCGTGGAAAACGCCCGCCTTCTTTCCCAGACAAAGGAACGGGCCAAACACATTGAAACCCTGGAACAAGTGTCAAAGGTGGTTGCGGGAGAATCCTATCTCGAAGAAATTCTCCGATTGATCGTTTCCATCACGGCGGATTCTTTGGGTTTCAAAATCACTTCTCTCATGCTCCTGGACGAAAAGAAAAAGTTTTTATCCATCGCGGCCACTCAATCTTTGTCGGAAAAATACAGGAAAAAGCCGCCGATCCCCATAGAAAAGAGTTTGTCAGGCCGCGCGATCCTTGAACGCAAACCCGTGGCCATCGCCGATGTCCGCGAAGAGCCTGATTATCATTATCCCGAAATTGCCCGCGAAGAAGGCCTTTCGTCTCTCCTGTCTCTCCCCATGACCGTGGGAGACGACTGCATCGGCGTTTTAAATTGTTATACGGAAAGCCCGCACCAGTTCACCCAAACAGAAATCACGATGATGGCCTCTGTGGCTCATCAGGCGGCCGTCGCCATCGAAAACACCCGGCTCAAAGAGAAAGCGAAATCCAGCCAGGAAGAGCTGGAATCCAGAAAACTCGTTGAAAAAGCCAAGGGGATTTTGATGAGAGATTTGAAGCTGTCGGAAGATGCCGCTTTTAAAGAAATGAGAAAAACCGCGATGGACCGCAGGAAGTCCATGAAAGAAATCGCGGAAGCCATCATTCTCTCCCGCGAAATTCAGCCGGTCAGATAATTATCCTAACCACTCCGTAAATTTATTGGTGATCGGCATGCGCCGGTCTCTCCCGAACGCTTTGGGCGTTATTTTGATGCCGGGAGGCGATTGTCTGCGTTTATATTCGCTCCGGTCGATCATTTGGATCACTCTCTGCAGGACTTTCGCGTCAAATCCTCTGCGCAAAAGCTGTTCATAGCTCAAATCCTCTTCAACATATCCCTGAATGATCTTGTCCAGCACTGGATAAGGCGGCAAAGTGTCCTGGTCTGTCTGGTTGAATTTCAGCTCAGCGGTCGGGACCCGCCGGATTGTGCTGGCTGGAATGATTTCGCGGCCCTCGAGCTTGTTGATATATCTGGAGAGGTCATAGACCATGCCTTTGGGCGCGTCTTTGAGCATGGCGAATCCTCCCGCCGTGTCGCCATAAAGCGTGCAGTATCCGACGGAGATTTCAGATTTGTTTCCAGTGGTCAGCACGAGATGTCCAAACTTGTTGGAGAGCGCCATGAGGATCATTCCCCGGATCCTGGGCTGGATGTTTTCTTCCGTGGTGTCCGCTTTCATCCCTTTAAACGCGGGCGCGAGCTCCTTTAAAAACGCGCGGTGGATTCCGTGGATCGGGATTTTTAGAAATTTTATGCCGAGGTTAATGGCGACTTTTTCGGCGTCGCCCACCGTTTCCGACGATGAAAATCTGGACGGCATCGTGACCCCGATCACGCGGTCTTTCCCGATCGCTTCCACTGCCAGGGCCGCGGTCAGGGCGGAGTCAATGCCCCCTGAAAGGCCCAGGATCACGGATTTGAATTTGTTCTTGTTCACATAATCCCGCGTTCCGGTCAAGAGGGCCTGATGGATTTCAGGAATGCCCAGCGGGAGAGCGGCTTTTTCGCGCCAGATGGAACGGACATGCCCTTTGTTCAGGTCAAAATGGACGAGACCGATGTCTTCTTCAAAACTTTTTGTGAGGACTCTCAAGTGTCCGTCCGCGTCCATGGCCATGCTCCGCCCGTCATAAACCAGCTCGTCTTGTCCCCCCGCCATGTTGACATAGATGATGGGAACTTTGGTTTCCTTCACGCGCCTTTTCAAAAGCTGGTATCGGACATCAAACTTTCCGGCGAAAAATGGCGAGGCGGAAATGTTGATGAGAATTCTGGCGCCTTTTCTGGCCTGCGCCGCGCAAGGATTCAGCGAAAGATCGTCTTCCCAAATGTCCTCACAGACCGAAATGCCCATCGGAACGCCCTGGACTTTAAAAATTCCAGTTTCTTTGCCTGGAGAAAAATATCGCTGTTCGTCAAAAACTCCATAATTGGGGAGGATGCGTTTGGAATAGGTCCAAACCGATTTTCCGCCCTGGAGCCCGACGGCGGAGTTAAATATGGACTGCCCATTTGCGGTGACGGTTCCGACAATTGCCAGCGTGGGTCCAATCTCCTGCGCGATGGTTTTGAGAGCGGCGTCGGCCCCTTTGATAAAACTTGCTTTCAGGAGCAGGTCTTCCGGCGGATATCCCGTGAGCGCGCACTCGGGGAAGACCACGAGATCCGGCGAATAATCTTCAACGCTCTTCAAATAATATTCAATGATTTTTCTGGCGTTGGCCTTGAGGTCCCCGACGGTGGGATTGATCTGACAGATCGCGATTTTCAGATGATCCGGTTTATTCATTGGACGCCCGACAAAACAAGGTCCGCCATTTTTGCCGGCGATTCTTTGAGGTTGATGGAAAAATTTTTATAAGCGTTTTTCATATTCACAAGTTTTTCCGGTGACTCCAGGAGTTCTCTCACCGTTTCAGCCAGTCTTTTTTCAAGGTCCGGAGATTCATGCAAAACGATGCACGCTCCAATTTTCCCCGTGACCTCGGCATTTTTGGCCTGATGGTCGGAGGCGGCATAAGGATAGGGTATCAAAATTGCGGGCTTTTCGCTTGCGGCAAGTTCGGTCACAGCGCTTGCGCCGGCGCGGGAGATGACGAGATCTGATGCGGCGTAACAGTCATTCATTTGAGTGAAATAGTTTTGGACAACGGCGCGGAACCCATGATCTCGATATAACTTTTTAAGTTTTGCTGTGTCCTCGTCGTTGCCTGTCTGGTGGATAAATTGTATTTTTCCCGCGGAATCCTTGAGGCGGCCGATCATGCCGCTGACGGCCTGGTTCACGGGTCTTGCTCCAGCGCTTCCCCCAAACACCAAAATGGTTTTAAGAGTTCCGTCGAGATTCAAGGACTTGAGCGATGCGTCTCTGTCCGGATTGAAAAAGTCGGATCGGATGAGATTTCCAACCAAAATGCTTTTCTTGCTGAAAAATCTCAAAGTCTCTTCAAAGCTCACCGCGATTTTAAAGGCGAAGCGGGCGCAGATTCGGTTGGCAACTCCCGGAACGACATTTTGTTCGTGCAGAAAAACTGGAACGCCTTTCATCGCGGAGGCCAGGACCACGGGGACGGACGCGTATCCGCCGAATCCGACGGTCACATCCGGCTTAAAGCGGCCGATAATTTTGAGGCTGTCGCAGAACCCTTTCAATACAGAAAAGGCCGCGGGAGCGTTTTTGAACATATTTTTGCGGCTGAACGGTGCGCTTTGAATGGGCGCGACAGAAAATTCTTCAGTCATCATCTCTTTGGGAGCTGTCATGTTGGCTTTGAGCGTAAAGAGAATTTCGCAGTCCCGTTTCCTGAGCTCGCGGGCAAGGACGATCGCGGGATAAAGGTGCCCCCCTGTTCCACCCGTGGCGATCAGGATTTTCCGTTTTATCATAGGATGGAATTGTTGGTGGCACGCTGGGTCGACCTGGATATGTTGAGCAAGATGCCGATCGCGGAAAGGGTGATCACAAGCGAAGATCCGCCGAACGAGAAAAACGGAAGCGGAAATCCTTTGGGAGGCAGGCACCCGGTCACCATGGCGATGTTCAGGATGGCCTGATAAAGGATGATGGAAGTGATCCCGCTTGCCAAAAGCGTGCTGAACAGATTTGTGCTCCGCGCCGCGATCCGGAGTCCCAGCCATGCCAAAAGACCGAAGAGCGCGATCACCGTCCAGGACCCCGCGAGGCCGAACTC
>JAKFYJ010000002.1 GCA_021730935.1 Elusimicrobiota bacterium
TATCCGCGCTCTCGTGAAAAAATAATGTTTACAGGAATCATCAAAGCCGTGGGAACGATTGTAAAGGAATCCCCGAACCTGGTCGTGAAAACTCCTTTTAAGAAAATAAAAAAAGGGGAAAGCGTCGCGGTGGACGGCGTTTGCCTGACCGCGCTCAAGAGCAAAGCTCAAAAAAGAGGAACGGAAATTTCATTCGAAGTGTCGGGCGAAACGGAACAAAGAACAACCCTGGGGCGGCTCAAGCCGGGAACGCGCGTCAACCTTGAAATGCCGATCCGGGCCGGTGAAACTTTCGGCGGGCACTTTGTTCAGGGACACGTGGATGGGATGGGAAAAATCACAATGATAAAGCCGGAAAGCCATTCAAAAATTTATACTTTTTCGTTTCCGCCGGAGATGAAGAAATTCCTGGCCCCCAAGGGATCCATTTCCGTCGACGGGATATCCTTAACTCTTTCAAATATCGATGACGGAAAATTCGAAGTTTCTGTCCTGCCTTTCACGGAATCAGAAACCACTCTCTCCCGCAAGAGTCCAGGAGACCTCGTCAACCTGGAAGCGGACATCATCGCAAAGGCGGTCGCGCAACATGTTTCTATCCTCCATTCCTGAAGCCCTCAAAGACATAAAAAAGGGCAAGATGATCGTCATCGTGGACGATCCTTCCCGCGAAAACGAAGGCGATCTCGTCTGCGCCGCTGAAACCGTCACTCCGGCCCTCGTCAATTTCATGGCCATGCACGGACGCGGCCTCATCTGCGTCCCCATGCTGGGCGAACACCTGGACGCGCTCAACATATTCCCGATGGTGGAACGGCCCGACAAAACCAAAGAAGCCGCCTTCACCGTTTCCGTGGACGCCAGAAAGAATGTCACGACCGGAATTTCGGCCCAGGACCGCGCGCACACCATCAAGACCCTGATCCATCCCAAAACGCGGCCGGACGATCTATCAAGGCCGGGACATGTTTTTCCTTTGCGTTATCACGAAGGCGGAGTTCTGGTGAGGGCCGGGCACACGGAAGCCGGAGTGGACTGCGCGAAACTCGCGGGACTTTCGCCCGCGGCCGTCATCTGCGAGATCATGAGCGAAGACGGAACCATGGCGCGCATGCCGGAGCTGGTCAAGTTCGCCAAAAAATTTAAGCTCAAGATGATTTCCATCAAGGACCTGATCGAATATCGCAGAAAAACAGAGAAGCTCGTCAAAAGAGTGGTCTCGACGGTCCTGCCCACGCGTCACGGCAATTTCACGCTCCATCTCTTTGAAGACGCGGTGCTCCATGAATATCATGTGGCGCTGGTGAAGGGGGAAGTGGCGGGCAAAAAAAATGTGCTGGTGAGAGTGCATTCGTCGTGTTTCACGGGCGACGTCCTCCACTCCATGCGCTGTGACTGCGGGGACCAGCTTCAGGCGGCTTTGAACAAGGTTGAGCAGGAGGGCCAGGGCGTGGTGCTTTATATGCACCAGGAAGGACGAGGCATCGGGCTCGCCAATAAACTTCATTCTTATGCTCTTCAGGACAAGGGGCTGGACACTGTTGAGGCGAACCAGAAGCTGGGGTTCGCGCCTGACCTGAGGGAATACGGCATCGGCGCGCAAATTTTGAGCGACCTGGGATTGAGTTCGATTCACCTCATGACGAATAACCCGAGAAAAATTGTGGGACTCGAAGGCTATGATTTAAAAATTTCCAAGCGCGTTCCGCTCGAGATCAAATCAAACCCGAGCAATCTAAGATATTTAAAAACAAAAAAGAAAAAGCTCGGGCATATGCTGAAAGTGGTTTGACATGAAGATCGCGATCGTCGTTTCAAGATATAACGAAAACATCACAAGAGCCCTGCTCGAAGGCTCTCTCCGCACTCTGAAGAAGCACGGGATTAAACATGAGGAAAGAGACACTGTCTGGGTCCCGGGAGCTTTTGAAGTTCCCTTGGCGGTTAAAGTGCTGGCTGAGAGCAAAAAATATCAAGGCGTGATCGCCCTCGGATGTGTCCTCAAAGGCGAAACGTCCCATAATCATTATATTTCCCGCTCCGCCGCTCAAGCCCTCATGGACATCGGGCTTGAGACGAATGTCCCTGTGGCGTTCGGGATTTTAACGCCTGACAACATGAAACAAGCCCTCGCCCGCTCAGGCAAAGGCACATCCAACAAGGGAGAAGAGGCCGCAGAAGCTGTCATAGAAATGGCAGGCTTGCTCAAAAACCTCAAAAAAAACTGATATGGGAAGTCGCAGAGAAGGACGAGAAATGGCACTTCAGGCGCTTTATCTGACGGACACTTGCGGAAACGACAGCGATTCTGCCCTGAAATCCTCGTTTCCCGAAGGACTTGCCTCATCCATTCAGAAATTTGCCGCGCATTTGGTGAATGGAGTTGAAGGAAAGAAGCCCGAGATAGACGCGGTCGTCACGAAATACGCCCAGAACTGGGACATGAAGCGCATGGCGACCATCGACCGGAACATTCTCCGCATCGCGACCTATGAAATCATGTTTGACATGGAGACCCCTGTCTCCGTGATCATCGATGAAGCCATTGAAATTGCCAAGGCCTATTCCACAGAGGATTCGGGGAAATTCGTGAACGGCGTCCTGGATAAAATCAAAACGGAAAGAAAACCCGCCTGACATGCCGGATCCGGCGAAACAGATCGACGAACTCCGAAAAGAGATCGAACGCCACGAATATCTTTATTATGTCCAGGACTCGCCTGAAATCACCGACAAGGAATTCGACGATTTAGTAAAAAAACTCCAAACCCTCGAAGCTCAGCACCCCGATCTCCTCACCCCTGACTCCCCGACCCAGCGCGTGAGCGGCAAAGCCTCCTCCACATTCTCGGCCGTTAAACATTCCCGCCCCATGCTTTCCCTCGACAATGTTTATGATGAGGAAGAGCTCAAAGCCTGGTGGGAACGCGCGTCCAAGGGCCTGGGTGGCGCCAAATTTGAAGTCAGCATCGAACCCAAGATGGACGGGACCAGCCTGGCTTTGGTTTATGAAAACGGCCGCCTGAAATCTGCGGCAACCCGGGGCGACGGAGAAACGGGGGAAGATGTCACGGCCAATGTGAAAACCATTCGAGCCATTCCCCTGAGACTGGATTTCAAGGCTCCCGTGCCGGAAACATTCGAATGCCGCGGCGAAGTCTATATGCTCAAGAAAGATTTTGAGGCCATGAACCGCGAGGCCGTCAAGACCGATTCAAAAACTTTCGCCAACCCCAGAAATTCCGCCGCAGGCTCCCTGAGACAAAAAGATCCCTCAATCACCGCGAAACGCAAACTCATGTTTACGGTTCATTCCGCGTCGAATATCCCTGAAACCATGAACCTCGAAAAACATTCCGAGTTCATCGAGGTCTGCCGGAACCTGCATCTCCCCGTTGCCGTTTATCCGATTCCAATCGCCCAATCTCCCGATGACGTCATCCGCATATACAAAAAATGGCTGGACGAAAGGCCCGGTCTTCCATATGAAATTGACGGGATTGTGGTCAAAATCAATCATTTTGATCAGCAAAAGGCCCTCGGAATGACCGCAAAGAGCCCAAGATGGGCCGTGGCGTTCAAGTTTTCCGCTTCACAGGCGACATCGACGATAAACTCCGTTGAATATTCTGTTGGGCGGACCGGAGCCGTGACCCCAATCGCCAAGATCTCTCCTGTTCATTGCGGAGGAGTCACCATTTCTTCCGTGTCTCTTCATAACTTTGACGAAGTGGAAAGGCTTGGAGTGAAAGTTGGGGACAAGGTTTTGATCGAAAGGGCGGGGGATGTGATCCCCAAAATTGTCCGGGTCATTGAACATGGAATAAACGCGAAAAACATTGCGCCCCCCAAATCATGCCCCGTGTGCGCCGGAGAAGTTTTGCGCGCCGACGACGGCGAAGTCGCCTGGCGCTGTGTGAACGCTCTCTGCCCGGCCCAGCTGGAACGCGGCCTCCTGCATTTCGCGAGCCGGGACGCCCTCGACATCGAAGGCATGGGGGAATCCGTCGTGTCCCAGCTTTTGGAAAAAGGGTTTGTGAAGGATTTTGCGGATGTTTATTCTCTTAAAAAAGAAGATCTTCTCAAACTTGAGCTCTTCGCGGACAAAAAAGCGGAAAACCTGCTCGCTCAAATTGAAACCAGCAAGACCCGGCCTCTTTCGAAACTTCTTGCGGCCCTTGGGATCCGCCATGTGGGGGAAAAAGTGGCAAGAACCCTTGCGGAACGGTTTATGGATTTGAAAGCCCTTGCAGATGCAAGCCAGGAAGATCTCACGAAAGTTCCTGACCTGGGGCCGATCATCGCGGAATCCGTCCACACCTTCTTCCGCCAGGAAACCACGCGCACTCTCATCGGCAAACTCGAGAAGGCCGGAGTGAATTTTAAAGAGCCCAAAAAAGAAATTATGGAGTCCGCCATCAGCGGGAAATCGTTCGTGTTCACGGGGGAACTCGAATCTTTTTCACGCTCAGAAGCGGAAGAGTTCGTGACGCAGATGGGAGCAAAAGCCATGTCCAGCGTTTCAAAAAAAACGGACTATGTCGTTGCCGGAGCGGAAGCGGGATCAAAACTTGAAAAAGCCGAAAAACTGGGAGTAAAAATCCTCACCGAGCAGGAATTCAAAAAATTAATCGGCCGCCCTTGAACTTTTCCGCAACATCCCTTATACTAATCTTGAAATGACGAAAGACACAAAGATCCTGGAACTTCTTTCCACCGTCGACGTTTTTGCCGGATTGGAAGACCACGAGCTGGAACACCTGCAGAGAACGTCCCAAATGGTCTCACTGCCTCCGGACACGATCATCTTCCGGCAGGGCGACAAGGGGGACAAGATGTATTTGGTGGTTCAGGGGATCATCGAGATTTGGAAATCCGAGGGCCATGATTTGAAGGGAAGCCGGCTTGCGCGCCTGAAACAGGGCGAAATTTTCGGAGAGATGGCGCTCTTCGACAAGGACCCCAGGTCGGCCACGGCGATCACCTCGATCGCGAAAGAAACGAAGATATGGATTTGGGATGAGAAAGACCTGATCAAGGTGATTCACGATCATCCGCAGCTGGGCACCAAGCTTTTGATGAATTTTATGAAGAAAGTCAGCAACCGTCTCCGCATCGCCAACGACGCCATTCATACGCTCCTTCGCTCCAACCAATACATCGGCCTTTAATAAAATTAAAACCAAGCAGTAAATTCTGTTTTTTAGAAAACGCGCTCGCCCGAGTGCGGGGCTCGCTTGGATCTCGAGAAAGCGTATGCCAGTCTTTCGCTCGATACAGTTTTCCAAAAAACAGAATTTACTGCTTGGTTTTAATTTTATTAAAGGGTTTCGGCAGGGCGGGGCACCATCGAAATGGCTTCCCAGGGACAGATTCGCATGCAGAGCGTGCATCCCGTGCACTTTTCGTTCTGGACATCAACAACGACCATGGCGAAGGGCGTTGTTGAAGGAGCGTCAGACTTTACAATACAGTCTTTATGAGGCATGACGGACAGACAGGCTTCGCATCCGGAGCAAAGGTCAGAGCTGATCCGGGCAATGGTTTTTGACTTAGCCACAGACGGCCTCCAAAACCGCTTCAGTGTGCCCGTCCACCTTCACTTTCCTGAAAATCTTTTTCAAATTGCCGTCCGGGCCGATCACAAATGTGGAGCGCTCAATGCCCCAAAAGAGCTTTGCGAACATGCTCTTGCGTTTGTAAACGCCATAAAGCCGAGAAACTTTGGCGTCTTCATCGCACAAAAGCGTAAAATTGAGGTTATATTTTTTGATAAATTTTTGGTGGCTTTCCGCCTCGTCCAGGCTCACGCCCAAAACCACGATCCCGGCATCTTTGAGTCTCTTTTCGTTGTCTCGGAAACTGCAGGCTTCTTTCGTGCATCCGGGCGTGTCGTCTTTCGGATAAAAATATAAGACAACATTTTTGCCTTTGAAATCGGCCATATGGACGGTTTTGCCGTCCTGGTCTTTCAAAGAAAAATCGGGCGCTTTGGAGCCTGTTTCGAGTTCAGCTGAGGTTGCGGACATAAAATGATTTTACCTTTTTCTTGGTATAATTTAAAGCTGTGCCGGACATCGATGACGCGCTCAACCTCGCTTATCAAATCCTTTCCCGACGAGCTTTCTCAGAAAAAGCCCTGAGGGAGCGGCTCAAAAAAAAGGGGCTTGAAGACCGCATGATCGAGACCGTGATCGAAAAATTGAAAGAGCAGAAACTCGTTTCAGACTCGGTTTTGGCCCAAAATTTGGCAGAATCCAGAGTTCAAAACCGCCTCTGGGGCGATTATCGGATCGAAATGGATCTGATCAAGAAAGGCCTGCCGAAAGATGAAGTGAAGACAGCTCTTAAAAATGCCTCAGAGTCTGAAGATGCGGTGAGCGAAGAAGAGCGGGCATATCTATTGATCCTGCGGAGAATGAAACAAATCAAAGCCGATGATGAAAATTCTTTTGACCGCAAACTCTTTGGGTTCCTTGCCCGTCGAGGATTTGATCCCGACACAATCCATTCCGCGCTTGAACGGTATAGAAGAGAAACCAAATAATTTTGTAAAATAAGGACATTCCATGAGAGCACTATTATCACTATCCGACAAAACCGGCCTGATTGAATTGGGCAAAGAACTGCATGCCTTGGGCTTTGAACTCGTGAGCACAGGCGGAACCGCCAAATCGCTCCGGGACGAGGGCATCCCTGCGACCGATGTCAGCACTCTCACCGGATTTCCTGAAATCCTCAGCGGCCGCGTCAAGACGCTTCATCCCAACATATTCGGCGGCATCCTTTATGACCGCAAAAACAATTCTCATTCATCCGAGATAGAAAAGCACGGCATCGGGCCCATTGATTGGGTGATCGTGAACCTATATCCGTTTGAAAAGATCAGCATGGAGAACAAACTGCCTCAGTCTGAGATGATCGAGTTCATCGACATCGGCGGCGTTTCGCTCCTGCGGGCGGCAGGCAAAAATTTTGAGAGCGTCGTTGTCCTTTGTGATCCTGCAGATTATCCCAAAGCGATTCAGGAATATAAAGAAAATAAGAAAATTTCTCTCGAGAGCAAACGGGCGCTCGCCGCAAAAGCGTTCGGACACACGGCCCATTATGACGCCATGATCTCAAAATATTTCCGCGAGAGCGTCATGGACGATGTCTCCAACCTCAAGAGCGGCGTGAAGATTTCAACGCCCATTCAGAAAGACGCCTCCACGCTTTTTCCGTCGGAGCTGACCCTTGGACTCAAGAAAATCAGCGATCTGCGTTATGGCGAAAACCCTCAGCAAAAGGCGTCTTTATATAAAGAGACCGGAAGCCGCAATTGGGGCATCGTTCACGCCGAAAAACTGCAGGGCAAAGAATTGTCTTTCAACAATTATCTCGATTTGGACGCGGCCTGGAACATCGTAAACGCCTTTGCCGGCTCGGCCTATAAGGGCGTGGCATGCGTTATCATCAAACACAATAATCCGAGCGGGACAGCCGTTTCCAACACGTCTCTCTCAGCATTTCAGCTGGCTTACAGCGCAGACCCCTTGAGCGCTTTCGGCGGGGTCATCGGCTTCAGCTCGACGGTGGACAAGGAAGTCGCGCAGGAAATCACCAAAACATTTTTTGAGTGCGTGATCGCGCCCGAATTTACGCCGGAGGCCCTTGAAATATTCAAATCCAAGCAGAATTTGCGGCTTTTGAGGCAGGCCAGCGGTCTTTCATTGCCTTATGAACTGGACGTCAAAAAGATTTCGGGCGGCATGCTGGTGCAGGAACGCGACCTTCATTTGAGCGCAGAAGACAAGGTGGTCACCAAACGCCAGCCGACCGCCGAAGAACAATATGCCCTGGGATTCGCCTGGAGAGTCTGCAAGTTTGTGAAATCGAACGCCATCGTCTTGTCGCAAGGCAATGTGACGGCAGGCGTGGGCGCGGGACAGATGAGCCGCATCGATTCCATGAAGATCGCTTTCCAGAAGATGGCGGCGGCCAAACTTGAACCCATCGCCGTGTCCGCAGGCGCAGGGATCAAGCCTCACCTGGGCAAAATGCCTCTGGTGATGGCTTCAGATGCCTTCTTTCCTTTCAGAGACACCGTTGATGAGGCCGCGAAGGCCGGAGTGACTGCGATCATTCAGCCAGGCGGGTCCTTGAGAGATCAGGAATCGATCGATGCGGCCAACGAACATAACATTGCCATGATTTTCACGGGCATGCGGCACTTTAAACATTAACCCTATTTTTGTAACATATCTTTTCTGATGAAAGTAAAAATACTAATCTTTATGACGGTCATGGGCTTTGGGCTGGCCACTTCAGCCTTTGCCTATCGAGACGTCTCACTCAAAGAGCGCAGGGCTTATAAAAAAGTCATCCGCACCCGCATGCCGCCGTCAATGTTCCAGGAATGGGTCCAGAACGAGTTTAAAGCGGCTTCAGGCCTTTGGAAGACTGACTGGCAGACCTTTGTGGTGGACGATCAGGACCCCAATTCTGACGAATATTTCATCATCGCCCGAACAAAAGACCGCCCCTGGGCGTTCGGTATTGAGAAAAACGACTGCGAAAAACCAGAAAATTTTGAAACCCTAAAAGCGGAAGTGGACCAAAACGGAACACCGGTCCACATGGACTGTGTTCTCAGCATCAAGAAGAACAAATCGTTTTTCAGGTATCAGGTCACGGTTTATGAGCCTATGTATCCCTTTTGGAAAAATCCATGCTATGTATGGAACTTGAAGCCTGGGACCGTCAAAGATGAGTTTTATTCAAAAAATTACAATATGTCCGTTTACGCCAGAAATCTTCAGGACGAGATATACGAACTGACCAGCGGACTGGCGGAATGGCGTCCGCCCAAGAAAGTCAAGAAAATCTCTGTGATGAAAGGACAAGGTCAGGAACTGATCGGTGGAGAATCTGACCAGCTGACCGATGAAGAACGCAAACTGCCCATCCAGGAGCAGGAAAAGATCCTAAAGAAGAAAAAGAAAGAACAGGAAAACGCAGAAAAGAAACAGAAGTAACCCTTCCGCAACATTTCTCGCCTAATCTAACTCAATCCAAGACCTCGAAACCCTTCTCGACTCGCTTCGCTCGCTCGAAGAATAAGTCCGCTATTATTCGAGCGGAGGATGTAATCCTGAGTCAATAACTTCAGCGCATCAAATTAAGAATACAAATAAAGAACCCCGGCTATGCTTGGCATAACCGGGGTTCCCTTTTGAATTCTTGTTACTGCTGGATTAGAACTTCACTCCAACAGAGATGCGATGAGTGGATCCGAGGTCTCCCAGGGGCATCCAGGCATAGTCCAGAGAGCAGATCTGGTATCCGAAGCCGAAGCCGATGGTCACGCCGTTGAATCCGTCCACTTTCGTGCTGCGGGAGTTGTAACCCACGCGGCCGGAGATGGACATTTCATCGGAGATCTTATGTTTATAGTCGGAACCGAACGCGTAAGTCGGCTGGTTATCTTCAGGGAAGACGAGGTCAAGGGAAGCGACCCAGTTTTCTTTGATTTTATAACCAGTTCCGAGCTTGATCATGATGGGAAGCTTGGTGTCTTCAGTCTCATATTTCAGCTTTCCGCCCAAGTTCTGAACAGCGGCGCCGAGCAGGAGGCGGCCGTCCAGCATCTTATGGCATTCCATGCCCAAGTCAAACGCAACCGTGGTGGCGCTTTCCTTGATTTTGGAATTGATGATCTTCATGTTGATTCCGAGGGAATGCTCATTGCTGAAGATGTGGTGAGCATATGCAAGGTTGATCGCCATGTCGCTCGGGTTGAAAGTTCCAACCTTGGAAGCGCGAATGTCAGTCTCATCAATGCTCCCGGCGGAGAAATACTGAATGCCGAGGCCGAAGGCGCCGAACTTTTCAGAGATCGGCATTGCATAACCGATCCAGTGATAGCTGGTCTCTTCGACATATTTAGAGAACATATATTCCGCGCTCTTCTTTTCGAGCTTGGCCAAGCCGGCTACGTTATAGTAGATGGCGTTGGCGTCATCAGCGATGGCCGTTGCCGCTTCACCCATGCCGATCGCTTTCGCGCCGACAGGGAGCTTCAGGAACTGGCCGCCGCGGGTTCCGGTCGCCTTGTCGCTGAACCCGGCATACGCCTTCGGGGTCAGGAAGAGGCCCAGGGCCGCAATCAGGGCAACAATGACTTTACCATTCACCTTATTCATCTTTGTCTCCATTTCGATCGTTTTAATAGTTTTCATTGTCATCACCCCCCTTACCGTTGCACAGCGACTTTTAATGTCTTGGTGTCGCCGCCGCCTTTCAGTAAGGCAAAGTATACGCCGCTGGCCGCATCCTGGCCGTCTTCATTCTTGGCATTCCAAGAGATGATTCCGTCACCGTCCGCGTCATCCAACTGCTTCACCAAGTCACCAGCCAAGGTATAGATCTTGACGGTGCTGTTCGCAGGGAGAGAGTCGAAGGTGATGTTCTGGCCTGCGTGTGAGGCAATCGAAGGCCTGAAGGGATTCGGATAGACCGTTGCGCCGGTCAAGTTGGCCGCAGGAGCCGCGATGGCAACCGCGAACTTGGTCAAGTGAGTGACGCTGCAGGTCACGTTCGTTCCGTCAAAGGAAGACTCACGGATCAAGACCCAGCGAGAGCCGTTGAAGAATGAGACTTTGACAAGCGCGGCGCGCACTGCCTGAACAGTCGCGAGGGCTGAGCCCGAGAGCGTGAAGCTCAGAGTGATGGGCTTCTTGAATTCTGTTTTGCCTGAACCGAGCGTGACGTCCACGGCAGGGCCGACAAGCGTTGTTCCAGCCGTCGCCGCAGGAGGATTGGTGTCCGCAACACGGGACAGGGTGTCTGAACCTTCCAACGCTCCAGGGGGAATTGTTCCACCGCTGGCCACGCCGCCGCCCAGGTCTGTTGAAGTGAGGGTGGTGGTCGCATTGGGGTCAATGGTGTCAGTCACAGTCACGTTGCCCGCGCCGATTCTGGCGTAGGCTGTTGAGTAAACAACGTCGGTCGGTGAAAGGTTTCCAACTTCGTCCTGCGCTCTGACGATGAACCAATAGTCTCCGGCAGAGGTTCCGGGATTAATCGTAAGCGTGGCTTCGATCACGCGGCCTGCAGGAATGGAGGTTGCTCCAGTGGTTCCAGTGGCGTCAGTGGAAGTCTTCACAGTCACAGCGGAGATCGCGAGGGTTTGTGTTGAAACCAACAAACCGCGGACGCTGGCAGTGGAGAAGCTCTCATAGAAGCTGGGGAAGCTGACTGGATCGGTGCTTCTGCGGCTGTTCGCATAGGCGCCAGGGAGATAATGAGCCCAAGTGTTGGCGAACGTGAAGTTTGTGGCGGACTGTTCAAGTGCGCCTTGCACTCCGTTTGCCGCAACAGGATAGAAGCTTGCTCCGCCGAATCCTCTGTCACCGTTTCCTGAAGAGTAGTACACGATGAACTGAGAACCAGTTGTGAGCGGAGTAGGAACAGCACTTGCACCGTTAATAACATTGCTGTTTCCATCGTCAGAGGGGGATATCCAGCGAAGAGTAACGGAAGCTGAACCTGCTGAAAGAACTGTCAATCCAGTCGGGACACCGGGAGCTGAAGATTCAGTGACCGTGAACGGAGTGTAGGTTGACTGATAAATGATGCCGTTGCCAACCGTTGCCGCGCGAGTCGGCTGTCCTGATCCAGCGTCGTCTTTTGCTTGAGGCACAGCGCCGCCGATAACGGTTTCAGGCATGGCAAGAGCCATTCTGAGAACCCAGAGAGAGGACGTTGCGGCATTGGCGATATTGATTGACACTTGGCCAGTCGTCTGAAGACTGTTCAGGATCGTCATTGTGCCGATTCTTGTGTTGACGTCTGATTGAACGTTTCCGATATAATCCGTGGTTCCAGCCTGCGCCAGAGTGCCGTTGTGGATCATCTGGATGGAAGCGCCGTGCGCCAAGCCAGCGCCGCTGAGATCAACAGTCACGATACCCGCGTTCGAGCGAGCTGTGACAGGAACTGCGCCCAGGATCGGAACAGTGGAGATTGCAATGGTTCCTGACCCTGAAGGGATGAGAACCTGCGTGCTCTGCACTGCACCATAGTTCGCCTGGCCTCTGAGAGTATAAGTGACAGCTGTTGTTGCCGCGCGAAGATCGAATCCAAGGGTCAGACTGCTGAAGTTTGCGGCATTTGTTGACCTTGAGACAACACCAATTCTGTCGCCTGCGCCCGTTGGAGGATCAAGATAGAAGGTAACGTTGGGCAACAAGCCGACACCGGTCACGGTATAAGAGGCAAACTTTAATGTGCTGTACGCGGTTTGATGAGACAACGCGGACAATCCAGTCAGTGAAGCCGCAAGCACGTCGATGGTAGTGGAGGCGTCTGCAGAGAAACGAGTCGCAGACCCGAACTGGCCGATCAAAGTGCTGATGGTCAAAGCATAATTCCCGGTTGGAGCCTGGAAGAATGCTGTGCTTGTGAAGGCGGCAAATGCTCCGGAAGAGGTTTCAACCGTGCCTGCAACGACAGGGATGGAAGACTGGAATGTTCCGCTCATGAGAGTCGCGATATTGACCGTCGTTCCAGAAACCAGTCCAAGTCCCATAAGTCCAACAGTCACACTCGGGGTGCTGTTGAAGATTTGAGTCGCATTCTGTCCGTTGAGTTTGGGATAGTTGACACCCGTCAATGTCAGCGAGGAAACCGTGAGGAAAACGCCGGATCCTGCAGAATTGATTCGAATTGTATTCGATGACGATTCAAAATAAGGGCTTGTTGTGTCGATATAAGTCATGTAAGCGTAAAAGCTCTTTCCTGGAGCGACAGGATGACGCAGATCAACGGTGCAAGTTAATGTTGTGCTCGAAGCGTTGAGT
The DNA here is from genome assembly GCA_021730935.1 of Elusimicrobiota bacterium. Lineage (GTDB taxonomy): Bacteria > Elusimicrobiota > Elusimicrobia > 2-02-FULL-39-32 > 2-02-FULL-39-32 > 2-01-FULL-60-11. The sequence goes on from JAKFYJ010000002.1 coordinate 12,843, forward strand.
CCGCCAATGTCTGTGCGGTTTTCTAAGATCGTCGATGCAACCTGACTGTTAACGGAACCGTCTGTTGCAAAGAACTGAATAGTTGATCCAGGCTGAAGACCACGACCTCTGATCGTCAAGGTGAATGTCCGTGTGTTTGTGATAATCGCAGGGGTGATAGAAGTAATTGCAGGAGTTGACATTACCAAAACACCGGCTGTATTCAGCATAGTCGAATTCAGAACGATTGAGCTGACCGTAATGTGGTGGGAATTTGAGTTATAACGCCCTGGAGTTGAGAGTACTCCGGAGGTATAAGTTCCAGCATAGACATGGTATCTCATACCCACAGTGGCGGCTCTGATGTCGAACTGATAATCCACAAGCATGGCGGTGCTGGAAATGATCGAGAAAGAAGTTACGTTTCCTGCCGGCCACTTGGGGAACGCAGTCTCAGGGTTAATTTCCGTCGATGTTGAGAAAGTAACCGTTGAAATGCCTGGGGTTGTAAACCCGCGTCCGTTAATTTTAAACTTAACAGACGTGGTTGCAAAAGCAACCGTGTTGTCACCGATATCATTTGTCGCCACGGATGTTATGGCCGCGGACGAGAAAGTGATCGGTTGAGAGAACACAACCTGGGGGTGAGTGAATAAAACGTCACCGCTGGGCTTGCTTGAAATTCTCACATACCAAGTTTGATTTGTATCCAGGCCCAAGATGGTAGCGTGGAGAGTTACAGTGGACCCGTTCGGGGACACGCTGACATGCCGCGTAGGGATGTCGGTGGCCAAGATAAGCCCGGACTGAGCGACGTTGGACGTCGTCAAATAAACATTATTTTGAACCAATGGGTTGCTGAATATGTTGGAATAGTTTGACTGAATTACGATGGTTGTGTCACTGCTGGTGTTGATCAAGCCGGTGGAAGTGATCAACGAGAGACCGGGGAGAGTGTTGACCGCTCCAGCTGTTACGGAAGTGAAGTTGATTTCCACGGGCATCAGGCGAACGGCGTCAACCAGTTTCCCGACGCTCCAGTGTCCGGAAGCCGTTTGGCTGGCGACTACGAGAGTGTACCATTTGGGAAGATCAGGATTAGATGCTCCGAGGGCAAGAGTGCTTGTGGAAGGATATCTGTTCCAAAGAGTGGTGGTTGTCAAAGTGACGGAAGTCGCTGAACCGCCGACATTATGGAATTCAATGGATCCTGATTCAACAGGCTGAGTCGAGTTTGTGATTGAGGGCGCTGTTCCTTGCGCAGTCTGCGGAACAAGGCGGAACATCGACAAGTTTGTGAACGCGGACGAAAGAGGGCCGCCGTTGTTGTTCTGCGACTCAGCGACGAAAGAATAGGCATAGCCAGTATTGTCGACATAAGAGACGGAGAACGTGGAAGTTCTCTGAGAGGCGCCGTCAATATTGAATATGTCGATTGTCGGGGAAGAATAAGCAATGAAGCTGGCCTGCAAAGAACCGGTCGTGCCGCTTGCTCCGGCGCCGAGGGCAACGATCGTGCTCACAGAAACCTGCTTCTTGTCAACATCATATTCAAAGAACCAGGAAGTACTGGAAGCGGACACAGCATTGATTGATCCAGAAGCGACGTTAATGGTATATGAACCAGACGCATCCGTCAAGCCGCCTGCGCGATTCGAGCTGGACGCAGGGCTCAAAGTCTGAGTCCCAGGAAAGGCTGATCCGTTTGTGCCGACCACGGTCGCAGACCCGGTGATTGTGTCAGAGATCGCAACAGAACGAACCGCGGTCCCGAATGAGTTTTTGACTGTTCCTAACAGAGAAGTCCAGTTGAATGTGCCGATGCCGGTTCCGGCAGAAGGCAAGAACACTCCGCGGTCAGCGTTTGCACCGCTGGGGAACTGATAAAGAGCTCCGGCAGTGACATTGGAGACGATAGCACCGATACCGAGCTGTTTATTGTCAATTCCTTCTGCAAAATCATCGAAGAAAGTTCCAAGCACACCGCGAGCGGCCCAGAGATTTCCTCCCTTAAGATAAGAAATCGTAGGATTGTTGCCGTTCATTGCAACATACTGAGCGGCTGTGCCGTCATCCACTTTCTGCACATACCAAGCCTGACCTGTGATGGCGCGGCGTTGAACGGCATAACGAACCGTCGCTCCTCCGACGGTATAAACCAAGCGGGTCACCCCGTTGCTGGCAGATCCGGAATCAGAGGCGAAAATATTTGCAATCACACCAGTGTCCATGGTGCCGCGGCTGGAGTTGTTGGGGATGTTGGAGCCGTCCAACTGAACTTCTCTGAGAGCCCCGGCCAATGAATCATAATAGTAAACTCTGAGGCGGGCAACATCTGCAGTTTTAACTGCATAAAAGGAGCCGGAAGCATTTTCATCAGCGGAGGTGCTGATGGTAATGGCTCCATTGACCCCAGTGCCAGCTATTGCGACAGCAGCGTTGCCAATTGTGCGGGAAGCAAGGCGGATTTCATATCGGCCGTTGGCTGCTTGTGAGGAATAAATGACAGTTGCGTTATTGACATTGTCATCAGAAAGAACCTGAATGTTGGCGACAGTCGCCGTGGCGACGGTCACAGGAGCATAAGGAAGAGACGGGCCTGTGAGGCAACGGAGGCTGCCAAGAGCCGCATCATAATAATATATAAGGATCTGACCACTGCCATAAACAATTCCGTCCATGACTGCCGCAATATTGGAATTGGAGGCATTGGTGTTGGTGCTGAAAATCGTTGAAATCGCCCAACCCGGAGCGCCTCCGCCAGAGGTCGCGCCGCGCGTCTGCGAGGCGAACATGATGGAATAACTCGTGCTGTCGGCGGTCGCATAGATCACATAAAAAGATTGATCGCCGGTTGGCAGCACTCCCGCTTTATAAGAGCGGACGGCTGAGGGAATGTTCACCACCGTGCCTGTTCCCACGGAAATGGTCAACGCCTGCGCCGAAGAAGCCAGCACGAAGAGAGAAAGGCCGGCGATCGCTGTCACTGTCAGCGAACGTACGCTGGCCTTTAAACCTCTTACTAAGGATTTAAGGATTGATTGCATGTTTTGTTCCTCCGATTTAATGGCAGTTGCCCTCACAAGGCTAACTACGTTTTTTTTAAAATGGACTGACGGCTGGTAAAAATAAGAAAACGCATCGTTGAAACGGCTGAACGATGTGTTTGAAGCGTTGATGCTTATGTTTTCTCTATTTTGTTTTATCAAAAATTTGAAAACGCCAATGATTTTTTTGTTGGCAGGATTCAAACTTCGTGAGGGCGTGGGGAAGCGCGGAGATGATGACGCTTGATTCTTTATTTAATTTATAATTTTTCCGCAATTCCTTTTCACCTTATACGAAGTTATACTCCTACTTTTTGTAACGTGATAAATTTACCATTAACTAATTTTATTGTCAAGGCCTTTTTAATAAATATTTTTTCCGTCGACAAAATTGCGAATTTCGATTGACTCCATGCCTATTTTATAGTAAATTTTTTAAAAGAAATAAACATGACAGACAAAATATTTCCGCCATCTTCCAACATTCAGCCGCCCGCTCAGCCTGCTCATCAGCTGGGCGAAGTCTCGGATTGGGGCTCTTCTATACCTCAAAATTATGGAATAACCCGCATTGTTTTGATGCCGCGGGATCCCAGATTCCTTTATGCCTATTGGGAGGTCACGGAAGAAACCGCGAATTCCATCAAATCCCGATATGGACAGGACATTTTTTCGCAGACTCAGCCCACAATCCGCAGAATTTTGATCATCAACGGCATGGAAACAGACAAAATCGACCTGTCCGTGCCCCTGGAAGCCCGAAACTGGTATATGCAGGTGGAGGAAGAGGGGTCTTCCTGGGTGGTTGAGATCGGTTTAAAGCAAAATAACGCAAATTTCATTGTTTTGGCCCGTTCCAACCGCGTCACGCTCCCAAAGGGCCAGATGTCCCGTGTCACCGACGAGAAATGGGCGGAACTCCAGACGCAAATGGAAGAATTTTTGACGCATTCCGGGGGAAAATTGGGCGGCGCGGATTCACTTGAGCTTTCCAAACGGCTGGCCGAGCGCTGGCGGGTGCTGATTCAGGGCTCTTCCTGGAGCAATCAGGGGGGAATCTCGTCTTCCCTCGTCTCTGCCATCAGAAAGACTTAAAATTTAAGCATTTTAATAGAAAAAACAATTTATGAGCGGTCAAAAAGGCCTTTGGTGCCTTGTATTGCATGCACATCTTCCTTATATACATCATCCTGAGCACGAGGATTTCCTCGAGGAGGACTGGTTTTTTGAGGCATTGACGGAAACTTATATCCCCATCCTCGCTTTTTCCGAGAAACTCGTCCGGGAAGGGGTGAAATTCCGCTTTACAATCAATCTTTCGCCGACCCTCTGCTCGATGATGAAGGACGAACTTCTTAAATCGAGATATCTGAGGCACCTCAACAAACAAATCGAACTCATAGAGAAAGAAGTCCGGAGAACTTCGTCGATCCCGCAATTTCACGCGACGGCGAAGATGTATGAGGGGAAATTGAAGGCGTGCAGAGCGGAAATTGAGAAGCATCACGGCGATTTACTCTCGGGATTTAAAGCTTTGCAGGATTTTGGAGTGATTGAAATCATCACATGCAATGCTACGCACGGATATTTGCCTCTCCTTCTGGACCGCCGAGCTCAGGCGGCGCAAGTTCGGATTGGCGCGTCCTATTATGAAGAAAATTTCGGGCGCAGGCCCAAGGGAATTTGGCTCGCGGAATGCGCTTATGCTCCCGGCGTCGACGAAATTTTGAAAAACGAGGGCATCCGATACTTTTTTATGGACACGCACGGGATTTTGTTCGCTGAACCTCGCCCCAAATACGGTGTTTTCGCTCCATTGATCACTCAAAACGGCGTTGCGGCATTCGCGCGCGATCTGGAAACTGCGCATCAGGTGTGGAGCGCGGAACAAGGATATCCCGGAGATGCGAGATACCGTGAATTTTATCGGGACCTCGGATATGACCTCGATTTTGAGACGGTGAAACCTTATCTGCACAACGACGGCGTCCGCCGGAACATCGGTTTAAAATATTTCAGGATCACGGGGAAAGTGGGGCTCGATAAAAAAGAACCCTATCATCCCGACTGGGCGAAAGACGCGGCGGGGGAACACTCGGCGAATTTCATGTTCAACCGGACGAAACAAATTGAGCATCTCTCGACGGTGATGGACCGTCCGCCCGTCGTGGTTTCCATGTATGACGCGGAACTTTTCGGGCATTGGTGGTATGAAGGACCGGACTTTTTGGAATTTCTGTTCAAGAAAATCCATTTTGACCAAAATGTTTTTGACTGTATCACGCCGAGCGAATATCTGGAAAAATTTCCGCAGAACCAGATGATGGAACCCTGCGCGTCGTCGTGGGGAGACAAGGGATATTATGAAGTGTGGCTGAACGGCGCGAATGATTGGGTTTATCGCCACATCCACGCGGTCACGGAGAAAATGATTTCTCTGGCCGAGAAAGAAAAAAACGCGGGGGGTTTGCGTCGACGATCGCTCAATCAAATGGCTCGTGAAGTTTTGCTCGCGCAGGCCTCCGACTGGCCGTTTCTCATGACGGCGGGGACCGCCACGCAATATTCGCACAAGAGAATCAAAGACCACGTGCACCGATTTCTAACTTTGGAAAGGGAATTTACGTCCGGAAACATCAATGAAAGTTTCCTCAAGGAATGCGAGTGGAAGGACAACATATTCCCGAACGTCAACTACAGGGCATTTTCTGAAGAAGGAGTTTAGAATGGCTGTGAAGAAAGCGAAGGCCAAGTCAAAAAAAACGAAAAAAACGTCTCCGAAAGAATACGTCGTGATTGATTTTCCTCAGAGCGGGGACATTTTCGGATCCGCGCATTACGCGGTGAGGATCGGAGCGAGCTCCGCGCCCGTTGAGATTTCCGTCGACAGGAACGGATGGCAGGCCTGCAGAGAAGCGGGGGGATATTTTTGGTACGACTGGAACCACATTCCGCAAGGCCATCACGCGCTCGTCGCCAGAATAAAAATATCGAACGGAACAATCAAGAAAAGTAAAATTGTAAAATGTATGGTGAAATGACGACCGGAGAGCTCAGAGAAAAATTTCTTCAGTATTTTAAACGCAACGGCCACACCGTTGTGCCTTCGGATTCCCTGATTCCATCGGGGGACCCAACGCTTTTGTTCACCTCCGCGGGCATGGTGCAGTTCAAGAAACATTTTTTGGGCCAGACGCGGCTGGATTTCACGCGCGCGGCAAGCTGTCAGAAATGTCTCCGCACCTCCGACATTGAACGCGTGGGTCTCACGGCCCGGCACCTCACATTTTTCGAGATGCTGGGGAATTTTTCCTTCGGGGATTATTTCAAAAAAGAAGCCATCGCCTGGGGCTGGGAATTCCTCACGAAAGAAGCCGGGCTCGACGAAAAAAAACTGTATCCAACCATTTATAAAGACGACAACGAGGCTTCGGAACTCTGGAAAAAATTCGTTCCGGAATCCAGGATTGTGCGCCTCGGCGAAGAGTCCAACTTCTGGAACATGGGACCCACGGGACCTTGCGGGCCGTGCTCGGAAATTTTGTTTGACCGGGGAGAAGAATACTCCAAAGGACACGATTGCCCGGGCCCAGGATGCGACTGCGACCGATATATGGAAGTGTGGAACCTTGTGTTCACGCAGTTTGACCGCCAGACCGACGGGAAATTGGTTCCCCTGCCTCAAAAAAACATAGACACGGGCATGGGACTGGAACGGCTCTCCATGGTCGTGAACGGAAAAACATCTTCTTTTGAAACCGATCAGTTTGAAAACCTCATTCGGGAAATAAAATCCAAAATCGGCCAAAACGCGTCTGCAAAAAATGTCCGCATCATATCAGATCACATCCGATCCTGCACTTTCCTCATTTCCGACGGTATTTTGCCTTCAAATGAAGGCCGGGGCTATGTTTTGCGCAGACTTTTGCGCCGCGCGCTTCGAGAAGGGTGGACTTTGGGAACGCGGGAACCGTTTTTGCATAAATTGGCCGCGATCGTTGCCCGCGACATGGGGCAAGGATACCCCGAACTGCCGGAACGCCTCTCGAACATTCAATCCATCATCAAGACCGAGGAAGAAAACACCCTTTCAACCATTGAAGTCGGGACCAAAACCCTCGAGACCGAAGTGAAAAAGATCAAAGGCATCCGCGAAATCGGCGGAGACATCGGCCAGGTGAAAATTCCAGGCGAAAAAGTGTTTCAAATTTATGACACCTATGGACTCGGGAAAGAAATTCAGACGGAAATCGTGAGGGATTGGGGCGGGGAACTGATTTTTTCCGAGGGCGAATATGCCTCGGCGAAAGAAAAAGCTGTGGCCGCGGCGCGTTCCGGATGGAAAGGGTCCGGCGAAAAAGACCTCACGCTTTATGCCACCCTGCAAAAAAAACTGGGCGCCACCGTTTTCAAAGCTTACGACTCCATGGAACTCAAAACGAAAATCCTCGCCGTCATACAAGGCGGAAAGGAAACTGAAGAGCTGGCTCAGGGGAGTGAAGGAGAAATTCTTCTGGCTGAAACCCCATTTTATGCGGAAAGCGGCGGACAGGTGGGAGACAAAGGTTTTATCGTCGGAGAATCAAGCGCCGCCAACGCCCTGGTCAAAGACACCCAGAGGCCGTATGAAGGCGTCGTCACGCACCACGTCTTCGTCACCGGGGGGAGAATTCGGCGCGGGGACGCGGTGACCGCAAAAGTGGATGAAGTTTTGAGGCGGCAAACGATGCGCCACCACACGGCAACGCACCTTCTGCACGCGGCCTTGAGAAAAATTTTGGGTCCTCAAGTCACGCAGGGAGGATCTTGGGTGTCTCCCGAAAAACTGCGCTTTGATTTCACTTTCCCAAGAGCGCTTTCAGAAGAAGAGCTGGTCTCCGTCGAGAAGGAAGTGAACGCGAACATCCTTGCGGACATTCCCCGAATCCGCACGGAAGAAAGCCTTGAAGAGGCCAGAAAAAAAGGCGCCCTCGCCTTCTTCGGCGACAAATACGGCGCGAAAGTTTTTGTTCTCAATTACGGGACCGCCAGCACGGAAGTCTGCGGCGGCACGCATGTCCTGAACACGGGAGACATCGGCCTGTTTAAAATTATGTCTCAGAGATCTGTCGGGTCCGGCGTGCGGCGCATTGAGGCCGCATCGGGCGAGAAGGCCAATGAATTCATCGCGGCGAGAGAAAAAAGTTTGAAGGAAGAAGAAGAAAGGCTCCGCGAAAAGTCGCGCGAAAAGGAAAAAAATTCGGCTCTCTCAAAACAGCGCGGAGAGGCGGACATCGCGGCGCTCCTGAACGCGTCTGAAACTTTGCCGTCTTCAAATAACGGAAACGTAAAAGTCGTTGCCGGAGAATTTGAAGCGGAGAGCGTCGACGCGCTCCGGGAAACGGCGGATCATGTGCGGGACAAACTTGGGAATGGAATCGTCATTCTTGCGAGCCGTTCCGAAGATAAAATTTCATTTGTGGTGACGCTCACGCCCGCGCTCAAAGACGCGGGATTTCACGCAGGAAAAATTGCCAAAGCTTTCGCTTCAAAGATCGGAGGCAGTGGGGGCGGCAGGGATTTGTTTGCTCAGGGAGGGGGAAAACCCGTCTCAAACCTGAAAGACATCCTCAAAGATTTCCCCAAAGAACTCTCCTCAAAATAACCCTCATTTTATGATGACTGACTGGCGCATTTACGCTCTGGGATCGGCGTTTTTCGCGGGACTCACGGCGCTACTCGCCAAAAAAGGCGTTGCCGACATCCCTTCAAACCTCGCGACCCTCATCCGCACCTTCGTCATTCTTATATTGTTATCCGCGTTCGTTTTCGCTCGCAAAGAATGGATCAATCCGGCGTCCTTAAACCGCAGATGCCTGATTTTTTTGGTTCTCTCAGGAATTGCGACGGGACTTTCGTGGCTGTGTTATTATCGCGCTCTGCAGAACGGCCCGGTCTCGATGGTTCTTCCGATAGACAAATTGAGCCTCGTCTTCTCCGTTATCTTCGCTGTGTTATTCCTTGGGGAGAGGCTGGGAGCCCTTCAATGGGCCGGCGTTCTTTTTATGGTCTGCGGCGCGATGATGGCCGTTCTATGATATCGCAGTTCAAAAATCGTACGAGTTTCAGCTATTGGAAATATTGAGCGATTCTGGCATCACCCTTTAACCCCTGCCGAAGGGTTTTTGTAAATAACTCAGCTCCATATGTATTCAAGTGCGTGGCGTTATTGAAAATGGACATCGCGGAGCCGGGGTTCAAGTATAGAGATTGATTGTAGTCCAAATGAAGAACATTTTTCTCTTTGGCGATCCCGTCCACCAGACGGGCATATTTTATTCGAAGCTCTTTGTCAGGGCCTGTCAATGCCGGTTCATAGGACGGAAGGTTCACAAGAACGACGCTGATCCCATCCGCAAGAAACCGATCGATGAGGGCTCTGAAACAGCGCAATTGCTCTGCTTGCTCAGATTCAGTCCCGGGGTCAAGCGGGCGGATGGTGTTGAGAGGCGGCCAGTCAGGCTGGATGCGCGCGCGGAACCCTTTGCTGAGGGGATCATCGATGACGGAGAGGCTTTTCACGTCAATTTTGAACAGATGAGATATCAGCTCGTTCCTATATTTGATGCAGGGGAAACGGTTTAAGATGAGGATTTTTTTATTCAGATGCGGATCAAAGAGCGCCTTTAAAAAAACAGCATTGGAAAAATATTCGCTGTCCTGTTCAAACATTTTCTTGTGCGCAAATAAAACCCAGTTATAACAATATAGAACCACTTTGGGTTTCTTGTAATACGGCCGCAGCAATCTTTCGTAAAAATCCAAAAAAAACGACGGGGACGAGCCGCCAATCGCAAAATTATAGACGCTGAAATTTCCGCTTTCCACAAACGCGGGGTTGACGCCCGTCTCGGCAGACGAATCGCCCAGGATGATCATGTCCGGACTTTCCTTGGGGTGTTTAATTTCATTGTATTTGCTTTCGCAAGGCCAAAAAGTCACGCGGTCCAAATAGACATTAATGGCGGACAATATAAGCGCAAAAACTGCGCTGAATAGAATGAGATTTTTAATAACGGCCTTCAACGGATTAGAATCCTTCATAAATAAAAGTATAGCTGTTATATTGTCCAAGGAAAATCAGTGAAAGCAGGAGGGCATAATACGCGCCCCACCGGAACCAAACGGGCATCTGAAAGAATTTCGATTTTAAAAAGGGATGTTCCTTGATCAGGTGGATTATTTCCATCGTCAGAATTCCAAAAACGATGGCGGCGAACACCGCGGGTTTGGAATTGCAATATTCATAATACATATATTGAGCCACAATGCGGGGGTTTAATTCGCGCAACATCAGACTGAGAGAGGCGAAATAACACCTGAGAACATACACCGCCTGGGCGAAGGTGGGGACCCGCAGGAAAACAAAGGACAAGGCGACTGCATGGAACGTGATCAGGGGCGCCGCCAACTCCCGCCAGGCCCGAAGCGACTGAAAGGGTTCGAAGAACCGATCCCTCGACGCCTTTGTTAAAATCGAGCCCATGAGCCAAACCCCGTGCAGGATTCCGAAAATCATAAAATTCCACGTCAGCCCGTGCCAGAGGCCGATCAAAATCATGTTGCTCATAATGGCAATGCACAGCCCCAGGGTCCCCAGGCGGCGCAATTTAATATTGAGCGGCGTGAATATATAGGCCGACAGCCATGACGTGAGCGTGATGTGCCATCTCCTCCAAAACTCCGGCAGGCTCGCGGCGTAAAACGGATTCCTGAAATTGGCGGGAGATTCAATGCCGAACAAGCGGCCGATGCCGACGGCGATGTCTGTAAACCCGGAAAAATCCGCATAAAGCTGAAAGGCATAAAAATAGACCGTCATAAAATAGATGAAGCCGTCCGTTTGCCCGATATTGGAATAGGCCTGGTCCACCCCGATCCGGAGCGTGTCCGCCACGACGATTTTTTTGAACAAGCCGAAAAGAATTAACCTGAGCCCTCCGGCGATTCGCTCTGAAGGGATCCCGTCCAAATGCCCGATCTGCCGAAAATAATCCGCGGCGCTTTGAATCGGGCCGCTGACAATCTGAGGGAAAAAAGACACGTATCCTGCGAAGCGCACGAGGTCTCTTTCCGCCTTGATTTTGCGGGAATAGACGTCAATCAAATACCCGATCACTTTAAAGGTGTAATACGACAACCCCAAGGGGATCAAAACTTCAGCGTGAGGAATTTTTATTTTTGAATCCGGAAAAAAACGATTGAAGGCTTCAAGCAAAGGACCCGCGACTTTAAATAGGATTAAAAACATCCCCGCCAAAATTGAATATTTTAGGATCTCCCACGGATGGCCTTCTGATTCATCCTCTTCGATTTTAATGGCGGACAAATAGGCCAGGACCGTGATGCCTGCCAATAAAACGGCGTATTTAACGCTCCAGGTCAGATAGAAAAGATACGAGAGAACAAGAAGATAGACGGTCCGATAGCGCGAGGGCAATTGGTAATAAATATAAACTGCGATCGCCAGAAGGGCAGGAAACTTAAAAGAGATAAAGGACATATAATAAATTTTTTTGTCCCCATGAGGATTCGAACCTCAATTTAGAGCTTCGGAGGCTCTCGCTCTATCCATTGAACTATGGGGACGAGGCGACGAATTATTTTATCAAATTTATCGCATTGAAGGTTGAAGATGAACTGAAAGACGGGGTTGCGCCGCAAAGAACGGATTTTTTCTCGATCTTGGGAGCGGAAACATTGATGAAATGAGGACTTGCCGCAATAAAGATGTCCGTCGGAAAATGGCCTTGATGTCAGGGGAGAAATGAGATAATATTTAAACATGGACTCCAGAAAAGCGTTCCAGGAAATTCTCAAAAAAACCGCGGTGGTGGAGATGCCGAAACACAGAATTTCGACCTTCGGGCACACGCGGATCAAATATTTTTTTATATCCGAAGTGCCGGCTCTCCCGGACCGCTCGCGCGTGAGGGAAGGGCTCGTGATCGCGGAAAGCCCCAAAATTATCACGCCTGAATTGTTGCGCGACAGGTTTGAAGGGTTCGGCGACGATTCAGAAGAGTTTGACCGCTGGATGAGCGAACAATATGGACAGTCCTTCAGGGGCCTGCAATATAAATTTAGAAATGAATTTCATTCCGCGAAGGTGGAATATCTGCCTCTGGCGGCGCTTCGTGATAATATTCGGAAGACTTTAGTGACGGAAGAGCTTCAGAGGTCCGCCTTGATCCAGGGGCCGGACGCGTCCTGGCAGGTGTCTCTCATGAAGTTCGTTGTGGATGAATGCATGCGGTCCTTTTCGGAGAATATCCGGAACCTGGACGAGCATGGTTATTTCAAATCTTAGCCCTTCACCTCGTAATAATCCAATCCTGAGTGGTCCAGCACTTCTTCTCCCATCAAAATGCGGAGCGTGTTCTGCAGTTTCAAGTGCTGAATGAAGAGATCATGTTCAGGCCTCAAGTCCGGCCGAGCCATGGGCGACTTAAAATAGAACGAAAGCCATTCCTGGATGCCCGATAAACCCGCTCTTTGGGCCAAATCAAGGAACAAAACCAGATCCAGCACCACCGGGGCGGCCAAAATGGAATCCCGGCAAAGGAAATTGATTTTGATCTGCATGGGAAGCCCGCACCAGCCGAAAATGTCGATGTTGTCCCAGCCCTCTTTGGCGTCGCCGCGGGGAGGATAATATTCGATGCGGATTTTGTGATAGATGTCTTTATAAAGGTCCGGATAAAGATTTTTGTCCAGGATCGAGTCCAGAACGGAGGCCTTGGTCACTTCTTTGGACCGGAAAGAGCCCGGGTCGTCCAGCACTTCGCCGTCGCGGTTGCCCAAAATGTTCGTCGAGAACCAGCCGTGGAGGCCGAGCATCCTCGCCTGAAGTCCCGGAGCCAAAATCGTCTTCATGAGCGTCTGGCCCGTCTTGAAATCTTTGCCTGCGATAGGCACGGAATTCTTTCTCGCGAGCTCCTGCATGGCGGGAACATCGACGGAAAGGTTGGGCGCGCCGTTGGCATAAGGCGTGCCGGTCATGAGAGCGGCATAGGCATAAATCATCGAGGGGGGGATGTCTTTGGAATTATTTTTGAGGCCCTTCTCGAGCGAAGCGAGCGTCTCGTGAGTTTTGGTGGGCTTGGAATAAACTTCGGTGGAACCGCACCAGACCATCACCGCTCGGTCCAGTTTGTCTTTCTTCTTGCTGTTCTCGATGTCCTTGATGATGGCTTCGGCCAAGTGCATTTTGGTCTTGGCGTGCTTCACATTGGGGCCGTCGAGCCGTTTCACGAAATCTTTCTGGAAGACCGCGGACATGGGGCGGATGCTCGAGAGTTCGGACTTGACGGACTTCAGGCTTTCTTCGGGCAGCACTCCGGCTTTGATCGCGGTTTCATAGCAATTGTCTTTATAGATGTCCCAGCCATAGAAAGAAAGGTCTTTCAAGCCTGAGAGGGGAACGAATTCTTTGATCAGGGGGAACCGGGGTTCAGATCTTTTGCCCAGGCGGATGCGCTGAAGCTGAGTGATGGAACCGAAAGGTTTCGCGAGGCCCTTTTTCATCATCTGCACTCCCGCGATGAAAGTGGTGGCGACAGCGCCCATGCCGGGCAAAAATACGCCGAGACGCCCTTTTGCCGGGGCGATGTTTTTGGCCAGTTCAGGATAATGCGAAGATTGATCGCTCATGAGAATTTTCCGCTCCTTAAATGTAGTCCGATTAAAACGAGAAAGTATATTGGGGCGCCGACGGCACCCATCAACAGAAACCATTGAATTTTACCAAATATCGCGAGCAAAAGGACGAGATATATAAAATCGCGGCGGGCGAGGAAATCGATGAAACGCGTGGTGGACGAATCTTCCGAGACGGAGGTGAACAAGGGACCTTCGCCTTCTTTTTTGCGCATCGTGGTCCAATAAACAAAGGACGCGGAGAGGATCGTGCCCGAAATGGCGAGGGCGCCCGCGAGAGGAGCCCAGGGAGCGCCGGAATTGTTTTTCCAGCCCAGGGCGATGCAGAAAAACACGGCGGAGTGGACGACATTGTCGCCGAAGAAGTCCAGCAGGCCCCCGAAACGGGACTCTTTATATTTGAGCCGCGCGATTTCTCCATCACAGCCGTCCAGCACGGAATGGAGCCAGAATAAAAATGCGCCGAGGACATGGTGGGCCCGAACCGGGCTTAAAAATAAAAATGCGCCCACGATGCCGGGAACCAGACTCAAGACCGTCATCTGGTTGGGCGTGACAAAGGTGTTCGCGAGGAGACGAGTCACGGAGAGAGAGATTCTGCGTTCGAAATGTTTGGACATAAACCCTTCGGTGTCTTTGACGAGCCCTTTCAAAAGCCAGGATTTTATTTTGGGGATGTCGTCTTGGTCCTGAACGGGGATAAAATCTTTTGGGGTCAGGTTTATTTCACGGAGTTTCAGAGAACTTCGGACAAAACTCTGAAGATCTTCTGCGTTGACGGATTTTTTGACGCGCTCGGATATTTTGGAAGATTCAGATTTCAGCAATATGAAATTCGGATTTTGGGGAGACATCACGGCCTCGCCTTCATGGATTTGCTCTGCGGCAAGGATTTTCCAGCAGTCCGTCGAGAAAAGGAAATTTGGAAACAGAATCAGGCAGGCTTCCTGACACCCGTCTCGCGGAACGAAACCGGCTTTCTTGGCGCCCTTGGCGATGCGGTCCAAAACGGAGAGTCCCAGAATTTTCTTTTCGGAAACCCAGGCGAAATCACTGGGCAGGATCATGAGGGATTTCATTTAATAAACAAGAGGCGCGGCATTTTTTTCGCTGGACTCTTTGGACTTTTCGATGAGTTTAAAACAAGCTTGCGAAGTATAAAAATTGTTTCCGGACTTGGAAGCGTCGCTGATTTCAGACAAAAATTCGTCGATGATGAAGTTGAACCAGTCGGGATGGTGCGACCCCGCCGACAAAGCCTTGTCGAACATCACGGTTTCAGGCGATTGCCCCGTTTTCTCGATAATGAGCCGGTCATCTTCCATCAGGATGCGGCCTTTCGAACCTTCGATGAGGCCGGAATTTTTTCTCACGCGGGACGCCCAAGTCAGGAAAACTTCGGCGGAAGCGGGGCCGTCCATATGGAAATCAACAGTCACTTTGGCCGTGTCTTCAACAGAGAGGTCTTCGTATTGCCGCTTTTCGAGACTGGCTTTCACTTTGAGAGGATCGGCTTTCAGCCATTCGAGCAAAAGATAAAACGCGTGCCAGCCGTGGTCTATCAAAATTCCGCCGCCGGACATTTCCGGGTTGAGCCGCCAGTTTTCCTTGTCGGTGGTGACGGAGGGGCCGGTGCGCAGCACATACCATTCCAGCCGTTTGGGTTTGCCGATGACGCCGGATTCCAGGCGCGAAGAAATTTCACGGCAGATGGGGGCATATTTCCAGTTGTGAACCGTCATAAGCACCTTGCCGGAATCTTCGCGGTCAAGCGCGAGCTCTTCAATTTCGGATTTCTTTAAGACGAGAGGTTTTTCGCAGAGCACATGGAGGCCCGCGCGCAAAGCGGTTTTTATGATTGAAAAATGCGTGTGAGGCGGCGTGGCGATATCGACGAAATCAGGTTTGAGTGAGAGGATCGCTTCATCGAGAGTCCCGAAGGTTTGGGCTTCGGGCATATTTTTTTTGAACAGGGCCGCGCGGTCTTTGGAAGAGTCCACGCCTCCCACGATCACGACATCTTTCCTGTCTTTCCAGGCAGGCAAATGCCCTTCGATCGCGACATTGCCCAGACCCACCATCACGCCGCGGAGCATGAATTTATTGTTTGTAAATTCCGGAACGGCTGATGGAAGTGAAAACTTCTTCGAAAATGTCGATGGCTTCCATGGCCGTTTTCTCCGAGATGGTGAGGGGCGGAATGATGCGGATGGCGGGGGCATACGCCATGGACAAAAGGCCGCGGCGCAGGCACTCCTGGAAAATGGCCGTTGCCGTTTGCTTGCTGAGAGGCTCCTTGGTTTTTTTGTCTTTCACCAGATCGAGCCCGATCATGAGCCCGCGCCCACGAACTTCGCCCACGAACTCAAATTTGTCTTCGAATTTTTTAAAACGATCCAACATTTTTTTGCCTACGCGCTTGGAATTTTCCACGACTTTTTCTTTGAGGATGACTTCAAGCGTGGCTAATCCCGCCGCCGATCCCAAGGGATTTCCGCCATAACTTGAAGAGCTCCCGGAAGGGTTTCCGAAAGGCTTTGAACTGCAATATTCTTGCGACGAAACCACGCCGCTCAAGGGAAAACCGCCGCCGATGCCTTTGCCGATGGTGAGAACGTCGGGAGTGAGACCATCCGCTTCATAACCCCACAGGGTTCCCGTTCGGCCAAAACCTGTCTGCATTTCATCAGAAATATAAAGGGCGTTAAATTCTTTGGCGATGGATTGCATCGCAGGCAAAAATTCCGGGGGCGGAACCACGTTTCCGGCGGTGCCTTGAATGGGTTCGGCGATAATGGCGGCAAGTTTTTGCTGAGTCGTGACCTTGATGGCTTTGCGCACATGATCAGCGCAGGCCAGGCCGCAGCCTGGATATTTTAAATTGAAAGGACAGCGATAACAGTTGGCGAAGGGCAAAGAATATAATCCCGGCATAAAAGGGCCAAGGTCTTTTTTGAAATCGTCGCCCAAAAGGCCGAGCACGCCGCCGGTTTTACCGTGGAAACCGCCCCAAAAACCCACGAACTCAAACTTTTTTGTGACGCTTTTGGCCAAACGGAACGCCGCTTCCACCGCTTCCGCTCCTCCGCAAAAAAGCTGGACGCGGTTTAAAGTTTTGGGCAAAAGAGAAGTGAGCAGTTTTAAGAAATTTTTCCGGACCGTTGTGGAAAAGCTCGAATAAGTGATCTTGGCGGCCTGGCTTTGGATGGCCTTCACATAATGCGGGTGGCAATGCCCGATGGAGCCCACGCCCAGGCCGGAAACGAAATCGATGTATTTGTTGCCGTCTTCGTCATAAACAAAAGCGCCTTTGCCTTTCTCAAGCGCGATCCGTGAATAAGCCGCGATGCCCTGATATCCGGGGGAAATATAATTCTGCTCTTCGTTGAATATCTCGACGGACTTTTTGCCGGGGATTTGTTTTTTCATGGGAATTAATGAATCATTTTTGTACGGGCGATTCATGAATCGCCCGTACAGCCTTGGCGAAATGTGCTTTGGCTTCGGCGTGAAGATAGTCCGCAATATGTTTTGAGGCTTCGTCTCTGAAGAGCGCGAAGGAGGGCCAGGCGTTCATGTCGATCAGATATATCTTGCCGTCTTTGTCGACGATTGCGTCGCCGCCGTAAATCTCGAGTTTGAGAGCCTGGGCCGCGGACTGGACGACATTTTTCAGTTCGGCCTGGGAATATTTATAGTGTTTGAGCTCCTGGTTTTTGTGATAAAACCAATTGAACCAGCCGTTGCCGACGCCGTAAAACTTGATGAGGTCTCCCGCAATGTGGCTCTGCAAGCAGGCCAGTTTGATGCCGCGTTTGGCGAAGCTGTTGAAAGATTCTTCGATCTCGCTTTTGCTTTTTGCGAGGAAGACATCGCCTTTCTGCGTGTTATGGACATCGCCGCGTTTGACCCAGATTTCTTTGGAAAAGCTGATGCTATAATCCGAAGTGGAATAAAGTTCCGTCATGGGCATGGAAATTTTCGCGCTTTTGAGGAGCGGAACCATGCGATAACGATAAGTGTCGAGAACAGATTCGGGAGCGTTCACGATGCGGAGTCCTTCAGTGGCTTGCGAAGCAATAAGATTCAGGATGGGCTCTTTTTCGCACATCATAAACACGAGATGGGGTGCTGTGGAACCGATGAAGGTTTCCCGCGAGACGTCTTCGGGCTTGGCGAGGCGGACGTCCACGCCGATCTCCTTGAGGCGTGCCGCGGACGCTTCCAAAATGAGAGCGTCGTCCGAGATGCGATCGGGAGAATGCTGAACTTCGCGATAAATTCCGAGCAGTTTAAGCATGAATTCCTTTAATCATTTTTTCTGCTTCTTCCAAATCCTTGGGCCAATCGATGTCGACGACCTTCGAGAGAACCACGCCGTGCGCGCTCATGCCCTGGCTCACGAGCCATTTTAAAAAAGTCCGGAGAGAAGACATCTCCTGTTCCGGCCTTTTGCTGAAAATGTTTCCGGGCACATTATAAAAACCCGCGGTCGCATATTTACCTTGGGCGCATCCGATCTCTGAAATGATTCCCGTGGCTTCGTCAAAGTTGACCCACAGGGGCTTTTCGTCGTCGACAAAAGCCGTCAGACCCAAAGAAATGCCGTCCGGCGAACTTTTCTCAACCATCTTTCGGGTTTCTTCCCGAAGACAGAAAGAATCCACCGTGCTCAAAAGGTGCCGACCCTCGCCCAGAAGGCGGCCGACATGCCAAAAACTTTCGAAGGAAGATGGGGTAGATTTTATCAAAATTTCGAACTCAAGTCCCGGAAAATTTTTCCGCACCCACTCGGCGCATTCCGTCTCCTGTTCGTTAAAAATAATCACGACTCTCTTGATGCCAGCCGTCTCAAGGTTGCGCAATGTGTGGCCGATGAGGGGAAATCCGTCCAGCAAAATCATGGGTTTGTGAGTCTGGACGCCGGACTGCCTGAACCGTGAGCCCTCGCCTGCGGCAATGATCCCCGCGGATTGAATTTTCGTCACAGGAAAATGCCCTCAAGGTCGCGGACAGACTGGATCGTTCGATCCTCTGAACAGCAGGTTTTCCATCCGCGAACATTTTTATGGATAAGCAGGATATGCCGCATGCCGATGCCCTTGGCGCCCAACATGTCGCGTTTGAAGGAGTCGCCGATAAAAACGCTCTCTTGCGGCCCGGCTTTCAGTTGGGTGAGTGCGGCCTGGAAAATTTTGGGGTCGGGCTTGATGACGCCCACACGGTTGGAATCGATGACCGCGTCAAAAATTTTGTCGTATCCGATTTCTTTGAATATCGATGGCAGGTTTCCATAAAAATTGGAAACAACCCCCAGACGATATTTCTTTTTGAGTTTTAGGAGGAGGGGCTTGTTCAATTTGAGATTGGCCCGCGACGTCTTCAAATATTCGTCCGCGATTTTTTTCGCCATCTTCGCGTCATACCTCCCGGCTTTTGTGAGGAGGAGCGTAACCTGATGCAGAATGGTTTTGTCAAAGGACATCGTCGTGAGCTTCTTTTCTGTTATGGTGTCGTCGGAATGATAAAAAAACGGCGCAAAAACTTCTTCGGACCAGTCGAAACCGAATTTTTTATAGATGGGAAAAAATTGTTCTTTCCACGGAAGCCCGTCCGCGTCCAGGGTGCCGCCGAAATCGAAGAGAAGGGCTTTAACGCCCTGAAAGGATTTGTCCATAAAGGTTTTCATGCTCCTTGATCATCGTCGATAAACTGAATTTTTCTTTTATTTTATTCTGGGCCGCTTGCGCGCATTTCGTCCGCAATTCTGGGTCTGAAATCAATTTCATGACGGCTTCCGCGCAGGCTGAGGGAATTTCAGGCTCAAACAATATCCCCTCCTTGCCGCTCTCGATCAAATCCATGGCTCCGCCCACCGCTGTGCAGGCCACAGGGACGCCCAGGTTCATCGCTTCCATCACCACATTGGGCATGCCTTCCCATCTGCTGGGCAAGACGAAGAGATCGAGACTCTTGAGAAATTTCTCAGACGGTGCCAGGCCCGCAAATTCCACAGATGACAGATGCAGATCATGGGCAAGAGTTTTGAGATTGTTTTCTTCTGGGCCTGCTCCTGCGATCAAAAATTTTATGCGGGAATATTTGGGACTGATTTGGGCCACCGCTCGGAGAAACACATCGAATCCTTTTTGTTTATGCAGACGCCCCATGGTTCCGACGACAAGATCAGGCACATTGCGTGCGGTTTTGGGAGGTTCTGACGACGCCGTGATCCCGTTAAAAATCAGTTTCACTTTATTTTCGGGCAAACCAATTTCCTGCAGAGCGAAATTTTTGAGAGGCGTGCTGTTGACGGTGACAACCTCGCAGAGGGGGGAAGTCATTTTTTCCGCGAGGATATGAAAATATTTTTCCATTTCCATCACGCGCAGACTCGAGATCACGTGTTTCGCTCCGGCGCATTTGGCGGCCAGGCGACCGAGGGTGTTGGCGCGAGTGAGCCAGGTGTGGACGATGTCGGGATTTTTTTCTTGAATTTTTTTGCGCAAAGCCAGATAAAGACGGGGCAGATCCAGGAGGCCGGAGACGATGGAACTGGGCGTGCCCAAGGTTTCAACGGGGATTCCGGCGTCTCTCAGCCGCTGGATGGTTTCTCCGCCATCTTTTAGCGCAACGACTTCACACTGGAACTGATTGCGGTCAAGCCCACGGCAGAGTTCCAGCAGGATTTTCTCTGTGCCGCCCACGCCGAGGCTCGGAATGATATGAAGAATGCGCATTGGGAATTTGATATTCTACCAAATTCTATTCTATACTCGATAAATATGAGAACTCTTCTCTTCGCCCTGGCTTTGTCCATTTTCTTGACGCGAACTCCCCTTTCAGCTCAAACAGACCTTTACTCGTTCCCTGAAGTCGAAGAAGGCAAACCCAAGAAAGAGGAACCCAAACCGATTGAGCCCTTCATTCAGGCACTCGCCAAACGCACTGAGATGCCCGTCAATGTGCTCTCAGAAGCGTCGGAAAAAGGGTTCGGCCGGCTGGAACTCATACGATTGATTTTGATCGCGAAAAAAGCAAAAAAACCGCTGCCGGACCTGATCCAGCAGAGAGAAAAATCCACGCGTTTCGCCAAGATCGCGGAGGAATCCAAAGTGGACAACATCGCCATAAAAAAAGAAGCCCTTGCGATGCTGAAAGATTTGGAAAAAGACGCGGACAAAATAAAAAATGAAGTGAAAAAGTCCACCCCGACCGCAGGCACCGAAGAGCAGAACAGTCCCCTGAAATGAACGAAGACGAGGATCAGAACAAGAAAGCCGCCTGGACCACGGCTCTCGTCGTGCTTTACGGCGCCTGTCTGGGCGCGGCCCTCTTTCAAATCCTGACCCTTCCGCCGGAAAAATCCGCATCCGCCAAAGAAACGCCGCGCATGTCCATGAAAAGGGATTCGCGCCCCTCCGTCGCGGTCGTTCCGATTTACGGCACGATCACGATCGGCGAAGACGGGCCTTTCACGAACAACGGCACGGACCGGCTGAACAAGCGGCTCAAAGAGATCGGAGAGAGAGACGACGTGAAGGCGGTGGTGCTCCGGATCAACTCTCCCGGAGGAAGCGTGGGCGCCGTGCAGGAAGTCTGCGACGAAATTGAAAAACTCAAAGCGTCCGGAAAAACCGTGGTCGCCTCCATGGGAGACATCGCGGCTTCGGGGGGATATTATATCGCCGCTTCCGCCGATAAAATTTATGCGAACCCCGGAACGCTCACCGGAAGCATCGGCGTCATCTTTGAGCTTGCCAATGTCGAGGAACTCATAAAAAAAATCGGCGTCAAGGTGGACCCCATCAAATCTTCTGTGCACAAAGACATCGGCTCGCCTTTCAGGGCCATGTCCCAGGACGAAAAAATCATCATGCAGTCCGTGATCGACGATGCCTATGGCCAGTTCGTGGACGCGGTGGCGAAAGGGCGCAAGATGGACCGCGAGCAGGTCAAAATTCTGGCGGACGGGCGCATTTATTCCGGCACTCAGGCCAAATCGAACGGGCTGATCGACGAGCTGGGGAACCTGGAAGCGGCCATCGCGAAGGCTGCGGAACTCTCAGGGATCAAAGGCAAACCGAAAATTTTATACGAAGAAGTCCCCTGGGAACGGTTCCTGCAATCCTTCTCGCAATCGTCGAAACAGACCCTTTTCCGCCTGCCAGGCAGTCAGCTCGCCGGACACCTGGCTTATCTCTGGCAATATTCGGAATGACGCTCCCGGTCCCGGAAATATTTTTTTCTCCTCAAAAAGCCATCGACGAGCTTAAAAATTCGTTCAGCGTGACGAACGCGGTCATCATCCAACTGAGCGCCTGGCTTTCCTGCCTCACGGGCCTTTTTCTCCTCTCAGGCCGGCAAGCGACACTCGGACAATTTATTTTTATGGTCATTTTCTCCGCGCTCTTCCTCGCCTGCTTCAAAACCGCCTCCGCCCTCATGATGCACCTTTTCGCCGAAAGCCTGGGCGGCGAAGGGAAAATTACGAAGCTGATGTTTCTTCTCTGTTATGCCGATGTCCCGCTCCACTTTTTTCTCCCCTTGGGCCTCCTGCTCAAAAACGCTTCATTTTTTTGGATCGCGCCGATTTTTATGCTGATCGCCGCCTGGGTTTTAAGCCTGACCCTCAAAACTTTGAAATCGCATTACGGCCTTTCCGGGCCGAGAGCTTTCGCCGCCGCGGCCGCGCCATCTTTGCTCGTGATCGCTCCCTTGGGCGCTCTCCTGACAATGGTCGCTGGATTTTTCGCGGGGTCCGCAATCCTCATCTCCCAAATTTTCCATCATATGTCCCTCATCCCCTAAAATTTATGTGCGGCATCTGCGGGAAAATAAATTTCACGGGCCAGCCGGTTTCCTCGGACCTTATCGGGAGGATGAACGACGCGCTCCGCCACCGCGGCCCAGACGAAGAAGGCCGTTTTTCCACGCAGGACGAAACGTTGCGGATGGCCATGCGCCGCCTCAAAATCATCGACCTTTCCACCGGAACCCAGCCGCTTTATAACGAAACCCGCGACATCGCCGTCGTCTTCAACGGGGAAATTTACAATTACATCGAGCTCCGAAACGACCTCCAGAAGCGCGGACACACTTTCGCCACCCATTCCGACACGGAAACCATCGTCCACGGATATGAAGTCTATGGGACGGAAGTTTTCAAACACCTGAACGGCATGTTCGCGATCTCGCTTTGGGACGATAAAAAGAAAATTTTAATTCTCGCCCGCGACCGGCTCGGCATAAAACCGCTTTATTATCGCGCGGACTCGAACGGGCTGTCGTTTGCGTCTGAAATAAAATCTTTGTTACAGGACCCTGAATGCAAAAAAGACATTGATGCGGACGCTTTGGACGATTATTTTTCCCTTCTTTATGTTCCCGGGCCAAGATCGATTTTTAAATCAATCAAAAAACTGGAAGCGGGACATGTTTTAATCTGCGACGCCTCGGCCAAAAAAATCACGATTGAAAAATACTGGGAAACGCCGTTTGTTCCGGCCCCAAAAGACAAAGGCTGGGATTTTTACGAAAAATCTCTCGATGAGCTTTTCCGGGATTCCCTCATGCTGGAACTCCGAAGCGATGTGCCGAACGGCGTGTTTTTGTCCAGCGGATTGGACAGCGCCGCGATCGCTTATTACGCCTCCAAAGTCTCGTCGAACAAAATAAAAACCTTCACGGTGGATTTCACGGGCGGACAGGAAACTGCGTCTTATAGCGAGGGGGAAGGCGCCAGATCCATCGCCGAGCGGTGCGGGACGGAGCACGAAGAAATCAAACTTCACCCGAACGCGCAGGAACTGATTTTGAAGACGACGAATTATTTCGACGAACCTTTCGCGGACACCTCAGCCATTCCGACATTTCTTTTATGCGAAGCCGCGCGCAAGAGGATCACCGTGGCTCTCTCGGGCGAAGGCGGCGACGAACTTTTCGGGGGATACCCCACCTATATCGCAACGCGCTGGGCCAGCCGATACCGCAAAGTCCCGCGCTTCATCCGCTCCATGATCGGGGTGGCCGTCAATGCGTTGCCGGTTTCCTGGGACCGGATCAGCTGGGATTATAAGCTGAAACAGTTTGTTCATGGCGCGGAATTCGACGAACAGCGCGCGCACTTCGCCTGGAAAGAAATTTTCAGCGAAAACGAGAAGAATAAACTTTATTCCGCGGATTTCATAAACAAAAAAAACGGGCACGACGGGTTTGAGAGCTTCAAAAATATTTTCGATCGCCTGGGTTCGGGAACAGAGCTGGAAAAACTTCTGGCCGTCGACCAAAACACTTATCTCGTGGACCAGTTTTTGGTGAAGTCCGACCGCATGAGCATGGCCAGTTCCTTGGAAGTGAGAGTTCCCATTTTGGATCACCGCATCGTCGAGTTCGCCGCTCAAATTCCCGCGAAATATAAAGTTTGCGGGTTCCAGACCAAGGTTGCTTTGCGCAAACTGATGAAAGGAAAAGTTCCGGACGAAATCGTCAAAGGAGCCAAAAAAGGTTTCTCGCCGCCCATTCCCGCCTGGATTGCCGGGGAACTCAAAAATTTCGTGATGGAAACCCTCTCAAAGGAGAGGGTGCAGAAAACGGGAGTGTTAAATCCGGATTATGTGCAGACCTTGCTCGCGGAACATTTCGGCAAAAAGCGCGACAATCACCGCCGGATCTGGGCCGTGCTCAATTTTGTGTTGTGGTTTGAGAGGTGGGCTTGAACAAAAAAATCCTCATCATCGACAATGACCTGTTTTTTTCGGCGCGGATTGCGGATCAGATAAAGAAGATGGGATTTGAAACTGTGACGGAGGGCGATGCCCGAAATGTTCTTGATAAAGCGCGCTCGGGAATCTCGGCCGTAATCATCAATCTGTCCATGAGAAACGCGGATTCGGTGGGGATTGTCCGCAGTTTAAAATCGGATCCCGGGACGGATTCCATTCCCATCCTCGCATTCGGAAGCCATAAAAACGCGGCGCTCTTTGAAGCCGCGAAATCCGCGGGATGCGAAATGACCGTGGCCAATTCAGCCCTTTCTTCCGCACTTCCGGACTTCATCGCGCAAGCAACAGAAGACAAAACAAATGTTTGAACACAAACAGGCGCCGCTTCTCCCGAAACCGGTTTATTATAAACGCATCGCCGCGCATTTCGGCATGGCGTGCGGGATTATTTTTGCGTCTCTCGTTATGGGAATTTGCGGATATCATTTTTTTGAAGGACTTCCGTGGCTGGATTCTCTGCTGAACGCTTCAATGATTCTCTCGGGCATGGGCCCCGTCAACGAACTGCACACTCACGCAGGCAAACTCTTCGCTTCTTTTTATGCCCTTTTCAGCGGCGTCGCCTTCATCTCCACCATCGGCATCCTGTTTGCGCCGCTCGTCCACCGATTCTTCCACAAATTCCACCTGGGAATCGAATAGTCACGGCACCAGAGCGGGGCTGGACCATTCGGTTTCCTGCTCGTCTTTGTATGATTTCCTGATTCTTCGGCGGGCGATCTTGTGGGAATCATAGACATCGGGATATTTTAAAACGGCGCGATATTTCGCCTGGGCTTCCATGCGTTTGTTCTCGATGTCGAAAATTTCGCCCCGCCTCAAATACGCCAAAACTTTCCAGCCCTGAAATTCGCACTCCTGATCGATCGTCTTGTCAAAATACGTTTTCGCGCGCTGAATGTCTCCGAGGTTATAAGCGGCGAGGCCGGCATGATAATAAATTTTGGTGAGGAGCTTGTGGAAAGGGTTGCGGGCATTTTCGTCCTGGGGCCCAGAGAAAGTCAAAGCGGAATATTCTTCGCAGACTTTGAGAGCGTCATGCCATTTCTTTTCCTGCAGAAGCACGCAGACCTCGCACCAGCGAAACAACGGGCTTTCCGGAAACGATTTTTTTAATTCGAGCGCCCGGCGATGAGCCTCTTCATGATTGCCTTCCATCGCATAGGCGTTCCATAAAAAATACGCCGCCTCAAAACGGACAAACCGGCTCTGAGTCTGGGCGATCGTCAGATCTCTCACGGCTTCGGCTTTGTCCCCGCTGATCGCGAATGACGCCAGGGCTTTCAGCGTGGGGCCCAGAGTCGCGGCGTAATATTCGTACATCCCGACCCCCAGATAAGCGTCAGTAAGTTTGGGATCGATCTCAAGGACTTTCTGCATATACGCATATCCCTTCTTGCCCGCGAAATAGGCCCGGATCCAGTTGCTCCGAGTCACATGATACCAGCCCTTGGCGCCCTGAGCTCCGCCCCAATATAAATATCCCACGGCGGCCGTTTTGGGATTTTTCGTATAAGCCTCGGCTTTCCTGCTGGCCAGTTCCGCCTGGTATTCGAGGATTTTTTCCGTTTGGGAGTTCCGGTTGGCGAGGGAATCATACGTCAGCTCATACCAAATCTCCATGAGCTGAAAAAAATAAGCGGCGGGGTGGTCCGGGTCAATCTCGATGGCTCGCTCAAAATGTTTCCGCGCGGTTTTGAAGTCCAGCATATAGACGGCGGTGGTCCCGGCCGAAAGATCCGCCTCGAGTTTTTGGGGGAACGGGTCCACCTGCGGCTCAGCGTGATTTTGCGCGAAAACCGAGGCGGAAGATGCAAGGAAGGAGCACGCGGCCCAACATAAAGAGCGTTTGAAATTGAATCGCATTGATATTTATGATACGGTATAATTTTTAAGGCAAAAGTTCCAGGAGAGGTTGAAATGAGCCGAATGGCGATGGCAGTGATTTTATCTTTTTTGTGCCCGGGTCTGGGGCAGATTTATAACAAAGAACACGGCAAGGGCTGGCTGATCATCGCGCTCATGACCGTGATCTTCATCGTGCCGAGCGTCTGGCTCATGCAGAGCATCACCCCGCTCACCGAAGGCATTGACCCTCTCGAAATCCAGTCCGTGATGGGCAAGGCCGTCATGGAAAACAAACACACTCTGAACATGTTCACCTTCGCGTTCCTCGGCCTCTGGGCTTATTCCATCGTGCAGGCCTATTTCAAGGCGCAGGAAATCGCGGGCAAAGACGACAAAGAAACCGAATAAATTTACACATTAAACGGAGAGGTGAGTTTATGGTTACAGGCGTTGTTCTCTTGAGACTCGGAGCCGGAAAAGAAAAAAGCGCACTCGCGAAAATCAAAGACACCAAGGGCGTCCTGCACGTTTCGGGGGTCTATGGCCGCTGGGACCTGGTCTGCGACATTGAAGCGGACGATCTTCCCACCATGACCAACGTGGTGGTCAACAAGATCCGCCAGATTCCGGGCGTCACTTCCACGGAAACCCTCGTCACCACTGCGATATAAAAATCTGGCCGTCGGCCTCTGCCTCGCTCTGGCCGGCTGTAAAAGTTCTTCCCGGAACGCCCCGCTTGACCGCGCCTCCGCTCCCGCTTTCGACGACGCTTTCATCGAAAGTTCCATCGGAGACGCGTCCTATCTAAACCCCGTCCTTTCTTCTGATAACGCTTCCAGTTCGGTCTGCGGCCTCGTTTTCAGCGGGCTCATCAAATACGACGAAAATCTGCAGATGAGCGGCGACTTGGCGAAAAGCTGGGACATTTCCAAAGACGGACTCACAATCACTTTCCACCTGAGAGAATATGTCAGGTGGCAAGACGGAACGCCCTTCACGGCCGACGATGTTTTATACACCTATGAGCGCCTGCGGGACCCCGATGTAAAAACACCGCACTCTTCAAATTTCGACAAAGTCAAAAAAGTGGAAGCTCCCAACCCTCTCACGGTCCGCGTCGTTTATTCCGAACCTTTCGTCCCCGCGCTGGAATCCTGGGGGATGGGCATCTTGCCGAAACACATTTTTAAAGACGCCAAAGGCAACGATTTCAACGAGCACCCCGCGAACAAAAATCCGATCGGCACGGGGCCCTACAAATTCAAAGAATGGAAAGTGGACGAAAAAATTGTGCTGGAAGCCAACCCGGATTATTTTGACGGCCAGCCTCACATCAAGCGCTATATTTTCCGCATCATCCCCGACAACTCCGTGGAGTTCCTGGAGCTCCGCAACAAAAGCATCGACACCATGCTGCTCACGCCTGACCAATATCTGGCCTATAAAGAATTTTTCGAGGGTTATCAAAGATACCGTCTCCCAAGAGGCGCTTACACCTATTTCGCGTTCAACCTCGCCCATCCTCTCTTCAAAGACATCAAAATACGCCGGGCGGTCGCTCACGCCGTCAACAAAGCCGAACTCGTGGACGCGGTTGTGATGGGCATGGGACAAGCCGCAACAGGGCCGTTTCTGCCTCTCTCCTGGGCCTATAACCCAACCGTCAAAGATTTTGATTATGATCCCGCGGCGGCGAAAAAAATTCTTGAAGAAGCCGGCTGGAAAGATTCCAATGGAGACGGCGTTTTGGACAAAGGGGGGAACCCTTTCGAGTTCACCGTGATCACCAACCAGGGCAACAAGATGCGCTCTCTCTCGGCGGAAATCATCCAGCAGCAGCTGAAACTTGTGGGCATAAAAATGAACATCCGCGTGATCGAATGGAGCACCTTCATAAAAAATTTCGTCGACAAGAAAAATTTCGACGCTCTCATTCTGGGCTGGACCATTTCGCCCGACCCAGACCAATTTTCGATCTGGCACTCGTCGCAAAAAAAAGACGGGCAATATAATTTCGTGTCCTATAATAATCCCGAAGTGGACCGCTTGATCGAGCAGGGACGGAGGGAATTTAATCCCGGGAAACGGAAGGTTTTTTATCAGAGGATGCACCAGCTTATCCACGACGATCTGCCTTATATTTTCCTCTATTATCCCGATTATTTGCCCGTCGTCCACGAACGCTTTGAAGGCGTAAAGATCGCGCCCGTCTCCACTTATGGATTCGGCTGGAATTTCGACAAATGGTTCGTCCGCGAAAAGAATGTTAAATATCCCGTGATGAACAAAGACCAATGATCAAATATCTCGTCAAACGGCTGTTGATGATGATCCCTCTGATGTTCGGGATCACGCTGGTCACTTTTTTTGTCATGCAGCTTGCGCCCGGAAAACCCACGGATCTGGCCACTGACCTGAACACCAAAATGTCAGCGGAATCAAAAGAACGGCTCGTCAAGCTCTATGGCCTCGACAAGCCCGTTTATGTCCAATATTTTCAATGGATCAAGCGCCTCTCGCGCCTGGATTTCGGGACTTCGTTCCGAGACGGAAAACCCGTGATCAGAAAAATCGGAGAAAGACTGCCTGCCACCCTGATCCTGAACATTTTGTCATTGGGCCTCATCTTTGTCGCGGCGCTCGCCATCGGCATCACCTCCGCTGTAAAAAAAGATTCGCTTTTCGATAAATTCGCCACGCTTTTCGTCTACATCGGATTTTCGGTGCCGACTTTCTGGGTGGCATTGCTCCTCATGATCGGGTTGGGACTGAAAGCGGGCCTCCTGCCGATTTCGGGACTTCGTTCCGTCAATTATGGCGACCTCACAAATTGGGGAAAATTTATTGATCTGGCCAGACACCTGACTCTTCCGGTTCTTGTGACCGCGATCACGGGGCTTGCTTCCCTTGCCAGGTATTCCCGAAGCTCCATGCTTGAAGTGATTCGTCAGGATTATATCCGCACCGCACGCGCGAAAGGACTCACCGAAGTCCAGGTGATTATGAAACACGCGTTCAGAAATGCGCTGATTCCCATCGTCACTCTTTTGGGCCTCATGCTCCCGGACCTGATCGGCGGAGGATTCATTTTTGAGACGATCTTCGCTTATCCCGGGATGGGCCGCCTCGGATATGACGCCATCATGGCGCGCGATTATCCCGTGCTCATGGGGATCGGCACCATCGTGGCGTTCCTGACTCTGGCCGGAAATTTAATCGCGGACATGGTTTATGCTTTTGCGGACCCTCGGATCAGATATCAATAACCATGTTTAAGATCTATCTTTCACGCATCGCCCGAAACCGCCTGGCCCTGACCGGAGCCATCCTCATGGCTATTCTGGCCATCCTTGCGATTTTCGCGCCCGTGATTGCGCCGCACCATTTTGCGGAACAAAATCTCCTCGAACGGCTGAAACCGCCTTCGACAAAATATTGGATGGGCACCGACGATCTCGGACGAGACATCCTTTCTCGTCTCATTTGGGGTACGCGCGTGTCTCTTATCGTGGCTTTCGTGGCGGTTGGAATTTCCACGCTGTTTGGAACCCTCATCGGTTTAATCTCGGGATATTTCGGGCGCTGGGTCGATTCCGTCCTCATGCGTCTTGTGGACATCATTCTGTGCTTCCCGACATTTTTTCTCATTCTTATGGTCATCGCGTTTCTGGAGCCCAGCATCACGAATGTCATGATCGTGATCGGCATCACTTCCTGGACGGGCCTCGCGCGCCTGGTGAGAGGCGAAGCTCTTTCCATCCGCGAACGTGATTTCGTTCTGGCCGCAAAAGCTCTCGGTGCGTCGAACTCGAGAATTCTTTTTACGCATCTCCTCCCGAATGTTGTTGCGCCCATCATTGTGACGGCAACGCTCGGCGTGGGCGGAGCCATCCTGACAGAATCCGCTCTGTCATTCTTAGGCCTCGGCATCCAGCCGCCGGCGCCATCCTGGGGGAGCATGCTCTCGGCCGGAAAAGATTACATCCACTTCGCCTGGTGGCTTTCCGTTTTCCCTGGGCTCGCGATTTTGATCACCGTCATGTCTTTCAATCTTTTGGGCGAAGGTCTGCGAGACGCCCTGGACCCGAGGTCCTGATGCTTCTGGAAATAATAAATTTATCCGTCGAGTATTTTAGGGGAACGAAAACAATTCCCGCGGTCAAAAATGTTTCGCTTTCGCTGGACGGGGGAGAAAGCGCGGGCATCGTGGGGGAATCTGGGAGCGGCAAATCCACGGTCGCTCTTGCGATCTTAAAACTCCTCTCCGCGCACGACAGCAAAATCTCGGGCGGAACCATAAATTTTGAAGGCCGGGATATCTTGAAAATGTCGGGCGAAGAAATCCGGAAAATACGGGGCAAAGACATCGGGATCATTTTTCAGGACCCTTTCAGTTCCCTCAATCCGGTCTTAAGGATCGGCAAACAAATCGAAGAAACCCTTGAAGTCCATTCCGACAAAAAAATATCTGGCACAGAACTCAAAAACAGGACTCTGGAAATTTTAAAGAGTGTCCGGATGAGCGACCCCGAGCGGATTTACAATTCCTATCCGCACCAGGTTTCGGGGGGTCAAAGACAGCGCTCCATGATTGCCATCGCGATCGCCAACCGCCCCAAACTTTTGATCGCGGACGAACCCACCACCGCGCTCGATGTCACGGTCCAGAAAGAAATTTTGGATCTTCTGTCTCTCCTCAAAAAAGAAATGAACATGGCGCTGATCTTGATCACACACCATCTCGGCATCGTTTCGCAGACGACGGAAAAACTTTATGTGATGTATCAGGGCGAGATCGTCGAAGAAGGCCTCACAAAAAATATTTTGAGAAATCCCCAGCATCCGTATACGCAGAATCTGCTTCAATCCATTCCGAGAGGGTCCCATGGTTGAAGTCAAAAACCTGAACAAGCGTTTTAATATCGAGGGAAACCTGTTCAGCTCAAAGGGCCATGTGCAAGCCGTCAAAGACGTCTCCTTTAAAATCGATAACAATGAAATTCTGGCTCTCGTGGGAGAGTCCGGGAGCGGAAAATCGACGGTCGGAAAATTGATTCAGGGACTGATCAAAGCGGACTCAGGCGAAATGTTTTTCGACGGTAAAAACGCCGAAACTCTCACGCGCAAAAATCGGGCGCATCAGGTGCAGATGATTTTTCAGGATCCCTATTCGTCCCTCAACCCAAAACTTTCCGTCGGGACCATGCTTCGGGAAGCCCTTTCGCTGGCCGCAAATCCGCAGACTCCTGAAGAACTTTTGGCGTCCGTGGGGCTCCCGAATGACATTCTGGACGATTATCCGCACCAGTTTTCCGGAGGCCAAAGACAGAGGTTGGGCATTGCCCGCGCCCTGGCCATGAAACCGCGGCTGATCATCGCGGACGAACCCGTTTCCGCCCTCGATGTGACGATTCAGGCTCAGATTTTGAAACTCCTTTTGTCGATCAAAACGGAACAAAAAATATCCTATCTTTTCATCACGCACGACCTCTCCATCGTGGAAGCCGTCGCCGACCGCGTGCTGGTCATGAGGGAAGGGGAAATCGTCGAGCAGGGAGATGTCGCTTCAGTTTATTCGAACCCGCAAAATGACTATACAAAGACCTTGCTTGCGGCCATTCCCAAGGTTACAATATAGAAATGACTCTTTCCGAACTTCTCCGCTCCGCCGCCGAGAAATATCCCAACAAAACCGCGATTATTTTCAACGAAAAAATGTGGAGCTATCGCGAAGTTTACGAAGAGACCCTCACCTGCGCCGCGGGTTTATGCGGCAACGGCGTCAAGAAAGGAGACCGCGTGGCGATCTTCTCAAAAAATTCGCCGGAATTTATTTTCTCAGTCTTCGCGCTCAGCCATTTGGGAGCCACCGCCGTTCCCATCAATTATATGATCAAGCCTGAAGAAATAAAGTTCATCCTGAACGACGTTTCGGCTCATTTTCTGATCACTCAAATTTCACTGCAGGACACCGTCAAAGAAGTTCAGAAAATTTATGCGGGCTTAAAACGAGTCTGGGTTTCCGGGCTCTCGAGCGATCAGGGAATTTTTTCGCCTTTCAACGCCCTCCAAACCAAACCGCCCGAAGTCCCGATCACCTGCGCTGACTCCGACACCCTGCTGATTTTGTACACTTCCGGCACGACGGGGAACCCCAAAGGCGCCATGCTCTCGCATGCAAACCTGACATCCAATGCGGCGGCCTCCGCGGAAGCTTTTGGATTGAACGCGAAAGACAATTTCCTCCTCATCCTGCCCATGTTCCATGTTTTCGCCTGGACCACCAATGTGCTGGTTCCGTTCACGGTGGGAGCCATGATCGTGGTGGTGGACGCCATCCGCCCTCCCAAACCCTGGCTCCGGCTTATGTTTATGCACAAAATCACCTGTTTCACCGCCGTCCCGCAAATTTATGCGGTCCTCGCGGATCAAGCCAAAGGCATAAAAAAATTCGCGCTCCGCTGGGTGTTTTTCCTCCGCGTCCGCAACTGCATCTCCGGCGCCGCACCCCTCATGAAAGAAACTTCAGAAAAGTTCTCGCGGGCGATCGGGCTCCCGATTCTGGAAGGTTATGGCTTGACCGAAACTTCGCCCGTCACCAACTGCAACACGCTCAAAGCCCGCAGGCCGGGAAGCGTGGGGAAAGCCATCCCGGGCGTAAAAATTAAAATCATCGACGAAAATGAAAAAGAACTTCCTTCAGGGCAGGAGGGGGAAATCTGCGTTTCGGGGCCCTGCGTCATGCAGGGATATTTCAATCTCCCCGAAGCGACCGCCGCGGCTTTCACCAAAGACGGCTGGTTCAAAACCGGAGATGTGGGCGAAGTGGACCCGGACGGATATCTTTATATTCGAGATCGGATCAAAGACATGATCATCGTGAAGGGGCTCAAAGTATTTTCGGCTCAAGTCGAAGACGTCCTCCTCTCTCATCCTGCCATCGCTGAAGCCGCCGTTGTCGGAATTCCCGACGCCACCGGCGACGAATATGTGAAAGCGTTCATCGTCCTGAAAGAAGGGCAAAAGGCGGAGAAACAGGAACTCCTGAATTTCTTCAAGGACAAACTCCCGCCTTATAAAAGGCCGCGCGACATTGAAATCCGCAAAGAGCTTCCCAAAAACGCCCTGCAGAAAGTCCTCAAGCGCCAGCTGAGGCAGGAAAGCATGAGCCCTAAAGGATAAATGAAAAAATATAAAATCCTCGTTGTTGACGATGAGAGGCCGCTCGCGGAACTGATGCGCATCAAACTGGATGAAGCTGGATTTCAGACGATCACGGCCAACAGCGGAAACGAAGCCATAGAAAAATCCGCCTCGGAGGAACCGTCATTGATCATCCTGGACGTCATGATGGGGGACATGGACGGATGGGAAGCTCTTTCCAAACTCAAATCAAACCCGGAGACGGCGAAAATTCCCGTCATCATGTGCACCGCGCGCGACGGACAGGAAGACGTGGACAAAAGCTTCAGCCGAGGCGCCCAGGCTTATGTCATCAAACCCGTGAATTTTCCCAAACTTTACCTCAAGATCAACGCCATTTTGGACACGGAAGAGCTCCTCAAACGCTGAATGTTGAAAAAAAAGTCATGTTTTGATATTATAAATCAAGGATAATTCCCACCGATTCTTCCGTAAAGAAATTGTCGTTTTGAGGAGCCAATGAATAATAAAACCGAGAAAATACCGACTGAGAACGTCATCACGCGAGCGCCGTATCCCGCGTCGTCCAAAATTTATGTTGAAGGCAGCCGGCCGGACCTCAAAGTCGCCATGCGCCGAATCGAACTTTCCACTGCTCAGGACCCCAAAAGATCCATGGAAGACACGGCCATCACCGTTTATGACACTTCCGGGCCATATACCGACCCCAAAGAGGCCATCGACATACGCCAGGGCCTGAAACCCATCCGCAAAACCTGGATCGAAGAGCGGGGAGACAGCGAAGAGATCGGACAAGCCACTTCAAAATATGCCGCAATCCGTTTTGCCGATGCAGATTTAAAACAAATCCGGTTCCCAAACCTCCCCAAAGTCCGCAGAGCCAAGGCCGGGATGAACGTGAGCCAGATGCACTATGCGAAAAAGGGCATCATCACTCCCGAGATGGAATATATCGCCATCCGAGAGAACCAGAAACTGGAATCTCTCAAGGAAGTTTATGTCCAGCACCCGGGCCAGAGTTTCGGCGCCGCCATCCCCAAGCGCATCACGCCGGAATTCGTGCGTGACGAAATCGCGAGGGGCCGCGCCATCATCCCCAACAACATCAATCACCCCGAATCCGAGCCCATGATCATCGGCAGAAATTTTCTCGTGAAAATCAACGCCAACATCGGCAATTCCGCGGTGGCCTCCTCCATTGAAGAAGAAGTGGAAAAAATGATCTGGGCCACCCGCTGGGGCGCCGACACCGTGATGGACCTCTCGACGGGCAAGAATATTCACGAGACCCGCGAATGGATTTTGAGAAATTCGCCGGTTCCCATCGGCACCGTGCCCATTTATCAGGCGCTGGAAAAAGTGAACGGCAAAGCCGAAGACCTGACATGGGAAATTTATCGCGACACTTTGATTGAGCAGGCTGAGCAAGGCGTGGACTATTTCACCATCCACGCGGGCGTTCTCCTGAGATATATCCCCATGACCGCCAAGCGCGTGACGGGCATCGTCTCTCGCGGCGGCTCCATTCTCGCCAAGTGGTGCCTCGCGCACCATCAGGAAAATTTCCTTTACACCCATTTTGAAGAAATCTGCGAAATCATGAAGGCTTATGACGTAAGTTTCTCCCTCGGAGACGGGCTCCGCCCCGGATCCAACGCGGACGCCAACGACGCCGCGCAGTTCGGGGAACTTGAAACCCTTGGGGAACTCACCAAGATCGCCTGGAAACACGATGTGCAGACCATGATCGAAGGCCCGGGCCATGTCCCCATGCAGCTCATCAAGATAAACATGGAAAAACAGCTCGCGGACTGCGACGAAGCGCCTTTTTATACCCTGGGGCCCCTCACGACCGACATCGCTCCGGGATATGACCACATCACTTCCGCCATCGGCGCCGCCATGATCGGCTGGTTCGGATGCGCCATGCTTTGTTATGTGACTCCCAAAGAACATCTTGGGCTCCCCAATAAAAAAGACGTGAAAGACGGCGTCATGGCTTATAAGATCGCGGCTCACGCGGCGGACCTCGCCAAGGGGCACCCCGGAGCGCAGGTGCGAGACAACGCTCTCAGCAAAGCGCGCTTTGAGTTCCGCTGGAAAGACCAGTTCAATTTGTCGCTCGACCCGGACACCGCCCAGGAATTCCACGACGAAACCTTGCCCGCCGACGGAGCAAAAGTGTCGCATTTCTGTTCCATGTGCGGCCCGCAGTTCTGCTCGATGAAGATCACGCAGGATGTGCGCGATTACGCGGCAACTCTCAAGGTTTCCGAAGACGAAGCTTTGAAGAAAAAACTCGCAGAAAAATCGAAAGAGTTCATTGAGACCGGCGCGGAAATTTACCGTTAAAGGGTCCGGCTTCCCATGCGCGTAGACCTCCACAGCCACACAACATTTTCCGACGGCACGCTTGAGCCGGAAGAATTGGTGGCCACCGCCCACAAGCTTGGGATCACGCACCTCGCCGTCTCAGACCACGATTCCACGGGAGGACTGGACACTGCCAGGGAAAAAGCCGCGGGGCTCAACATGACGATCATCCCCGCCATCGAGATCAACACCAGAGAATCTTTGCCGATCCACATACTCGGATATTTCATTGAAGATAAAAACGAGACGTTCCAAAAGATTTTAAACCATCATCGCGAGATCCGTGAAAAGCGCGCCGAGATGATTTTGGAAAAGCTTTCGCGCATGGGCATCAAGATTTCTTTATCGGACTTCGGAACCCGTTTGGGGGGAGCGGCGATCGGGCGGCCTCACATCGCGGACAAACTGCGCGAGCGCGGCGTGGTGTTTTCCCGTCAGGAAGCTTTCGACAAATTTCTGGCGCGCGGCAAACCCGCCTATGTGCTTTACGAAGGGCCCAGCCCGAAAGATGCGATTGAGGCAATCCTTGCGGCCAAAGGCGTTCCCGTGGTGGCTCATCCCGGTTATTCCGTCACCCACGACATGCTCCTCGATCTGGTGAAGCTTGGACTTCAGGGCGTGGAAGTTTATTATCCGTCGCACAATCCCGACCAGATCGGAAACTTCCTTGATTTCACCAAGAAAAATGATTTGGTCGCAACGGGCGGATCGGATTATCACGGACCGGGTTCAGGCCACGAGAAGATGGGGGAAATTGATGTCCCTGAAATCGTCCTGGAAAACCTGATGGAACGAAAACAGAAATTATTCGGATGAGCGGAACCGCGACAGAATTGTCCCTGAAAGACAAAGTCCTCGCCCTCAAGAAAAAACGGGGCGCGGTGATTGTCGCGCACAATTATCAGCTGGGGGAAGTGCAAGACATCGCGGACTATGTGGGAGATTCTCTCGGGATGGCGCGCTTCGGACAAGCTTCTGCGGCGCAAACGATCGTGATCTGCGGAGTCCATTTCATGGCTGAATCCGCCGCCATTTTAAGCCCCGAAAAAACCGTCCTTATCCCAGACCTCGAAGCCGGGTGTTCCTTGGCCGAATGCATCACAGCCGACCAGCTTGCCGCATGGAAAAAAGAACATCCCGGAGCCGTGGTCGTGTCTTATGTGAACACGACCGCCGCAGTCAAAGCTCTCACCGACATCTGCTGCACTTCTTCCAACGCGCTCAAAGTGGTGCAGTCCATCCCTGAAGACAAAGAAATCTTGTTTGTCCCGGACATGTATCTGGGCTCCTGGGTCCGGATGCAGGAACCCAAACGGAAAATCCATTTGTGGAACGGCTCCTGCCACACGCATGTGCGCATCAAGCCCGAACCCATCGTTCAACTTAAAAAAGATCACCCCAAAGCCGAGTTCCTGATGCACCCTGAATGCGGGTGCCTGACCGCCAGCATGGGCTTGGCCGACAAGATATTATCCACGGATGGCATCATCAAGCGAGCCAAAGAATCTTCCGCAAAGGAATTCATCATCGCAACAGAAGTGGGGATCCTCCACCGGTTAAATAAAGAGAATCCAGGAAAAACGTTTTATCCTGCCGCCGCGGAAGCCAGCTGTGAATTCATGAAAAAGATCACGCTGGAAAAAGTGATGTGGGCGCTGGAAGATCTGCAGTATAAAGTGACCGTTCCCAAAGCCACCGCCGACAAAGCCCGCGCCGCCCTCGACAAGATGGTGGCCATCGGCTAAAAGAGAGGTAAAAAGCATGATCGCGCAATTTACGCTCACGCCGCTCGGAACAAAGTCGGATTCCCTCTCAAAAGTCCTCGCCAAGGCCATGAAGCATGTGGCGGAAAGCGGACTAGAATATAAAGTGGGGCCCATGGGAACGGTGGTTCAGGGGGATTGGCACGAAGTGATGACCCTCATCAACCATTGCCGCAAAACGATCCTGCGGGAAGTCCCCAGAGTCGCCATCCAGATTGCCGTCGATGACCGTCCGGGCGCAAAAAACCCCATCAAGAGCAAAGTTCAGTCTTTAGAGAAAAAGATGAGACTGTCCCTCAACAAATAAAAATTAAACACTCAATTTCATTTTTTTGAAAACTGTATCGAGCGAAAGACTGGCATACGCTTTCGCGAGATCCAAGCGAGCCCCGCACTCGGGCGAGCGTGTTTTCAATAAAATGAAATTGAGTGTTAATTTTTATTTGTGACGGTCAGGCTTTCGCTTGAGCGAGCTCTTTGGACAGCTCAGGGGGGAGACCAAATTTCACGGACTCGGAGATGACTTCTTCTTCTTTCACTTCGGACACGCCTAAATCTTCAAAATATTTCAAAACGCCTTTCACCAAATGTTCCGGCGCGCTCGCGCCCGCGGTGATGCCCACGGTCTGAACGCCCTCAAACCATTCCGGCTTGATTTTGGTGACGTCGTCGATCAAATGAGCGCGCACACCCTTGTCTTTGGAAACTTCCTGGAGGCGCTTGGAGTTGGAGGAGTTTTCAGAGCCGATCACGAGGATCAGGTCCGCTCTCTGGGCAATGTCTTTGACCGCGATCTGGCGGTTGGTGGTGGCATAGCAAATGTCTTCTTTGGCCGGAAACACGACCTTGGGAAATTTTTTCTTGATGGCCGCAATGGTGTCTTTGGTGTCGTCCAGAGAAAGGGTGGTTTGAGTGATGACCGCCACCATGTCGGGATTTTCCACTTGCAGGTTTTCCACGTCTTCCGGCGTGTCCACCAAAACAATTCTGTCCGGCGCTTCGCCCATGGTGCCCACAACTTCATCATGGCCTTCATGGCCGACCAGAATGATGGTGCGGCCTTCCTTGGCGAACATGATGGCTTCCATGTGCACCTTGGTGACGAGGGGGCAGGTGGCGTCAATCAGCTTGAGATTCTTGGTTTTGGCTTCTTCGCGGATGGCGGGGGAAACGCCATGGGCCGAGAAGATGAGGACCCCGCCGTTCGGC
Source organism: Elusimicrobiota bacterium (assembly GCA_021730935.1). Lineage (GTDB taxonomy): Bacteria > Elusimicrobiota > Elusimicrobia > 2-02-FULL-39-32 > 2-02-FULL-39-32 > 2-01-FULL-60-11. The sequence continues at coordinate 51,708 of JAKFYJ010000002.1, forward strand.
ACTTCGGAAACCCCGTCCACGAAAATGGCTCCGCGGCTTCCGAGATCTTTAACGACATGGGTATTGTGAACGATTTCATGAAAAACATAGACAGGAGCGGGATAAATTTTGAGGGCGATTTCAACGATATCGATGGCGCGTTCCACCCCGGCGCAGAAACCGCGGGGTTTGGCCAAAATCAGCCTTTTGGGCACATGAGTCGTCGTCGCTGGCATAGGCCTTATTATACCATATTGACTGTGGGCCAAAAATAGTTATAATTTGAACATCATGGGAAAGAAGAAAATTCATTATTTCACGGTCCAGGAAGTCAACGCCCTGATCCCGACCCTGGAGGAGCATTTCTCCAAGTTCTGGGGGTTCCGCGAGAATGCCCAGGGCATCATGGAAGAGCTCCGCTCAAAAGCCAAGACCGTGAGGGACTTGGACGACATGACTCCCAAAGAGGCCGCCAACCACCAGATGCGGAGTTCCCAGGCTCATTTCCTGCTCGAACAGGCGAAAAAAGAGATCGACGCCGTCGTGGACCTGGGATGCACGGTCAAAGACATTGAAGGGGGCCTCGCGGATTTTCCCCATATCCTCGAATCGGACGACCAGGAAGTGTTTCTGTGCTGGAAGTTCGGCGAAAAGCGCGTCCGTTATTGGCACGACCTCGACCAGGGTTTCCACTCCCGCAAACCTCTCACCAAACGCGTCCATCAGTAATCTCATTCTCCACTCGCTCGAATGGATCAGAAGCCTGGGTTTCCCAGGCATGGGGATCTATGTTCTGCTTTATGTTCTGGCCTGTATATTTTTTATCCCGGGCTCGCTCCTGACCCTCGGAGCCGGCGCGATTTACGGCGTGGCCCAGGGCACAATTCTCGTTTCAATTTCATCGGTCCTGGGAGCCTCCTGCGCATTTTTAGCCGGAAGATATTTTGCCCGGGGCCTCGTTGAACGCAAAATCCAGGGAAACCAAAAGTTCAAAACCATCGACGAAGCGGTGGCGAAAGAAGGCTGGAAGATCGTGGGCTTGACCCGCCTTTCTCCCGTGTTTCCGTTCAATCTCCTCAATTATGCTTATGGCCTCACCAAGGTCTCCTTCAAGGACTATTTTTTTGCTTCATGGATCGGGATGTTTCCAGGGACTTTGCTTTATGTTTATGTCGGCTCTCTGGCAGGCGACCTGGCCACAATATCCGCGGGAAAAACTCTTGGCACAGACAATCCCGCTCTCCGGTGGACGGTGCGTATCGTGGGCCTCCTGGCCACTCTTTTGGTCACAATCTTGACCGCAAAAATCGCCAAATCTGCACTTTCCAATAAAGTCCATGAATAAACACGACGACGCCCTGTTGACAAATGTTCACCCTGAAAATTGGGTCAACCCTGTCCCGTCCAAAATGTATAACCTCGTCGTTATCGGAGGCGGCACGGCGGGATTGGTGACTGCGGCCGGAGCGGCGGGCCTTGGCGCGAAAGTTGCCCTCATCGAAAAACACCATTTGGGCGGAGATTGCCTCAACACTGGCTGCGTCCCGTCCAAAGCACTGATCCGATCTTCACGGGTTATGGCTGAGATCAAGGACGCGAATTCATTTGGAATTCAGGTTCCCACGGGAACCAAGGCCGATTTTGGAGCCGTCATGGAGCGGATGCGTAAAATCCGTTCCGGCATCAGCAAAAATGATTCGGCACAGAGATTTAAAAGTCTCGGTGTGGACGTGTTTTTGGGGAACGCGCAATTCACCGGTCATCACACGGTCACTGTCGGAAACCATAAACTAAATTTCAAGAAAGCCGTCATCGCCGCAGGAGCCAGGGCGGCTGAACCCCAAATTCCGGGGCTCAAAGAAGCCGGGTGCCTCACCAACGAAACCGTTTTTGACATCAATGTCCTCCCCAAACGGCTGGCATGCATCGGCGGAGGCCCGATCGGATGCGAACTGGCTCAAGCATTTCACAGATTGGGATCTCAAGTGACGCTTCTCCACAGCGGCCCTCACATATTAAACCGCGAAGACATGGACGCGGCCGCCATCATACAGAAAAAATTTATCGATGAAGGCATCAGCATCGTCTTAAACGCAAAAATCGTCAATGTGTCAAAGGTGAACGGCGAAAAGATTCTGCATTATGAATCCAACGGAAAGAACGGCGAACTGATTGCGGACGAGATTCTGGTCGGCACAGGCAGAGCGCCCAATGTTGAAGGGCTGGGTTTGGAAACGGTGGATGTTCAATATGACAAAAGCCGCGGAATCGCCGTTAACGATTATTTGCAGACGACGAACCCGGACATTTATGCCGCGGGCGACATCTGCATGGACTGGAAATTCACCCACGCGGCGGATTCAGCGGCGCGCGCCGTCATTCAGAACGCGCTTTTCTTCAAGAGCAAAAAACTCTCTTCGCTCAATATGCCCTGGTGCACCTATACCGACCCCGAGATCGCCCATGTTGGGCTTTATGAGCATACGGCCAAAGAAAAAGGCATTGAGATCGAAACCTTCGTCCGAGAGATGAAAGAAGTGGACCGCGCCGTGACGGACGGAGAGTCAGAGGGGTTTGTAAAAATTCACGTCAAGAAAGGGACAGATCAAATTTTGGGCGCCACCATCGTGAGCAAACACGCGGGGGAAATGATCAGCGAAATTTCTCTCGCGATGGCCGGAAAAATCGGCCTTGGGAAAATTGCGAGCGTCATCCATCCTTATCCCACCCAGGCTGAAGCCATCCGCCAATTGGGAGACGCGTTCAACCGCACTCGTCTCACGCCGACCGTCAAGAAACTCCTTTCATCCTGGCTTAATTTTAGCCGCAGTTAAATAATCAACCTCATCCAAAAATCGCCGGCAGTACATAGCGGCTCCAGACAAATAGCAGGAGGATGCTGAAAGGAGTGACCCACAGGCTTACAGTGAGCATCTGCTTCACCGTAATGCCTCCATGCGAAAACGCGATGGCGTTCGGCGGGGTGGAAATGGGCAGGGCGATGTCCAAAGAAGTTCCCATGGCGGCCAAAATTGCTCCTGAAACGGGTTCGGCCTTGGACAATGTGACTGCAAGAGGAATCAGAATATTGGCCGCGGCAGTATTGCTCATCAGCGTAGAAAGACCGATGCTCCCGAGGATAAAAAGCGCGTCCATGGAAAATCTGGACCCGTGAGAAAAAGGCAAGGCGGCCACCCAATCTGTGAGACCTGTTGCGGTCATCGCATAACTGAAAGTCAGCCCGCCCCACATGAGGATGAGGATGTCCCAATCAATTGAAATGATGTCGGAACGGTCCACAAGCCCCAAAACTGCCAGGGCTGTTGCGGCCAGAAGAGCCACAGCCCCTTCGTTCATTCCATGAAGACCCGCGCTCAGCCATAAAACCACGGCGGATCCCATGATCAAAAAAACCATCCATCCTTCTTTGCCCAAAGGCTGAGCCGTTTTAAAATATAGATGAAGGTTCCCGTCAGGCGCAGGCTTAAAATATCGGCAGATGATGATGCCTGCAATGACGAGGAGGATCAGCATCAGAGGAACCGCGGCCAGCATCCATTGAAGAAAACTGACGGAATGTCCCGCGCTTCGCAAGGCCGCCAGGCAGATGGCGTTCGGGGGGCTTCCCACCGGAGTGCCGATCCCTCCGATGTTGGCGCCGAACGCGACGGCAACAATGAGCGCGCTCCGGAGAGAAAAATGGTGAGGCATCTCCTTCAGTGCGGGAGAAAGGATCGCGAACATCATGGCGGCGGTTGCGCTGTTCGACATCCACATCGAGGATATCGCGGTCACAAACAAAACGGCGAATATGAGACGGGTCGGGGAATGAGCGAAAGGAGCGATCAGGCGGGAAGCGAGCATCTCTCCAGCTCTGTGTTTTGAGATCGCTTTGGACAGGACAAACCCTCCCATAAAAAGAATGATGATATCGGAACCAAAAGGGGCAAAGAAATTCTTTGCGCTGATGGGATATAAAAAAATAATTTCAAGACAGACTGCCAGCATTGAAACGGCATAAAGAGGGACGGCTTCGCTCACCCAAAGGATGATGGATAGAGTGAAAATGCCCAGTGTCCTTCGGGCCAGTTCCGGGACGGAGGGGGGGAGGGCAAAATAGACTAAAAATGAAATAAGCGCGGAAATGAGAGCCATCACCCAAAGACGATTTAAACCTGTTTTCTGCTCCACTTGAACCCCCTTTCCCTGTTTTCAATTTAGCATAAAAATATTCCATCTCTATGACGCAGATCATATTGCTTATCCGCGCATTTATATAGACTGAAATCGGAATAAGGGGGTGGGCAATGTTTGATGATGAAGAGCCGGATCTGCCGATGGTGGATTTTGCGTCTCAGGAACCCACTCTCCGTCTTGACAGCACCGTCAGGGCCTGCTGTTTAAAGTGCAACAGCGAATTCGTCGTTTCAGATTTTTCCTTCGTCTGCAGGTATTGCGGATCCTCGAACTTCAGCGTCCAGAAGACCGCAGGCGAATCGCGTAAAGACAAAAACGGTTCAAGCTCCCTCGGATAAATTGAAGTGAAGGAGGAGAGTCATGGACATCCTTGATTTTCTCACAAACGACCACGACAGCATGCGCAAACACCTGGTGGAGATCCGCCGCTCCCTGGGCCATGTCCACCTCAAAGAAAAAATCGAAGAGTTCGTAAAAAACTACAAAATCCACGAAGCCATCGAGGACCACATCCTGTTTCCTCCGGTGGAAAAAGTCATGCAGGCCTCAGACGACAAAACCTCCCTGATTTCCGGATACGAAAAGACTCACGCGGAAGTTTGGGAATTGCTGTTGAAGATGACCCATGCTCTCCCCGGCTGTCATCCCAAAGACCTCCAACAGGCATTCTTTGAGTTCTCGGCCGCGGTCGAGATCCACCTCGGGGAAGAAGAGAGAGTGCTCTTCCCGATCATCCGGCAGAACTGCGACCCCAAAATGCTGGAAGACTTGCGGTGGAAAGCGGAAGAGTTCTGGCGGACCACCGTGATGGAGACGCACCCGGCCGCCGGCATGCCGAAACGCATACTCGTGCCCGTGGACTTTTCCAAGCCCTCCATCGAGGCCCTGGACTTCGCGGCCATGCTTGCGGGCCAGATGGGGGCGGAAATCGTCCTCATGACAGTGGAGATGTATGTTCCGATTGAAGGGTTTCCATCGGTGGTCCCGGACCTGAACGCGGCTGAACGGCGCTTGAAAGAGCTTTTTGAGAGGAGAATCAAGCATTGGAGTCAGGATCCTCTCCATGCGTATGAGAAAAAGCTCAAAGTGAGCGCCAGGTTCGGGATCCCCGTGGAACAGATCCTGAAAGCGGCAGATGATCTGAACGCGGACATGATCATCATGGGCACTCACGGACGGAGAGGAATCCCAAGGGCCATCCTGGGAAGCGTGACGGAACAGGTCATCCGCAGGGCTCCTTGCCCTGTGATGGCCATCCGCGCGGGAATGTCTCATTTGTCGGGGAGGGAAACCGCCCCGGAGAAAATGGAGGTGCTCCGATGAACCCTTATATGACCGCGAGTCTCGCCAACCTGCAGGATTATATCCGCACCGTCGCAACCCTGCGCGAAAACAGGCCTGAGAAAAAAAGGGAGATGCCTTTCATCACGATCTCCCGTCAGGCCGGCGCAGGCGGACACACGCTCGCTGAAGAAGTGATCAAAGAAATGGCCAAACATCCCAATGAGCCTTTGTTCAGCGGATGGCAAATCCTGGACCAGGAACTCTGCAGCAAGGCCCTTGAAGATGCCGATCTCCGGGTGTCTTTGGAAACCCTGCTCACGGAAAACTTCCGGAGCGAAATGGAAGATTATCTCTCCCAAATCATCAGCGGCAGCTCTCCGCAAATGGCTGTGTTTCACAAAACGGCCAGGATCGTGAGGACTTTCGCGGGCCTGGGAAAAGTCATCATCGTGGGCCGGGCAGGGTCCCTGCTCACCCGGGACCTGCAGACGGGGATCCACGTCCGGCTCGTTGCGTCCAAAGAATCCCGAGTCAAAAGGATGATGGAGGAATTCAACCTCTCCTGGGAGGAGGCCAGAAGACAGGTCAAGGAACAGGACCTTTCCAGAGCCCTGCTGGTCCGGACCTATTTCAACGGCAAAGACATCGACGATCCTGCGCTTTATGACATCGTCTGGAACACGGACCACGTGCCATTTTCTTCGATCGCCTCGTGCCTGGTTCAAAAAGTCGAGGATATGGCGTCTCACAAAAAAGCCCTGGCCGCATGACCTGGGTCATAGTCGAAAAAGAGCGTTTCTGTTAAACTTAGACGTGAGGTAAAAAGGATGAACATCGTTGACTTGCTGATCGAAGACCATGACCGCATGCGGCAGGAGTTGGCCGGCATCAGGAGCTGTGATTCCGAGTCCGACATGCGCTCAAAGCTGAAAGAATTCATCTCGAAATATGAGCTCCACGAGAGCATCGAGGACGAAATCCTGTTTCCGGCGATGAGTTCCAAACCCAAAAAAGCGCCAGCCCAGATGGCGGCGCAATATGAAAAGTCACACGAGAAGATCTGGGGAAGCCTGGACCAGCTCGTGAACCGTCTGGGGCACGCGTCCTTCGATGAACTGCGGGACGCTTATCTGCAGTTTTACGCGTCCATCGACGCTCACATGGGCAACGAGGAACGGGAACTTTTCCCGATGATCCTGAACAAGCTTGAACCCAAAATTCTGGAAAATCTTGGAAGGACGGCGGAACAGCGCCTGTCCCGGTTTCAGGCGATCGGATGAATCCCATGAACGCCGCGCAAAAATACGCCGTGACGGGAGCCCTCCTGGGACTGGGCTCTCCGGCGGGTTTGTTTTTGCTCCGCGCGGGCATGGCCCTGAGAGACAAACTCCTGGGCTGGACGGGAACGGAAATCACGGGGATGATGGCGGTCTATATTTATACGGCCGTGGGAAGCGTCGTTGTCTTTTCCGTTTTCGGATATCTCCTCGGGCAAAGGGAAGACGCTCTCGCCCAGAGGACCCGCGTCATCGAGGGCAACGCGCACGATCTCGAACGCCTGGCCATCACCGACGGCCTCACGAAACTTTATTCCCACAGCTATCTCATCAAGCGCCTCGACGAAGAATTTCAGCGCGCCAAGCGTTATCAGTATCCTCTCGCCTGCCTCTTCATCGACATCGACAATTTTAAAACCATGAACGACCAGCACAGCCACCTCTTCGGAGACCTCGTGCTGACGGAAATTGCGGGAATCATGCTGAAAGAAATCCGGGATTCCGACATCATGGGGCGTTACGGCGGAGACGAATTTTTATGCATCCTTCCGGAAACGGACTCGGTGAACGCTTATAAAGTCGCCGAACGCATACGCAAAGGCGTGGAAATGCTCAACATGCAGACCCAGGACGCGGTCATCCGGACCACGGTCAGCATCGGGGTTTATGCGTCCGACCATCTTCCGCTTCAGGCCAGAGACATTCTGGAACTCGCGGACTCCGCCCTTCACCAGGCAAAAAATGTCGGCAGGAACCGCTGTGTTTTGCTATTATCAGGGGAAGACGCTTACAAAAGAGCCGTCAACAATTAAAGGAGATCTCTCTCTTGAAACTGAACCTCGTGAAAACGCTTCCATTCCTCATTCTTTTTATTCTGACCGCGTGCCAAAAACAGGAAACAGCGGAGAGCCCCATGCAGGAGAGCGCGATGACCTCCTCTGAGCTGGCCGCAAAATTCCCGTCCGATCTGGGCTTCTCCACCATCGACGTTTCGGCCTATCCCCGGGACATTCAGGAAGACTATAAAATCTTTCTCGCCGTCTGTTCTTCCTGCCACACGCCCGCCCGCGCCATCAACGCGCCCATGACCAGCGAGCAGGACTGGAAACGCTATGTCCACCGGATGCACGTGAAAATCGAGAGACGGGGATATCTGCTCGGGAAAGAAGACGAAGAAAAGATCGTCGCGTTCCTGAAATATGATTCCAAAATCAGGAAGATCGACAGAAAAAGTGAGTTCGCGTCCCAGCAGGAAGCTTTGGGCGTGATCTTCGGGCAGATCTCAAAGGAACGGGAACGCCTCAGCCGCGAAGAAATCAACCGCCTCCCCAAGAAGGAAACCCCGTATGTCGGCGTGAAATAGACCGGCAAATTTGCTAATCTATCAGGCCACGCGGGTGTGGTTCAATGGTAGAATGCTACCTTGCCAAGGTAGAGACGAGGGTTCGATTCCCTTCACCCGCTCAAAGATTTTTACGGCAATGCATGAAAAATAAACTTCTCCTTTCTCTCGCCGCGACCGCAGGACTTCTGGTTTATCTCAAAGCGAAAGACATCCCCAAATCACCTCCAACCGGATCCAAAACACAGATCAAATTATATTCGACCGCGAAGGGAGATTTCATCATGAGCGAAAAAGTCGTCAAAAGCGAAAGCGAGTGGAAAAAAATCCTCACGCCGGGACAGTTTGAAGTGACGCGGCAAAAGGGAACGGAGCGGGCGCACAGCGGGATCTATGCGGACCACCACGAAAAGGGCGTCTACAAATGCGTCTGCTGCGGGAACGATCTCTATGCTTCCGACACCAAGTTCGAGTCCGGCACGGGCTGGCCGTCGTTTTGGAAACCGATCGCAAAAGAAAATGTGCAGGAAAAATCCGACAACTCTTTTTTCATGAAACGGACCGAAGTGGTCTGCGCCCGCTGCGACGCGCACCTCGGACACGTTTTCGATGACGGCCCCAAACCCACGGGCCTGCGTTATTGCATGAATTCCGCCGCGCTCAAGTTTGAGCCGGGGAAATGAGCCTCTGCCGTTTCTGCAGACATGTCCAGGCCGTGAAAAGCGGCAAAGGCAGTGTTTTCTTTCTTTGCACGATCGCCAAGTCTGACCCCAAATTCAGCAAATATCCGCCTCAGCCGGTGATTGCCTGTTCCGGCCATGTCCCCATTGAACCTTCAGAGTCAGCTCGAAAAGCATAACGCGGAAGTCGTCGCCTGCCGAAAGTGCCCGCGGCTGGTGAAATATATCGGCGAAATTAGAAAGAAATTTCCAGATTACTGGTGCAAGCCTGTGCCAGGCTTTGGGGATATTCATGCCCGGATCCTGCTTTTGGGTTTGGCGCCCGGAAGATACGGATCCAACAGGACCGGAAGAATGTTCACCGGAGACGCGTCGGGAAAATTTTTATTCAAAGCGCTTTTTGATTTGGGTTTGGCCAATCAACCGGAAGGCGCGTCAGCGGACGACGGCCTTCTGCTGAACGATGTTTATATCACCGCGGTCGCTCGCTGTGCTCCGCCCCAAAACAAGCCCACGCCGGAAGAACTGCGGACCTGCATGCCGTTCGCCGAACACGAGATGAGCCTTCTTCCCAACCTGAAAGCCGTGGTGGCCCTTGGAAAAATCGCGCATGACCATTATGTCCGCCGCGCCGGGGGAAAACTCTCGGAGCATATTTTTAAGCATGGAGCCGTCCACGCGTTCAGCGGGCATCCCTCTTTGATCGACATCTATCACCCCAGCCGGCAAAACACCCAGACGGGTTTGCTCACGATGCCGATGTTCAAGGACGTCCTGAGCAGGGCCAAGACCCTCGCCGGCTTGTGAGTCCCGAGGCGAATTTTGTATCATCCTCTTTGAACCACCGCGGGTGTAGTTCAATGGTAGAATAGAAGCTTCCCAAGCTTCGGACGTGGGTTCGATTCCCATCACCCGCTCAAATTTATGATCTGCAAACAGTGCAAGGCGATCCTCCCGGACAAGTCCAAATTCTGCCCGCTCTGCGCGGGAGTTTCGGGCTCAACCGTGAACGAATCGCCGCCTGAACATTCCGAAGAATCTCAATCCTCAGACAAATCTTCAATCCTTGAAATTCCGGGACCTCCGAAAAAGAACAGGCTGACCTGGATCCTCCTCGCCGGAGTTGCCGCGTTCCTCTTCGCAAAAAGCCGGGGGTGGCTTCCGGGGAGCTCTGACTCGGTCAGTTTTTCGGGAAAATGGGTGATTTCCGTGGAGGCTCCCAATCTTTCATTTCCGGAGCAGACTTTCGTGAACGTCGCCGTCCAAAACAACAAATTCTCTCTCATAAAAAAAACCGCCAATTCCGAAATCTCGGAAATTTATGACGGCAAAACACTTTACACCAGATCCGTTTATCTGATTTCTCCACAGGGGCAAAATCTCCCCCCATCGGGATCAACGGCGCAGGATGCGTCCTATTTTGACACGGAACCGAAACGCTTTTGGAAAAAAAGAAAACTGGGCAAAAAAAGCGTCGGAGAACTGATCGCGGGCCACAAAACGGTGCTCCATGAATTCCGGGATGCCCGCCCATCCGGCGAAATCGTGAACGAGGTCTGGGAAGACGCGGACACCGGCGTGATTTTAAAGGCCGTTGAAAGCGCCGTTTCTTCCCAAGCCAGCCAGCCGCCGGCCACGACCACCTGGGAATGTCAGGAAATTCATTATGGTCCCGTCGACTCCAGCCTTTTCAGCGGACTGTGACGCGGCATACTTTCGCTTTTTTCCTTTTCATTCTTTGGGCCGCCCCTTCCATTTCTGCGGGAACTTTGAATGTTTCCATAAAATCCGCCGCTGAACAGGGCGAATTTGTGACCGCGTCCTTTGAGACGCCGCCGCTCGAGGAAATGAAAATTTCGTTCATGTTTCTCGGAAGCACAGCCCCATGCTTCCCGGACCCGATCAGTCCGAACCGATTTCAATGGACCTGCCTTGCCGCGGTTCCGGCCAATGCTCTAACGGGAAAACAAAGATACGAAATCGCTCCGTATGGAGATCCGGCCTTTCATGGAATCATCCGCATCAAGAAACACAAGTTCCCGGTTGAGACTTTGACGCTCAGCAAAGAAAAAAAAGACCTGCTGAAATCCGGCGACGACAAAGACGATGAAGTGAAACTCATCCGCAAACTGTTTAAAACGGAAACATCTGAAAAAATGTGGGCCGGGAAATTCATCAAACCCGTTCAGGGAAAAATCGAAAGTTTATATGGAGAAAAAAGAATTTTGGACGGGAAACTGCGCGAGAATTATTATCACCGCGGGCTGGATTTGGGCGAACAACATGGCAAACCGCTGTTCGCGAGCAACGGGGGGAAAGTTCTCTCAGCGCGCATGTTCACCGAAGAAGGCAACATGGTGATGCTGGACCACGGCCGCGGCGTGATCAGCCTCTATATGCACTGTTCCGCCATGAGCGTGAAGGAAGGAGACCTTGTCTCGAAAGGTCAGGAGATCGGAAAAGTGGGCGACACGGGAGTTGCCAGCACGCCCCATGTGCATTTCGGAATTTATATTCACGGAACCCCCATCGACCCGCTCTTTTGGCTCAGCCATTCTCCCGATTGACAAAACCCCTCTTCCCCTCTATACTTGGGGAAGAAGATGACTCTCCCTCCCGCACTGCAGTCGAACATCACCAAAATCGTCCGCGGAAAAGACAGGATCGTCCGTCAGGCCATTCTGTGTCTTCTCGCTGAAGGCCATCTTTTGATTGAAGATGTTCCGGGCGTTGGAAAAACGACGCTGGCCCTGGCTCTCGCGAAAAGCCTTGATTTAACTTTCCAGCGCATCCAGTTCACTTCAGACATTCTCCCAAGCGACATTTTGGGCGTGTCTATCTTTAACCAGAAAAATTCCCAGTTTGAATTCAAAAGCGGTCCGATTTTTAATCATGTCATCCTGGCGGACGAAATCAACCGCTCGACTCCAAAAACACAGAGTGCCCTCCTGGAAGCCATGAGCGAACGGCAAGTGACCATCGACAGCGGAACACGCCCTCTCCCTCAGCCGTTTTTCGTGATCGCGACCCAAAACCCGCATGAGCATTATGGAACCTATCCTTTGCCGGAATCCCAGAAAGACCGTTTTTTGATGCGCCTCTCCATCGGATATCCGGACGAAAAGCACGAGAAAGAAATTCTGAGGGAAGAAATCGATTTCCGAGCCGTTGAGAAAATTTCGCCGGTGGCCGACAAAGATAAGCTCATGGAAGCCATCGCGAAAACCCGCGCCGTCAGGGTTGACGAATCTCTCGATGAATACATTTTGAAAATCGTCCGCGAAACGCGGAACTCGCCGTTCCTGGAACTGGGGGTGAGCCCCCGAGGATCCATCGCGCTCCGGAAAGTGGCTCAGGCCCAGGCCTTCGCCGAAGGCCGCGATTATGTGATCCCCGACGACATCAAAGGCGCGGCCGTTCAGGTTTTGTCTCACCGTGTTCTGGTCAAATCTCTCAATGGAAGTTCAGAAACCGCCGTATCAGAAAAAATCGTCGGAGAAATTCTGGACAGGGTTCCTGTCCCGCTCTAAACTCTGGCTCAACCCTCCGCGCCGCCTGCGATTTGAGCGGTTCGGGACCTATGCCGTGCTCATGACCCTGGGGCTCGGCTTCGGCGCCATGAACACCGGCAACAACCTCGTGTATCTCGTCTTCGGCATGATGCTGGGACTCATCACCGCTTCCGGCGTCCTCTCCGAAATGAGCCTCCGCGGCCTTGAGACAGAATGGCTTTTTCCTTCCGACCTCTTCGCCGGACAACCCGCGACGCTCCGCTTCATCCTCAAAAACCTCAAGAAAAATCTGCCTTCCGTGGGGCTTGAGATCGAGACGGCTTATAAAAAAGGTTTTTTTCTTTATGTTCCCGCCGGCAGTCACGAAATTCTCGATATTCCCTTCACTCCGAACGCGCGGGGAAAGTTCACATTCCAGGAAACAAAAATAGAAACCAAATTTCCATTCGGATTTTTCCGCAAGTGGATGTTCCGGGAATCCTCTCAAAGTTTCGTGGTCTATCCCAAAATCAATCTTGACCGCAGACTGGAAACCCCGGGCGTCCCAGCGGAAAAAAATCGTTCGGCCCAGGAAAAAGGCCGGGGGGACGCCTATTGGCAAATCCGCGATTTTTCCCACGGCGATTCCCCAAGACAAATTTCCTGGAAAGTTTCCGCAAAACAGTCCCGCCTGATGGTGCGGGAAACTGAAAGAGAAACGGATAAAAAAATATTCCTCTCCATGGGAAAGAAGAGCCGCTGGACCGCCTTGAGCAAAGAAGATTTGGAAGACGCGATCTCGTTCGCCGCCTCCCTCATCTGGAAAAATTTTCAGGAAAATTTTGCCGTGGGTTTTATCTCTGATCATCTCTCCGTTATGCCCTCGAGAAACAGGCGCCAGCTCAAAGATATTCTGGAATATCTCGCGCTCTTTGACCCGGCGTCCCAGGCCTCTTCAAAACCTCACGCTCCTGCCCCGGGCTCTCTCGACATTTTAGACCTCTGGAAAATCAATCGATGACCCGCTGGGACCGCGTTCTTCGGGACTCCGTCTGGGCCCTCTGCGGATTTTCCCTCTGCGCGCTCATCCTCACGCGCGAACTCGAAAATTTCGCCGCCGCCGCAATCCTGACCCTCACGCCTCTCTTATATTATTTTGATCGTAAAGAACGCCTGCCCGCCTCCACCTGGGCCATGAACGCCCTCATCCTCATTGATTTCGCATTCGCCGCCGGAAGATTTTTTTATCTCAAAGATTCTTTCCTCCTCATCGTCGCGGATTTCCTCGTGTTCTTCATGATCTTGAAATTCGCCTTCAAAAAGGATCGGAACGATTTTCTCCAGATGATCTATCTCTCTTTCTTCATCCTCCTCAGCTGTTCCACCCTCTCGCTCGACTTTTCATTCCTCGCCAGCTTCATCCTCTATATCCTCATCGTTTCCTGGACCCTCTCGGTTTATCAACTCTCGCTTTCACAGGCGTCCAGCGATGTCCTCCAACCCCAGGAAAACTTGCCAGAAATTTTCCAGCGCCTCCGTCACAACGCCTGGATGACGCTCACCCTCGCCCTCGTCTTCGCCTTCATCATTTTCGCTTTCTTCCCGCGCATGTCCGTCGCGGTTTTCCAGGGCGCTTTCCTGGGCCCTGTCCACCAAACAGGGTTCACGGAACAAGTGAACCTTCAGCAATCCGGAAAAATTTTCAGGGACCCTGCCGTCGTCATGCGGGTTCAGGTCAAATCCGCTCAAGGACAAAATGGGCGGGGATTTTTGTATCTCCGCGGTCAAGCCCTCTCCAATTTCGACGGCAAATCCTGGACGGCGGGGGAACGGCAGGCGGCGCAGATGGTGAAAGAAAACTTCAAAAGCAAAATCCTGCAGATGGGCCGTTCCACCAGCAACCGCTTCCAGATCCTTTCGCCGGACGACCGCAAGGCCATGAAAACTTTCGCCCGAATGAAACTGGCTGAATCCGATTTCCTCAAGCAAACCATTTTCATGGAATCGATGGACACCTCCCTCCTCTTCTCCGCGCCCTGGGCAGAGTCCGTGACCGCCAAGATTCCGCGCCTCGCGGTTTATCAGGACGGGACCCTGAGCCGCCCCAGTGAATTCAAGGGCCGGATCTCTTATGAAGTCACTTCCCTCATTGAGCGGCCGCCCACGGCTGTCCTGCAAACCGGGCCCGCTCCCAAAGACCTCCAACTGCCTTATGACAGCAAGAGCCAGGATGAAGAAATCTCAAAAAACCTTGAACTTCCTGAAAACAGTCAAAAAATTTCCGATCTTGCCCTCCGGATTTTTTCAGCCCGAGACCTGCCCCATGCCAAAGCCGCCAAAACGGAAAAATATCTCCGCGAAAACTATAAATATACCCTGGACCTCAAAGCCGGAGATGACCCTTTAAATGACTTTCTTTTCGGCTCCAAAGAAGGCCACTGCGAATATTTTGCCAGCGCCATGGTCATGATCCTTCGTTCTCAAGGCATCCCGGCCCGGATGGCGACAGGCTTCCTGATGGATGAAAAGAACTCTTCCGGAGACTATTATACGGTCCGCGCCCAGGACGCTCATGCCTGGGTTGAAGCGCTTCTGGGGGGATTCTGGGTCCAGTTCGACCCCACGCCCCGCGCCAGCCGCTTCGACCTCGAAAAGCTGTCTGTCTGGCAAAAAGTGAGACAAAAGGCGGACTACCTCAATTTCTTATGGATCTCCAATGTTTTGGGCTATGACCAGGAACTTCAGGAAGATGCGGCCAGGAAGGTCATCCAAAAATCCAGCCGGCTGAGCATTCAAGTTGACCATGATCTCAGCGACCTGCGCAGGAAAATTTCAGTCCCCTGGAAGAAAACCTTAATGTATTTCTTTATGGTTGCCGCTGTGGGGGGTCTTTGGGCCGCAAAAAAAATCTTAAAGTCCAGAACCATAAATTTGAGGGGGAAAGGGCCGGAAGATAAGTTCTATGACGAGATGCTCAAGCTTCTTGAACGGAAAGGGTTTCCAAAAGAAGAAGGAGAAACTCCGCATGAATATAGATTGAGAATCAATGGCGATTTAAATGAAATCTCAAGCGCCGTATTAGCTCTGACGGAACTCTTCTGCGCCTCAAGATATGGCCATGTTCCTCTCGATTCCAGCCAACAAAACACCATCAAAACTTCCCTCAAAAACCTCCGTCTTTATCTCAAGTAATTATTGCCGTTAACAATGTTTCTTAGAATTTTCATATCTAAAGCAAAACCTCATTGTTTTTGCTCTATAAAATAAGTATTATGCTTAAAATAACGAAAATGAAACCCAAAAACCTTGGCAGATTGCCCGACCATTTGCGCGATAAAAGACCTTTAACGACCTTCGAAGTTAGCAGAATTTGCGGCGTGGTTCACAGCACCGTGTCGAAATGGGTGGACGAAGGGAAGCTGACTGCTTTCAAGACGCCCGGCAAACACAGAAGAATCAGGTTGGTTGATCTTTTAATCTTCATTAAGATATATAATATACTGGTGCCGAAAGAACTTGAAACCGTGATGACAGGAATGGCCCAGGAATGAGAAGCGAATTTTTGCCTTTTTCCAAGCCCCAGATCGGGCAGGAGGAAATCGATGAAGTCGTCGATTCCCTCAAGTCGGGCTGGATCACGACAGGCCCCAAGGTCCAGAAGTTTGAATCCCTCTTTACGGGATATACCGGAAGCCCCCATGCCGTGGCCGTCAATTCCGCGACTTCCGGCCTCCACATCGCTTATTTGGCCGCGGGCATCAAACCCGGGGATGAAGTCATCACAAGCCCCATGACCTTCATTTCCACGGTCAGCATGCTGGTTGCCATTGGAGCCAAGCCGGTGCTGGCCGACATCGATCTCAAAACCCTGAACATCGATCCCGCGCAAATCGAGAAAAAAATAACCCCAAAGACAAAAGCCATCGTCCCGGTCCACTTCGCGGGCCTGCCCTGCGACATGGACGCGATCAACGCGATTGCGAAAAAACATAACCTTGTGGTGATCGAAGATGCCGCTCACGCGATCGGGACTTATTACAAAGGCAAGTCCGCGGGAACCCTCTCAGACGCCGCCGTGTTCAGCTTTCATCCCATCAAAAACATCACCACCGGCGAAGGCGGAATGATCACGACGCCGCACCCATCCTGGCACGATGAGCTGATGCTCACCCGCTTCCACGGCATGAGCAAATCCGCCTGGAAACGATATGCCAAGGGCGGCACGCCGGTTTATTCGATTGAGCGGCTTGGATACAAATATAACATGATGGACATTCAGGCCGCGATCGGGATTCACCAGCTGAAAAAATTGCCCGAATTCAATGAAAAGCGGACACGGCTTGCCAACGCGTATCACAAACATTTCACCAAGTTTCCCGAAATCCGCCTCCAGCAAACGGTGACCTATGACCATGTCCATTCCTGGCACCTTTATGTCATCGTGCTGGACCCCAGGAAAATAAACATCCACCGCAACGATTTTGTGGGAGAGATGGGGGAACTGAACATCGGGACCGGCGTCCATTTCACCGCCGTTCATCATCACCCTTATTATGCCGATCTCCTGCGCGGACAAGAAACCGATCTGCCCGTTTCAAGCGAAGTGTCGGAAAACATCCTTTCGCTCCCGCTTCATCCGGGCCTGGACGATCAAGACGCCGCAGATGTGATTGACGCGGTGACATCTCTCATCAAAAAACATTCCAAAAAGGCGGTCGCCGTTTAATGGACCTCTCCATCCTCGTTCCCGTCTTCAACGAAGAAGAAAATCTTCCCGAACTTCTGGAACGCCTTCTGAAGACGGGCCGTTCTCTCAACAAAAAATTCGAAATCATTTTTATCGATGACGGATCCAAAGACAATTCCGTTAAAATCATAAAAGAAGCGATCAAAAAAAATCCTGAACTCAAACTGATCCGCTTCAACCGCAACTATGGCCAGCACAACGCTCTGTTTGCGGGGTTCGCGGAATCCCAGGGAGAAGTGGCGGTCACCATCGACGCGGACCTCCAAAACCCGCCGGAAGAAATTCCAAAACTTCTGAATAAAATGGACGAAGGTTTTGAAGTCGTGGGAGGATACCGCCAAAACCGCCAGGATTCGATCTTCCGCAAAATTCCGACATTCCTCGTCGCAAAAATGGCTTCCAAGTTTGTGAAGGTTCAGCTCAAAGATTATGGGTGCATGCTCCGGGCATACAGAAAAGAACTGGTCAAAGAAATGGTCGCGGGCGGAGAAGCGGCAACCTATATCCCGGCGTTGGCCAATTCTCTCGCTTCCTCCGTTGCGGAAGTCGCAGTCGAACACCATTCCCGAACCAAGGGAAAATCAAAATACAGCTTGCTCCGCCTCCTCCATTTGAACTTCGATCTCATGACGGGGTTTTCGCTCCTGCCCATCCAGATCATCGGCTTGGCCGGAGTCTTCATCGCTTTCGCGGGGCTCGGGTTCAGCGCGTTTTTGCTTGTGATGCGCCTCATCAAGGGCGCCGACTGGGCGGTGGGCGGCGTTTTCACCCTTTTCGGAATTTTGTTTTTTTTCGTCGGCCTCGAAATTTTGGCCATCGGCCTCATCGGCGAATATGTCGGCCGCGTTTATCAGGAAGTCCGCAACCGTCCGCGTTATAGAATCCGCGAAGTCCTCTCGTCCCAGAACATCAAGTAATCCCTCGTGGACTCCAAAATTTTTGAACTCCTTGCGCCTTTTTCAAAAATGCGCTTTTTTATTGTTTTGGGAGACATCCTCAACCGCCTCGGGCAAGGAGACGCCTTGTCTTTCATCTGCATCCTCATGGTGATCTGGGCCTTCGTCCGGGGAAATGCCAAACTCCTTCGTTCCGGAAGCGCGGGGATTGGGGTCCTCTTGCTGTCAGGCGTCATTGTTCAATCCATAAAACACCTCGTCGGGCGCGCGCGCCCTGGAGAAAATCTGGGGAGTTTTCACTTCATCGGGCCAAACCTTCTGGCGAACGGATTTGAATCTTTCCCTTCAGGCCACGCCATGAGTTCTTTCGCCTTGGCCGCGTTTCTGTCAAAATTTTATCCCGGCCTTGCCTGGCTTTTTTATTCCGTCGCCTCCGCCATCTGCCTGATCGGCAGGGTCCTTTTTCATCACCACTTTTTTACGGATGTGATCGCGGGCGGAACTCTGGGGATTTTGCTGGGACTGTGGTGCGCGAAAAAATTCGAGAGGCGGACCGAATAACATGAAATGGCGCATTCCCATCCTCATTTTATATTCGTCAGCGATTTTATTCATCGGACTTTCAAAATCCGCTCTTTGGGACCGAGACGAAACGGAATATGCCCAGGCCGCCATCGAAATGCAGACGAATCACGAATGGCTCATCCCCACTCTCGAGGGCCGGCCTTTCATAGAAAAACCCGTCTTCCTTTATTGGGCCGTGCGCGCGAGCTATAAAATTTTCGGCGTAAACGACTTTTCCGCCCGCTTCCCTTGCGCGCTTTTCGGGGTGCTCACGGTTTTGGCGACAGCCCTGCTCGCGCAGGCGATTTACAGTCCTGCCGCGGGGTTTTGGGCAGGCATGTCTCTCGCTTCCATGTTCCTCTTTGCGGGAGGATTCCGCCTCCTCCTCACAGACCCGTTTTTCGTTTTATTTTCGACCCTGACGTTTTTATTTTATGCGCTGTCGAAAAAACATAAACACAATTCCATCTCATATTTATCCGCGGCCTATCTCGCCATGGGGCTCGGCATTCTCTCCAAAGGCCCGATCGGAATCTTCCCTCTCTGCGTGATCCTCGCTTTTGAATGGCTGGACGGCGAGCGTGAAATCTCCAAACACCTCTCGTTCTCCCTCCTGAGCGCCGCCGTCGCCGCGCCCTGGTTTTTATACAGCTTCAGCCACGCCAAAAGCGAAACCTCCACTTTTTTTGTCTACGACAACCTCATGAGATTTTTCCAGAGCAACGAAGGCCACACGGGCCCGTTTTTTTATCACGCTCTCGTCCTCATCCTTGGCACCCTCCCCTGGACATTTTTCCTGTTCAAAGCGCTCAGGGAAAATTGGCAAAATCGTCTTGAGAACAGGATCCCGCTTCAGGGCTGGGACTTTTTGCTGATCCTCTGGGCCGGATCCATCTTTTTGTTTTTCTCCGTCTGCGTCACGAAATTGCCTCATTATATGTTCCCGGCCCTCCCGCCTCTGGCCTGCTTGTTGGGCAGCTACATTTCTCAAAATGCGGAGAGAGAAAAAACATCCAAAAAAATCCTCATTGGAACTCTCATCTTTTTTGTCTCGGTGACGCAGTTCGTCCTGCCTCAAGTTGAAAAGCAGCGCGTCATGAAACCCATGGGACTCGCGATCAAAGAGAAAGTTCCGCCTGACGCAAAATTATATGGATACTACATTTCCGAGCCCAGCCTTTTCATTTATAGCGGCAGAATTTTTCCATATGTTGAGAATGAATCCTTGGATGCCTTGATGGATCAGAAGGAGCCCGTTTTTGCGGTCATCCCGCTTTCGCGCATGCTCAAACTATATCCAGGAAGTTCCTTTGGCCCATATCCTGTGATTGAAATATTCAGCGGCTTTGCCGAAAATCACGGAGACCTGGGCGGCTCTTTGCTCCTGATCTCCAACCAAAAATCATGAAAATCGCGGTTTACGCTTATCACGACATCGGCTGTGAAGCCCTGAAAACTCTTGACGACCTTGGACAGGATGTGGCCGCCGTGTTCACTCACCATGATGACCCCAAGGAAAATGTCTGGTTCAATTCCGTTGAATCGCTCGCCCACGAAATGGGCATCCCCGTTTTCACGCCTGAAAACCCCAACACGGAAAAATGGATCCGCAAAATAAAATACATGGCGCCGGACCTCATTTTGTCGTTTTATTACCGCAACCTGATCTGCGAAGAAATCCTCGGCCTCCCGCCGAAAGGGTCCATGAACCTCCACGGCTCACTTCTGCCGAAATTCAGAGGGAGAGCTCCCGTGAACTGGGCGATCGTGAAAGGGGAAAAAGAAACGGGGCTCACTCTGCACCACATGGTGAAGGCGCCGGACGCGGGCGACATCGTGGCGCAGAAAAAAATTTCCATATCGCGCGACGACACCGCGCTCACGCTTTTTAAAAAACTTGTGCCTTTAACCCGTGAGATTCTGACGGAGACGATTCCATTGATCGAAAACGGAACGGCGCCCCGGACGCCGCAAGATGCATCGAAGGCCACTTATTTCGGAGGCAGGAAACCTGAGGACGGGAAAATAAACTGGGAATCATCGCCGGAGGAAATCTATAATTTGGTCCGGGCCGTCACGCATCCTTATCCCGGGGCCTTTGCCCATTTGGGCGAAAAAAAAGTTATGATATGGCAGGCCAAGGTCACCGAGGGGAAAGGGGCCGTTCCGGGCGAAGTCGTTGAGGCCGACCCCTTGACCGTTGCCTGCAAAACAGGCGCGCTGATCTTGCAGAAATTTGAAGCGGAAGAGCCAATAAAAACAGGAATGAGATTAACATGAAAGTATTGATCGTCGGAGTGAATGGGTTCATCGGCAACGCGCTTACGGAGCGGATTCTCTCCGAAACGGACTGGGAAGTTTACGGCATGGATCTGTCCGCCGACAGATTGGAACATTCCATCGATTCTCCGCGCTTCCATTTCCTGGAAGGCGACATCACCATCAACAAGGAATGGATCGAATATCACATCAAGAAATGCGACGTGATCCTTCCGCTTGTGGCGATCGCGACTCCCATTTCTTATGTCAAAGATCCTTTGAGGGTTTTTGAACTCGATTTCGAAGAAAACCTCAAGATCGTCCGCGATTGCGTCAAATATAAAAAGCGCATCATTTTCCCGTCCACCTCCGAAGTCTATGGCATGTGCCAGGACAAAGCGTTTGACGAAGACGAAAGCAACCTCGTGCTCGGCCCCATCCGCATGCAGAGATGG
>JAKFYJ010000010.1 GCA_021730935.1 Elusimicrobiota bacterium
GATTGACTGCCGTTTCCATCACCACCAATTCCATCGTCTGGACCTGGGCAGACAATTCTGCCCTGGAAACTTATTATCAGATCGTTTCCTCCGCCGATGTCTCGGTCCTCATCTCCTCGCCTCTCGCGCCCGGTTCCACCTGGTGGGTGGAAACCAATCTCAGCCCCAACGCCCAATATGGACGCGTCGTCCAGGCCATCACTTCATCCTCGGAATCTGTCAACTCGAACGCCGCCGCAAAATATACCTATGCCAACGCCCCCGCTCCCTTGCCGTATCCGTCGGTGGATTACAACACCCTCACAGCCGAGTGGGGAACCAACAACAATCCTTCGGAAACGCTTTATACCGTTCAGCGCTCTCTCAACAGTTCCTTCGCTCCCGCAGACCTCAGCGTCTCCCTGAGCGGCACCTCGCAGTTCGGGTTCTTTGGACTGACTCCCAACACCACTTATTTTGTCCGCGTAAAATCCACCAACCAGGAAGGCATCGACTCGCCATACACGGATATGGGCGCCACCGTCACTCTGCCCTCAACTCTGTCTGACCCTGTCCTCGCCAACCCTTCCACGCGAACCATCGATGTATCTTTCGACATCGGCTCAAACCCCGCTCTCACGAGATTGTCCATCGCCATCTCAAGCGACTCTTTCTCGAACACATTCTATGTCCAGCCCGACTCTTCTGTTTCCGCCTCCGAAGCGTTCCAGACCAAAGCCCAATGGAACGGCGGCACGGTCACCGTCCTCGGCCTCTCGCCCAACCTCGCTTATTCCTTCAAACTTCGCGCCATCAATTTCGACGGCATCCTGAACGGAGACAGCAACATTTCCACCATGACCACGCTCGCCGCCGCTCCCTTTGCGCCCAACGCCGTTCAGGAATTTGATTCCACTCTCGGAAACCATGTCCATCTTTATGTCCCTTCCGACGACAATTCTTCATCCACGGAATATGCGTTCCAATACGTCGAGGGCGGAACCTGGCTCCAGGGCGACGGAACGGTCGGATCCACTCAAGTCTGGAAAACCGCCTCGGACTGGTCCCTCGCTCACGCCACCAACACTCATTCCGGTCTCGTCGGCAACACCTCTTATACTTATCGCCTCCAGGCCAGAAACTTGGACGGAACCCTCACCGCCTTCTCCAGCGCAACCAGCATCACCGCCGTTAACCTCGGCGACTCGTCGTTCCCGACCCTCGTTTCCGTCTCGCCCTCTGAGACCGCCGTCTCCGTCATGACGAACGCCGTCCTCCAGCTCACCTTCAGCGAAACCATGGTCTCTGCTTCCGCCTCAGGCAAAATCCATCTCACAGCCATCCGCGACTATTCCGGCGCCGCCATCGCCGGCGATATCTCCGGAACCCTCTCTGTCTCGAGCAATGTTCTCACGTTCACTCCCAGCTCCGCTCTCTCCAAAGGTTATTGTTATCTCGTCACCGTGGACTCCGGAATCCAGGACCTTGCCGGCAACCCTGTCTATGTCCCCAAATCCTGGACTTTCCGCACCGCCTGCGACAGAGATCTCGTCAATGTCGTCTCCACCGGAACCTATCAGCTCCAATTCAACACAGGCGCCTTCGACATGGATTATGGCGTGGCCGCAAGCAACCCTCAGTCCAGCCCCAGAGAAGTTGACGCCGCAAAACTTGCCCGCGCCGTCGCAAGGGGAGGAGGAGACGGCTCTGTCCCGACTTATCTCGTCCCTTCAGCCATACTCGAGATCAACATCTATCCCGCTGGCGGGGGAACTCGCATGAGCGTCCCCAAAGCGCCCACGCTCCTCACATTCTCATATCCCGACGCCGACAACGACGGCTATGTCGACGGCCTCTCGCCTCAAGTGAAAGCCGAAGACCTCTCCATCTATTACATGGACGAAGTGAGTGAAAGCTTTGTCCGCCTCCCCGCTTCCGCCGTGGACAAAGACGCCAAAACTGTTTCCGTGACCCTCCCTCACTTCAGCGTTTTTGCCCTCATGGGAACGCCCAACACTTCTCTCACGGACGCCCACGCGTTCCCCGTGCCCTTCGTTCCCTCTCAAGGGGACACAACCATCACCTTCACAGGCCTCTCCGCCCAGGCCACGATCCGCATATTCTCAGTCAGCGGCGAGCTCATCCAGACCCTCGAAGAAACCGACGGCGACGGCCAGCACGCCTGGGACGCCCGGTCCTCCGACGGAAACGATGTCGCCAGCGGCGTCTATCTCTTCTTCATCAAGTCCGCCGCAGACGAGAAAAAAGGCAAATTGATCATTGTCCGCTGACCACACCCAAATGTGTGTCACACGGAAGTCATCGAAATTTTACGGCAAAAATGTGGCATCTTTATTGATGGAAGGTTAAAATAGGCCAAAATCCATGGAAGGGGGGGCTCCAGCCTGGTCCAAAATTGTTACAAAAATGTTACAAAAAGTTTAGGAAAAGTTTAGGTCTTCCTTGTATACTTATGCTATCCATGAATAGAGGTTTCAGTTCCCGAACTTTTCGCGGGACCCTGCGGCTCGTTAAATCCGCATTTTTCTCGCCTATTCCTCATACAGCCCCGATGGGGTTTTATCTCGCAAAACCCTTTCCCTCCGTCGAGAAACTGAAGCGTTCTCTCGCGCTCGCCCTCGCTGTCATTTATTTCAATACCCAGATCGTCTTTGCGCAGAATGTGATGATGGCCATGCCCAAGGGCGCTGTCCCCAATTTTTTCCCCAATTTTTTCACGGGAATAAAAATCCGCATGACCGGGCTTTTCAAGTCCCCGAAGATCGTTTTTCATGCCCTCCCTTTCGGCTTTGACTATAGCCGCGAAAAGAAGGACCGCCAGAGTTTCAGCGACCCTGAGAGCGTGATCAACCGCGAGCGCCAGCAGATGGAACGCATGAAGGCGGCGGACAACCTCCAGAAAAACCGCGGCTGGCAAAACCCCAACCTCCAGAATTACAATCCCAACGCCGCCCCTCAGGCGATCACGGCTGAACAGTTCGTCAGGAACCAGCAGAACATTGACGCCGTCCGCAAAGAAATCGACCGCATCCGCGCCCAGACCCGCAAAGACCTCGTGTCGGGATATGAGACATATGTCCTCTATAACGACGAGCACAGCGTTTATTCCAGAGACGGCCTCACCACCCGCATCCTGAACGAAAAGGTTTTTGACGCGCGGGGCAACGTCACGATCCGGAACACCACCGCCATGAAATATGACGACAAGCGGCTCATGACTTCGTTCCTCGTCGATCAGCGCGATCCCCGCGGCAACCTCATCATGACGAAACGCCAGGACATCACCTATACCAACGATTCCGTTTATTTCAAACCCGCCAAACAGAAGATTGAGAGTTTCCAGGAAGACCATGTGGACCCCATCGGCAATGTCACCTCCATGATCCGCTCCAACATGACCTATGACGCCAACAACCGCCTCGCTTCCTTCGACGAAAAAAACATCGATGTCTATGGCAACGAGTCCCAGCGCCGCTGGTCGGATGCGGCCTATGATAATTTCGGAAACCTCGCCAGCTATCACGAAGTCCTCACCGACGCGGAAGGCAATCAGACGGTCCGCGACTGGGGCGACGCTCAATATGTCAACAACCCGCAATACACCGGCGAGGGCGACAAGGTCCACAGCGAATATCTGCTCGTCGGATACACCCAGACCACCACGGAACCCACCGGCGGCGTGGTCAAGGATGTCTGGAGCGATGTGTCGTATAACGAATACAACGAGCTCGTCGGACACACCACCACCCGCATCGATTTCCAGGGCTATACTTCCGTCACCCGGGTTTCAGACACCCAATATAACCAATACGGCGAAACTTATGGGTTCAAGCAGGCCCTGACAGATTCGTTCGGCAACACTCAGCTCCTTTCCCGCACCGACATGCTTTACACCAGCATTGGAGATCTGGCCTCTTATAAGGAAAGGATGTCTGATTCGAACGGAAACTTCATCGACCGCGAAAGGACCGGCATCCTTTATAACTCCAAACGCACCATGGTCTCCTATCTTGAGCGCGAAGCCGGCTCCGACGGAAATCTGGCCGTCCACGACTGGTCAGCCACAGGAATCAACTCCAAAGGCCAATATTCCGGCACTCACGAAATGATCCTCATGGGCGGCGTCTCCGTCGTCAAAGACAACACCGGCATCGAATATGACCGCATGGGCAGGGTCGAAAGCCAGACCGAAAAAACCGTCACGAGAGGCGTCGACAGCGCCGGCAGAGACATCAGCGCGACATTGATCGTGGAAACCAAACGCCTTGAAACCTATTTGGACAAAGACAACAAGATCGCGGGATACATTGACAGCATCGTCACCAACGGCTGGGACGCATCCGGCAGACTGGTCCGGGACATCGCCACGCTTCGAAGCCGGAGCGATGTGACGCTCACCGGATATGTCGAAGAATCCGAGACCTATAGCCGGGACGGCGCCGTGGCTCTTTATAGTTTCAGCCGCACCGACCGCAGGAACATGGTCATGGACGGCATCGGCAGAGTGGTGCGTTATGACGAAGATTATTGGTCCATGGCCGACAACCCCAACACCCGCGTTGAACGCACCGTCACAGGGATGGTCTATGATCTCCGGAACAACCTGATCGGCTCCACCGAAATCGCGCTCGATATGCTGGGTGTTCAGACCCTCACCGTCCTCTCCAACAGCATGTATAACGCGCTCGGCCAGGTCACCTCTTTCAGCCGGGACACCCTCCAGACTCACGGAAGCGACGTCCTCTCCACGCGCCTTGACCGGAGCAATATTTCATACAACGGACTGAACGACATGCTGTCTTATCACGACAAGATCACCAAACCCGCATCGCAAAAGATCGACGAACAGGACTGGACCGCTTTGGGTTATAACAACCTCGGACAACTCACGGGATACCGCACCGAATTCATGCAGAACGGCTTGAAAACCGTGCAGACGGTGAACGACATGGAATATGACCAGTTGGGCCGCGTGATCGAACAGGTGACCACGCGCGAAACCGGATCCGAAGACCGCACCTATTATGTGACCGCTCAGGGAAAACATTTAACCGCCGTCGGCCTCGCCGCGCTCCTCGATGCCCAGCACATGAGCGTGGACCAGCTCATCGCTTCCGGACTCATCAAAGAGCTCCGGGTCGAATCGCCCGTGGATTTTCAATATTCCGTCCGCAGGACCGGCGTGTCTTATGACGCTTTCAACCGCATGACCGAATATTCCGAAACCGCCACAGCGCCCGACGGAAGCGTCAGCCGAAACACCGTCTCTCAAATCACCTATGACGTTTTTTCCAGGATGTCCGGATACAAAAATTCTCAGGAATATTATCAGGGCCTCCACACCGAGTTCGTCCTGAACGGCGTTCCGGTCACCGATTCCGCTCTCAGCAATCTCCTCAGCCAGTCCGGCAAAACCATTTGGGATCTCATCAATGACGGAACTCTCACTTCCCGCCAGACCGCCATTGAAAACCCGCGCCAGACTTTCAGCATCCGCTCCAACATCGCCTATGACGCCAACAGCAATGTCACGGAATATGACGAAACGACGTCAGACGCGGACGCCGGCATCACGCTCCTCGAGTCCCATGTGACCATGACCTATAATTCCAAGGAACAGCTCCTCACGAACACTGTCGGCACTCACACGGTCCGGGACAACGGCACGGAAGAAAACAGTTCCATCACCACCACGAATGTTTATGATTCCCAGGAACGCCTGGTGAGTTCCACCGGCCGCGGCACAAATTCGTCTTATGATTTCGTCTGGACAGACGCCGACGGCGACGGCGCGGTGGACACGCTCATGCGCGGCAGTGAAACCCATTCCAATATTTTTCAAACCTTCACCGTCATCAACGGCGAAGCCAAGCTTGCGGTTCAAACCATCGTCTCCAACACCCAGAACGGACAGGATTCCTCGGATTCCACACAAAGCATTTTCTATGATTACGACGAAAACACCGGCCGTCTCCTCCTGGCGTCCGGCCTGACCAGCACGGACTCAACATCCGTGGTGTGGACGGACACGGATCAGGACGGAACCGTGGACACTCTCACTGGCTCTGCCTCGCACAGCTTCTCGCGTCAGCTTTATGAGGTTTACGGAGGCCAAACCAAACTTGCGCTCACGGTGAATGAAAGCGCCTCCGTTTCTCCTGACGGAGCTTCCAGCCAGCAGACTGCCGCAGTCGTTTATCACTATACTTCCGAGGGAAAAATCGCCGACGCTCACGGGCTCGGGACTTCCGTCTCGCACAGCGGTTTCCGTTCAGACGGCTCTCCCGTTGACACCACGCTCGGACAATTCACCCAGACCTATGACATCGTTCACGACCAGGCCGTCCTCATCCGTCAGGACACGGATTCCGACACCACAAACATCGACGGATCGACGAACCATCAAAACACCGTCCAGTCTTATGTTTATGACCAAAACGCGCGAATGATTTCCGCGTCCGGCTCCGGCTCCTTCACATCCAATGACGGATTCGGCGCATCCACCGTCGGGCAAATATCCCAGGTCTATGGCGTTATCAACGGGCAGGCCAAACTTCTCTCATCGAGAACGGCTTCAATTCAAAATGAAGTTCCGACCGTCCGCCAAACTTTCACCGCGCCTCAGCCGGCGGCTCAGACTCAAACCCAGCCTCAGGTTCAGACCCAGTCTCTCGCGCCCGTGACCGCGCCTGCTTCCGAACAAACTGTCGATCTGGACGCTTCAGGAAACCTGACCGGAGCTTCTTTCACAGTCGGCGGAGTTCAATATCTCCTCGGGAGCGACGCGAACGGAAACCTGACGGTGAAATATCAGGATGCGAACGGCGAATGGCTTGACGGCTCTGCCTCCTTCGACGATTCCAATGGGCTCACGACGATCTCAATTGAAATGGGGGGAGCCCTCTCTGTCCTGGCCACGCTCAACCAATCCACCAAAGAACTGATTTTCTCTCAGACAGGCGAAACATGGACGCTTGAGAATGAAGCCGCAATGGGGAGCGTCCAAAATCAGGATGTCACCGTCACCTATGTTTATGATTCCAAGGGCCGCCTGACAGCCGCTCACGGAACCGGAAGTTTCGTGGGAGACGACGGTTTCGGAAACCAGACTTCCGGCAGAATCAGCCAGTCGTATCTCGTCCTCATGGGACAGGCCAAGATCAACCAAAGCGTCACGCTTTCAAACACCGCCAACCTTGATGGTTCCACCCAGGACCAAAGCATGACCGTCACCTATCGTTATGATTCCAACGGCGCGCTTTTGAACGCCAGCGGACGCGGCACTTTTGTCGCCGTGAACACGGACGCTTCCGTCACAACCGGCAACATCACTCAGGATTATGTCGTGCTCGACGGCCAGGCCAAACTTTCTTCTTCCAGGACGGATTCCTCCAACAACTATCCTGATCAGTCCCATCAGGACCAGACCCTGGTCATCGCTTATGAATATGACGGAAGGAACCGCCTGAAAAGCGCCAAGGGCAAAGGGACTTTCACCCAGAGCGACAAGTTCGGAAACCTCCAGCATGGCGGCATCGCTCAGGACTATGCCGTCCTCATGGGACAGGCCAGGATCTCCAAATCCGTCACCAACACCACGGTGGAGAACCTTGACGGGTCCAGTTCCCAGCAGGACCAGACGGTGGAATATATTTATGATTCTTCGGGCCGGGTCCTCGGCGCGACAGGCGCAGGCGTCTCCGTCTCCAACGACGGATACGGCAACCTCACAACCTCCCGATCCTTCCAAAACTATTCCCTCATTTTAGGCCAGACCAAACTTTCTCAAACCCTCTCTCATTCCGAAACCCGAAACCTCGACGGTTCCTCTCAAGTCCAGGACATGATCCAGACCCAGGATTATGATTCCAAGGGCCGATTGATCGGCGCGCACGGCGGCGGAACCTTCAGCTCCGACGACGGGTTCGGCAACACAACATCGGGGACCCTCAGCCAGATTTATGACATCATCAATTTTCAGGCCAAACTCATGCGGTCCGTCACAGAATCCAGCACGCTCAACCTGGACGGTTCATCCCAGTCTCAGATCACCACGGTGGATTATGCTTATGACAATCTCGGATTGCTCTCGTCTTCCTCCGGTTCGGGTTCTTTCAGCTCGAACGACGGCTATGACAATCTTACAAGCGGAACCATAACCCAGACCTATTCAGTCATCCAGGGCCAGGCCAAACTCTCGGCATCCGAAACCCTTTCTAACACCGCAAACCGGGACGGGTCCACTCAAACCCAAACAGTCACCGTGGCCTATGGCTATGACGCCAACGGCAAACTGACATCCGCGGGGGGGACCGGAACATTTTCTTCCAACGACGGATTCAACAACGTCACCGCCGGCACCCTCACCCAGATTTACAGCATCGTCAACGGACAGGCCAAGATGGGAACTTCCGCCACGGTCTCGGACACGCGCAACCTCGACGGATCCACTCAGCATCAGAGCGTCACAGTCGCCTATGTTTATGATTCCCTGGGCCGCGTCCTCTCCGCTTCCGGTCAGGGCTCGTTCAATTCCGACGACGGCTATGGAAACCTCACCAACGGAACCATCGCTCAGACTTATGCCGTCGTGAACGGCCAGGCGAAACTTTCCGCTTCAGAAACGGTTTCGCGCACCCTGAACCTCGACGGCTCCACGCAAGACCAGACCGTCATCGTTTCCTATGCGTATGACCGCTTCGGAAAAATCCTCTCCGCCTCCGGCATCGGAACATTTTCATCCAACGACGGTTACGGCAACCTGACCTCCGGCAACATCGAACAGTCCTATGTCATCTTAAACGGTCAGGCCAAACTCTCTTCTTCAAAAACCGTTTCGGACACGCTCAACCTCGACGGCTCCACTCAGCGCCAGACCGTGACGGTTGATTATGGTTATGACGCCGACGGCTTCTTCCTCGCTTCCGCGCTCGGCAAAGGTTTGTTCAGCTCCAACGATGGTTTCGGCAACCTCACCTCCGGCAGCATCGACCAAAAATATTCCATCATCCGCGGCCAGGCCAAACTGGATGCCTCGGAAACCGTTTCCCGCACCGCCAACCTTGACGGTTCCACGCAAGACCAGACTGTGACGGTTTCCTATGCGTATGACAGCGTCGGAAAAATCATCTCCGCCTCCGGTTCCGGAACATTTTCATCCAACGACGGGTTCGGAAACCTCACCTCCGGGAACATCCATCAGACTTATGCCGTCGTGAACGGCCAGGCCAAAATCGCCTCGTCGCAAACGGCATCCCAAACGCAGAACCTGGACGGGTCCACCCAGGACCAAACCGTCACCGTCGCTTATTCTTATGACCCTCTGAACGGCAAACTCCTTTCCGCTGACGGCTCAGGCGTTTTCAATTCCAACGACGGATACAACAATCTCACGTCCGGAACCATCAATCAAACCTATGCCGTCGTGAACGGCCAGGCCAAACTTTCCGCTTCAGAAACGGTTTCGCGCACCCTGAACCTCGACGGATCCACTCAGGACCAAACGGTCACGGTTTCCTATGCCTATGACGCGGCGGGCAAAATCATCTCCGCGGACGGCAGAGGGACTTTCAATTCCGACGACGGTTATGGCAACCTCACTTCCGGCAGCATCGCGCAGTCTTATGTCATCGTGAACGGTCAGGCCAAACTTTCCTCCTCTGTGACGGTTTCTCACTCCGACAACCTTGACGATTCCACGCAGGATCAGACCGTCACGGTTTCTTATGCTTATGATTCCGTCGGCAAAATCGTT
The DNA here is from genome assembly GCA_021730935.1 of Elusimicrobiota bacterium. Taxonomy (GTDB): domain Bacteria; phylum Elusimicrobiota; class Elusimicrobia; order 2-02-FULL-39-32; family 2-02-FULL-39-32; genus 2-01-FULL-60-11. The sequence continues at coordinate 9,755 of JAKFYJ010000010.1, forward strand.
TCAGCGTCCGGGGCCGGAACATTTTCCTCCAATGACGGATTTGGCAACCTCACTTCGGGAAAAATATCCCAGTCTTATGTCATCGTGAACGGACAGGCGAAACTGGCCTCTTCCGAAACGATTTCCGACACGGCGAACTTGGACGGCTCCACCCAAAATCAGCGGATGCTGGTCAATTATGCTTATGATTCCGTCGGCAAAATCATCTCAGCGTCCGGGACAGGAACCTTCGGATCCGACGATGGCTTCGGCAACCTCACTTCCGGCCGCCTCACGCAGTCTTATGTCATCCTGAACGGCCAGGCGAAACTTTCTTCGTCTGTCACAGATTCCAGCACGGTCAACCGGGACGGGTCCACCCAGCATCAGCTCATGACGGTCTCTTATTCTTATGATCCCAGGACCTTCAAACCCGCTTCAACCACAGGCAAAGGCGTCTTCGATTCCAATGATGGATACGGAAACCTCACAACCGGAGACATCGAGCAGACTTATGTCCTCATCAACGGCCAGTCCAAACTCGCGTCATCCATCACGGCGTCTCACACTCAAAATCTCGACGATTCCGTTCAGGACCAGACTGTCACCGTTTCTTATGCTTATGACAATGTCGGCCGCCTCACCCGCGCTTCGGGCGCCGGAACCTTCAATTCCAACGACGGCAACGGCAACCTCACCGCCGGAGACATCCTTCAAACCTATGACATCATCCGAGGCCAGGCGAAACTGGTCTCATCCCAAACTGATTCCCACACGCTCAACATCGACGGGTCCACTCAGGACCAGACGGTGACCGTCCGTTACACTTATGATTCCCTCGGCCGTTCTCTGACCGCTTTCGGGCTCGGCTCCTTCACTTCCAATGACGGATATGGAAACCTGACTTCCGGCACCATCACGCAGACATATGTCAGCATCAACGGCCAGTTCAAACTCGAGTCTTCAGAAACCGTTTCCGATTCCTCCAACCTTGACGGTTCCACACAGCATCAGAGCGTGCTCGTGGCTTATGTTTATGATTCCGTGGGCCGAATCACCGGCGCCTCCGGAGCCGGAACCTTCGTTGCAGACGACGGATACGGCAACCTCACGGACGGAAACATCGCCCAGTCTTATTCCGTCATCAACGGACAAGCCAAACTCTCCTCCTCAAAAACAGATTCCAACATGATCAATCTCGACGGTTCTTCCCAGGTCCAGAGCGTGACCGTGGATTATGCTTATGATTCCGTCGGCCGGCCCTTGAGCGCGGACGGAAACGGCTCGTTCCGATCCAACGACGGTTTCGGCAACATCACTCTCGGGACCCTGCATCAAACCTATTCCAAAATTGCGGGCCAGTTCAAAATGACGGCCTCCGAAACAGTTTCAGAAGTCAACAACCTTGACGGATCCGCTCAGCATCAGGCCGTGACCGTGGTTTATGCCTATGACAGCGCGGCCCGCCTGATTTCCGCAGTCGGAGATGGAACCTTTTCCTCCACCAGCTTCAAAACCCTTTCCCAGGGCACCCTCCACCAGACCTATGACATCATCCTGGGCCAGGCGCGTCTCTCGGGCACCGACACCCGGACCCTCACGACAGAACCCGTCACACTGATTTCGCAATATGCAGAATCCCAGGGCTCGGCGTCCAATGTCTCGGCCACGCTCAATTTTGACGCCGCGAAAAACCTGCTCGGCGGAGAAATCCTCAACCTGAACGGACGCAAATGGATCGTGAGCTGGGACGACACGGCCCAGGCTCTGGTTCTCTCGGTTTTGGACAGCGGCAACAACAAGGTTGCCGGAACCCTTTCCATGCTCTCTGAAACGTCCGGCCTCGCTTCATTCGAATTGATTTCAGCGGACGGAGAAACCCATTCCGTCACCGTCGACAAACAAAGCGGCCAGGTCGCCTTCAACAATTCTCCCGTCGTCCTTTATACCGCCAACGGCCCCGTCGTCGTGAGCCCGGACCAGGACCAGTTCGTGACCGTCACCTATAAGCATGACGCCAACGGCAAACTCCTGTCCGCCGAAGGCCGCGGAAACTTCACCATCAACGACGGATACGGCAACATCACCGAGGGCCGGATCGAACAGGAATATCTCATCATCAAGGGCCAGGCCAAACTTTGGAAGAACGAAACCAAAACCTGGTCCGGCGGCGGCCTGCTGGACAGTTTCGGAAACCCCGGATCCAACCAGGACAACAGCATGAACAGCCAGGACCTCACGGTTTATTATGCCTATAATGCCGTGGGCTCTCTCGTCGCGAGCGGCGGGGTTTTCGGCGGCAAAAACGGGGACGGCGTCACTCAGGGCGAAGGAACGATGTGGAGCGATTCAGGATTCGGCGATGTCACGCTGGGGAACATCACTCAGACTTATGAAGTCGTCATGGGACAAGCCAAGCTCAAGACCTCCCGGACCGACACGCACACGATGAACGCGGACGGAAGCCAGACCTGGCAGGACGGGTCCACCCACAACGGCGTCCAGACCCAGGGCATCACGGTCACTTATTCTTATAACGCTTTGGGGCTCATGACGGGAGCGGTCGCCGACACAGGCGTTTCCATGAGCCGGGACGCTTATGGCAGCTGGACCAAAACCACCACCACGCAGTCCTATATGATGATTTCCAGCATCGGGCAGGCCAAACTCAGAGAAACGGCTTCTGTTTCCGAAGGTTTCAACCTTGACGGCTCATCGTCCCGCCAGGAGATGACGGTCACCAACAATTATGACGCCAACGGCTCTCTCGTCGCCGCTTCAGGCAAGGGAAATTTCGTTTCCAACGACGGCGCCGGCAACATCACCTCAGGAAAAATCACCCAGGTTTATGTCATCATCGCAGGCCAGGCGAAACTGTCTTCTTCCCGCACGCTTTCCGATTCGTTCCATCAGGACGCAAACGGCGCTCTCGTTGCCGGCAACGCGGACGGATCTTCCCAAACCCAGGACCTCACCGTCTCCTATACCTATGATTCCAAAGGACTCCTGACCGGAGCGCACGGAGCCGGAACTTTCAGCAACGAATCCGCTTTCGCCTGGACGGACTCTGACGGAGACGGAACGGTGGATTCTCAGGTGAGAGAAGGCCCTGCCTCCAGCGGCACCATTGAACAGATTTATGCGGTCATCAACGGCCAGGCCAGGATGATCGAATCCAAAACCATCACTCTCGCAACCGACGCCGCAAGGGCCGCAGGAAGGCCCCAGGCCCAGGCCGAGCTCGACGCCGCGCTTCCCGTTCTCCAGGCCGCTCAGTCTGAACTGGACGCCGCAAATGCGTCCCGCGATTCCAGCGAACTCACCATGAACAGCGCCGAAACTCTTTATCGCGCGGCCGTCGCCGAGCTGGAACAGCGGAGAGCCGAATATGACAGCGCCGTCAACGAACATGACGCCGCCGTGACCGCCTATAACATCGCGCTTGCAGAGCTGGATAACGCCGCCCTGCTCAGAGATGAAGCCGCCCGGCAGGCAGACCTTTCTGATCAGGGGTATCTGGACGCCGTCGCGGCCTATGACGCCGCCGTGGTCGCTTATCAAAATTCCATCCCGGCCTATGACGCCGCCGTTGCCGCTTATGACGCAGCGATCGCGCCTTATGAAGCCGCCAAGGCGGAACATGAGGTTGCCCTTGCCGCCTATGATCAAGCCATCTCTGTTTATGACAACGCTTTGGCCGCTTATGACCGGTCCAACACGGCCTATCGTGACGCGATCAAACAATATACGGACGCCGTGAAAGTCCGCGACCAGGCCGTGACGGATGCGATCAGGAAACACGACGCGGATTATGCCGCCCAATTGCCCATCCTCCACGCCGCGGAAATTGTCCTCTCGGCCCGTCAGACAGACCTGGACTGGTCCATCTCGAATCTCAAGAGCCAGCAATCCAATGGAAATTTAAGTTATTCCGACTGCATTAAAATTCTCGAAGATCAAGGCAGGATGGATCTTTATTATGCGGCGCAAACCGACGTGAAGGAAGCCAAAGAAACATTGAACAGAATCGACAGCGCGCGCGACGCGAAGATCTCTCAGGCGAACGCCACACTCTCCACATTCAAACAGGCGATGGACCTTGCCTATGACGACATGCTCTCCAAGCTGTCCGATGTGGACGCATCTCTGACGGTGAAAGACGCGAAACATGCTGATTTGACCCAGGCCTATAATTTTATGGTGGCGAAGAAAGCGGTCATGGACCTCGCCTTCGATGTCAAATCAAATGCCTTCACCGTGATGGATAACGATTACAATTTCACTCTCAACCGCGCGGCTCTCGTGCAGGTCGCTCTCGAATGGAAAGCCTATACTCCGGCCTATCTCGCCGAGCGGACCCAGATCCTGACGGATCGGCAGAACGATGTCTCCGCCGCCTCTGGCAGCATGTCCGCAACCGACTCCGCCATGCAGGCCAAACTGGACGCCCTTCAAAGCGCCCAGTCCGCAGTCGTTCCTGCCCAATCCGCTTTTGCTTCTGCCGCTTCCGCGTTCCAGGCCTCCGCCAGTCTCGCGGACCAGAAACAGCAGGCTTTCGACGCCGCGCAGGACGATGTGAATGAAAAACGCGCCGTCCTCAATTCCATTCCTCTTTATGCGCCCACCTCCGAACAGAATATATCGGTCAAATACACCTATGATGCCAAAGGCCTCCTCACAGGCGCTGTGGGAGACGGAACAACCCGGTCCGACGACGGGTTCGGCAATGTTTCCCTGGGAACCATCCATCAGGACTATGCCGTCATCCTCGGACAGGCCAGGATCACTGCCAGCAACACCAAGACCTGGTCCGGAACCACTGGATCGGACTTTGCGCATCCCGGAGTGAACCTTGACGGAAGCAAAAACACCCAGGACACCACGGTTCACTATTCTTATGATTCCGCCACGGGCCGCCTCACGGGAGCCGCAGGAAGCGGTTCCATGTGGAGCGACGACGGATATGGCGATGTGACCACCGGAATCATCAGCCAAACCTACGGCATTTATAACGGCCAGGCCAGGATGACGGAAACCACCACCGTCTCGGACAGCGCGAATCTGGACGGGTCCACCCAGCATCAGTCCGTCACCGTTTCCTATACGCTCGACAGCAAAACAGGCATGGTCACGGGAGCCTCCGGCACAGGCGCCTTTGACGGCAACGACGGATCCGGCAACCTCACTTCCGGCACATTGGCGCAGAAATATGTGATCCTTGCCGGGCAGGCCAAAATGAGCCGATCCGTCACCGCGTCCGACACCATCAACCTTGACGGAACCACCCAGCATCAGGTCATGACCGTCAACTATAAATATGACCTGAAATCCGGCGCCCTCATCAAAGCGTCCGGTTCGGGAACTTTCACCTCCAATGATCGTGGGAGCGTGAACGCGGGAACCATAACCCAGGGCTTTGAAATCATCAACGGCCAGGCCCGCATTTTCCGGAACATCACCGTTTCCGATTCTCTCAACAAAGACAAATCTTCCCAGCATCAGGAAGTCCGCATGATTTATGTCAACGATCAGGCCACGGGCAGACTCGTGAGCGCGTCCGGTTCCGGAACTTTCAGCGGAGACGACGGGTTCGGAAACAAGAGTTTCGGCAAACTCTCCCAATCTTTCGAAGCCATCAACGGACAGGCCCGCATGACGCAAAACGACACGGTCACCGAAACCCGCAATCTGGACGGTTCCGCCCAGCATCAGGAAATGTCCGTGGTTTATGTGAATGATCACTCCACCGGCAAGGCTCTGACCGCGGTCGGCATCGGTTCTTTCGTCGGCGACGACGGGCACGGGAGCGTCACCAACGGGAGCATCTCCCAGACTTTTGCGCAGTTCAACGGCCAGCTCAAGATGGTTCAAAACAACACCCAAACCTGGTCAGGAACGGGGTCTTATGACAATCCCGGAACGAACCCTGACGGAAGCCTCAGCAAGCAGGAAACAATCGTGACCTATGCTTATGATTCTTTGGGCGCGCCGATCGGCGTCACGGGACACGGCACCCTTTGGAGCATGGACGCGGGCGGCAATGTGACGAACGGGGAAATCACCCAGGAATATGCCAATGTGAACGGACAGCACAAAATGATTTCCAGCAACACCCGCACCTGGTCCGGCAACGGCAGTTATGATGCCCCGGGATTGAATGTGAACGGCAGTCAGAACAGCCAGGACATGACGGTGTATTATGCCTATGACGTCGACGGAAAAGCAGTCGCGTCCGGCGGAGTCTATGGCGGCCTCTCCGGCGACGGCGTCACTCAGGGCGCGGGTTCCATGTGGAGCAACGACGGAAACAGCAACATCACCACCGGCCAGGTCCGCCAGGTCTACAGCGTTGTGAACGGCCAGCTCAAAATGCTGGACTCCATATCCGCCACCCACACTGACAACGCCAGCGGTTCCTCATCTGAACAGACCGTCACCGTGACTTATGCCTATGATTCTCTCGGGCGGCTGACAGGCGCAAGCGGCGCGGGGACCTCGGCGTCCTTCAATGACGCGGGCAGGAAAACTTCCGAAGGAACCATCAGCCAGGTTTATCTCCTCATCACCGGCGAAGCCAAACTCGTTTCACAGACTTCCGTGAACTCCCAGATTCAGGCCGATCCCGCGCTCCAGAATGTCGTGACCCAGACGCAAACCACCACGGTCAAATATTTTTATGATTCCCTGCGCAGGCTCACGGGAGCCGCCGGTTTCGGCTCTGTCCGTTCCGTTGAACTGAACGGCCGCCTGACCACACAGAATTTCGTTCAGGATTTCTCCATCATTCGAGGCGAAGCCAAGATCACCCTCATCAAAAACGGCGTTTCCATCACCCGCGAATCCGCCACAGCCAATGCCCGCATCGTGGGCACGGAAACCGAATGGAACCAGTCTTTCACTTATGACGCCAACGGCGTGCTCACGGGCTCAGCCGCTTCCAAAGCCACGGTCCGCACCTCAGAAGAATTCGGCACGGGCCTCATGACCGTGAGCTGGACCGACCGGACATTTGCTGTCATCAACGGCGAAGCCAAAGCCAACACCATCTATAACGGATGGACCATGACTTTCAACCTCTCCGGCGCCATCGTCGGCAAAGAAACCGCCTGGATGCAGGCGTTCATCTATAACACCGTCGGGCGTTTGCTCCATGTCGACACCACCCTTTCAGATCAGACTTCCATTGACCAGGACTCCACCTCAATCACGAGACACACCGTTCAGAGGATTTTCGGCGTGGTTGCGGGAGAGGCCAGGCTCCTCGGCATGAAAAACGGCGAGTCCGTGACCCTGGACCGATTCAGCAGAGTGGTCGCCAAAGAGTCTTCCTGGACCCAAAACTATATTTATGACGCCTATGGCACGTTCGTGGGGATTGATGCGGAAGATTCCGTTCAGACTTCCATCGATCCTGATTCCCTGAGCGTGACTGAGCACAGCATCTCAAGAAGTTTCGATATCAAAAACGGCGAGGCCAAGCTCCGGAGCATCACCAACGGCGCGTCCGTCACCAAATCGCGATATGGCAATGTCGTCAGCGAAGAAACTTCCTGGACCCAGACTTTTGCCTATGACAGCGAAGGCAACCTTTCAGGCGTCACAGCGACAGAATCCGTTCAGACCGGCATCGACAACAACGGACTCACCACATCTCACACGGTTCAGCGCACTTTTGATGTCATCAAAAACGAAGCCAAGCTGACGCGCATCGACAATGGCGATTCCGAGACGAAAGACGATTTCGGACGCATCGTCGGAACCGAAAGCGCCTGGAGCCAGATTTTCAAGTTCAACAGCAATGGCAAACTCGTTGAAGTGAGCCAGCTCGGAGATTCTGTCCAGACCTCCACGGATCCGGACACCGGAACCAAAACAAGCCACACGAGCAGGCGGACATTTGATGTGATCGCGGGAGAAGCCAAACTCTCCTCTGTTGAAAACGGGGAAACCCGCACGGTTGATTCCCAGGGCCGCCTGACTGCCGTGGAATCCGCCTGGAACCAAACTTTCACTTATGATGCTCTTGGCCAAATGCTCACCGCGTCCTCCTCAAAGTCCACGCGCACGTCCACCGATCCAGACACAAACCAGACCGGGACCATGGAAATCAGCCGTGTTTTCACAGTGGTCCACGGAGAATCCAAACTGGCCGCTCTCGAAAACGGCGAATCCATAACGCGGGACGTGAACGGAAAGATCGTTTCGCAGGAATCCGCCTGGACCCAAATTTTCGCGTATAGCGCTTCCGGAGAACTCGTCGAATCCCTCGCCTCCGTTTCACACAGCGAGACGACCGACCAAAAGACCGGGCAAGTGACCCGCCGCGATGTCGAGCGGACTTTCGTTATCCTGAACGGCGAAGCCAAGCTGAACACGGTCAAAACGTCCACCCAAAGCGTCGGCAAGGCCAATGATAAACACTGGGAAGAAGTGACCGTGAAATATGTCTATGATTCCAGAGGCAAGCTCATCAGCGCGAAAGGCTCGGGGGAATCCATCCAGTTCGGCGGCCAGGTCTGGTCCGTGAAACTGGACCAAAACGGCCAGGTGGTCAAAGACAGCCAGGGCAAAGATGTCCGGGAACTCGTTGACAATCGCGGCCTCACCACCAGCGTGATCGAGCAGGATTTCGACATCGTGGGCGGCGAAGCCAAGCTCGTCAAAAACCGAACCATTGCCACTTCACGGAGTTCCGACGGCATCGGGTCCACCCGGATCGACGACACGTCCATCACTTTCCTTTTTGACCTCAAGACCGGAAAACAGATCGGCCAGAAAGGCATCGGGACCACCAACTCCACAGACGCGTTCGGCAATGTGACCGCAGGCACCGTCGAGCAGGATTTTGTCCGGACCGAAAACGGCGAATGGAAAATTTCTTCCAACAGGAGCGTCTCCGAGACCGTCAACCTCGACGGATCAAAACAATCCCAGGACATGACCGTTTCTTATACTTATGATTCCAAGGGCGAACTGATCGGCGCCCACGGAACAGGCACCACGAAGAGCGACGATTACGGCAACATCACCCTCGGGACCACTGACCAGACTTATGAGATCATCAACGGCGAAGCCAGGATGGTCAAATCGATTTCTTCCACAAATTCCAAAAACGCGGATTCAACAACCCAGACTTCGGACATGGTCCTCACCTATTCTTATGATTCCGACGGACGCCTCACAGGGGCGAGCGGAACAGGCACTTCCCGCTCCGACAGCTACGGCAACATCAGCACGAACGATATCCGGCAGACCTTCATCGTCCTCAACGGCGAATCCAAGATGCTCGAATCTTCTTCCATCTCCGAAACCATAAACACCGATGGGTCCGGCCAGAACCAGACCATGGTCATCAAATATCAATATGACAATGCCGGCATGCTCGTCGCGGCCCAGGGAACGGGTTCTTTCACCAGCCATGACCCGGGCGGAACGGGCAGTGCGAGCCGCTTCGGCGCAACCACTTCCAAGGGGGAAATAAGCCAAATTTACACCGTGAGAAACGGTCAGGCCAAACTCCTGGTGAGCTCCACAAAAACAGAATCGTCCGGCACAAAATCCGAAATCAATGTGGGTTATGAGTATGACGACAACGGCGCTCTCACAGGCGCCTTCGGCACCGGTTTCTCCTATGGCGAGAAATCCGCGAGCTACATCGAACAGACCTATGTCGTGATCCGGGGCCAGGCCCTCATCAAAACTTCCACCACCAACGGTCTCGAGTTCGGCAACGAATCCACCCTCACAGTCACCTATTCCTATAACTCCAACGGCCAGCTGACCGGAGCCCACGGCCAGGGCACCATTCCCAACGGCACCATCGAACAGTGGTACGACATCCTCCACGGCCAGGCCAAACTCACCCGCACCCACACGCACATTCAAGCGTCCGGCGTGGATGAAGCCACGATCAAGGAAGATGTCACTGTCGACGGAAAAACTCGGACTATAGAAAAGGTTGTCCGGAGCGAATATTCCTATGTGATGGACAAAGACGAGAATTATGGTTATGACGCCGGCGGCAGGATGAACGCATTCGATGAGCATGAAGAAACTCAGATGCACTCGAGTTCCACAGTGCTGAGTCTCCGAATCCACGAAGAAGGCGGAGGTTCAAACTGGACCATCAATCAGGGCGTGCTTGAAGCAGGCGCCATGCTTGGGGGAACCTATTTGACCGGCGCGGAAATTGAGGCATACAATCAGAACGCCAGAGATTTCGGCGGGGTTGTTTCAAATATTTCCCTCGACGTAAACCGGCATGTTAATGTTCAATACAGCACGGACCTTTCCGGAACTGTGTCCGTGACGGCATTGGGAAGCGCCGATTCAACGCAGATTTCCAATTGGATCAACATCGCGAAAAATCCCGAAAGCCGAGACGCGCTCAACAACACCGTCACAATGAACTCCAGCCTCGGCCTCGTTTCCATGACCGCCATCATCCGCGGATACCAGGTGAGCGCGTTCATGGGCTCCAACAGCGGCTCAACCCAGGTCCTGAACTCCTTCACGAACCTCTCAACAGGCCGGAGCTTCACAACAGAGGGCGGCGCCGCGGATGCGGATGTCGATGCCTTCATGACCGGAATCGGAGGCGTCTCCTCCATCAAAGATTTAAATGCCCTCAACTCTCAGGAGAACCGCGCGAGGGGCTTCATTTCTGCAACGGCCATGTTTGGAGACTTGAGAGTCACCACCTTGTTAGGTGTCGATTCCAGCGGAGTCAGTGAAGTTCAGAACAGCTTCACAGATCCCAAGACAGGGCGGACCGTTGGCGCCTCTGCGAATGCCGGCATAAGCGATGTCAACCTTTGGCTCACTCAGTCCAGCAAGGTTTCTTCTCCCGAAGCTCTGGACGCTCTGAACAGCGCGGACAACCGGGCTCTCGGTTTGAGGAGCATTGATGCCTTCATCTCCGGCGTTCATTATGTTTCGGGCATGGACAGGAACGATCAGGGATCGATGGCTCCTGCCACCACCGCCACGGACATTGTGACTGGGAAGAGCGTGACAGTTTCCGGAGGAACTCCTTCCGGAGCCATTTCCTCGTTGCTCACTGGCATAAACGCCATCACAAACCCAGCTGACCTGGAAAACTTTTTCAACGCCAATCGCGCGTTGGGCCTGATGTCATTCAACACCGTCATCGGCAACCGCGCTTATGGCATGTCCATGGGAGCCAATGCTTCCGGCGCGATCGTTCCCGTCCTGCGCATGACGGACACTCTCACCAACAGGAGCGTCACAGGAACGACAAACGCGTCTCAGTCTGAATTTGAATCATGGATGGATCAGGCCAACCATTCTTCCGAGAGCAGTTTGGGCTCGCTCAACAGTGAAGATAACCGGGCCAAGGGCCTCTTATCCGCCACGATCGTTGTCGGCAACCGCCAGATCTCCGTTTTCACAGGCAGAACAGAATCCAACTCCAGCGAAACTCAAACCAATGTCACCGACCTCAACACAGGCCGGAGCATCACTTTCGGAGGGACCGCATCATCGTCCGATATCTCCTCCTGGCTCAAGACTGCCGACAGCGCGTCTTCCAGAGAGCAGTTGAACGGACTCAACACCTCCGACAACCGCGACAGGGGTTTCCGCTCCGCCTCCATCACGCTGAACGGCATGCGGATCAGCACGGCATATCAGAGAAACGAAACCACTGGGGAAATGGACGTCCAAAATGCGATCGTGGACCTCTATTCCGGCCATTCCATTTCGATTTCTGCCGGCGTGAGCGATAAAACCGTCTCGGCGTTTTTCTCAACCCTGAGCGGCACCGAAGATGAAGGATCCTTGACCCGCTTTACTCTCGCCAACTCTGCCAATGGCCTTCTTGGGGCTTCTGCCGTTGTTCAAACCCGAATCGAAGACAGGGTCCAGACCGCATCTGTGTCCGTTCAGAACACTTCCAGAGGCGTCCGGGTCAGTGGGTCCACTGCTGACGGTCTTTCTTTCACCAGAAATTTCAGCGTCGGCGCGAACGGAGCCCTTATTAAGCTCGAAGACGAGAACGCGAGCAGGAACGGCCGCTTGGTCGCCCTGTCAGCGGGGTATTATGGAACGTCCGGCGGAGAAGCCATCAGCCGCGCAAGATTCGATTTTGCAAATTCATTCTTGGCGGCCGTGGGCGCGATCGGATCCGTTTCCCTTTTCAAGAATGAAAAAGACAATGAACTCGGCGCCGCGGCCAGGACTGCCAACGGGAACAGTGTTTCCTTCGGGGTGAACGAAGACGGCAACGCGGTCACATCGTTCTATGAGATCGACATCAACGGCAGGATCGTTGTCCCAGCCGCAAACTCGCCTTTGCGGGGCATTCCCGGCCTTTCAGGGCTCGGAACCCAGTTCGCGGCTCTTCTGGGCGGAACCCCTGTGACGGCGATCGAGATCGAGAAGCTGAACAAACTCGCGGACTCTGTCGTTGGAGGCAGGATCCTGAGCTTGTCGAAGGACAAAACAGGCGAGGCCGTCGCAGTCGTTTCAGGATCGAACGGCGGAACCTTTTTCTTCAGCGCCAACGGAAACACGAACGCAGGCATTGACGCCAGCGGTCACGCCATGCGCATGCCGGACGGAACTTTCGGAAAATATCAGGGCCTCTCCATCAGCGAAGCAGACGCCAAACTCATGAACGAGATTGTGGATGTCTCCGGAGAACGGCTCCAAAGTTTTGACACTGTCGTGGACGAAGACCACAGCCGCAGGCTCGTGGGCGTGATCCGCCTCACCCATGCCGCCATTGCCAAACTCCTGCCCGCCTTCATGCCGTTCCTCCATGATGCCCTGGGCCTTGGAGCGAACGAAACCATTTCCGCCGCGCAGGTTTCTGACGACAGGAAAACAATTTCCATCACCATCTCGAACAGCGAGACAGGCCAGTCGGAAATCAAGACCTTTGACTCCATGTCCCTCTCGCGGATGCTCTCGTCTCAGGCCTCTGTCGCCCTCACTCTGGTCATCGTTCAGTCCAACGCTCTTGCCCAAAACGCGCCTGGGACTTCCGGCGCCTTCGCCCAGAACTTGTCCATGGGCCTTGCGAATGCCACACTGATGGTGGGCGGCGCAGACTCTGTGGCCACAGTTGATCTCATGAGCCAGGGCGTTCAGGTCGGCACTCTTCAAGTCGGGTTTGGCCTTGCCGCTTCCCGTCACGGCGTGACCTTGTCCTCAACCTTTGACGCAGGCAACGCCCTGGTCCAGAAGGCCATCTTAAATGATGAGATCGTCATTCCAAGTCCCCGCATCACCGCAGGAACTCCGCCCCAGCCTCAGCCTGTTTATGCTGAAGACGGCACGCTCCTCGATTCCGCCCCTGCTCCGCCCCGGGCTGTTGAGTTGCCCAATTCCGATGCCGCGGCACAGCTCAGATCCGACATCCGCGCAGGAAAGATCATCAAGGGCCAGATCACAAACGGAACCGTCAGAGGCATCGAGAGCCGCGTCGCCTCCTGGGAAGTCCAGCATTTCGACAAAACCCTCAACAAGAATGTAACCGAAGCCGCCTATACCCGCGGATATTCCGAAGGCAAAGGCAATTTTGCCACTGACCACATCGTTCACCAGCGCGATGCCCAGGGACGAGCCAGCGACTTCACCGACAACACCTGGAACGAGCAGAACGGATTTTCATCTGAACACCGCACGAACGCCACCTATGACGCCCAGGGCAGACTTTATGCCTATCAGTCCGAGAAAACCAGCAACTATGACGACCCCATCACCCGCACAGTTCAGTCTTCGGAATATGACCCCGCCGGAAACCTGATCCGCATCACAGGCACCGCGTCCTGGGGCAACGTTTCCGATATCCCCGGCCTGGACTCCGGATACAAAAACGGCCGCAATGTCAGTTTCACCATCACTTATGCTTTCAACCTCGGGAACCAAATGGTCGGAACCTCCGCTTCCGTTTCCGGCGGGTCCTATGGCTCAACGCCGTTCGACAACATGGACGGAAAAGACAACAAGAATCTGGCCGCGCGCATCCGCTCTTCCGGCGCCACTTTCACATATGAGCAGACCAACATCCAGCGCGACAGATTCGGAAACATCACATCTTATGCCTATACTCAAAGCGGCTATGCGCAGGTCGAAAACAAAATCAAGGATGTCCGTTCCGGAGGCTCCGTCACCAGTTCCAACTTCGACGCCTTCGGCCGCGCCGGAACAACCACCTCAACCACCTGGACCGAATCCATCTCCAAATCTTTCTTCTTCGGCGTCAGAACAACGCGCACAACCTCCTCCAGCGTCTCCACAAACCGAAAATATAACGATATCGGCCAGATCCTTTCTGAGAATGTCAGCTATCGTTCAGAAACCAACCGCAGTGTCACCACCGGCTCCAAAGTGGTCCATCATCAATACAATTCCAGAGGCCAGTTCCAAAACACTTACGACACCGACAAGTCTGAAAAAACCAAAGCCAGGGGGTTGGGCAAGTTCTTTGATGTGCTGTTGACGGTGGCCACTGTCGGAATTTATAAAATTCCCGTGATCGGAAAAATGCTGGTGGAAGTCGGCCTTGCGATTTTATGCGCGGTTTGCCCGATCGCCTGGTTTTTTATACCTCTCATCATGGGCGCCTATTCATTCATGTCCGCCATGGCCAGCGGAGGCAGTATCCTGAGCGCGCTCAAGTCGGCAGGCATCTCTGCGATAACATCCTTTGCCGGCGCGGCGTCTAAATATATTGGCAGTTTAGCGAAGTTCACCGGCACCGTGACCAAATTAATGACGGCCGCCAAGATTGCTTTGCAAACTGCTGTAAATTTCTCCGCAAATCTTGCCGTTGGTTTATTATCAAACAAAAGCCTGGGTCAATCGTTAAAGTTCGCTCTTTTCTCTGCAGTTGCCGTGTCGGCGCTGAACAGTCTTTCGTCCCTGGGCGGAGTCAAAGGACTTGGATTTTTAAAGAAATTGGAAATCGGTTCCGGGTTCGGCGGGTCCGGCCCGTTGTTGAGTGGAGCTGAAAAAGCGGCCGCAAAACTTGAGGAAAATCTAGGAAAGCTAATTGTTGAAAGAGCCAAGCAAAGATATCTTCCCCAGGTCCTTGGAGCCATCGCGGAACGGCATTTGGGCCAAAATTGGGCGTGGGTCGGTTCCATGTCAGGCATCATCTTCAGCGGGGGCATGCCTTCCAGCCTGGATGTCTCGTTCCTCTCTTCCATCGCCGCTCCTCTGGAAAACAAAATCTTCGGCTCTTCGGGCATCACCTTCACCCAGACCAGCGACGGAACCTGGATCAAGAACACGGTGAGAAACAAACGGGACAAAGACGGCAACCCGATCACGGACCAGCAAATCGTGTCCGAAAAAGACATCTCAAAACACGCCGTCAAAATCAATTACAGCGGCAAACAAATCGGCGGCGCAAGTTTCCTGCGCACCGTCTTCTCCCAGACCGCCGGCACCATCCTGGCAGCGTTGGGCTCTGTGATTCAAAAACCTCTCGCACACCTCTTCTCGTTCGTTGGATTGACAGGCGCGGCAGAATTCATCGCGCCCCTCGGCATGACCATAAATGGGCGAACAAAATTGCCTGACGGCATATGGATGAATCAGAAAACACACAGGTCATCTGACGGAGAGGGCAACCTGGTTATCAATGAGGGAGGCCGAAATGTTTCCGTGATTCAGGACAACAATCCTCCCATCATGCAGGACGCTGAAACCTCATCTCCAGGTTTGAAATATGAGGGAAGCGCTCAAATCAACGGCGCCCGCGTTATGGTCTTTACGGACACGAATTCAGGCGAACTCAAATTTTACACTCAGAGAGAAGGCTCAAATGTGAGGACGCATTTCCTCTCGGCAATCTCCGAAACCGGCGCAGGGTCCAAATCCCTGATGCTCCAGAAAGGCGGAGAATCCGCCGTGGCTGTGATCGGCGGGATGCTCTGGCAGATTAAAGTCGGGGACAATGGAGAACTCAACGCTTCTCAATCCGCCGGTTATCCTGAAGGGTCAATGAGCCTTGGATCCATCGCTCTTCCTGTCGGAGCGCGCGTCTCGAATGTTTCGTTCGGACAGGGCAATCAGATCGTCCTGAACACCGAAAATACGGTGTCCTTCAACAGCATGTCTTCCCAACAGCAGGCGGCGCATGTTGAGCATAACGGAATCGTGAAACGCGCTGAAAACACGGGCTCGTCCCAATTTTTAGTCGGCCAAACCGGGGAATTGATTTCCAATGAGTGCGTCACGCTCACCGGCTCCTCCGACAGGAGCATCGTCTCAGGAACAGTGCTCGGCGGCATGCCTCTGGCGGACATGAACAAAAAAATTGTCCTCCGCACTCACGCCGGCGGAGCGCAGGAAATTGTGGGCGGAACGCAGTTCTCCTTGTTTGACGGCGACGCCTCCAAAGAACATGTTGGAGTCCAGATGAAACTTGCCGGCGGAAAGGGCAGCATATATCTCGCTGCGAACCCGGGCGGAGGATTGACCGCGTTCTGGAATTCTGATTTCAATTATGAAGTGACAGAAGCCCCGTCGCAGGGCGGGGGAACTTCAACTTCAGGGAAATTGCCGAAAGTCCAAACCACAGGCAAATTGTCCATCGGCTCAAAAGCCGGCGTCCAGAATTTCGGCAAAGGTTCCGGAAAGTTTGCGGCCCTCTCATTCGTGAACGGCCAGGCCGCGCTTCAGGGAACAGGGGCAGTTCTCGAAATGGCCCAATACGCTTCTGTGGGCGCATACCAGGCGAAAAATGAATTGACTCTCACCTTCGGTTCCGGCAACGACATCAGCGTCTCCAACCTTCAGAACAATGCCCGCCTTGAAGCTTCTTTCGGGCAAGACCATTTTATTTTCACTCAGGATCAGAAACACGGCAATCTGACTTATCGCGTTTCCTCCGATTCTGAGCTCACGGGAACGCGGTTCTATTTCGTTCATTCTGTCGCTGAAGCATCATCTGCGGGGTTCAGCGTCACGGAATTTGAGTCTTATTCTAAAAAAATGTCTTCCGCAGAAACGATTCAGGGGATGACGCTTTATCAGCCCGAAAACGCTGACGGATCAACTTTGGCAAGTTTCCAGATCGGTTTTGAGAGGAACGGCAGATCGGGGACCTTCGAGCTCACCTCTGAGAAAACAGCTCTGGGCTTTCAAGGATATTCCCGAAACTTCGATTCTTTTGCCGAAGCGCGGGATTTTTATGGCGATGACGCAACCGCTCTTGAAGCTCTCAAGGCTGTTCAGTCCAGGCTGGGCAACGATCAGGTCCGATCCGTTTCCACTGCGCTCAGAGTCGGCGCTGATTCGATTGACTCTGTTTCTGTCCAGAGGATCGCAAAAGTCCAGGGCTCGAATCAGCCGGTTGTCTTCAGCGACACATATGAGCTCGGTAATAAAAAGTTTGGAAGCGCCGTTGATTATAGGCAGGGATTGAGCGCCGGACTGATTCCAAAAACCGTATTAAACGCTCTCGACAAACTGAGTGACGCGGAAAGAACCGTCCTTGGGACTCCGATGACCGTAAACTTTGATGAAAATAATGTGGTCACCGGCATCCGTTTCAAAACCGGCTATGTCGAAATCGGAAGCGACCGCTCATTCTATACTGGGGCATTCACTGCCTACCAATTTGTTCCTTCCAAATCTGACCCTTCTAAATCTGAAAGCATCAAGGTGCGTATATACAAACCGCTCGAAGTGGATCTCAAACGAATTTCTGTTGCTGACCTCTCTCAGCTTGGATCGTCATTCAATCTGACTTATGGCCGGAACAATCTTCAAAGCGGGGAACTTTCTGACAATTTCTTTAAAATGGATAACCCTGAATTTCTTCAAAACAAGCCGGTCTTCAAAGGGACCATGGTTAATGACGGAACCACCCTGGAAGGAACCTTCAACGAAGCTTTAACCATCGTCGGCCCATACACCGCGCGAAACGCAAGGGTTTCCAAAACGGATTTCAGGGCGGACATGATCGTCAATGCGAAAGGCGAGGCGAGATATTATCTCTCAGGATCAATCGGCGCCGGATCATCGAAAGCATCTTTCGGCGCACTCAACACTGCGAACGGTCAGCCCATGGCCGTGACCGCGAGCGTGCAGACTCTTATTCCGGGGAGCCTTGTCCTGGAAGAACACAACACACAGAATGAACAGCCCAAGACACAGAACATTGCCGGAATCATCAATGTAAATCTTGAATTTAAATCCGGACAGTTTACCTCCCGTTCCGTCGTGGGGCTCAACCTTGAGGAGGCAGGCAAACAACTCGCAGATCATCAGACATTCAGCTTTGCCGGGATAAACTGGACCTGGAACGCCGCCGATAAAAATGCCACAGGGAATGCGTCACAATTGTTCAGTTCCAACGAAAAAATCAACATCCTCGGGGATAAAACGACCGCTCTGGTCAAGTTGGACCAAAATGGATTCAGTCTGGCGAGGAATGTTGACGCAAATCTGAATTCTGATGCCGTAAACTCAAGACAAGGCAATTTTAGCGGAAACAACACCTCTGGAGCTGTTTTGCAAAAGGGTTTTCAACTTCAGCTGAACAGCGCCGAACATCTCGCTCTTTTTGAAGGCGAAGCCCAGATCAAACAAGCTCTTGTCATCAAGCATGAAGCCGGGCAAGGAGGCGGCACAGCGGCCAGCGTCAAGACGAATGCAGTCATTGAATATCTGACGGACGCCAAGAACAATGTCGTGGGTTACAAAATCAGCGAAGGACGCCTCTCCATGCGCCAGGGCAAGTGGGCTCCGATCGGCGATGGAACAACCTTCCTCAAAGGGTCCATTCTCCGCGCCCCGGGCAAGGACGGCGCCGTGCGCGTGGATGTGTTGACCACCGAATCCAAAATCGTCATGGGACAGGGCGGCGAAATCATCCGCCTTGAAGGGACCGTGAGAGTGAGCGAGGGCTCAAAGATTTCCACACTCGCCGGTTCCGACGTCACGAACGAGCCCGCTTATGCCGGCATCCGGCACACCACAGTGGCTGGCGCGTCCATCAGCTCTCTCAACCGGATCGTCTCAACCGAGAACGGCCAAAAACCGGTTTCTTCTCTGCGCGCTTTCGACGCCAAGGGAGCGCTCATCGGGCAGGTTTATATTTCAAATTTCACTTATTCAACCTACAAATATCCAGCGTTCGTCCTCGCGCGAAGCGACGGATCCGCCCATGTCAAAATCAAAGACGGGAAATGGGAACTTGGAAGGATGTCAACCGGAAAAATTAATCTAACCTCCGGCGACAGAGTGGAATTGAACGGTCATGTTTCACCCGCAAAGAAAACAGTCTTTACCTTTGCAAAGAATTTGTCATATGAGGCCAAGGAAGCTTTGCAAAATGTTGGAATGGGAGAAGGCACGGACTATTTCAGCTCTGGAGGAGAAAGGATTGCTTCTGTTTCTGATTCCGCGGGCAAGAGAACATTGTATGTGTTTAACAGCAAGAGCCTGACCGTTGATTCATTTGTAAGCGATGCCGGGAGTTCATTCTTTAATGTGAATTCCAAAGGCAAGTTTGTTCGCCAGGTTTCCACTGTGAGCATCGATAAAAATGGCGACATCAAAGAAACAAACACTGACCATGTCACACAGAAAGGTTTTTGGGACACGATCACGCGTGTCTCTGGCGGCGGATTTGTTGTGGTTGGCAAAGACGGGACCACGGCAAGATATAACCCCAAAGGCGCCATGACCTCTTTAACTCTCGGCGGCAAAAAAATTGATTTGGAAACGCTCAAGACCAGGCAGGAAGAGGGCTCCGCAATTAATCAGAAATCTGATTCAAAGAGCGTTCCGAAACTTACTGATGCTCAAATTCAGAAAGTTGTTTCAGCCTTCGCAGAGCTTCAGGCCGGACGAGCGCCCTTTGAGGGGCTGGTGGGAAAAGGCGTTGAAGTCGCAGGTCTGATGAGTTATAGAGACACAAGTTTGGGGCAGGAATTCACCCGTTTCGGATTGATGAGCGAGATAATGCAGGGCGCCGGGAAATTTGCCAATGAAATGTTTGGAGACGCGCGAGACGAGAGAAACAATGTTTTTGCCGAATTTGCGGCTTCCAGAAACACACTCGAGATCGGCGGAGTTTTCAACGCCATTGCCGTTCAAAGCGCCGCTCAGTCTAAATTTGAAAACGCTCGAAACTCCCTCGGACTCAGCGAAGATCAGATGTCAGCCGTTTTCTCAGACCACATTCAAAAAATATCAACTGCCGATCCCGCGGGCGGAAAAGAGTCTTCCGTTGAGCTCGTGGCGGGGTTTGGCGCCGCTTTCAACTCTCAATTCAAGAACGCTCTTGTCGGCATCCTGAGCGGTCGGGGCAAAGATTCTGCTGACAAGAAAACCACTTCGATAAGTTTTGACCGATATACTTTGACCCTCGGGAGAAACGAACTTGGCCGTTTTGACGGAAAGGTCACTTTGAAATTTGGGAACACGCGGCTGAGCTGGTCCTCAAATGCACTTTCAACTTTTGGAACACATGGAATGAACTCACAAGCGTCCATTGAACAAGCGAAAGCCTTTGTTAAAGGCCTTTTCATGGAAGGCGGGGTTTCAGAACTTTTGATGAACACTCCGACAGTGAAATTTGTCACGCAAACTGCGCAAGGCGAACTGTCCGGCTATCTTGCCGGAGGCAAATGGACTCTTGATTTTCCGTCGATGAAGAAACTGTCGGATTCCGGCATTTTCAAAGATCTGTCCAAAGGTGACAACAACATATCTGATGTGAGCATCAAATCCTTGAATGAAGCCAACCTCCAGATTTCTGCAGATGGATCAGCACGCGTCGTCAGAATGGTCATCACCATGGATGCCGACACAAACAGCGCATTCACTGCCGTGCAGGGGAAAAGCGGGGGCAAGGGGGAGCCTTCCAAGAACGATGTCAAGGTCACTTCAGTGGCAGGCGATGACAGCCGGATTCATGTCTCCGGAACCATTGACTGGAAACTGGACCGCAACAAAAATAATACTTGGGGCTTCAACCTCAAGGAAGTTGGAAGCAAGCTGAACCTTTCTGATTCGGGAGCAGCCAAAGCGTTCGGTCAGGAGACGGAAGGATCATATACGGTGGATGGTCAAGGTAAACTCAAAGCCGATATCGCTGGAAACCTTGGTTCCGGAATGTATCATCTCCTCCTCGCCATTGTCGTTCCCGCCCCTGTGTCACTTGAAAGACGCAGAGTTGTGAAGCTTGGCGAAATTGCCTCCGCCGACACCGATCACGCCATCGCAACCCTCATGTCAAAGGCAGAGAGGAATGAGACAAGCAGAAAGGATAATAGAAAATCCGACCTTGCATATACTAAGCAATTTTTTGGCCTCGCTACTTCGTCTATTATAGAAGGATTGTACTCCGTTATCCCAAGCCCGATGAGAGGTGTCGAAATTAGTTTAAGTTTTGTCGGAATCGTCGCATGGGGAACCGCCTATATCATTACTTCTCCTCTTTATTTGCTTCCATCTTCTATTCAGAATTTCTTGGGGGTTCGAGAATTCGAAGCACGCCAGGGAATCAGAGGTAATTATCTTTTAGATCATTTCTATGGAAAAGACCATGATCAAGTGACTTGGGCAGAAGCCACATCAACCTGGCACGCGTTTGCTGGGTTGGCAGTCGTTGCCGCGGCTGGCGCCTTTATATTGGCTCTTGCTCCGGCAATATATGTTTCGAGCGTATTTGGATTAGTATCCGGCGAAGCCACAATAACTGAAGGAGCAATACAAACCGCAATTAATACACCTGCTCTCTCATCCATCGTTAGAACAGTTTTCTCTGCGGCAGTTTCCGGACACTCATTGGCAACCTCATTTGATGCCGCGTTCGGCGTCGGCGAGTTTGAAGGCAAGAGAGATTATGGATTGGCCGCGCTTCATCTTGGAATGGCCCTTGTCCCTTACTTAACTCAAGGGGTCGGATTTTTTGGGGCCAAAGCCGCAGCGTTCGCACGCTTATCAAAAATTCCCACTATATCAGTGACCCGGACTTCTGCGATGCTTAGATTTAGCATGGCATATGGGACGATCAGTGTTGTTTTAAATCGCGCTCTAAGCGCTATGGAAAAGGACCCTGAAAAGCATCGGGGCCTTTTCAGGTGGCTCGATCAGCAGGACGCAACTGCTTTTATTGCCGGATCTATAGCCGGAGCCTTTTATGGTGGTATATTCAGCGGTAAAGGCAAAACAGCTGGGTTTCTTCAGGAACCCCTGAAAAACATCCGCACTCATTTCGGAGTCTCTGCAAAACTGGTCAGTGCTCCTGGAACAGTGACTAAAAAAGATTTACTCACAGCAGGCTCAAGCTGGGCATCCACCCTTGTCGGCGCTCTTTATGGCGGCTTAAACTTTGCTCGAATCAATTATTATGGTTTTGGCGATGCCATGACGCTTCTTCCGGGATATCATCAAGACGCGTCTGGAAAGTGGGGTTTGGCCTGGAACCCTCACATATTGGGCAAAGTTGAGGGACCTGACGGCAAATTGACAGATGAGAGAGCGGCAAGCGCTGTTTCAGGGTTCCAAATGGGTCTTGCCTTTGGCTTGGTCGGAGGTTTCCAAGTCACTGCGTTGACCGGAAACACAGTTGCCGAAGCGGTGGGGATGGGTGACAGCCGCCTTGCAAGATCTCTGATGAACTTCTTGCCAAACTGGGGAATCGGAACCACACTTCATACGGGACATTCCGTTGCGACGTTTTCTCTGGTCGAAAGCTTTCTCAATGGTTTTACAGCCGCTCTCGATAACATCCCATACTTGCACGAATTTACAGTTCCCGGCACCGAATATAAGATATCAATCACAAAGATTCTTCAGGAAAATGTCACATTTCTGTCAGCCCTTATTGCCCCTTCCACCAGCGAAGCCACTGCTCGGGCTGTTGTCGCTGAGCGTGTTAAAAAAGGTGATGTCGCCCTTGAAAATGCAATTAATACACGAAATGCGGAAGGCACTGACTTTCAAATGGTGACCAGAACGAGGCAAGGAGGCGATGATCAGCGAATTCGGGTTAAAATCGGCGGCGGCAGAACGGTTGAAGTCAGCCTTGACGCGCACTTGCATCATGAGATTGCCAGCGTCACCGTTGACCGCGCCGTGGGCGATGTCACAGGTCAGGAACGCGCTCATGGGCTCGTGAACCTGCTTGATGTCTCGCGTTCCCGAACCGAGACTGGCGCTCAAATGACAGATGTAGTGAGAACCGAAGTCGTCAGACAGCTCTCTGAAATGCCGGAAGGACGCGCTATTATCGATTCAGTTGACAGCATTAAAACGATGACTCCCGAACACAAAAAAAGCGTAATTGATGCGCTTGATAGTTATGCCAGATATGTGACGAATGAAAAGCTCGGCGTTCCTTCCGTAATCCAAACACGAAACGAAATGGAAATTAAAAGAAAGCTTGAAGGCACAGGAATTACCTTCGAAGACTTGGCTCAACCTAATCTTCGAAGCTCTCTGGATGGCCGAGTCAGAATGGGGCAAATCCTAAAGTTTGCGTTGCTAAGTGACAAACAACAACAGTTCCTTGCGCTTCCAGAGCCGGGGCAAAGGAATGTTCATGATGCGGTCAAGTTGCTGGATGTCCTTGAAAAAAATAAAAAGATTGGGACCGGCGCAGGGCACTTTGAGAAAGCCATTGTCCAGGATATCGACAAACTGCTCAGAGGGACAGGATTTAATCAGGCCGACCTCGGCATCATTAAGACGGCTTCTGGATTCGATAAGGAACACGCTCTCTCCTCCGGTCTAAACGATATTTTAAGAGGCGGATTTGAAGGTCTGATGGACCGCGTTGTCTCTGATTTCAACCGCACCGCCGGAACCTCCCTGTCTCATGAACAGCTCACTGTTGTCGCCCGTGAATGGATCATGCATTCGAGAGCCGAACAATCATTGGGGCTGATGCAAGTGAACGGCAAAACAATTATTGTTTCTCACGAAGTAAGATCGAATTTGGAAACATTCCTGGCCAAGAATTCGCTCAAGTCATTCATGGCCCAGGCGAATGCGAACATCGCTGAATTGGCTGATAAAGTGAATGCCCCCAAGGCAATGGGGACCCGAATTGATGTGGGTGGAGAGAAATTTAAAGTAACGCAGGCGTTGCACGACGCTGTAAACATTGAATATAACGTCCAATATTCTAAAGCAGAGCAATCGATGAGCGCAAAACAAGCCTCACGCGAGCATCTTGACCCGGTGATGGCCAGAGCCTCGGAACAACACAAAAGCCGGCTGGAGGCTCTGCGCGGCGTGCAGAGTGATTTAATTTTAGAAAAAGCTGTGCTCAGCCCAAATGACAAGAAACATGAATATCTGGCCATTCGAATGAAGTTGGTTGCCACGCAAATTGAAGGTCTTGAAAGAGGAAAAGATGTTTCAGTAAAACTGGCATCGCTGGATGAAAAACTGAAAGCGACGGAATATCAAAAAGAAATAAACGCGAAATCACTAGCCGAAATTTCAGCCGATGACATTGGGGACTTCATGAAAGGGGAAGGGCACGATGAAGCGATCGGGAGAACGCATGTGACCCGCGAAAACGCGAAAATTGATGTCCAAAATATAGTCGCAAGCAACAAAACGGAACTTCAAAAGGCCTCAGACGGATTGTCCGCGAGAATTTTGGAGTTTGCTGGAAACGCGCGCCCGGAAAACTTTGTTAGCCTCGTGAGCGATTTGGGGAAAGCCGTCAACATCGATGCGCAATTGAGAACAAACCTGTTTAACGCCATGGACAGCCTTTGCGGCTCTTGCTCAATCATGAGCGCGTTTCAGTCAGGAAGCGAAACCGGAATCGTTGAGGCCGTTCGGCGCATACCCGGGGCACAGGTCAGAGACATCAAACCATGGGAAGCCAACAATTTGACCGGGGAAAAATCAAAAATTCTGGATGCCATGAGAAAGCGCGGAGTTCTTGACAGGAAAAGCCTCAGTGACGCGCGATTTGGGGGAATGACGGACGCAACCCCGCTTTTCGGCAAATCAAGGTATGCTTCGAGATTGGAAAACGGCGAGGGTATTTTACGGCATTTAAAACGCGGGGACACGCTCAGGCACGCCAGCGGCGAAAGATTCTTTGCCGTTGACGAGAAGACTCTGATCAGGCTGGAGGAAGGCCAGGAACCCGCCTTGGAGTATGGAAAAACATCGAACAAGCCTGAAATTGTTTTTCGAGACAGCAAGCAGAATAAATGGCAGTTTGACGGATCGCGTTGGGTAAAGCTGGATGCGAAAGGCAACCTGACTGCAAAAACAAAAGAGGTTGTGCAGAAATTGCGTGAATCCGATTTTGATTCGGAAGAAGTCAAGATCTTTGCCTCAGAATCTGTTGTGCTTTCCAAACGCTTGGTGGAGAAATATTCTGGAAAGGTTTTCGAAATATTCAGCAACCTTTCGGAAAGAGATGTCCTTGCCAAAGATGGTTCCCGTGTGTCTCCTTTTGACGAGAACCTGTCGTTATACGCCATTGTTGCTCAAGAACAAATTATGCATCGAGCAACGGAACCGAAATACCAATTCAGCCCAACTCAAGTCGCGTTCGAGGTTATGTTTGCTCGGTCCATGATCCTGGGTTATCTGGAAGCCAAGGACCGCCCTCTGGCTTTAGGCGCGGCTATGGCCGCTGGGAAACAGGAAGGATCTTTAGTGGGGTTTGTTTCCGCTTATCGGTTTCTTAAGTCACGAGTGGGAACTGCCGGCACTAAACCCATCCGATTTGCGTTTAAAACTAAAAATGGCAATCTCGTAAACCAGGTTATGAATTCAACCTATGGGCGCGCTTTCGTTGCGGATAAGGGACTTGATTTCGGAATGAGGAAAGTTCATGGAAAAATGTCCGGCACGGACATCAAGAATGCGCGTTTTTCTGGAATTGATGTGATGGAGTTCAAAACTGTCCAGGAGCTCATGCTTGAAGACGAATCCATCTTCGTAAAGACATATGATGGAAGTTTTGACGATGAAGTGCATGCTGAACTCGCCGCAAACCCCATGAGGCGCGGTTCTTCGATGAATGGGTTTACGAAACGCGGTTCAGCGCTGAGATTTTTGAACCTGTCGGCTATCTTTGACACCAGAAGTCAGCGTCAATATTTTAATGAGGTCATTTTGCCGACAGAAGCTGTTTTTGACAGAGTCGTTGATGTCTTCAGGGAAAATGGAACGCTCCGCAGAGAATACAACTCAATGGACAGCGCAATTGATGTTATTCCTGCTTTAAACTCAGGAACAGTTGTGGCCACTGAGCGCGGACATTTTGAAATCAGAGGCGATGTTTTGACGAAGATGTATGACGACATGACAAAGAGCGGAGAATTAAGAGGGATGGGCCGCCCGGAGTTTGATGAGACGGCTAAACTTGCTGTTTCAGCGATCATGATGCGGAAAAACAAAGATTATTTCACGAGAGTTGAGAATGGAATGATGAAATATGATGTTGGGGACAGCGACGGAAACATCATGCCTGAAACCGTTTTCAGCGAAGGAAAATTGGCCGCGTGCGTGCTGATGAAGGAAATCAAGCTTGGTAAGGGTGAAGATTCACTGAGAAAACTTGATTTTGATACCGATTTTAAATATGTCGAAAGTCTCGGCAATGTCTTGGATCAGGCAGAGCCCAGACAAATGGACATGATCAGAACCATGAAGGCTTTTGATCCAAAAAAAGCTGTTTATGCGACGGGGACAATGGACGGCGTTCGCAAAACATTGGACAGGATGGGTGCGGATATTGTGTGTTTGGACGCCGAAGGCCGATTGGACTTGGGCGTCAGAGAAGACGGCACGGAAAGACGGATCGTGATTGCTCTGGATTCTGTCCATAGCGTTGTGGAACAGATATTAATAGCGACTAGAGCAGATCCAAACTTAAGCCAGATCATTATCACGGGCGCTGACACAAGCAAGCTGGAAAAAATTGCTTCAAGTTTGAGAGAGGCTTCGGCACTCGGATTTGAAATTATAACTCTGGACTTTTCAAATGGGGACGCATCGTCGAGAGAGTTGTCGGAATTAAAAGACCGAATTCAAAGCGAAGCAAAAGGGCCGGGACTGAAAAAGAGAATCGTGATTGCCAAAGGCGTTGCCGAGGGAAGCAATCTATTAGGCGTAGCCACAAGCGACCGAGCCATGCTGGTGAAGGTGGATGTTTCTCCATTCAACAATGTAATTCAGGCCGCAGGAAGAATGAATGACATCGACGGCCGCCGCATGAAGGGAATTTTCAGCCAGACTCTGGATCTGACCACGGTTGCCCGGCATTTAACTTCAGAGGAATTCAGCGAGTTCAAGAAACTATATGATCAACACGCCATCGCCACAGGTTCGCGGAAGGTTGAACTCGCGGAACAAATGAGTCAATTGGTGGTTGATGCTCAACGGAATTGGGTGGATGAAATTGATACTCAACAGTCTAAAAAAACAGCCCAGGTTTTATCGGTGAACGACAGAAACACAGGATTCACCATGGATGAAGCTATCAGGCTCGTTCACGGAGAAGCCATGTCCCAACATGCCCCCGGCTTTGCAAGCTTGCTCGGGGGCAGAGCGCCACCGCTGTCTGCGATTCGACAAACCCTCAGCAATATGGGCGTCACGAATATACATGCTTTAGTGAGCTATCTGGACAACAAAGGAGCGCTCTATAGCACGGTCAGAGGAACATCAGACGACGATAGACTGCTTACGCAGGAAGGTTTCCTGGCTGCGATCCTTTTTGTTAATACCGCGGCCAACATTTGCAACTTGAGTGATGCGGCTCGAAGCAATTTAAACACGGTCCTGCCTAGTGCTTCCCAGTTCGCTTTTAACAATCAGATCGACTTTTCATCCGCTTTTTCTATCACCTCACTCCTTATCGAGACTGGAGTGATTAATATTATCAACAAAGACAAGGATTTCAACGCATTGCTCTCCATGTCCAATGCTGTGAATGTGGCCAATGGTCTGGTGACGCCGCAAAATAGAATTGGCGCCGGGGAGCTCCAAAATTTCTTTGGCTCTTTTGAGCCCCGTTTTAGACTCGCGCAATATGTCACAACTCACGCAAGGTCGGGGCTTTCTCGAAGCGAAAGAGCGCAAGTAAGGTTATTTTCGAGATTTGCTGAGGTTCAGAAAAATAAGAATGATGCTGACGATTCTTTCAACAGCATTTTTGCTGAGAATCATTTGGCACAGGCCGCATATGAAAATTTTGGACAGGCAAGTTCCCGCATGGCATCTAGTTGGAAAGATATCGGTAAGAAAAACGGCTTTCTGGCGAAAGCTCAATCTTGGGTTCCGTTCCTCAAATATGTCGGCAAATTTACAGCATCAATGGGCCGATTTGCTTTATCAGACATCAGAATTTTATTTACATTGGTCAGGCAGGGGTGGGCCAATTCCCGAATGAACCGACTTGAAAACAACACACGCCTGAACGCCTTGGGCAATGACCCAGGCTCTGCGCGGGCTGTCATCTCGTTGCTTTCGCCTGAAACCACGGGTCTGCCCGGAGCCGACAACATGCTCGCAAACGCGGGTGTGAGGAGGGAACACGCCAGGCGGTCATTCAATGCCGAAACGAGCCGCACGACTGTCAAGCAGTTCGCAGAGGCGGCCAGGTCTTCCAATCCTGACGACTGGCAGTTCAGGCCGACCTCCCGGCTTGTGACTGTTGCGCAACATTCTTTCACGGGCGCAATGGCTCTGGCGTTTGCCCTTTCCTGGTTCTTCCCGCCTGTCTCCGCGGCGGCGGCTGTTTGGGCCGGAGGCGCCGTCTCTGTTCTTCCCTTCGGTTCTGCGATCGCGGGCCTTGCCGGCTCCGTTTCTCCTGTTGCTGTCTGGACGATCACTGCCGCAAAGGCGATTTTGGCTTTCGGATACGGCGTGAAATCCAGCAAGGCGCCTGATGCAGACGCAAATACCCCGGGTAACTCAAAAGTGCCGAAGTTTATGGCGAACATGGGCGGGAAAATGGGGGCCGTAAGCTTCATTCAGGCGCCAATGATGGCAAATATGTTGGGAGGCGGAATTTTCGGTACGGTTGCGGCAATGGCCGGGGCATTCGTCGGCGGAAAATTGAACCAGGATTCCAAAATCCGAACAACCTTCGGCGCGGTCGGCGCAATCGCCATGATCTTTATGGCCGTCAACTTGTTGCCCTCAGTGGCCAGCGCGGCTCCGGCGGCGTCCAGCATTTTGCCGAGCTTTGGAGTCCATCCGTCCGCCGCGTTGCCTGTTGGACTTCTCACACTTTTCTCTTCCGCCTGGGCGCCCATCTCTGCGGCAGGCGCATATGTTGCCCATTCATCCGTTTTCGTGACTTATCTGAAACCGGCCGGAGCTTTCCTCATGGCCATGGGCATCATGGGAAGCGGGGCTCACGGTTTGTCTTCGAGCGCGTTTGAAGGAGCCGTTTCATTGATTGACCGCGCCACGAGCAATCCCAGGACCGTTGCCAAGAAAAATCTCGACAAACAGCTCAAAAAAGCCGCGGAACGGGCGCGGGTCAAGGCGGTGAAAGAGCGGATGGACGGCAGACGCTCAGAAGAAGAGATCCGCGAAGAAGTGGACAAAGAAAACATCAAGGGAGAACTCACCGTGGCAGACTTGGACGCCATTGTTGAATCCATCGCCTCATGGTTCGGCAATGACCGTGAAGAAGCGGCAAGGTTTGTTCTCGCGGTTTATAACAATCCCAATTGGAATCAGACTCAAGTCTCCAACCTCGCGGGAGCCGCTCTCACCGCGGACCGCCTCAGGAAAGATTTGAAAGACAAGACGGGCCAAGAGAAAGCAAAAATTGAAGCCGTCCTTGCCCGCCTTGACGAACAGAACCTCGCGAGTCTGGCTGATTTTAACCGCGCGGAATCTTTGGCCCATGCCGTGCTGGGCGGGATGGAAAGAGGCGTCCGGGCAGAGGCTGGCGCCGAAAGTCCGTTCGTCATTCTTGCCAACGGCATGATCAGCGATGCGGTCCAGTTCGACGCGAAAATTGAGCAGGCCCGCGCACGTCTCAAAGCGGTTTTGGGCGTGGAAATGCTTCCGCTGGCTGAAACGGCCGGCATAGACCATTCTGTCTTCAGCTTCTCTCTTGAAACCATCCTCAAACTCCGCTATGGCTTGAATGCGAGTCAGATCGAGAGGTTCAAAAAGGCCCGCAATGTCCTGGTGCGCCTCGCGGGAGGGGAAACCCGCCTCAATGAATTGCTTCACAAGGCCGCCGCCGAAGGGGCAACCGGCGACTTGGCTGAACTCCTCAAAAAACACATCATGAAAGGAAAAGGCGACGAAACCGCGGAGGGCCCCGTCGCGACGATTTTTGATGTCAATGCCATCCTTGCCGAAGCGGTCAAAAATGACAATGCCTGGCGCGATCTTGCCGCGGCGGTTCTCCCGGAAGATTCCGCTCTGGGCAAAGCGGCCAGGCTGGTGCGGGACAGAATGAAGTCCGCTCCCGGCTCCGAACTGATGCCCAATGTCCTCATGGCCGCGGGCGTTCACAACATCATGATCGACGCGGACCGCCTGATCCTTGTGGAGGCCTCCACTCTGGACACCGTCCAGGACAACAAGGAATGGAAAAAATATCTTGAATGGAAAGAAGTCGGCATCCACCTTGAGCGTTGGATTCAATTGTCCAAACAGCTGAAAGATTTGAAACTCCTCAAGGACCAGGTCGGCCGCGACATTGTCGGCGCCGACATTGCAAAAGTCGAATCTGAGATGAAATCCAGCGAAGCGGCCCTGATCTCGGCGGTGCTTACAGCCGGAAACCTCCTTTCTCCCTATGACAAATGGAAAAATGTTCAGCATGCCCTGCAGGGGGAAGGAATCATGGTGAGCCTCGAACCCGTGAATTTCGCGGACCGGGACTTTGCGGCAAAGCACTCCGGACTGAAGGCCGTTTTTGACAAAGCCAGAGTGGACATCCTGTCGGGACTTCCCGCGGCTTTCAGCAAACTCTCTGCGGAAAATGTGAAGGCCCATCTTTCCAGGAAACTCCTTGCGGTCAAGGACGCCAAAGCCTCGATTCAGAAAAGAAGAACGGCGCTCATAAAGAAAATGAAAGCGCTCGGCATTGAGTTCAAGGCAGACGACGAAACGGGAACCCTTGAAGAAATCATTTCAATTCCCGGATACACGCCTCAAGTCATCTCATTCCTTGAAGAAATGGGAGTCAAGGTGAGCAGAGTTTCAGGCAGGATTAGACCTCAAGCCATGCTTCAAATCGTCGGGGATTTGGAAAGCAGGCTGGAACAAAGAATTTTTGAGCTTCAGGATGAGGAAAAAGCGGTCATTGATCAGGAACCCTCTGCGGCCACGCAATCCGATGTTGACCGTCTGAAGGCCGCGGGCATCACCGTTGAAATTGACAAGGCCACGGGTGAAGTCAAAGGGATCAATCTCCCTGAGGTCGTCTCCAGCGAACAATGGAAAGTTCTTGGAGAAGTCTTGGGTTATGATTTCGGACGCCTCGCCGGAAGCCGGACAGAAAATTTTGACATCAGCGGCGTGAGGGACCTCAAGGTCCGCGCCCGCCTCCAGCAAGTTTTGGACAAGGGTCAGGTTCATTTTGTCGCCGATGAGCTGATCGGCGGCGTTCCCACGGTCACTTCAGATGGGCACGTCCTTCTGCCCAGATCCCTTGCTTCCAGTCAGGATCAGGCCATGAAAGCCATGCTGATTCAAATCCTTGTTCTTTTCCAGAGGACTCCATCCTCGGACCTCACACAGTTGAACCGGATTGCGATGGCGGTTGCGGCTCCGGCGGTTTCAGGAGTGTCCGGCGGCGATGCAAATGATGTTCTTGTGAGAGCCGCCAATGCCCTTTCCGCCATTTCAGCCTTGTCAGCGGTTTCCAAACAGCGGGAAAATTCCGCTTCACGATATCTTTCAGGACTTGCCCCGAACCAGGCGGCCAAAGCAGTTGCCCTGCTCGATCACATTGCGGTTCAGAACGCGGACGGAGGCGCAATCCTCACCCTCGCTTCTCTGAGAAATCTCCCGGAGGAATTCAATACGGACGAATTCAAATCGATGATCTATCCTCTTTCCGGGCTTGGAGAAGCGGATCAGGCCGCGATCAGCGAAACCACGAGGAGAGCGGGCGCCTCAGGCGCAAATCTGCCTCTTGAATTGATCGCAAATAAAAAATTATTCAACGCGGTTCGCCAGTCCAGAAAATGGAATCAATTTAATCAGGTGATGGCTGAACCTGAGAACGCACTCAAACAAGCGTCGGTCCTGGCGATCCTTGCGGCGGCCCGTCCGGAGCAGGTTGACCGCGCCCTGTCATTCGCGATAAGGCTTCTGAAGGATCAGAGAATGATGAATAATCAAAGGCTGAATGATTTCCTTGAAGAAGGTCCTTCGTCCGCGATCTTGCGCGTTGCGGCTCCCATGATCCTTGCCGGATGGGGGTTCCGCCAGATGTCCGTTTTCAGAAATCTCGCAGTCCTCACTCCGGAAGCAAGACGGGGGATGCAGGCAGGCCTGAGGGAAGGCATGACGGTGAGTGAAACGATCGACTTCGCCGAAACTCTGGGCATTTCCAGGGCGCGCGTTTTTGCGGTCCTTGACCGTTCCAATGAAAAAGACGCCAAGTCTATGCTTAAAAAATTCATCCTCTTCCCTGCCGCCCTGCGAGAAGGAATGGTTTCAGCGGACCTCAAACAAGCCTCTCCCAAAGCCATAAAAAAATTCGCTCAAGCGCCGAATGTCTTCTCCGCGGCTCAGCTCAGGCCTGCAGATTTCTTCAGGACTCCTTTCGGCAGGGCGATCCTGGGCAATGAATCAGCCTCCGCCTTCCTCATCGCGTTCCTTGCAGATGAAGATGTTTCAGCCGAGGCAAAACACAAGCTTGCGTCCGCTGTGATGGCCCTTCAGGATCCAGCGAATGTCCAGAACCTGCTGAAGTTCATGGCTGAAGCCGAAGAAGGAAAAACGATCCTCAGCCTGCCCAGGATTCAGGACCTCGGCGTTAATCTTGAAGGCATCGCATTCCAACTTCTCGATTTCAGCGCCATGAACCTCTCCGTGATTCGCGCCGGCCACGATTTGATCAAAGACACGCCTCTGGCTCGCAAGATTTCAGCGTTTGATCTCTTATTTATGGAAAATCAGCACCTCCAGCTCCTTGAGACGGCAGGAAAAGAACTCAAAGAAAGAAAAACCTTGAGCTTCAAAACCCTGTCAGCCCTCATTGAGATCGGAATAAACGATGTCGCCGCGAACGCAGGGAAATGCAGGAACATGCCCCAAATCGAAGGCATTCTGCAGATGGGGAAAATCGACAAAGTCCTGGAGATGGTTGGGCTCACGAAGGAACAGTTTTCAACTGCTCAAAAGCGTCTTGAACAAATTATTCCGATGGTCCCGGGCGCCGAAGACATGGATGTCGCGTTCCTTCTCTCCATTAAACCCTCCGAGATTAAAAACCTGATCAATCTTGCAGGACGGAAGGGAATCAAATTCCGCATTATGAAGCTCTTTGGCAGAGAGCCCATCCTCACTCTGGCTGACATTGTGCCTCTCTGGCAGGCGCTTGCTTCCGGCAAGGGGAAAGATCTTGTTTTGAAAGCTTTGAACATCGAGGAAGGTCGACGCAAAGGATTAAAGAATGCGCTGGATGCGCTGGTTCCTGCTCTCAAATCAAACCCTGAGTTGTCAGTTTTGCCGCTTTCTCTGCTCGCAGGCGCCGCAGTGGAAAACATTTTGTTCCAGAAAATTGACACGAAAGTCGTCCCACGGAAAGGCGGCGTGGCAGTTCTTGCGAGACTGGCCTCAATGCCCGCTCAGGAACGCTCAACTGCAATTTCGAAACTTATGCTGTGGTCCGCTCCTTCCATAAATGATGACTCAGATCTCTCAGCTGATCAGCAAATCAATGCCCGAAACATCGCCGCTTTTGCGGAAAACCTTGTCAAATGCGTTTCGGGAACGGCAACCTTTGAGGAGCTTCTCAAAGCTGGAGACATGCTGTTCGGAACTCCAAAAATTGATCCGTCCTTCCTCCTGAATCTGGGCCTTTCCCCGGACCACGGCGCTGAGTTTCAGGCGCTCACGATCCTTGGAGGGCATTCCGCCGAAGAAGCCGTTCAAGGAATTAAAAATTGGGCCCGCCTCATTGGACAGGATGAAAAAGCAGGCAGAGCGTTCGGGTTTATCCCTGTCCAGCTTCTTGTAAATCTCAACGATGAGTCTTTGGGCAAACTCCTTGCATTATTCCAGCTTATGGATGACGATCAGAGGGATGCTTTCGCGTTCCGGCTCGCATCAACGGCGAAATCTCCCTCTGGAATTGAAAAAATAGTCTCGTCTCTGAAGAATTTCGAAAACAAATCCATCGTGTCAGACATCGAAAACGCCGCGCAAACCCTTGGACTGGGAAGAGTTGCCCTGACGGTATCGGGCCTCAAAAACATGTCGGTCTTTGACATTTTGAGACGCGCGTCCAAAGCGATCGTTGCCAAATTGCCTTTGAGCTTCTTTGATTGCCCGGTTGCCGAGGCCCTGGCGACAGACAGTCAGAACTTGAACGCCGCCTTGCAGACGATTGCCCGTTTGAGCCCTGAAGCAGTTGCTTCACTGCAAAAAGTCACGGTTGACCGCGCTTCCCGCGTCGTTGTTCTTCTGGCAAAAATTCAAAATCCCGAGACCATGAAAACTTTAGAATTTACGGAACTTGCGCGCGTGTTTGAAAATCAAAGTCTCGTGAACCGCATCGCAAGTTTCTTCGGAATCCGCAGAGCGTTCAAGGGAGCAGTGAAGGAACTGGCTCCGGTTTTGGGGCGCAGATCCGGAATAGATTTACTTGCGAACCGCATCGGCCAATTGAGAAGCGAAGAAAGCGAATTGATGCCGCTCATTTTCCTTCTGAGCGCGGATTCCAAGACCTGGAACTTCTGGATGAGCGTTCAAAACTCAATCCCGTCCGGCTTCTGGGCCAACAGGACCGTTAATGAAGCCCTCCAGATTTTCGGCTCTCAGGGAGCCCAATTGCTCATCCCGCGAATGGAGAGGGAAGAAAGGCATCAGGTCTTGTCCATGCTGGCCGCGGCCAACCCGTTCGAACTGAGAAGCGCCGTCTCTCTATTGAACACCCTCGCCGGCAAAAACCTGACCTATGCCCAAATGCAGGCCATTGAACCCTCTTTCGGCCTCAAGCCGCTCAGGATGCTTCAGATTTCAAATATCAAAACTGAACTTTCCAAAGTTTCAGAAGCTCATGACCTCCTTTCAGCCAACGGACAGGGAGCGCAAGCTGACGGAATGCTGATCAAGGACCTCACGCCGAAGAACGCGAACGCGATCCTGGTCAAGTTTAACAAACAGCCCATGATTGCCCGATTGCCGCAAAACATCCGCGAACGGCTTCTCGCGATGGATAAAGATGCGCAGTCCGAAGCCATAAAATTAATCACGAACTTCAGACAAGATGATCTTCAGATCTCCCTGAGCAGACTCAATGTCCTGGCCTCAATGCTCAATCTCTCCGTCGATGTCGTTGCTCGAGATGTCGCCGGCATCAATTTGGGAAAAACCGGCAGTCTGAAAACTCTGACAGAGCGCGCGAATCAAACCATCACCCTTTCCATGGCCCGCGCCATCGGACTGGACGCGGTGAAGAATTTAATAAATCTGAATCTCACGCAAAGCCAATTTGACTCTCTCCGGGCTCTCTTTACCTATGATTTCAATAACGATGCTGGAAGGATCGTTCCCGTCATCAACCTCCTTGGAGCCCATCCAAATCTGCTTCCCGGTTTGTTGTCCAATTCCGGCCTGTCGCAGGAAACATTAGTCGCTTTGCTTGAGCATCCGGCCGCCCTGGACCTCGCCGCTCGGAGCATAAAGGCGCAGGAGTTTATATTCCAGGATCTCGTGACTCGCGAGGGGACTGCTTTGACATCCGAACTTTCGAGACTCGACAGAGACCGTGAACGCTTCATGCGCGGCGAAGAAATGGCCGAACTTGAAACAATGATAAAAGCCAACACAATTCAAACCGTGCAAGCAAGCCGAATTCAGCGGGGTCTAGATAAAGCTCGGTCTAGAATGGAAGCTGAGGTCAGAGCAAGAGAACTCGTCAGGGAAAATGAGGATGCTTTCGCAAAAGCGGATGAACGTGCCGATCTCGTTCAGATTGTTGCCGAGAACACGCGTGAAGTCCAGGGCGCCAGAATTCAACGGGGTGCCGAAAAAGCCCGTATCAGAAGAGAGGCTGAAGCCAAACGGGCTCAGAAAGAATTGGAACAAACTCGAGAGAGAATAGCGCAAAAACCCCGCTTACGCATCGGATCAGGGAGAATATCTGTCGAGGTCCAAGGCGGAAAAAATGATGAAAGAATTGGAGAAGTCGGCAAGTCTGAACAACAGGCGGCCCGTTTGGACGGGACAAATGGCAGGGCAAAGGGCAAAGGTCTCCTCAATTCTGCCGCTGTCCGCCTTGGGGTCCAATGGAACGTTTTCTCCGGGAATGCTCGTTTGCTCTATGGAAACCTTGCTCATAAACAGCCCGGAGATATTGACATTCAGCCTTATGAAAACAATGGTGAAGACCCCGTCCAGTTCATTGAAGCCGCGCTGAAATATCTTTCAGCAGATGCGGCGGAAAAGGTTCGAAAAAGCGCCATTGTGCTCATTGGCTCCGTCAAAGATGTTGCCGGCAAACAGGTTCCTGACGCGATCGTCGAGTTGGCCGCAGTTTTTGACAGTTTGGCGAGAGAAGGGGGGACGAACAGGGAAGATTTCTTAAAACAACTCAAGGTTCAGGAAAATGCCCCCTATGTTCCGAAAGCCATGCTGGACGTTTTCCTGGAAAACCTTCAGAACATGAGTCAACTGGGGAGTGAAGAATCGAAACAAGAGGCCAGACAAAGACTGATGCTCGTCCTTAAATGGATCGTTTCGGATTATCCGAACTTAAAAGAGAAGGACTTGAAGATCACGAAGACGCTTGCGAAAATAATCCTCGCTCTTTTGCAGGAAGATGAGGATTTTGAACAGGATTTCATGCAGTTTGAATTTGCCCGCGAGATTTGGGGAAATGAAGCTGAAAGGCAAAAAATTAAAACGGATATATACGACCCCAAAATAAAAAAATATCTTACGGGTCTATACAATGCATCCTACAAGACTCAATCGTCCGGCAACGGCGCTCAGATTGATTCTGAAGATGCCGCCGCAGATGAATCGTCATTGACCATGTATACCGCCTTCGGGAAGACGGGTCAAATTGTGGGATATCAGGCGGCGCGCGCAGGGAGGACCCGCAACACGGTCTATATGACCCTTGGCCTATGGAACGCTCTCAAAAACAATCCCCTTGCCCTGGCCCAGCTCCTGGCCCATGAGGCGTATCATCTCAGCAACCCTCAGGACCCCGATATCCAGACGGAAGAAGCCAGCGCTGAATCCATGGAAAAGAAAGTTTTGGAAACTTATATCGCCGTAAACGGCGAAGACAATCTGCCTCCCCAACTCGACCAGCTCCTCCCCCAACTGACCGAAGTCCGCCAGACTGCCGCTACTGCCGAAAAGCCGGTCAACCCATTGAGGAGAATCCTTACACTGATCACCGGCGGCAGGACGAGTGCTTCCGGCGCACGCGTGCTGTCCATTGCAGGGTTGACCGCCTCGTCTCTGGGCGTCACCGACCCCAATCTCCACCACGCTTTCAACCTCACCGACTTCTTCTTCAACCCCACCAACTTGATCGTTCTCGCGGCCCTGGGGATGGCTTATATTACCAAGCCTGGCAAGGGCCCTGCCGACGTCTCTCCATGGGACGCGGTTGTCACAGCAATCCTTGATTTGGACAGGACCTCAATTTCTCAAGCCATCGTGAGTTTGAGTCAAACTTCTTCAGATGAGGACTTCGCGCGGCAAATTATTGAAATCGGTCACGGACTTCTTCAGAAAATGGCTGTGACTGATAATCCAGATGAAATCTCCGAAAATGCCGATGGTTTCTTAAACGCATTGTCCAACCATTTGGCTGGAAACAGCCCAAGGAAGCGAGTAATCTCGCTCGTCAGAAACGATATAAAAGCAATGCAGGAATTAATGACTGCGCATGCTGATGTGACACATAAGATATTTTTCGCGCAAAGTTCAAGAGCAAAAAATCTTCTTGTCACGAACGCCGGCTTGCTCAGCGCGGGCAATGTTTTGAGAGGCACCTCGCGGACAGAACTGGAACGTGTCCATCTTGATCGCAAACTTGTTGCCTCAGGCAATATCGGGGAATACGGCGACGGAATTTATGGCCAAAAAGTTAATTCCGATGACATCAAAGACGGTCAAATTCTTGCATTGAGGGGCCACGCTTCCGCCTCAGCGCAGGAAACTGAATCAGCCATGATCCTGTTGAGGATCAAGAACGCAAAAACTACTACAAATTCTCTTTCTTATGCGGCCACACTTGTTGGAAATGTTGACATTCAGGACCTCGAAGTCTTCGATGACTCAGGTTCAGGCCGGTGGGTTTCCGTCGATGATTATTTCAAAACACATTCTGGGAACTCCGGCATCATCGCCGGTTTCGGGTTCGGCGCGCTTCAGAGTTTGCCGGCATTTTTGAATGAGGCCCGAAAACATCCTGGAATCGTGTTTGGGACCGTCTCTGCCGTGATCGGAGCCGCGCTGCTGGGCCAGGGCGTTGCCTTCGCTCCCGCTCTCATTGCCGCCGGCGTCCTTATGGTTGCCTATTCGTTCATCACCGCGCCGAGTGTGAAAACATCTGATGTTGTCCCGGCGGATCGTCAGGAAATCATGAACGGAGTGCGTTCCCGTGCAGCGGCTTTTGCGGGTCAGATCAACGCCTTGCGTCCGCAATTGGATTTCTCTGAAAACGCTTCTGAAAGCGCATATGACGTTGGGCCCAATGAGGGGGACTTTAAACTCCTTGACGGCAAAGCCACGGAACACAGCATCGAACTGCGTCAAAGGAAATCCGACCGCAAAAAACGAGCCGGCTGGGCTCCGTTCCACACGCACCCGAAAGGAAACTTCGCTTCTCAGACGGCGCAGGACCTCGAAACTGCCGTCGGCGGCGTCATTTCCGAGAAAGGGTGGTCGTATCATGAAGTCAAAGATGGTGTCGCCTATGTCGCGCATTTCACCATCGACGGAAAATATCTGAAAGGCGAGACGGGGACTGTCTCCGAATTCAGAAGAGCGGAACAAATTTATGTCCTGATCAAAGATCATTTCAAAGACCTCTTCGCCTCCTATAAAACGCGCATTGCGGACCAGCAAATGACTCCCCTGGAGTTCGCCGCGGCCGTGATCCGGGATCATGACAAAACCATCCGCGAAGGCCTGAACGCGGTTGTCGTGGACGCCTCCAGCCTGAACGCTCTCAAGGTGACTTTGGCGAAACTGCGCAACGCAGAGGGAACGCCCAAGGTCGTCGTCGTGAATAACAACAATTCCTCCGAACAGCAGATCAGAAATCTTGTCGCCAAAGGCGTGGAAGTTCAGGTGATTGCGCCTTCAGACAAACTTTTGACCCAAAACAACAGCGGCGCCTCTGGAATTAATGCCGATGAAATTGCTAAACTGCTGTCATCAACATTTAATTCGATCAGAGTCCTGACGGTTCGCCCGGATTTGTGGCGCGGGAAACTCCTGCCGATCCTGAGCTCAAACGTCGAGGAGGCGGCTGAAGCGATCAACGAAATTACAGGCAGGACGATCGACGCGAGGGCAATCGTGCCGATGCACCAGACTGGCAAGCCCGAGCAGGACGCCAGAGCGGTGATGATGATCATTCAACAGCAATAAAAATGGAAATCAGCTCAGGACAGAATGGAGCGCGGAGGTCACGAATGTCAGGGTTTGATTTGAAAGGGTTCCAAGTTTTTTGCGGATGAGCCTTTGGTCTATGGTCACAAGCTTTGACAAGCGCACGATGGAAGGTTTGGGAAGGCCGGCGTCTTTCAAGTCTGCAGGCGAAAGGAAGAATTCGTCAAGCCCGATGTCTTTTGGGACCTGCGATGTCACGGCGGCCAAAATGATGTCGGGGCTTTTCCGGTTGAACCGGTCGTTTGAGACCACAAGTGCGGGCCTCATTTTGGTTGTCGTCAGGTCAGTGAAGGGGAAAGAAACGAGGACAACGTCGCCCCGTTTAAAGGGTGTCATAAATCGAATCTTGGGGATTGTTCCAAAAAGAGAAACTTTTTTCCGCGGCTTTCAGACGGGCGAGATCATCGGCTTTCAGCCGAATCAGCTTGGGGAGATGGGCAAGAAATTTTCTCTGCTCTTCGGGCTTGAGCGAGCGGACGGCTTTTTCAACAGTTTTCAATGTCATGTGCAAATTCTATCAGGTTTCATTTCGATCTTCAAGAGCAGTCCGGCGCTGAACAGGGCTTGAGACAACAATAAAAATGGAAATATTAAAAAAGAAAATTTTGGTTATCGACGACGAAAGCCCGATCGCGGACATGATCGCGGATTTCTGCCAGACCTATGGCTTTGAGACGCGGGTCCTGAACAGCGGGGAAAAAGCGGTGGAAGTGGCGAAAGCTTTCAGGCCGGACTTGATCACGCTGGACATCGTCATGCCTGAAAAATCCGGGCTCGAGGTGGCGGACCTCCTCAAAAACGACCCCGAGACCGTCAACATCCCCATCATCGTGATTTCGTCTTATACGAACGCCGTGGAAGCGGCCAAGTCGCTCCAGATCGCGCAGGCGGTTCTGCAGAAACCCGTGTCCCTCAAAATACTGGAAGAGAACATCGGGTCGGTCCTTTTGCCAAAAAAACCATAAAATCGAGGATATGGCCCATTTGAAATTGTTACAAAAAGTTTACAAAAAGTTTAGGAAAAGTTTATCTTCTTCTGTTATATTTAAGTTATCCGATGATTAAGACCTGGCTTAGGGTGTCCACCCTCCTGTGCTTCTTTTCATTTTCCGGTTTAAATAACGGCTTCACTTATTTTATAGTCTCCTCCGGCCAGGTCCAGCGCCTGGACGTCTCCCACGCATTGATCGAACGCCTCGCGGTCGCGGTCAACCCTGTCAGAGTCCAGTCCGAGTTCATTCATTTCGCGAAACATTTCTTCGTCTCAAAACCTGCCCGCGTGATCGAATTCGCGAGCCAGCGGGCCGTGCAGAATTTCATGCTCCAGTCCTCCGTCCTCCACACCTGGCTGGCCCTCTCCTGCGGCAAACTGATTTCTGTCCCCGCCGCGCCCTCAGCTCTGTCCGCCGAAAAACCTTCTTCCGCCGTCCAAGTTTCAAATGTTCCCGCGCGTTCCAACCCAACCGGAACCGCCATTGCCGCGATGAACGCCGGCCAGACTCATTCGCTCAATTCATTGCAGGAAACCCTCGAAGCGTCCCGCAAACAGGATCTCGTCCTCAAGCGCCAGAACGGCGGGGCTCATTCAGCCGAAGACACTTTTTCCATGCATCGCCGCAAAAAATTCGAAGTCCCCGAACGCTCCGATTCCCGTTCCGCCTTCACGGCAGAAAAACTCCGAAAATGGCTCACTTCCTCTCTATCCAGAGGCGGAGGCGCCGCTCCCGAACCCTCGATTTCCGTTTCCGCCAATTCCACCCCAATCACTCTGTCAGCAAGCCAGGGTGATTTTCTTTTTATAAGATCAAAAATTTTGGCTGATTCTTTTTTCCGAAGACTGTATCGAGCAAAAGACTTCGCATACGCTTTTGCGAGATCCAAGCGAGCCCGCACTCGGCGAGCGTGTCTTCGTAAAAATGAGTCAGCCAAAATTTTTGATATCCATTTCGATCTGCGCGCGGAGACCATTTCATGATCGGTTTCTGGGCGTCTAAACTCAATCTTCACTGGCTGAAATCCACCGCGGCAGTCCTCGCCTGCGCGCTCCTCTTCTCTTTCATCGCCCCGCCCTTCGCCCAGGCCGGCATCTGGGAAGACCGCAGAAAAGCGGTTGAGCAGATGAACCGCGACAAGGAAAAAACCCGCGACGCTTTCAAGCCCGCCCGCAGTGTCCCTTCTGCATCAACAGAGCCCAAGGTTTCAATCCCCGGGTTCGGAGACGGGTTCACGGTCCCCTCAGGCCTCGGCTCCGTGGTTGAATCGTGGGGGGGGACTCAGACTCTCGAAGCCAAGGCCAAGGGATATCCTCTCGTCATCCACATTCAGGACGCTCACGGGTTTTATGGCGCTCAGAAAAACGAAGCCGCCCTCCTGAAACATATTTCCGAATCTTCTTCACCGATCCTTGTTTCAGCTGAAGGCGCCTGGACGCCCGTGGACGCCCGCTGGCTTGAAGCGCTTCCGGACCCCGGCTTCCGAAGCGTTGCGGCCGAAAATCTCCTGCGCTCAGGCGAGATCACAGGCGAACAATTTTTGGCGATCACCGAGGGCGCGGAAAAAATAAAAATCACGGGCGCGGAAGACGAACGGATTTATAAAGCCAACCTGAAATCCCGCGAACTGCTTGAATCCGAGCGGCCCGCCATCCTTGCGAAACTGAACGAGTCCCTGAACCGGATCAACGAAACCAAGAAAATCGTTTTCCAAGACAAGCTCCTTTCCCTGGACATCGCTTCCCGCCAGTTCGAAGCGCAAAAAATCACCCTCGCGGAATATCTGAAATTCGTTCAGTCCCGTTTTGCTCTGGACCCTGCGAAATATCCTTCGCTCCGCCAGCTTTCCGATTTGGCCGCGTCAGAAGATGCCCTGCCGATGTCCGCGGTGGAACAGGAACGCAAATCCGTTTTGGATTCTCTCTCAGACAAGCTCGACAAGATGACCCTGGCCCAGCTCGCCCAGACCAGCCTCAATTTCAGGACCGGGAAAATGCCCGCCTCCGTGTTTTATGACACCCTCATCAAACTGGCCCGCGTCAACAATATCCCAACCCCATCGCTCGACAAATATCTGGATTATCTCGCCCGCTCCGAGTCCCTTGACCCGCAAAAGGCGCTCGCGGAACTGAAATCTTTTGAGTCCGAAGCCATGCTCTCCCTCGCCGCAGGAAGGCCTGAACCGCAAAAGCTGATCATTGAGAGCCGCGGCATGCGTTCCCGCCTCAAATTCTGGGACGAGAAATTTTCGCCCGCAGACTGGGCGGAATATCAAAAAATGCAGTCAGAGAATTTCGCGGAAGGCGTTCCCGGAGGCAAACTGTCCGCCGCCCAGCTCAAGTTTTTGCAGGACGCTTATTATAAACTGGCCTTCAAGCGCGACCGCATCATGGTGGAAAAGACTCTTTCAGCCGCGAATGAGCAAGCTTCTGTCGTCCTCGTCGCCGGAGGTTTCCACACGCCGGGCATCACCCACATCCTCCGC
This sequence comes from Elusimicrobiota bacterium, assembly GCA_021730935.1. GTDB lineage: Bacteria > Elusimicrobiota > Elusimicrobia > 2-02-FULL-39-32 > 2-02-FULL-39-32 > 2-01-FULL-60-11. Next base: position 52,982 of record JAKFYJ010000010.1, read on the forward strand.
GAAATGGGCGTGCCGTTCATTGTGATCCGTCCCAGCCTCAACAGCCCTGCGCCGGCGCAGACAGCCCGCAAACCGTTCACCAAAGCCGAATATTCAGCCTTCGCCCAAAAATATGCCGCCAACCTTGAAGCCCTCAGGTCCGGCAAAAATCCGGAATCCGACAAAACCATAGCCCAGGTCATCGACATCATTCAGAACCGCCTGTCGTTCTCCGAGCCCGTCGAAAAAGACGGCCAAACCCTGGTCTATGGAGCATTCCAGGGCGACCAGTCCCGGGTCTATTTCAAAATGTCCTATGACCGAACCATCGCCTCCGAACCCCTCGCCTCCGCCGATTTCCAGGACGCCCTCAAGGCCTCCATGGGTTCTCTGCGCGCCTTGACGGTCCTTGCGGACCCCACAGATGTGCCCAAACTCGTGCGCACTATCCTTTACGCGACTCAACCCAATGAAATCAAGGGAGTCGTAGAAGACGAAATCCCTAAAGAACTTCAAAATCCTGGTGCAGACGAAATCGCCGAGCGGTTGAAATTAGCGGCGGCCGTTGCCCGCGCGAAAGGCGCCCAGACGCCAGCTCCGTCTCCTGCCCCGACGGACAATCAACCCGCCGCGAGTAAAAAATCCGGTTCGGCCACATTCAATCTCCCCAGAGCCTCTTCCTTCTTCCTTCCCCTGCTCCTGGTTTCAGGCGCGGCGCTTGCTGTTTATGGTGTCCAGCTTTTGTCGGGACTCCACCTCTCTCCAGAAATCGCGATGCATCTGCCTTCAATCCAGGGCAACTCCTCCGGAATTTGGGGCGCCGCGGCCGCTCTCCCGACTCTGAGCGTCATGAAAGTTTTAGACATCTTCCTGGACCGTAAAAACAATCTTAGATCTGAGGCTAACCAGGAATTGCAAGACCGCGGTTATACAGTCGTTGAGTTTAGAGATGAAGGAGTGTCTCCATTCAGTCAGGCAGGGCAATACAAAGGACCATTGGCTGAATTGACAGAGAAAGCGCGTGTGGTTCCAAGCGAAGTTACGGCCAAACCGCTGAAGCATTTCGAAACGGGCAGGGATATTTCTGTGCGTTACAAAGGCGCGCAGGCCGTGATCGCCATGGTAAATGGATTGTCCGAATGGATCATCGAACACTCAAACGGCAACGGCGCGATCCTGTATCGTGAAACTCCAGGCGGACTTGAAATCATAGCGCGAGATTTTGGCAGGCCGATAAGCAATTTAAGCAAACTTGACAGACTTCTGGAATTTGCCAGAGATGTCGCGTGCTCAGGGCGGGCGGGAACCTTCACGATCGAGTCGGGGGGCAAACACAATAAATACAACGGGATCGTCTGGAATCCGGAAATCTCCAAGAGTGAAGTGAAAAATGGCAGTTATATCGTCATTGATCTCAAGAGACAGGTTGTTGGCGGGGCAGTTGTCCACACGGGAACTCAAAAGCTCGATGAAAATCCTGTTTCATCTGACGCCACAGAAACTCCAACCGCTCAGGATTGGTACACTGCGTATGTGTCTGCAAAGGCCTTGCCGATGATACAGAATGGTAAGCATCAATTCTCCATGACCAGATTTGAAATAAATGCCGCCGCTCGGGATAATAATTTTGTTTTTAAACCCACTCTCCTCGGTGACATCATAGCCAAACCCGCAACCATTGAAGTCAATGAATACACATTGACATTGAATCCAGAAGGACCAAATGTTCGGGTCATGATCAAGCGGAACGATCAGAATTTTTCGCCTCCCAAAGCCCACAACCTTGTTCAGAATGTTGCCGCATCTGCCGCGGCTTTGTTCGTCGCCAAATCCGGATTGTTCCTCCTGGGTTGGGCGGCCTCCCCGATCCTGCTTTCGCTCGGATTCGCTTTGATGTCCGGCGGCGCCGTGATCGGAATGATCCTGGGGGGACAAGCTTTGGCCGTTGGCTTTATGAGAGCTCTTTCGTCCCTGGGAACGGCAAGCCCGGAAAGAGAAGCGGAGCTCCGTGAAAAACTCGCCGCTCGCGGTTTCGACATAGACAAAATTAAATTCAAGGATTTGGGCCGCTTCACTTCTGCCCGGACCTCAGGCGGCAATCGCGTCGGGATCAGCCCCTGGCTGGCCTTCAAGTTTAATAACAGACTGTTGGATGGGCTCATGACCCGCATCATCCTGCCCATGATCGTCGAGCATGAAGGGCTGAGGAACGATTTGTTCAGGAGGGGGTATGTCAGATCCAACACCTTCATTGTTTATCTTGCCAAATCACTCAAATTTAATTCATTCACACCCAAATCAAACACTTCAAACGACATAACTCTCCAAACAGCTTCCAACAAAACCCGTCTTTGGGAGTCCTTCGCACGGTCGGCCATTGTGCTTGTTCCCATGGGATTGGCACTGTTTTCATATCTAACCTCCGCCTCAGGCTTGATGACCATCCCGCTCGTGACAGCGATCCTTAACGGATCCGGCAGTTTCATCGTGCCTTTGATGGCAAAAATTCCGTTCCTCAGCGGTGTGGCTGGAGGAGCTCCTGTCGCCGTCATTGGTCTCATGTTCACCTTGATTGTCTTTGAACTGTCCGGCCAAATGGTGGGGGAGATCTACCGTATTATTTTAAAACAAATGGGTTATCGCACAGCAGGAATCGGCCTGACTTCCGGCAAAGATGAAGTCCTTCAGGCGCTCAAAGAGGATCACGGCCTTGATGATCAAACGCTTGAGACCTTGCGCGCTTTATCCCGAAGCGGGTTGACCCGGCTTTATGTCGCTCTCGAGCGTGAAAAGATTTCTCAACAGGGCGATCAAAAGGCCCTTGCAAACGCAAAACGGAAACAGATGCATGAGCAGGAACAGCAGAAATTCATGCAGAGCGCGCCGCTTCTGGTTCGCCCATTCTATTTTGGATTCAACAAAATTGTGCATCTGATCAATGACCTCGTTGGAATTTTCCATTCCTTCGTGTTCCAGTTTTATATCGATTCGTTCTCGAGATATGCGCTGGGCCGGTCTTCCAAACTTTCGGACGAACAGAAAATTCATTTAAACAATTATGCCCGTTCATTGGCCGGCAGAATCACAGCTGACGGACGCGTAAACATCCCAGCATCATTAACCTCTTCCAATCTGTCTTTGAAAGCAGGTTATTCCTTCGGGAATATGATGAGATTTGTTCCCGGAGCATATCTTTGGCAATCCAATGTCTTTCTGCGCGGAACCATAAACCTCCTGAAAAAGCGATCCACCCTCTATATGATCAGCTCAGTTTTCGGCAAAGGTCTGTTGCCGCATATTCTTTCCCCGCCTGTGCTGGAAAGCTCAGCCCTTTATTTCGTTGCGGCGTTTCTCTTTTTCCGATTCCTTTACAGTGTTTATGAGTCCTTGAAAGCGCGGCAAACAGCCGGCTCTGACAAATCCATTCAAAGGCCCCGCATCCTTTGGTCGAAATTGGCCTGGGCTCTCACGGTCGTCATGGTCAGCATTGTCGTCACCGGGGTTCTTTCTCCCGACGCCAGTTTCATTCAATCTCTCTTTGTTCAGTCTTCCGTCAACCCCGGCATCCATCAGTTTCTGGGCTCGAATTATTTGGAAGTCATCAATCCGGCAACGATAAAGCTTTTTGGATTAAACCTCCATTTCTCCTTCCAGGGGATCATCTCTCCGCTTCTCACAACTCTCGGCATAGGATTCACCGGATATCTCCGATCTGAAACGCTTCAGAGAGCGGCGTCAAATGAACAATATCAGGGAACGCTGAGCGGATTTTCCGTCGAGCAGGTTGAAAATGCCATCGCGAATTTAAATAAACTTGAAAATAATGACGCGATTAAAATTGCCAGAGCTTTGAAGCGCGACATTCTTGCCGGATATGTTCAGCGGGGCGGTTCTCACGTGAACGCCAGCGATTATGAGCGAGACAGACTCTTAAAGCTCCTTGAAACTGCGGTCGGAGAAAAAAATCTGTGGGATATTTCTGCTCCCAATCTGGCCGAAGTTCTGGTCGGGGGGGTCAAATCTCTGAGAACGTTGGGACGAATTTCCACCCTTGACTCTCTTTCTCACGGCACATTTTCCATGTGGACCGTCACTCCGGAAATTCAGGCAGTTGTCTATGGAGCAGGACAAATTGATTCTGTGATAAATCACTTGCCGTTCGTGCATGGAGTTGAGACCCGCGCTGAACTGGATCTGATCAAGACAGCGGAAAGCTCAATGCGAAACTCACCCAATCCCCAACATTCCGCTTTGCAGGCGCTCCACAGCAATGTCGAGCTCGACAAAACAGCCGCTGAACGCATGATCAGCGCTGTGGAACATCTGCCCTCTGATGCCAAAGCGGACACGGTTGCCCAAGCCCTTCATGAAACGGCCTCCAAAGTTTCCTGGGTGACCGACACCGTCAACCTGGTGGAAAGCGATCAGCAGGGCGTCATGAGTCTCGGAGATCAGTTCGGCAAATGGATTTATGCCGCGACGGGATTTGAATTCGGCGAGCAAAACCGGACCGCTGAACTCAGAACCATGTTCAACATCGCCGCACGAAATCTTCAGAATGAGAAAATCCTTTCTTCCATGGCACGGGACCGCGAAAAAGATTCCACCGCGCGAGAAAATGAACCCGTCAAACAGGATATCCAAGTCAAGAGTGACCGCATGATTTCGGAGAACATCAGCACCCCAAGAATTCCATTGCGCACAAACCCGGCTCCTGTCTCTGCAGCCTCCGGCGGGTCTGGCCCGGGGGGCGGAGGAAACGGCGGCCCTGGTGACGGAAAGAATCTCTTGAGTTTTATTTCACCGATTGCGTTTGGGTCATCGCTTATTTCTGGAACTCTTCCACTGGGTTCTCAAATCCAAAAAGTCGGCGAAGTCGCCTATAACGCCTCGGGACTTCCGCAGTTCCTGACCAATCCTTTCGGGCCCAAAGATGCTGTGACGGATTTCATTCCGTCTCGCGCCGAGCAGTCCGATCAGACTGCGGTTTCAAACGCCCCTTATGATGAGCGGCTTATCCAGGAAGTGAGAGACCGGCAGACAGCCAATGCTCAAAACAAAACGATGATGACCGTCATTCACGCAGATGATGCATTAAATTCTGATCCCAAAAACAAAATTTATGACCGTCTCAAAAACAGCGTGTCCGCAAGACTTTTCAGGGAAGAAATTGAACGGGCGCGCCAAGCTTCAAGAATCGCCGGCAACAGCAACTTCCTTGACCTTTTTGTGCAGGGAAGATTTTCACGCGGACCGCTCTTGAGATATAGTCCGGATTCCACTTCTCCTGCAACCAGACTCGACGGATCGTCGTCAGACATCGGCCGCGCGGCGGGACAGATTCTCGGAAGGACATTCGGACAGGGACAGGGTATCCGCGGATTAAGTGAGAACTCCAACCCTTTGTCGCCCTCAGATTTTGCCCCGCACAATTTAATCGCGACGAACGGCGAACTTATAAAAGAGGTCGTGAACGCCGCGGTATCAGCGGTCAACGCTGAAAAACCAAAACCCGTCAGCATCGATAAAAACTCTACAGTCCGGATCAAGGAAACTTCTCAAAAAATCATGGATTCGGACGAGTATTTCCGTCAGTTGGGTCAGCCCATCGTTCAGAGCGCTAAAACACGGCAAAGGACTTCAACTCCTGCCAGACCTGATGCGCAGAGTGTCGAAAGACAATCGCCGATAAACCTCGTGAACTCCGCGGCCGTTCAGAGTTTCCTCGGAATCGACAGAGAACGGCTTCAAAACTTGATTGAACACGGGGAAAATGACGGATATTTCACCATCGGACTTCTGAGTTATTTCCTCGGACACGACGATCCTTCAACCGCGGTGATTGAAGGACAGGGATATTCCGCCGATCAAGTTGATCAGCTCTTTCAGAAATTCGTCTTTTTAAAAGACAATCAAGCGTTTATGAAAATATTCAATCTTGACGGCCGAGACGGAAGGTCACTTTTGTCTGACTTTGAATCTGCCGGAATTTTGACTTATTTTGCGGACAGTTTGAGAGATGTGAACGGAGACGGACGGCTCGACTTTGTCGTTCCGGGCGGCTCTCAGTCTGCAGTGTCGCAAACGCCTTCCGTTCAGGACTCGATCCGGAATTTTGCTTCGTCTCTCGGCCAAAACGCGGTGGATATTGTTGACGGAGTTCCGGTCCTGCGGTTCACTGACGCCGCGGGAACGCCCTATGTTCCGGACGCTCTGGACGCCAATCTTTTCTTCTCAGCATGGGCTGGGATTCTCTTTAGTGAGGTTTATGGTGATTTCACAAACCCTGCGGCTGAAAGCTCATATCAAGGACTGAACCGTCTCGGACTTATCCTCCAAACGGCAAGCGCAGATCCCAAAGAAAGATCCACTGCAATAACCGTTCTTGCTCATTATGGCGTCCTGGCCTTGCGCTTTGAGCCCGTGAAAGATGCGAACGGAAAAATCATCGGCGTTACGCAGAGAATATGGACCGATAGAAATCAGGACGGGATTGAGACTCCGGATGAGGTTTTTACGGCCCCTCAAACAATGGATTCCGACACGTATCTTCAGAGCATCATTTTTGCCAGCCGGCTCCCCGGCGTCCGCGTGCGTCTTGAAAATCAGGAAATCATTTTTATCAATCCGAGAACGAATGAGCCTTATATCACCGTGGATCTCATGACGCTCGCTGGTCTTAAAGACGGAAACGGAAATCTCACTGCTCAGGCCTTGCAGGCGATTGCTGTGTTGGCGTACAGCGAAAACACGGCTCTGAAACTGGTCCCCATTTGGAGCAGTGACGATCCTGCGACGCGGCGAATTGTCGGCGGAAGAATGGAAATCTGGCATGATTCGAACGGGAACGGGGTTTTGGACGGTCCGGAAGAACTTGCAATGCCTCCTCAAAACATAGATCCCGATGTCCTGGCGCATGGAGCGGCCTATATTTCAAGTCTGACTGGCGTTGTCGAATATCATTCCGGAGACGCGGTTGTGATGACCTCTGACGGACGGCCTTTCATGCGCATTGATTTGGAAGTCCTCTCCGGTATTAAAAGTGAAAACGGAAAACCCACTGCTGACGCAGTTTTGGCCCAGTCAATTCTGGGACTTTATTCCGGACTTTCACTTTATGTCAAAGCCACGGAAAACGGCCTCGTGCTTCGAAGATACACCGACGTTGATCATGACGGAAAATTCACCGAAGGAGTGGACAAGCCTGCATCTCCGGACGAATCAATTGACCCCAACGAATCTGCGTGGCTTCAGGTTCAAATCAGCGAAATGCCGGAGATGGTGAAGCTCGTTTCCTCCAAGATCTATCAGCAGCTGCAGGTCCAGGCCAACGGTGAGGACAAAGCAGCGGCGAGCCTTGCCAAGGGTTCCCTCGGCAAGATTCAGGCCTTTGCTGATCTTGGATTCATCGATCAGGAAGGGTTCCAGAGAGACCTGACGGGTAAACAAAGGGAAACAATCCCTCTCGAAGAAAATATTCGCGTCCAAAATATGCTGATCAGTCATCCCGCAATGTTGGCGGAGCTTGACCCTGAGGCCGCGAAATTCCTGCGCGTCAACGGCAAACTCAATAACATCGCGGACCTTGAAGCTCTTTCCGGAGACAAAAACGCCAATCAATCAGACCGTCTCATGGCCCAAAAGATTTTGGGACTTGGAGCGTTCATTGCCGGACTCACCACCAAAGTTATTTATGATGATCAGGGGAACCCGGTCAATGTCCTCCTCTCAGTCGTTGTCAGAAAATATGGCAAAGAGTCGCGGCTGGACTTTCCGCTTCGCTCCACAGATCCTCGCCCTGCCAAGATGCTTTATGACCTGTTCTTAAACGCACATGAAGCGGTCCTAATGAACATCGAAAACTTTGCGAAGATTATTAATGAAGGACGGGGGGAATTCATTCCTGTTAATCCCACCACAGAGATGCTGGTTGATCCCAACGCGTTCCTGGGCAGTCTGTTCTTCGGGAATTACGGCGTCCTCACACAGCCCGTGACCTTTGAGATGTTCGGATTGGACAACCTGTCGGTCGATCTGGACGGTGACGGAAAGCCGGACGAGGTCACTCGTTTCAGCATTTTAACCGCCTCGTCCAGAAACCCTGCGGACGGGGAGACGCCTGACGAAAAGCTTGCGCGGGAATCCAACAACGAAAAAATACAATATATTCAAAAAGTCAATTCAATTGTCACTGACCTTGCCCTGAACCGCGGCATTTACGAAAAAGAAACGGGCAAAGATATCCAGGTGATGCTCAGAGAAATGAACGAAGCGGCCAATGGAGATTTCAGAGAATGGGTTCGGACAGCATATGGCCGAGAGCCCAGGATGACGGAAGGCGATTTTTATTTCCTCCTGTTCCTCGAAAGAGACGCCTCCATCCGGGGAGTCACGATCCATGATCTTCTATATGACAAGAGATTCAAGGCGGAGCTGATTCTCACGAGAATATTCTTTGACTCCGGCATCGCCCAAAGACGGAGCGTGGCGCGGTGGGACAAAAAACTAAGCGAAGATATGTTCAGAGATGTATTGATGAACCAGGCGGAATATGTCGCTGATCTCCTCAATGACGCCAGCACCGCCACGGAACAAATTGACAGAAGCCGCGTCACACTCCTCCAATTGTTGAAGGATTTTGACGATGCCAAGCGCAAAGTCGCCGCCGGGATTGAAAAGACAGACATTCTGAAGGATTTGGAATACAGGATTCTGTCCGAGGACCGGCAATTAAGAAGTTTTCCCAACACTCTCGATGATGCTGTGATGAACTTGAAGAATGTTTTGGGGTATAGTCCTGCGGATCATGTCACATTTGATTCAGATGCTGAATCCGTCAATAAACTGCTGACTGCTTTCGGCGTGCCTGATCATCATTCACTTACAATTCAGCTGGCTCAGCAGCGGGTGGAGAGGGCGCGAGCCGCAATCCCTTCCGAATATCCGATTTCTTTCTCACTTAGAGACTCCATAAACCTCCTGCGCGTTGTTTCAGGAGGCGTGGACCCCATTTCTGTTCTGAACCTTGAAACGCGCGGCAATTTTATCGACCCTTCAAGAAGACACCGAATCAATGCCGCGATTCTGGCCTATGCCCAAGCTGTTTTTGATCTGGACAAGATAACGATAGAAGAAGCCGGAAAAGCTCGAGACGCTGGGCGGCTCCTCTCTTTCTGGGAGAGCGAACTCAAGGCTGTTGAGTCAAAAGTTTCCAACCTCACGGCAAGGATCCGCGAAGAAGAAATCAAAGTGGCCGCTGACAATGCTCCGCTCAGGACTCTGGAGGATCTGAGGTCACAGCTTGATGACGCCAACAAAAGTCTGATCACTGCAAGGCGCTCATATTTGAGATATCAAAATCAGTCTTTAAAATTTGTGAATCCCGTCGCGCCTTTTGAGGGGCCCAAAGTCAGTCCGGTGGTCAGATTCCTTGAAGGGTCCGAAAAAGTTGTCGCGAATGTCCTCCATCCGCAAGCCGCCGTGTTCAAGGGGATCAAGTTTATCGGCAAAATCTTTGGAAAGACAACCGTCAGTCTTGATGAGACGCTCAGAAACATCCGAACCAATCCTTTGACGCAGGCGTCAGCGCCGTTCGGCGACAGCTCAGAAATCGGAAGCGTCATAAATCAGGCTTTGGAGCGCAATGAGGATTTTAGAAAGGCGGTGACCCAGATATCCATCGAAAATTCAAACCAAAAGGCCCTGTCAGGTTCAAAATGGCCTTCCATCAGTGTCATCGGAAGATATTTTTCGTTCCTTGATCCGACCGGCGTTAATCCTCGCAAGTTCGGCGATTTCCTGACGAAAGGCGATCTCTTCCTGAACCTGGGCCTCAATTGGTCCGCTTATGATTCCCAGCGCGCCGTCAAGCGCCACATGATTCAAAACAATCTGGATATCGCGCGCCTTGGAGTGGTTCAGACTGCAAACAAGTTTTATTCTGCTGTTGCCCGATCGCTTCAGGATCGGCTTAATCTTAAACTGCAAATTGCGGCGACAGAAAGCTATATTGATAACCTCAAAGAGCAATATGAAAACACGCGCCGTTATAAGGATTCAAACATCGATGTGAATGTGGATCAGGCTAGCCTGGAGCGGCAGATTGAAGATGCAGAAAGTTCAAGACGGGAAACTCAGGAGAACCTCATCCTTTCGGAAGGCAAGATTCGCGATCTCGCGGGAAACCAGGCAAACGATCTGCTGATCCGCTCGGAATCCATGACCCCTGACCAGCTTGAAAAAAGCCTCAGCTTCATGCGTTTCGAAGGCCTTGTCCGCGAGGATAAAGTGAATGGAAAAACCGTTTCTGTCTTCACGGATCATGCCCAAGATGAAATAAAATCTTTCAGATCCAACCTTGATGCCGCCTCGGATGCTCTCAGAGTCCTGCAAGCCCGCGAAATCGTGGAAAATTTAAAATCTGTCAAAAAATCGTCGCCACGAGCTTTCAATAAGGCCGATACCATTTTTAATCAAATGAATGTTCTCTATGATAATCCCAAAATGGCCCCGGGTCTCAAAACATCACAGCTGGACCGGCTCCTCCAGGATCTCTTCACCCTTGCGGAAAACTCTCCCGAAATTTTGATCGTGAAAGCGAAAAGGATTGCGATAAACCTGGGATCAAATTCAAAACTCGCGGACGATGAGGTTCTCGCCATGGAAGAAATCTGGAATGATGAGAAACTTTCTCCTCGCGACAAAAAAAATAAGCTTCAGACGGCTTTTGAAACCCTGCACCTCAAAGTGCACGGTTCGGACCTTGATTCAGCAGACTCCGAAAGAATTCAGACTTTAAGAGACGCTGTCGAACGGCTTAAAACCGTCGCGTCCGGTTCGGACGACGCCATATCCCAGCTCGAAAAAATTTCAGCGATTTTAATCGCGGACCGCACCCAGGCCAGGCCTGAAGGAATTGTTCCAATCTTCTCGCGCCTGAGTGAAACACTGAAGTGGAAGGGACGCGAAGGAATGTTCCTTTCTGAAATGTTCCAGACCTGGGACACCGCTTTCATGGGCCGTTTTGATCCTTTCGTCGATTACCGCATCGCTCTCAAAGAATCAGAAATCCATCAGATGTCCGCTCTGGTTGCAAATGGAATGGAACCCATCTCTGTTAATCTCGAATCCATCACCTTGCTCCATAAGAGCTTGGATCCGAATAACCCTGAGAACAGCTCTTCAAACGCAAGGAATGATCCGAACAGTCCCCAATATCAGTCCGGAAAAATAAGCCAGGGACTCGTGAAATACGGGACCCTTGCGATCCCGGTCATCCCCGCCAAAGCCATGGGCGGAATCTATAAGGTTTTTGATAAGCTGAAGCTCGGGAAAGATCCTGTCACCCGCACAATGTTCTCAATATTTCTCCCCGGATACAGTGAAAACAGGGCGCGGCCTGCCAGAGTTCTCACTGAACGGGACAGAGCCAGAAACGCGTTCCGAAACGCGGATAATGTTCTTTTGAGAACCGTGAATCAGATCAATGGCGACATTCAGGCGTATCTCGAATCAGACGAGGTAAATTACGAAGTGCTCACGCAGGCGCAGGAACGCATTAGCGCGCAGGTCCCGGATATGGATGAACCACTCCCTCCGCTTGAATCGAAAAGCAGAAATGACACCATGCGCGGTTTCCTTAAAAATATCAACGTGCTAGTTACAAATGCCGGTGCAGTTCGGAGTGTGAGCCGCAGCAACCTTCTCTCACAGGGTATTAATCTTGCAGGGATGAGCCGTCAGACTTCAGGCGATGCCGGAGAAAGACTGATCGTCGGATTCTCCCCAGGCTCTCAATTGGCCGCTGGAAGTCCGCGCGTCGTGCAGGCGGAAGGCAGGGCCAAAGTTGAATCGGATATTCTTGAGGCGATGAAGATTGCGGGGACCCGCTCGCGCGCAAGCTTGAATTTTGTTCCTGATCCTGAATTCCTCACCCAAACACACCCCGGAAAATTTTTGTGGAGCACCGCGCGGAACCCTTCGCTGGGCATGACTCTGTTTGACCGTTCTTCAATAACTCCGGCCCAGCTCCGAACCCAGGAACATCGCGCCAAATGGGCTGAGATCGGCGTGGATGCTGAGAAAATGCGAAGCGCAGACCAGATCGAAGACGCCTATGGCCAGATTGCTGAGCTGCTGGTCGCTCAACAGATGCCGGAAACCATCCGGCAGACCATCCTCCAGAAATTTGGATATGTGACGGGGGCCGGTTTTAAAGGCTCATTGGAAAATCTGAGCCAGGAACAAACACAGAATCAGTTCAGGAATTTGTTTTATACCGCTTCCAGCAACCTGTCTCACGCGATGGCCCAGCTTAAAACTGCGGCCGGAATCAACAGCGGCTATCTCATTTCAGCGTCGCTTCCTGAAAACTTTGACAAGATGGTTTCACTGGGAACCAATATCACGGCGCTTGTCCAGCCTGATTTCATCACGCTTCCCGAAGTCAGGCAGATGAATGAGGATTTCGACAGGCTGAAATCTCAAAACGCGGCAGTCCGGCAAGAAAGACTCTTCCCCGTGATCAACGCCAATATCGTCAGAAACAGATTTTCAGACACCACAGAACTTCAAACACAGCTGTTTTGGAGATTTGTCGGGGAAAATGTCAACGCCAGAAGCGCGACCCTGAAGAGTTTCATGCGGACCGTTGACCTCCAGATCGAAGACCGCACTCGGAATCTTGCAAATTTCAATGAAAGACAGAGGTCAAACGTCACCCGCGCGGCTGAACAGCTTGAGCAATTGGACAAAGAAATCTCTATCGTTTCAGATCTCCTCACCAAGAGCAATGAACAATATGAAAGAAATGAAATCACAGTCGCGCCGGTGATGTCCCTCGTGAGCCGGCTTGGCCAGCTCTATCGGGACCGGATCCATGTCGTTATGGTTTTCGCCACCACCTATGATTATTTGGCTGAAATCTCCGGACTGGACAACCTTGAGACAGTCATGAAAAAACAGGGAATGGTTGATTCGGACGGCGAGTCTTCAATCACCAATATCATCAGGGAACTCAAGCCGCAGATTGAGGAACAGGAACGGCTGGCCGCTGAAAGCAAGGATAAGCCTTATGTGATGCCGGCTGACTGGGCAGGTTTGAAAGACCGCGCCCCTCCGGCTTTCGTTCAGAACCCCGGCAAACCCGCGATCGCGTTTCAATCGCAGACAAAAGTTTTCTCCATCGCACGAAAAGGTCAGCCGTTCAACATGTCGATCGGCCATCTGTCCATCGCTCCTGCCTCTTTAAATCAGTCGATGGCGGAGTTTATGAAGTCGCAAAACATTCCGGACACCGATCTGCACATCGTTAACCACGCTGATTTGGCAGGGCTCCTGCATGAAGCGCTTGGGAATGATGATATGCGCTATTCCATCCCTGAATACAAGCGCGAACAGATTTCCAGGAATTTCTTCCGGGTCCTTCCCAGAGTTTATGAATCTCTCAAGGGAGCCCGAAGCCCGGATGACTTGCCGAACATTTTATCTTCCTCGGTTTTTGACGCCTATGCTTCCCGCCTCATTCCCAAACTGAATGTTCTTCTTTCCAGCCCTGAAGTTCAGTCTCAATCCGATTCCAACCTCGTCAAGAAATTCGCGCTTGCCTTCATGTATGCCGTTGAAATGACCGAGGAGGTTTCAGAATCCCAACAAGACCGTTTCCTGACGGATCGAGTTGACTATGACCTGAACATGCTCCGGATCGGACTTTTGAAGCGTCAAGGCGACCGCGCAATTTCTCAGGAAGATTTTGAAAAATACATGACTTGGGAAGCGGATCGGGGAAACCTCTGGACCCGTCTCATGATCACCAAACGCATGCCGGCCGCAGACAAAGACCGTTATGTCGCCGCCGCTCACAAGTTCATTGCCCAGTTTTTCCCGAAAACCGAGCAAGCGCAAGCCCTGAAAGATCGAGAACTCACCAAGTTCGGCGACTTGCGCCTGGAAAGCATGTATCGGTCCCTCATGTCGTTTGCAATGGCCAACAATCTGACTCCTGAAGACCTCAACAACTACATGAAAGTGGTGGGCGGGTTCATTCCCGAAGTTCAAAAGTTCACGTCGCAGGCCACCCTCCAGGATTTGTCACAATTAGCCGAGTCCGAACGAATCCGTCTGCTCTTGGAACGGCTCAGCCCGGCTGACACGCGCTGGAGCGCCGACGAAAAGAGAAGTCTTGAAGCACAGCTCAAAATTGAAATTGAAGAAGCCAGAGATTCCATGACCCTTTCCATCGCCATGTTCTGGAGCCAGGAATTCCTTCGCGATTTTGCATTCCTTCGAGACGGCAAATATGATTTAAAAGCCGCTTCTCAGGGCGCCACCCTCCGGCTGATGCAGGCGAACTTTAAGTCGTTTATGGATAAAGCGGCTCAACTCCGCGAGATGAAGGCGACCATAGACGGAGTCCCCAATGTTAATCCGGTTGAAGTTCTTCTTCAGCGCCAGAGAGGTCTTTCTTCCGGGCAAAAAATCAACTGGTTTGAAGCGGAGAATCAGGGATTTGTTTCATCTCTGGTCGTGGACTCCATCAGGGAGAACTGGGACACGATGCCTTCCCAGCAGAACGAGCTTCCGGAATTAAAAGCGCACCTTCTGAATTTGGTCTCTCTCTCGAATGACGCGTTCAATCCCGGAAAATCCAATGGACATCTGCAGAACGTCAAAAAATATTTTGACTTAATCGGACGCCGCCTCGACTTCAAACTGAAACCTGGAAACGGATCCGATCCCGCCGAAATTAAAACGGAGTGGGGAGTGCTCAATGGGATGCTGATCGGCCTCGAGCATATCTATAGAAAAATTGGTCTGACTGAACAGGAAATCAGACAAGGGCTTGAAGATTATGTTTTAGTGCGCGACATCATCGTCAAGGAAAACATAGACATCGCCGAGAGCCTGGACACCTATTATCTGACGGCCGCGTATCATGCCGACGACATCGACACCGGGGAACGGCTTGACCTTTCGCTTCCCCGGCGGGCCGCTTTCAGACAAATGATCGAAAAAATCGCTTTGGACAACGATCAGCGCATCAAGGCAAGCCTTGAATATGGAAGCGACAATAATTTTGCCTCCAAAGCTATTCACGAGATATTGAGGCAGTATCAATCCAAACAAAAATCGGAACGCGCGCAGAGGCAGAAAGAATATCGCGATGAAATCGCTCGGGACCCCGTGACAAGCATCGAACGGATGAAGAGTCTCCTGGCTTCAAAAGCTCGAATCGCCTTTAAGGAAATTTCTCTCGACAAAGAAAAGTTTTTAGACAGCACACAGCTGTCCTTTTTGGCCTACCGCATGGTTGAATTTGGATATACCCCTGAAGAAACTCTTGAAAGATTTGTTTATCTCATGGAGCGCGTCAAAGAGCACTATCTGAATGTGTTCAAAATGCCCCTCACTCAGGAAGATGAGTTTTATATCGCATCCTCCGCGGACGCTATCTGGCAAAAATGGGGTTATATCGATCCCAAGGACAGGCCGGAAGTTGACAGAAGAATTGCGGCCTTGCCTAAGATTGGAAACATCCAATTTCACAATCTCGAAGAACTCATTCAGTTTGAAGTGAATAACTCCAGCCAGAAATATTCAAGCATGAAAGCCATCATCAATATGGATTCGTTCCAGGAATTGGCCCGCGCACAGGGGAGAAAAATCACTTCAATCCCGGCATCACCGCCAGGGACGATCGACAGCGTTTTCAATGCAGAGACTCAGAATGTTTCCTACAAAGCTCTCACAAACTTGCGCTACGGCGTCATTCAGGGAAGGGCATCCGGTCAGCCCGACCGTCCCGTCGACCATATCGTGATCGATAACACCCAGGACCGGCGTTCAGACACAAAATCAACCAATATAGCAATGGACCTCCTCTCTGCGATCACCGCTTATGAAAGCGGCAAGGTCTCATTCAAGCAGGCGGAATACCTGGATACGGTCAACCATATCCGTCAGGTTTTGTCCGCACTGAAGGAACTTAAAGCCGGCTCTAAACCCGCTCCCGGGAACATTTTCCCTGAAAACATAGATATCGGAACCTCCCTTAAACCTCATCGAGAGCCCGATGGCACGGTGCGTTATTCTTCAATTGATTCCGGCTGGCTGACCTTCGCTCTGTCCGTTGTTTATAACTATTTTGGAAAGAGTGAGGACGGTTCGCCCAGAGATCCCGGTCTTGCCGCGGCCGCGTGGGACCTCATTAAGGATCAGGATTACGGCGTTTTCGTCCGTCCTGAAGACCGCGGTCAGCTGAATCAGCTGTTCACGCTTGGCTCAGCGGGGGAAATTCGATATTCTGCCAACCATTATCTTGACAGGAACAGCGAAGCCCGGGTCATCGTTCCCGCACTCACAGCGATAAAGAACGCGCAAGGCCGCAACATGCTCCCGGAAAGCGCGTGGGACGCGATGGAATACAATTCCTCGGACCAGCAGGGTCTCAAAGTGGCGAACGGATATAAATTCAACGGTTTCGTAGAAATGATCGGGAACGCGTTTTTTGACGAAGCGGCCCTTGCGCCGAATGCCCTCGGCATAAGCCATAAAAATTATGTTGAAGCCCAGCGAAGAGCAAGTTCTGCGGATTCCATTATTTATGGCTATGCTCCCGCAAGATTTAAAGCATCTGGAACGCAGGATTCTCCGGCCTATACGGAGTTTGGTTTGGAAAATACCGCATTTGTGACGCCCTATGCCGCGGCCGCCCTTGCCACAACAGGCGATCCCGGCGCTATGGACAATCTTAAAAAAGTCATCAGCGCTCTCCCCAAAGACGGCCGGCCTCTGCCTGACGCTCTCGACCCCAAAACAGGAAAAGTTCACTATTCGGGAGCGTTATCCCTCGACAATGCGCTTTTCTTCCTTTTTTCAAATTATGAAACCCTGCGGCAAGTCATAAAGAAAACGAACTGGTATCCTCAGGTGGAAGAACAGCTGAAACTGATGGATAGAATCAACAGCATTTCGAGCATTCAGGACAGAACAGGAATAGCGGCCCGGACAGCCTCCTCATCGGTGCTCAGGCTTGTGCGGGTGAATCGGGGGGGAATGTTGGAAGGGATCGGATCGGATTATTTGCCTGTCACTGGGGCAGGTCCCAGGCGCGAAGCCGCAAGCTATTTCCCTCCCTTTTACGCGCCGATCACTCCAGGGGCCCTCCTTGAATCCGGGAATCGCGCAGTGGGTTCAGTCGCGTCACGAATCGTGAGATCGAGGATCACAAGACAGAGCTCTGGACCTCAATCTCCCCAGGAACCGTCAGTCCGAGCAGGGGCTGTCGATGAAAATCTCCGGTCTCTTGCCGATGTCTTTGCTCAGGAAAAAGATTTGGAATCCTGGAGCAATGAACAAATGGGCCAGCACCTGCGGAATGTGGATTTTGTTCGCAAGAATTATCTGAATGAACTTCAGGAATACGCGAATCTGTTCGGAGAGCCGACAATACTTGACGTTTCCGCGACCGATGCCCAGCAGGCAAGAAAGATTTGGGGCGTCATTATATCGCGGGTTCGCGACTTGGAGCGGGCCAACGACAAGGATCAGAACCTCACTCTGACGCAGGCGGAAATCACTCACACGCTCACGGATTTGATTCAAATTCAGTCCACCTTGAAGAAGAGCAATATTCCAGGCTCGGCGGATCTCACGCCGTATATATTTCGGCTCACTCACAACCAGATCAAGGAGCATCCTTTTCATCTGACTGAAGATATGACGATCGCGGATGCTGAAACCCGTCACAAAGCCGCCTTAACGGATATCACTGCGAAAATCGCCGCCGCCCATGTGCGGTATACCAAAGCCGGGGACGCTGTCCTGTCTGAGCTGAAGGGCTATCAGGCGCATCCTGAAACCCGGCCTCCTTGGCTGAACAAAGATGAAGTGGATCGCATGATTATTTTTGTCAGCGGCCAATACGGTCTGAGAAACACTCCGGCAACTGTTCCCGAAACGGTCTCAATCGCGCTTGATTACATGAAAATGAAGGAATTCACCATTCCTCAATTTGAAGAGGAAATGAAGCATGAGATCAAATATCAGGCAGTCTATATGCTTTATCATAAGGACGATAAAGGAAGTCAGCTCAGACTGATGAGAGGCGATGTCGCCCCCTATCTTGACCGCACGCTGCTGAGAGACAGGACGGAAGATGAGGTGATGCAGGTTTTCAAACTGGACGGATTGTGGCGCCAGAAAATCAGGGA
>JAKFYJ010000006.1 GCA_021730935.1 Elusimicrobiota bacterium
CCAGAATTCTGGACCCGAAAATCATCGGCGAAGAACATTATCAAGTCGCCCGTTCCGTCCAGAAAATTCTCCAGAGATATCGCGACCTGCAGGACATCATCGCTATTCTCGGCATCGACGAGTTGTCCGAAGAAGACAAGCTCACCGTTTCCCGCGCCAGAAAAATCCAGAAATTCCTTTCCCAGCCGTTCTTCGTGGCCGAAACTTTCACCGGCACTCCCGGCAAATATGTTTCCCTCAAAGACACGATCCGCGGGTTCAAGGAGCTTGTGGAAGGGAAACACGACGCCCTGCCCGAACAGGCCTTCTACATGGTAGGGACCATCGAAGAAGCCGTCGAGAGATCCAAACAGCTTCAGACCGCATAATTATAGTTTTACTCTTGAAAGAACGGCCCATTTAGGGTAGGCTTTCCTGATGATGACGAATGTGTTCAACCCCATCCGTTTCAGGAGAGTGTTCGTCCTCCCTCTCATTGTTTTTCTCGCCTGTTTCGTCATCGTGCTTTCCTGGTGGACCATCCAGCTTCAGCTGAATATTTCTGAAGCCGATTTGAACCGCCTCGGGACCATTACCGTCGAAAATCTCTCCAAATCCAGCGTATCCTTATTGACCGCCAATGATTTTGAGTCTTTGAAAAATGTTATCGCTCTGGTCAAAGAAAAAGAAGCCGATATTTTGACCGTTGAATTTCTGGACCTCAAGGGCAAAAAAATTATCGGAGACGGCGACGACATCAAATTGCCCCTGGACCCGGACCGCCTGAAATTCATGAAGGCGACTGAAATCCATAAAAACAGATATTTCAACCTATACCTTTCCCCGATTTTTGACAAGCGGGCCGCGGTCACAGGAGTTTCCGCGATCCTCTTGTCCAAGGACAAGCTGAACACCATGAACCGCAAATCCAAACTTCTCTTCGTCCTGATTGTGTTCGGGGTGGTCAGTTTTAATGTTTTTATATATCAGTATCTGGTTCGGGAATCTCTGCGGGCCTATCAGCTTGAACGCGCGTTCAACGATCTAAAAAATCTTCAGGACAGGATCCTTCAGCAGGAAAAAATGGCGGCCATCGGGCGTCTCGCTTCCGGAGTGGGCCATGAGTTGCGCAATCCCCTGGGCGCCATCAAGAACGCGGTTTATTATATTCGGGACGCCATCCCTGCGAGCAACCTTCTGGAAAAAGACCCGACCGTTTCGGAGTTTCTTGAGATGATAGAAACCGAGATCAAGAATTCGACGGAAATCATTTCCGATCTCCTGGACTTCTCCAAAGTGGGAAAGCTCCACCCTCAGCTGATCGATCTCGGCGGTTTGCTTTGGGAGGCGAAAGCCATCGTGGACGTTCCTGACGGCATAGAAATCAGGGAATCTTTTTCCAAGGACATCGCTCCCGTTCAGGCCGATCCGGTCCGCCTGCGCCAGGTGTTTTTAAACCTGATCGTAAACGCCATTCAGGCCATGCCCAAGGGCGGAACGCTCTATATTTCCACGGAGAAGGTCAGCCGGAACGGCAGAAATGAAATTCAGATTACTTTCAAGGACACTGGGACAGGCATTTCGCCGGAAAACATGAAGAAGATTTTTGAACCATTATTTACGACGAAAGACAGAGGGACGGGGCTGGGTCTGGCGATTTGTCAGGGAATTGTGAGCGCGCACGGCGGGAAAATCGAAGTGAGAAGCGAGCCCGGGAACGGCAGTGAGTTTGTGATCAGGCTTTTTCCCCCTGAACTGCGCGCGTAACGCCGGACAGCCTCACCTTAAAGACCGTCCCTTTCCCCAAAACGCTCTCCACAATAATTTTGCCGCCGTGAGTTTCAATGATGCCCTGGCAGATGCACAGCCCCAAACCCGTGCCTTTCACTTTGGTCGTAAATAGCGGTTCAAAAATCTTCTTCATCGTTTCTTCCGAGATCCCCGTTCCCGTGTCCTTGAAGTTGATCCAAACCACGAGGAGATCGTTGCCCACGTTTTCATAACGGGTGTTGATCTCAAGTTCCCCGCCGTCGGGCATGGCCTGAATGGCATTAGTGATGAGGTTGATGAAGACCTGGCGCAGGCGCTGGGGGTCCACCATGATGATGGGCAGGCTGAGATCCAGAGCGTTGATGATTTTGACATTTTCCGGCACCGGGATCACAGACCTGACGGATTTCAGAAGTTCATTGACGTTGGTGGGCTGAAGCTGGAGCTGTCCCACGTGCGAGAAATCGAGCAGGTCCTTGATGATGTTGGTGGCGCCCTGAATTTCGCTTTCCGCCATGTCCAGGAACTCCGCCAGCATTTGATCGCTTTTGATGATCTCGGTGTCTTTGAGAGAGTCCCGGATATAATAAATCGCGTTGTTGATGGCGCCTAATGGATTTCTCAGCTCATGCCCGACGCTGGAGGCAAGCTGTCCGATCGTGGCCAGCTTTTGGGACCGGAGCATTTTTTCCTGCGCTTCGTTCAGGCTGTTGAGAGCCATTTCAAGGTCTTTAGTCCGGTCGGCGACTTTCATGGAAAGCGTCTGGTTATAGTTTTCCAGCTCATATCGCGATTTCTTGATTTCCTGAAGCATCGTGTTGAAGGAGTTGGCCAGCTCTCCGATTTCATCGTTGCTGGTCACGACTGCGCGTTCGGTGAGGTCTCCTTTCGTCATGGCTTCCGCGAGGTCCTGAATGGGGGTGATGATCGCCCTTTTAAAGAAGTAAAACGCCACGGCGCTCCCGAAAAGAATGATGATCAGAGTTGCGGCCACGCTCCTCAAAATCAGCGATTTAATGTAAGCCCGTGCCCGGGTCAGCGACATGTTCACGGAGATATATCCCAGGGTGTCGGTTTCCAAAGAGTCATTCGACGGAGCATCATTGGGCTGAGAAGGATCCAGGAGCATGTCCATCACGCCCCGGGCCTTCTGCCTCTGGATTGTGAGAGGGGCCAGGGCATGAATATAATTCTCGTCCCGCCAGACGCTGGTGTTTTTCGTTTCGAGTATGTTTTGCGGGGTGTATCCGCCGCTCATGGAACCGCTCTGGATCTCAACCGCGCCTTTCTTGTCGATCAAAAGGATGGAGCTGACATCCTGAATTTCGATGGCTTTATCAAAAAGGTATCGGATCGCTTTTGTGTCGCCCAGAAAATACCGCAGACTTGAAGCGTTGCCCAAGCTTTCGCAGAGGAGGAGGGTGCGCTGTTCCATTTCTTTCAGAACGATTTGTTTCTGCTGATAGGACGCGTTCCAAATCAGGAGGATGCTCAAAAAAGCTCCCGCTCCCGAGAGGTGAAGCAGGTATCGGGTCGTGATGCTCAAAAACCCTTTTTTTCTCATCAGTCGTGGATGTAGACAGCCCTCTTCAGGATGGCGGAAGGGATGTTCATGTCGATGGACTTGGCAATTTTTCGGTTCACGCTCACCTCTTCCTTGTATGGAAATTCCAGGTTAAGTGTAACCGAAAGACTGGGATCTTTCAAGAGATTATTTGCAATTTCTGCGGTGCGCCGCCCGATGTCGATATAGTTGGCTTCGAGCGAAGCCATGGCGCCTCCTTTGAGGAGCGCTTTGGACGGCGCGACCACGAGCATATTTTTGGAGATTGAAAACTCGATGATATATTTGAAAGTTTCCGGGTTCATGATGATGGGGTCATAGGTCAGGAGCAGGACATTGGCCCCCTCGGAATAAATTTCTCCGATGGCCCTGCTTACTTCATTCACTTTGCTGACTTCTTTGATGACAACCTGCACGTCCGATTTATGGGCCAGCGATTCAAGGCGGTTTCTGTATCCCGCGGGGTGGGTGGCGTCCATCACGATGCCGACTTTCCCTTTTAAAGGAGAGAATTCCTTGATGAGGTTGAAATAGGATTCCGGAGAACAGTCGAGCGACACTCCGGCCATCTTTGCGAAAATTTCGGGGTTCGACTGATAAATCACTCCGCTGGCGACCAAAGGGATTTCAGGGAACGTTTTTGAGACCCAGAGGGCGGCGGCGTTTCCTTTTGCGATGATCAGCGACGGACTGATTTGCCGGATGTTTGCGGCCAGAACCCTTTCCTCTCCTTTTTGGAGCGTGACCTCGGTGAATTCTGACTGGATGTTGTCTTTCACTCCCTGGTCGATCAGGGAATAGATTTTATTGGCGTCGCTCAGGACGATGACGATCCTGGGATTGGCGGCGGAGGCCGGAACCAGCATGGCTCCCAGGATCGGCAGAACCCATAAATATCGGACAGCGCGGATCATCTTCTAAATGTCCTTTTTGCTCCAGGGCCTGTCGGCGGCGTTTAATATTTTACGATCAGCGACAAATAATAGGCCGCGCGGGTTCTGCCCGGGAGCGTGTTGATGGTCTTCCGGTTGTTTTCAGGCTCATAAACGGCATAATCCATGAGGTTCACGCCGTAAAGGTTCAGGATCACGTCAAAGCGTTTGCCGACGTTCAGCAGTTTGGTGGTGTTCAAAGCCAGGTTCGCCGTCACCCAATGATATTCCCCGGAATCAGGATTGACGATGGTCCTGGCGGCGTTGTTCAAAATCACGTCGTAGCGTTTGCTGTAATAGGAATCAAAGGCTCCGATCGTGATCCCGCGGGGCCAGTCATAAGAGACGCCGCCCTTGACCATGTTGTTGGGGAGGAGCGATGTGTTCTGCAGGCCGTTGGAGTCCTTGTTCTCCTGATGGCTATAAGAGCCCGTGACGAACAGGTTTTTGATGGGCGAGAATTTGGTTTCGAACTCCACGCCCTGAACGTCGAACTCCGCGCGGTTGATATAGGTGCTTCCGCCCCCCGCCCTCGGAATTCTGGTGATCAGGTCCTTTTGCTTGATGAAGAAATAGGTGAGTCCCGTCTGGGTCTTTTCGGTGTTGTAAAAGACGTTGAGGTCGGTGGTCGCGACCTTTTCCGGTTCCAGGCTGGGATTCCCAAAGAGCGCTCCAGGGAGGACGATGCTGCGTTCCGTGGCAAAAGCGGACCGATAGGCTTCTCCGTAGAGGAGCTTCGTTCCGAGATGGCTGGTGAAATTGAAGATGGCTCCGAAGCGCGGAACGGCGTGGGCCTGAAGGTTTTGCGGCGCGTTGATCTGGGCGCCGGCGATCAGTTTCAGTTTTTCGATGGGCCTGTAATCCGCCTGAATGTATCCGCTCCACCAATTGACGACATAAGGCGCGACCGGCGAAGGTCCGGCGGGGTCTTCAATGTCCCCAAGGCCCTGCTGATAATCCGATACGCCGCCGAAGACGATGTTGAAGTCATTAAACATTTTGCCGCGCACGGAAAGTTCCGTCAGATAATCCCTGGAACGGTGTTTCACATAGGTGGAGGAACCTCCGACGGGAACGTCGTTTTCGTTATACATCTGATCGATGTTGCTCGTGACATTGATGCTCGCGTCCCAATTTTCCGACAAAGGCTGGTCATATCCCAAATCCCAGATCAGGTGGCTGAAAATCTGCCCGCCTTCCGGCCAGGTCGCCGCGGTCCCCAGGATCGTGTTGTTTTCATAGGCATAAAACACATTGGCTTTCAGATTTTTGTAGCTCGAAAGGAAGTTGACGCCGATGTTTCTGCGTCCATAATCCGCAGACCCTTTCCTGGACGGGTGAGTCACGGTCCCCGCGGCGCTCCTCAGGGTTTCATCATAAGCTTCAAACGGCCAGCCTGTAGATTTATTATATTGCGTTCCGACCTGGAAACTGAAATCTTTCACTTTGGCGCTCACGAGAGCGTTGGCGCCCTCCGTTCCGAAATTTCCCATGCTCGCGGAAGCTTTGATCTCGGGTTTGGCTTTGCCTTCTTTGGTGATGATGTTGATGACGCCCTGGAACGCGTCGGTGCCGTAAAGCACGGAGCCGGGGCCGCGGATGATTTCGATGTGGTGGATGGAGTCCAGAGGAAAAGCCGTATAGACGAGGGCGTCCCTGGCCGACATGCTGGAACGATAGGGCCGGCCGTTCAGGAGGACGAGGGTGTGCACGTCGTTGTGGGAAAAGAAATCTCCGCGGATGGCCGCGACATTGTCTCTGAAAAGGTTTGAGCCGATGGGATAAATGGCGGTCAGGCGGTCCAGAACATCCACGAGCGTGATCGCGCCGAACCTGCGGATGTCTTCTTCGGTCACGATGCTGATGACGCCGGGCGCGTCCTCGATCTTTTCTTCTCTTTTGGAGGCCACCACAACTTTCTGATTGGCGGCGATTCCGAAAATGTCTTCGGCTTCAATGTCTTCGGAACGGGCGGCAGCGGCTTGGAAGGGAAGGGTATATAAGAGAAAGGCGAAAATTGCGGCGAGGCGCTTGAAGCTCTGGAATGGGGACTGATTCATTAACTCCTCCTTACTTTTTCTTAAAAATTAACAACAATTTCGCTCATGAAAGACGGGCCTGAACGGGCCGGCAAGGTGTTGATCACCTGTCTCAAAACTTCCGGGTCATATACCGCCTGATCCAAAAGGTTTTCGCCATAGAATCTCACCGATATTTTATGGGTTTGAGTCAGTTTCATCAGCTTTGTTATGTCCAATATGATATTTGCTGTCACCCAGTGATATTCATCCGCTTTCGGGTTAACTTCAAGCGTGTTTGGAGCGATGATTGCAACATCGGACCTCTGACTGCTATAGGCATCAAACAATCCCAGGGTCACGCCGCCTTTCCAGTCATAGGAGACTCCCCCTTTGACCAAATGGTTAGGCATGAGGGTGATATCTTCGACGCCTTTTTCATTTTCATTCTGTAAATAAGAATATGCAATCATGAATGATAGGCTGGGCAGGGGTAACAATTTGGATTCAAGCTCCAAGCCGTGAGACTTAAGTTCCCCAACATTGTCAAACGTAAAAACTCCGGCCCTTGATGTCGGAACCCTGACGATACGATCTCTCGCGTTGCTTTGGAAGTATGTTGCAGATGCTTGAACTTTGACGGAGTTATAGAAAATTTGAGCATCAGATGTCGCCATTTTCTCAGGCTTAAGATTCGGATTCCCATTGACAGTCAGGCCGCGGATCGAAGTTTCAACAGCGAATGGAGAACGATATGCTTCTCCATATAAAAGTTTAGCTCCCCACCCGGAATGGAAATTGGCAATGATCCCAGCCCTGGGAACAAGATCCGCGTCAAGATTTTGAGGTTTATTGTATTGTCCTCCAGCGATGAATTTCAAAAAATCAAAAACCTTGTAGTCCGCTTCCAGATAAGTGCTGGCAAGGGTTGACATATAGCTGAGGTTCTCAAAACGAAGCCTTCCCGCCTGACGGTCCACAGTTCCGCCAAACTGAATATTAAAATTATCAAGGATTTTCCCGGAAATGGTCAGTTCTGCCAGGACGTCGTGTGCATATCTTCCGAGAAAAGTCCCAGCTGACTCAAGATTGTCAACGACGCCATTATAGGTTACATTGGCCTGGGCTTTCCAATCGTTTGTGAACGAATGCTGATATCCCGCATCAACAAATCCTCTCCTGAGGGTTTCACTGTCATGGGGCCAGATTGCCGCCACTCCTCCCATATGTTCGACCCTTGAATCTCCCATGAATCCGCTCAGAGATACTTCTTTAAATTTTCCGGAGAAATTAAGTCCGATGTTGTTTTCAGCGCGGTTAAACGATTTTTTGACGCGCCTTTCGTCAAAGGCTTCAAAATTCCAACCCACCGATTTTAGATGAGCGACTCCACCATAGAGATCAAGGTCCTTTGATTTTACCCCGCCGGAACCGGCAAATTTAGTCGTTTGGAAGGATCCATAGCCCGACTGTAATTGCGCTTGAGTGGTTGTGGCCGTTTTTGAAATGATGTTGATAACGCCGTCGAACGCTTTTGTCCCATAAAGCACGGACCCTGGGCCTCTAATAATTTCGATTCGTTCGATCGTTTCAATGGGCATCGGCAAGATGACGGCAAAGTCTTTTCCGCCGTACACGCTTTCGCGGCAAGGCCTTCCGTTAATGAGAAACAAAACTCGATTGTTGGCATGTGTTTCAAAATCGCCCCGGATTGAAATGATGTTGTCGGGATAAAGAAACGAACCGAAGGTGTAAATGCTTGTGACTCTATCGAGGATTTCTCTCAAATTCCGCGCGCCGAACCTGCGGATATCCTCTGCGGTGACCACCGAAATTATTCCCGGAGCTTCATATGCAGGTTCTGCTTTTTTCGATGCAGTCACCACGGTCTGCTGTGCGAGGCCAAAGATGTCTTCGGCTTCAATGTCTTCGGAACGGGCGGCAGCGGCTTGGAAGGGAAGGTTATATAAGAGAAAGGAAAAAATGGCGGCGAGGCGCTTGAAACTCCAGAATCGGGACTGACTCATTAACTTCTCCTTATGTGCTTGCTTCGTATGCTCGCGTCATCGAGAAACAAAGACCAGCTCGGATGATAACATTCCTTATTTTTACTGTCAAGCAATATTAATTTAACCCCTTGAACTATCCGCCCATATCCGTTAACCTTGGGATATGAAAAAGGCTCAATCTATTGTAAAATTAATGTCTCGCTCGAACAGAAGCCAAGGAGGCAGTGAATGAACATTCTCGTAGTGGACGATCAGGCCAGCATGCGGCTGACCCTCAAGGGAATCCTTTCAAAAAAAGGATATGAGGTCTTCGTTGCCGGCGACGGTCTCCAGGCTTTGGAAGAGATTAAAAAACGGGATTATTCGCTCGTCATCATGGATATCAAAATGCCCGGACTGAACGGCGTGGACGCCTATATAAAAATAAAAGAGATCAATCCCAGGGTCCCCGTCATCATGATGACGGCTTTCGCCCTTGAAGACGAAATCCGGCGCGCGATCAACGAAGGCGCCTATGCCGTGCTTTATAAACCTTTTGACATGGAACGGATTTTTGAAGTGATCGGGGAATGCATCGAAAACAAAACCCTGGTTTTGCTCGTGGACGACAGCGTGGACGACCGCGCTTCTTTCAAGGCCATCCTGGAACGCAAGGGATATAAAGTCCTGGAAACCAGCAGCGGCGAAGAATGTCTCCAACGCGTCAAGGAACGGAAATTTCAGGTGATTTTGCTCGACATGCAGCTGCCCGGGATCAACGGTTTGGACACACTGCAGGAGATCAAGAAAGTCCGTCCGGACCTTCCGGTGATCATGGTCACGGGCCACTCGGAAACGCAGATGGTGGAAAACGCCATGACCCGCGGGTCTTTTGCGTATTTGGCGAAACCCGTGGACATTCGGAAACTGATGGATGTGATTGAACAGACTTTGACCGTGGAAGGCAGAGCGAAAGGAAGAGCGGATGCTTGAACTTGAAGTGGTGACCCCTGAGAAACTGGCCTTCAGCGAACAGGCCGATTCCGTTGTGCTGCCTGCCGTGGAAGGCGAAATCGGGATTTTGCCCGGTCACGCTCCGCTCCTGGCCCAGCTGACGGTGGGCGAGCTTCGCGTCCAGCGGGGCGGAACTTCAGAGCGTTTTGCCGTGTCCGGCGGATTTGTTGAAGTGCTCGAAAACAAAGTTAAAGTTTTCGCCGAAACCGCCGAGATGGAAAAAGAGATCAACGCGGAACGGGCGCGCCTTGCTTTGGAACGGGCCCAGAAAGAAATCAAAGCCGCGGCTTCTCCGGTGGACCTGGCCGTGGCTCAGGCGGCTCTCCGGCGCGCGCTCCTCAGACTCCGCGTCTCAGAAGGACAGGCAAAACGACGAACCCAGTAATTTCTCACCGCTTTTCTCTCCCAGTTTTTTTCGCCGCCGCAGTTTTCCTTATTGTTTCCCCCCCGATGTCTCTTGCAGATTCCTCCAAAACCATCGAGCGCGCCAACCGCGAACTTTCCCAGGGCCGTCCTGACGAAGCCATCAGCCTGGTGAACCCTCTCCTCAAAAAAGTCCCCGCGATTCCCGAGGCGTTCACTGTGAAAGTGAAAGCCCTGGTCGCGCAAAACAAATATCTCGCCGCGCAGGAAGTTTATGATCAGATGATCGCGGTCAATCAAGCCGATGATGCCGCCGCTCTTTCCGCTTTGGCCTGGGGCATCCTTAAAGAAGCGTTCACCGACAAGTCTTTCTTTGTTCGGGGCAGCGCCGCTCAGGCCCTTGGCGAAGTGGGCGACCAGCGCGCCATCAAACCTTTGACTCACCTTCTGAGCGACGAGTTCGACATCGTGAAAGTGCGCGCGATGGAAGCGATGGGTAAAATCGGAAACAGGGACGCGATCCCCATCCTGATGAGTTTTGCGGAGGACAAGAGATATCTCCTCCGCATCCAGGCCGTTGAATCTTTGGCCGCGCTTGGAGACCGCAGCCGTCTGGACGTCCTGCACAAGGATTTGGAAGATCCGACGCCTTCCGTGCGGGTGAGAGCGGCGGAGGTTTTGGGCAACCTGGCGGACCCTTCTTCCATCACTCCATTGCGAGGGAAACTTCGGGACGAGAGTTCCACGGTCCGCGTCCGTGTGGCTGAAGCTCTCGCCAAGTGCAATGACCAAAGCGTGAACAAGCTTTTTGAGGAAACCATAAAGGCGGGTGAATGGCCGGACAGGATCCGCTCGGCCAAATCCCTCATCAACCTCGACAAGCCGGAAACGGCGTTCCCCGTGCTCCGCGAAGCCATGAAACATAAAGACTGGAAAGTGAGGGCGCAGGCCGCTCAAGTCCTGGGCGAGTCCGCCTCAAAGATGGCGTCCGACATCCTTGCCAAACACATGGACGATGAACGCTGGGAAGTCCGTTTCGCGGTGGTGAAAGCCATTGTGGATTTGGGCGACAAACAGGCGATCTTCCATCTGAGGACTCTTGTGAGCGCGGACGACGCCGATGTCCGGGCCAGCGCCGCTTCCGCTTTGGGCCAGGTGGGCGACAAAGACGACCTCTTTTATCTGCGCCAGGAGTTCAAGGACATGGACGGGCGGGCCAAGGTCGCCGCCGCCAAATCCGTCATCCAGATCCGCCGCAAAATCGAGTCCGGCAAAGTTCCGGTTTCTCCTTGAATTTTCGTCGAAGGTCTGTTACATTCTAGCCGATGGGAATTTTCCAGGAACTCGTGCCGATCCTTGAGACAGCGGGCCTGACCCTTGCCGTCTCTTTCGGCATTTATATTGCCATCCGTTTTTTCGCCTATAAACGCTCCTTTCCCCTCCCCCACAAATTTGATTTCCTCTGGATCGTCGCCACTCTCCTTGTGCTTTATCTTTTGTGTGCCGTCCATCCTCCTCTGGCCGGAACCGCAAGTCCCCGGATTATCTCCTGGACCACTTTCGCGACCTTCCTCCTGATCTGTTATATCGGCATTTTCGTGCTCGACCAATTCTTCGTTGAATATTTCATGGTCACCGTCCTGAAACTCTATGTCGCGCCCCCGCTTCGAAAAGCCATCGTCATGTTCGTGTTCCTGATCGGGGTAATCGTGGGCATGCAGAAAATTTTCAACATGAACCCTATTGCGGTTTACTCTTCAACGGGAGCCATTACCCTCGGCATCGGCCTTGCTCTCAAAGACGCGTTCCAGATGTTTTTCGCGGGCCTCGCCCTTTCGAGGGTGATCCGCATCGGAGACTGGATCAATCTCGGCGACAAGGAAGGCGTCGTGGTGGACATCAACTGGGCGAAGACCGTCCTTCGGACCTGGGAAGGCACTCATCTTTTTATCCCGAACAACGATCTTCAGAAAGGCATTTTTTTCAATTATAGTTATGGCGACCCGCGCCAGAGATGCCGTCTGGAAATCAGCGCTTCCTACGACGTTCCGCCTCAAAAAGTCAAAGGCGTGCTCCAGGCCTGCGTGGTGAATGTGGAGGGCGTCCTCAACGCGCCTCATCCGGAAGTCCTCCTCACTTCCTACGGCGAATTTTCGGTTCATTATGCTCTCACCTTCTGGATCTCGGATTATTCCCGTCACAGGGAAATTTCCAGTGAGGCGGCGACGCGTATTTGGTATGCCTTCAAGCGGGAGAACATTGAGATTCCGTTCCCCATCCGCACCGTTCACATGGCAGAGGCCAAGACGGAGGCCAAATCTGTGGAATCTGAAAGCCTTTTGACCGGCATCGACCTTTTCAGGATGCTGTCGTCCGAAGAAAAACAGATGGTTTTGGAGCGGCTTTTGCGCCAGGTTTATCTCAAGGGCGAAGTCGCCGTCCGAGAGGGAGATCCCGGAAGCTCATTCTTTATCGTGCACAAAGGACAATTTGAAGTCCTCAAACAGGCGAAAGACGGATCCCAGAGCGTGATCGGAAATTTGGGGCAGGGGCAGTTTTTCGGAGAGCTTTCGCTTTTGACCGGCGAGGCCAGGAGCGCCACCGTGCGCGCCGTGACGGATTCGGAACTTTTGCGCCTGGACAAGGCTGATTTCAAAGGCATCCTGGAAAAACATCCCCAGCTCGCAGAAGAGTTCGCGAACATCGTGGGGTCCAGGCAAGCGGTCCTCGTGGAACACAGCGTCAAGCAGGAAGCCGCTTCCAAAAACGAAAACAAAAACTCGATCTCCAGCAAGATCCGCGACTTTTTCAACCTGAAGGTGAGGATATGAAGAAGCGCCTCCGATTTTTCAGCCTGATTATTTCTCTGATTGTCTCCGCTTTGGTTTTTACAGCCGTCTCATGTCACAAGCTGGATAACCTGGAATTCAAATCATTGGATTGGCGTTTCAGAATGCGCGGTGCTGAGTCATTGGTTTCCCCTGTGGTTGTCGCAGCGATCGATGACAATTCGCTTTCAACGATCGGGAAATGGCCGTGGCCGAGAAAAATTCATGGAGATTTAATTGATATTTGCCGAAAAGCGGGAGCCGCCGCTGTGGTCTTCGATGTGCTTTTTCTTGAACCTGACCGTTATGACGCATCGAACGATCGAATTTTAGGCGAGGCGATTAAAAAGTATGGAAAAGTCATCCTCCCTTTTGATTTCAAATTTGAGACGATTGAACAGACCGAAAACAACGAAAAGGGCGATGAGATTCAAAAAAGAGAAATGATTGTTGAAAAAGATGAGCCGATCTCCCAGTCGAGATACGCCCGGGCTCTTGGATTTGTGAATGCCATCCCGGACGATGACGGCACCTTAAGGAAATCAATTCTGTCTTACGATTACAAAGGCAAGACATACTATTCGCTCGGCGTTCAGTCACTCGCCATGGTTGAAGGCAAATCGCCTGAGGATCTTTTTGAAAATATTCATGTTATTGAATCTAATTATTATGGAAACCGGACCCGACAGGCCTGGGTGAATTGGAGAGGGCCCGAAGAGCTGTTCGTTTCGCACTCGTGCGCTGAAATACTCGATGCTGAGGTCCCGTTGGATTGGAAAAAACAATGGCTCGGCGGCAAAATTGTTATTGTGGGTTCAACGGCTTTGGGACTCTATGATCATTATCCAACGGCATTTTCTCCGTCTTTTCCAGGATTATATATGCACGCAAATGTGATCGATAACTTATGGTCCAGACAGCGGACCCAAGATTTTCTAAAGCCTTTAAGCAAAACCTTAACACACGTATTAATTTTCCTTTTCGCGATCCTCGTGGGCGCGTTCATCTCCAACTTTTCCGCAACCTGGGGCGCTGTTTCCACGGTGGCTCTCGCGGCGGCATTTTGGACGGTCGGATATTTTCTCATGGTGAAGAAGTTTTATTACATCGAGCTGGTCGCTCCCACGATCTCGCTCGTCGGCAGTTACATCGCGGTCTTTTTCTATCGTTTTATTGTTGAGCAAAGGGAGAAGGCGGGCATCAAAAAAGCTTTCGGGGTTTATGTGAATCCGCACGTCGTGGACGCCATCGCCAAAAACCCTGAAGCGCTCAAACTCGGCGGAGAACAGCGCGAGATGACCGTGATGTTTTCTGATGTGGCCGGCTTCACCACGATTTCGGAAAAATTGTCGCCCTCAGAACTGGTTCAGCTCCTGAACCTTTATCTCACCGCCATGACGGACACGATCATGCGGCTGGACGGCACCGTCGACAAATATGAGGGTGACGCCATCATGGCTTTCTGGGGCGCGCCTCTGGCCCAGCCGGCCCACGCGAAGATGGCTTGCCTTGCGGTCCTGGAAAACCGCGAGCGTCTCAAGCAGCTCAATGTTGAGCTGAAAGCCAAAGGCATGAACGAGCTTTTCGCGCGG
Source organism: Elusimicrobiota bacterium (assembly GCA_021730935.1). Taxonomy (GTDB): domain Bacteria; phylum Elusimicrobiota; class Elusimicrobia; order 2-02-FULL-39-32; family 2-02-FULL-39-32; genus 2-01-FULL-60-11. The sequence goes on from JAKFYJ010000006.1 coordinate 14,049, forward strand.
TGCGGGCTCAACACGGGCCCCATGAACGTCGGGAACATGGGTTCTTCTCAAAAATTTAACTATACTGTTATGGGCGACGCGGTGAACCTTGCCTCCCGCCTTGAAGGCGCGAACAAGCAATATGGCACGATGCTGATGGTTTCGGAAACAACTTATGCCGCGGCCAAAGACGAAATCGAGGTCCGCGAGCTGGACCTTCTTCGGGTGAAAGGCAAAAAACTGCCCATCAAAGTTTTTGAGCTGGTCAGCAAAAAAGGCGGACTCACGGAAGAGCAGAAAAAGGCTTTCGCGATTTATGATTCCGCGCTCGAGCTTTATCGCAAACGGGATTTCAAATCGGCCCTCTCAAAATTCGGGCAGGTGACGGAGATCCTTCCCAAGGACGGTCCGTCGGAAACATATTCAGGACGGTGCAACGATTATCTTAAAACTCCCCCTCCCGCGGATTGGGACGGCGTGTTCGTGATGACCACAAAATAAAATGGAAATATTCTGGCGACTTGTTTTGGGCCACCTGATCGGAGATTTCACTCTCCAGACCAACTATATCGCCGCCTGGAAACGCAGGAGTCTCGCGGGCATGATCGTCCACTGCGCCATTCACCCGGTCCTTTATGCTCTGCTTCTCTGGAACTATATGGGCAGGATCTGGCTCGAAGTGGGTCCTCTCTCGCTCTCAGGCTGGGCCTGTGTGTTCATCATCTTCGCCTCTCACTTCATCGAGGACCAGTGGCGCGTGTGGTCGGTCCTGAAACGCAACGCTCCCGACAACACTTTCTTTTATGTCTGGGACCAGGTCATCCATTACGCGGTCCTTTTCATCATTGCCCCCTCCATTGAAGGCGCCACGAGCAAATATGGTTTCCTGCGTTATCCTCCCATCGCTGATTTTCTCCCCCTTGATCAGGCGCAGGGGTTGAGCCTCTGGGACCGGTTCATGACGGTGAGCGTGCCGGAACCCTGGGTGCTGGCCGCGATCCTCATCGTGATCGTGACGCATTTTACGACGGTCTCAATATATTTTGTGGAGAAAGATTTCTTCGGAAAAGATTTTCCGGGCGACGCGGAAAAATATATCGGCATGGCGGAACGGTTGGCGGTGACGCTCGCGTTTCTGTTGCCGGGCCATTGGAGTTTGGCCGCCGCGGGCGTCTGGCTGGCTTATCAGATCGTCGGAAAAATCCGCAAAACGAGCGCCGCATCCTGGACAAACCTCGGCATCGGATATGGAACCGCAGTCCTTTGCGGGCTCCTCATCCGGAAAATCCTTTAAAAAAATATCGATCGGCTTGATTTTAAAATTGGTGCGCCCTGAAGGATTTGAACCTTCGGCCTACTGTTTCGTAGACAGTCGCTCTATCCCCTGAGCTAAGGGCGCATGAAATCGGAAGTCCTTAATTTTAGCATATTCAGGCGTAACTTTTGGCGCGTTTCCGGCGTCTAATATAAACAGGGCACTCAATAAAACGGAGGTTGGAATGAAAAAAGGATATCTGATGGGCATTGCGGCTGTCTCGGCCATGTTTTTGTTTGCCGGCCAGGCCGGCGCGAAATGGGGCGGCGGCGCATGCTGTGCGGACAAAACGCAGGGGAAGATGCATGACCGGATGGCGAAAAAACTCAATCTGACGGAAACTCAAAAGGCTGAGCTGGAGAAAATCATGCAGGAGAAGCGCGGCGAAATGGAATCTCTCCATTCCCAGATGGAGGCGATTCATGAAAAGTATGACGGAAAACTTGTTTCAATCCTGACGGACGATCAGAAGAAAAAGTTCAGCGAGATGAAGGAAAAGCGCGAAAAGAAAATGGGCAAATGCAAAGAAAAATGTGAGATGAAGAAAAAATAAAGTTCAGAGCTCAAACGGCAACGGGCTTTTTTCCCGACTTCAAAGTCATGCGGGAAGAAAGCCCGTTGTTTTTGCAGTGCGCCAAAATTGCGGCCAGAAAAACCAGGCCATATTGGGAAACCTTAAAATCCCCGAACCCCGAGATTTGGCGGATCTCCGCAAGCGTGTGGGGCAGATAGGCCGCGAGCTCAATCAGGGTTTTGTCTGAGAAAATGATATAGGCTGGGACGTTTTTTTCGGCCGCGAGGCGGGTGCGGAGCGATTTCAGTTCTTTGAGGAGTTCCCCGTCATAGGTTTCCGGAGGGGCGCTTTTCCCCGCCTTCACAGGGACGCGCGCCGTGAGCGTTTCTTGAGGCTCTTTTTCCGTGAAGATCGTTTGAATCCCCAGGCAGACGTCGCAGCTCGCGCAGTTCCCCGGGTGTTCTTCTCCAAAATAATTCATCAAAAATTTCCGACGGCAAGTTTTGATTTCGCAGAACTCGGACATCTTGTCCAGTTTCCGCATCATGACGCGCGTCTGCTCAAAATTGTTGTCGATCCGCACCATATATTTCAGCTTCATGACGTCGCCTCGGCTGTAAAATAGCACGGCCTCGCTTTTGACTCCGTCCCGCCCGGCTCGGCCCGTTTCCTGATAATAGCTCTCGATGTTTTTGGGCAGGTCCATGTGGACCACATAACGCACATTGGACTTGTCGATCCCCATCCCGAACGCGACGGTGGCCACGATCACCTTCACCTCGTCTTTGATGAACAGATCCTGGTTCCTGGCCCGCCGCTCTGAGGCAAGCCCCGCGTGATAGGGCCGGGCGCTCACGCCGTCTTTCTTCAGTTTTTCCGCGATGTTCTCGACGGAAGCGCGCGACAGCGCATAAACGATGCCGGAATCTTCGGCGTGGTCCCGGATATATTCCAACAGCTTGTCATAGCTGTTTTTCTTGGGCTCGATGAAATAATGAATGTTCTCGCGGTTGAAACTTGAGACGAAAATGTTGGGATTTTTGAGTTTCAGTTTTTCCAGGATGTCTTTTTGGGTGAGAGCGTCTGCGGTGGCGGTGAGAGCGATGACGGGCGTATCGGGAAAATGTTCTTTGAGGACGGAAAGCTGAAGATATTCCGGGCGGAAATCGTGGCCCCAGTGGGAGACGCAGTGCGCTTCGTCCACGGCGAAGAGTGAGACATTGCAAGCCTTGAGGACGCGGATGAAATCATATTCGTTGGAAAACAGCCTTTCGGGCGCGATATAGAGGAGTTTGATTTTTCCGGCGCGGAGGTTGGCCAGAGTGTCTCCGAAATCGTCATAAGACAGACTGCTGTTCAGGAAAGCCGCTGAGACGCCGGAAAGAGTGAGGCTGTCCACCTGGTCTTTCATGAGAGCGATCAAGGGAGAGATGACGACGGCGAGGCCGTCCTGCAGGAGGGCCGGGACCTGATAACAGAGAGATTTTCCCCCGCCGGTGGGCATGAGGACGAAAGTGTCTTTTTTCGCGAGGACGGATTCAATGATCTTGTCCTGGTTGAGGCGGAAATCAGCGTATCCGAACTGTTCGCGCAGGACTTCAATGGCGGAGGTCATGAGAAGAGTATATCAAAAAGAAAATCTGTCGGAGGAGGAGGGATTTGGCCCCTACGCTCGGCAGAGCTCGCTGCGTGGCCTCACCTCGTTCGCTTTCGGCCAGAGGCCTCATCCTCGCTTTGCTCGGCGCTCACTCGCTTCAAATCCTTGAATTGATCCTGAAAACTGATTCGGAGGAGGAGGGATTTGAACCCTCGATACAGGTTTTCACCCGTATAGCGGTTTAGCAAACCGCCGCCTTAAGCCACTCGGCCACCCCTCCATTTTAACGACATAGATTTTAGCATATCTTATAATCTATAATTCAGTATCGTGAACAACAAAGACCGTCGTTTCGGCGGGAACCTCGCCTGGGGCATGGCTGGATTCTTGTCCTGTTTCATGTTCTTTTCCCCCGCCTTGAGCTCAGATGAAACAGTTTCTCCTCACCAGCATCAGCACATGCGTGAACCCTCTCCGACAAGCATCGACATCCGCCTGGAACGCTCCGCTCATCCCCATCACGGCGGACACGAGAACGCTCACGCGCACCGCGGCTTGCTGAGCTCAAACATCACCCCCGAACCCTCCGGCACGAGCTGGGAGCCGGAATCGACGCCGATGGAAGGCCTGCATTACTATAAAAAGAAATGGCTTTTCATGCTCCACGGTTTCGCGAATGCCGGATATACGGCCAGGCTCAACAAGTCGGAATCGCTTCGGGGCGCGGACCAGTTTTTCACGACGAACATGTTTATGTTCATGGGCCTCCGCGAACTGAAGAGCGGCGCGTGGGGGTTCCGCGTGATGGCGGACCTTGAACCGGTGATGGGGCCGGACGGATATCCGCTCCTCATGCAGACCGGCGGCGTGGGCGAAGATCAAACGCACCTCGTGGACCGGCAGCATCCGCACGACATGATCATGGAGCTGGCGGCCACATATAGTCACTCTCTCTCAAAGGACCAGACGGTTTTTGTTTATGCGGGGCTCCCCGGGGAACCCGCTTTCGGGCCGCCCGCGTTCATGCACCGTTTTTCTTCCATCAACAATCCCACGGCTCCGATCACGCACCACTGGTTTGAGTCGACGCACATCACGGAAGGGGTGGCCACGCTCGGATATGTCTGGAAAAATTTCAAGCTCGACGGCTCGGTTTTCAACGGGAAAGAACCCGACGACCGCAGGTGGGACATTGAACGGCCGGAATTTAATTCTTATTCAGCGCGGGCCGCAATCAACGCTTCGGAAAACCTTGCGTTTCAGGCGAGCTATGGCCGCATCGGGAGTCCGCACTCGCTTTTGTCGAACCTGGATTATTCCGACCGCGTGAACGCGACCGCGATGATGAATTGGATGCCGCCGCAGGAAGTCTGGCAATTCCTCGTGGGCTGGGGCGCAACGATGGATCATCCGGGAAACGCTTTGGGCGCTTTGCTTGTGGAGCTCACACGCGCCATCCGCAACACGCATTTCGTGTTTTATCGCCTGGAAGTCGCTTCAAAAAATGATTTGTTCCTCTCGGGCGGGCCGTCGCATTTTCACAGGCCGGATCTGGTGGCGCTCAGCCCCGACGCCGGAGAAACCAAACTGATTTCCAGGGTCAGCGCGGGATATCTTTATGATTTTAAAACTTATCGGAAAACGTCCTGGGGCGTGGGAGCCCAAATTTCCGTCTATCCTGTGCCGCGCGCTTTGGAAGTCGCTTATGGATCTCCGGGGCTCAATTTGGTTTTGTTCACGCGGATGCGGTTTTCGGGATTGGAGAACGCGAAGAAACCCGAGGGGTTCAGGTGAGTTTCAGTCCTGGATGTATCCGGCTTTCTGGATGGTGGTTGGAGAAATGTTGATGTGGAGGGAATTGGCGATTTTTCGGTTGACGCTGATTTCCTCTTTGGGCGGAAACTCGAGTTTATATTTTCCCGACCGGTCCGGATTTTTCAGCAGGTCATTGGCGATGGCCGCCGTCCGTCTGCCGATTTCGGAATAATCCGCTTCCAGCGAAGCAAACGCACCTCTCTTCAGAAGGGCTCTTGAAGGCGTGATGAGGACCAGGCTTTTGGAAATTGAAAACTCGATGATGTAATTGAAGGATTCGGGGTTCATGATCAGGGGGTCAAAGGTCATGAGGAACACGCCGGCCCCCTGGGCATACACCGTTTCGATGGATTGGCTCACCTCTTTCACGTTCCTGGGCCTTGCGATCTTTGCCTCAAGGTTCGCGTTTTTGGCAAGGTTTTCAATCTCTTTGCGGGTCTCCGTTTGCTGGTCCGCCCCGATGAGCAATCCCACATTTCCTTTTTCCGGAACCATTTCCCGAATCAAGTTGAAATAGGACTGAAGAGAACAGTCCAGGGAAACTCCCGGGACTTCCGAAAAAATGCCGTTGTTGGATTGGGAGATGACGCCGCTGACGATCAAAGGGATGTCGGAAATTTCCTGCTGGGCCCAGAGAGCCGCGGCGTTGCCGACCGCGATCACGAGGGAAGGATTGATCTTGCGGATGTCCGGAACAAGGCTGTCCCCGTTTTCCTGAAAAGCCATCTCGGAGATTTCTCCGGTGATTTTTTCTTTCAGCCCGGCATCAATCAGCTGATAGACCTTGTTGCGGTCGCTCATCAGGATCAGGGTTTTTGCGCCCAACGCTTCGCCGGGGGCGGACATCACCGCCGCGCATTGGATCAGGAAAAGGAAGGCGCAAAACTTTTTTAACTTCCCCAAGTTTTTTTCCCCATCCGCTCAGGAGTGATTCCGCAGAAACCCTTAGGGCTGCTGATATCCCCCGAAATCCCAGGCCAGCTGAGCGAAGAATTCCTGGCCCGTCGTGAGACGCGTGTCCAGGGCGAGAGGCCAGTCTTTAGGTTCCTGCGCGAAAAGGTTTTTCCCGATGAAGGAAGCCCTCAATCCATAAGGCAAATGATAGCTGACATGCGTGTCCATATAGAAAGTGTCGGGCGTGACCGTGAAGGACAGTCTTTGTTTGTTCAGCGCGTGGTTGACTTCGCTTCGGAACCGGCCTGTCACGTTGACCATGAGTTTCTTCATCGGATGCGCCGTGATCCCCGCGCCCAGCATGTGCCGGGCCGCGTTCGGCGGAGCTCCAAGCCCTCCGGTGATCGCAACGATGTCGGAAGTGTATTGCACGTCTTTATAGCCGTAGTTGAGGTTCAGGGTCAGATATCGGTTGGGAACATATTCCGTCTCGAATTCGCCTCCCGCGATCAGGACGTTGGCAGGCAAGTTAATCCAGCGCTGGGCATTGGTCTGGTTGTTTGCGGGGCCGGTGGTCCTGGGAAGAGATCCGTCGGGGAGTCTGCCTCCAGGCAAAAGCGCCACAGTTTCCGCGGTGGTGAGCGTTTTCCTTTCGATCGCGTCCGTGACGACGCTGTAATATCCGTTGATTTTGGCGATGAATTTTTTTCCGAACCAATGATCGGCTCCGAGCGTGTAGGTGTTGATCTTTTCCGGTTTCAAGTCGGGGTTCCCCATCAGGAATCCGTTGGGTTGCCTCACATTGGCCGCGTTCGGTTCGTTGGGGTTCGTGGGGGCCAATTTCATGAACAGCTGAAGGTCATGGAATGTGGGCACGCGGGCGGCCTGCGAAAATCCGGCGCGGACCGTGGTCTTGTCGGTGGGAGTGTAAACCAAAAGCGCTCTCGGGTTTGTGGCGCTGCTCTCGTTGCTCCAATCACTCCGGTCATGGCGGATCCCCACCGTGGCTGAGAGGTCTTCGCGGATGGCGCGCACATATTGCACGAATCCGGAATAGGTCCGGGCGTCCAGTCTGCCGGTCTGGAGCGTGCTCGCGTCCATGTGTTCCTGGTCATACATCACTTCGACTCCGGCGGTCACTTTGTTCGCCTCGTTCGGGATCCAGTTCGCGTGGACGCGCTCATAAAAACGCTGGAAATATTCCTGGTCGTCCCGGGGGTTCACTGTGAGGAAAGATCCGGGGTTGTGGCAGACCATGCAGTTGGTTCCCCGGCGGGTCAGATAGCTCGTTTTGGCGTTCACGTTGATCGTGTCCGTGACGTCCTTTGAATAGTTCGCTCCGGCCAGAACAACATCTTGCCGGGTCTGCTTGGTGTTCCTGTTTCCGTCGGAGAGGAAAGGTTCGGATTCCGAGCCCATCCCGAACGCCGAAACTTCCCAATTTTTATATTTGGTGCTCGCGGCTCCGTTCCAGTTGTAAGCGGTGTTGTTGGTGACTTTCGTGAGTCCCAATTGACGGGAATAATCAACGGCTCCAATGCCGTCGAATTCCCCTTTCACTCCGCCTCCGACGGCGGAATAGCGCTGATAGTTGCGGCCCAAATTCTGGTCGCTGGCGCGGGCGGCCACGGAACCGCCGTTCTTCATGTTTTTGCCTCTTTTGGTGATGATGTTGATGACGCCGTAAAATGCGTTGGGTCCATAAAGAGAAGAAATGGGTTCGCGGATCACTTCCACCTGTTCGATCATTTCGATGGGAACGGGGAATGAATTGTATCCGGGGTTGGCCGCAGAGCCCCCTTTGTCCGGGCTGTTATAAAGATATCCGTCGATCTGATACTGGATGCCTTCCTGAAAGGGACTTCCTCCGGCGCCGCGGATCAGGGTTGCCGAACCCATGGGGCCCATGCGCGTGTCCACTCCGGGGAGGAGCGCCAGCACCTGTTCGAGAGTGTTGGCTCCTGCTTCTTCAATCTGCTTGTGCGTGATCACGCTGACGGTCCCCGGAGTTTTGCTCACGGCGATCGGAGAAAGAGTCGCGGACTGAACGGTTTGTTTCGCCATGATGCTGAAAAGATCTTCGGCCGGAACTTCTTCGGCGAAGGCTTGGGCTGCGGGGAATGATATTAAGGAAATGAGGGACAAGGACAGGACGAGGCAGAGACATCTTTGAAACATTTTAATCATTCGATTCACGCATTCCTCCTTGATTGCTTCATTGCGGCAATGTGATGCTGTGAATACATAAAAGTCAAAGTGCTGGGCCAATCATAGTAATTGACCTCGACGGTGTCAATAGATTATTTTGTGTTTTTGGGGTTATTTGGATTTTTCGTATTGCAGGTCGCTTTGCACGCGCTGGAGGGCCTGGCTGATCTTGCGGGAGTTGGGGTCATATTGCACCGCGGCTTTCCATTCGCTGAAAGCTTCGCGGTAATTCCTGAGAGAATAATAGACGAGTCCTTTCTGATAATGCGTTTCGGCTTTGCCGGTGTCTCGGGCGGCGACGGCGCGGTCCGCCTGCTCCTGCTTCTCAACGACGCGCTGGATCACGGGACGGGTCACGATGACGGTCTTCTGCACGCCGGCCTGCTCCATGAGGTTTTGGATCATGGAGAGCACTCTTTGGTCCGAGGGGTCTTCCTTGAGGGCTCCGGTCAAAATTTGCAGGGCCTGATATTTTTTGTCGTCAACGGCCAGTCGCTCCGCTTTGGCAAGGAGACCTGTGATGAACTTGGTCCTCTGGCTCTGCTCGCCTTTCTGTTGAGCGATTTCCAGCCCTTTTGAAGCTTCGGCGCTGTTCGGGTTGATCTTGAGGGCTTCGTCGAAAAGTTTTTCCGCTTTTTCAATTTCCAGGGTTTCCAGCGCGGCATAAGCCTGTTTCAGCTTTTCTTTTTCTCCGAGGATCGCTTTGGCTTCGGAACTTGAAAGGAGTTTGTTCACTTCCGTGTCTGCGGGATGCTTTTCGACGTATTTCTGCCAGCTTTCCACGGAACCTTCCCAGTCGCCCACGTTCATGAGAGTGAAAGCTTCACGGTATGTCGCGCGCGATTCTTCCGGGAGAGTTTCAATTTTCGAGTCCACTTTCTGGCTGGCGGACCGGAGGCGTTTTTCCACCTGATATTTTTTTTCCAGTTCCAAGCCCGGGAGCTGGAGGATGGAAATATAGATCTGGCAGGCAAGGAGATAAAATTTGCGCCGTTCCTGAAGCGCCGCGTCCTGGAGCCGGCGTTCGAGGAGCCGGGGCGACGCTTTCCGGAGAGATTTATACGCGAGCTCGACCGCATCCGCCCGCTCGTCGGGAGTGAACACGCTCCGCATCTGGCCCATCGACGCGGCGTTCGCGCTCATCATTTGAGCGATCTGATAAATCTGTTCGCGGGCGACGCCGTTGCCGGGGTCCCTGAGGAGGATGGCGGTCAGCTTGTCCATCGCGCCGGAATAATCCCCTTTGGCCAGAAGTTCATTGGCCTGCATGAAACTGCGGTTGAGGGACGTGGGAAGCTGAGACTCTTTCGCCGCGTTCACCATGGAATAGAGGGCGAGGGCCTGACAGAGGACGGCGAAGGCGACGAATATTTTCCGCATGAAATTTATTCCTCTTTCTTCAGCTGGTCGGAGCAGAGTTTCATGTAGCGCGCGGCCATATAATGGTTCGGGTCCTGCTGGAGCACTTTGTCGAATTCGAGGATGGCGTCGGCGAAGCGGCCCGCGCGCATCAGGCGGATGCCTTCTTTATAATGCCGTTTCGCGATGCCGCCGAAACGATAGGTCACGCCGAAACGGTGGACGGAAGTGAGGTTCTCATAAGGAACGAACGCATAATCAAATTTGAGGGACTCGTTCCAGAAGAGGAGCCCGAAACCCATGGTGAAGTTGGGCGCGATGTCCTTGTCGCTCCTGTATCCGGCGCGCAGGGCCAGGAACCTGCGGGTGGTGACTTCTCCCCCCATGGCGAACCCGAGGTTTCCATCGGTGGGTTTGCGCATCTCAAAAGTTCCCACCAGGCGGCCGCCCCAATCGGTATAGGAGAGGCCGAGGTCATATTCGAGAGGGAGAGAGGTTGCTTCCGTGATGAAAGTGGCTTTTGTTCCCATGTTGCGGATGGCGGCGCCGGCGGCCACTTTGGACCACCACTGGGTTCCGGGGAGGCGATAGAGACCGCCGAGATCGAAACTATACGCGCTGGCGCTTGCGGCAACCAGATCTTCTCTCAGATATCTTGAAGTGATGCCGAACTGCAGGTTCTGGCGGATGGTTTTGGCATAAGTAACGCCGAAAGCGGTGTCCGAAGGAGAGAGCATGGAGGTTCGTTTGTTGTTGCGGTCATAACCCTGGATGTCGCCGTAGCTCACATTGTGATAGGTCAGGCCGAAGGCTCCGTATTTCGAGTGAGGATAAACATATCCCGCATATTGATATTTGATTTCTTCGAGATATTGGGTGTGGAGGAACCCGATTTCCTGCTGGGCCACGTCCGCGAGGGTGGCGGGATTATAGGAGGCGGAGTTGACGTCGCCGTCCACAGCCACGGCGCAGTTCGACATGGCCATTTGCCGGGCCCCCACGCCTATCTTAAGGAAGTTGAATCCCGTGGATCCTTTGCCGTCGGCCAGGACCGGCTCGGCATGGAACCCCAGGAGGAAAAGCAGGACGGCGGTGAATATCCGTTTCATCGCACGATCACCAGTTTCCCTTTCTTTTCGTCGGACGCGCTCGTGATGACATAAAAATAAACGCCGCTGGCAAGCTCGTTGCCGTCGCTCGCTTTCGCGTTCCAGGCATAAAGCCCCGTTCCGTCGCTGCTTTTGAGCGTGTGGATCAGGAGCCCGTCAGGCGTATAAATTTTGATGGTGGAATCGGAAGAGAGGTCGGTGAAGGTGATGGAGCTGTCGCCTCTGGAAGGCACGAACGGAACAGGAAAAGCGTGAGCGTTGGAGAGGGTGGTGGAAGCGCGGCTCCTCGAGGAAGGCGTGGACGAAACAAGAAGCGCCGTCAGGATGAATGCTCCCATCCTGAAGGTCTTCCTGATGAATACTGCCCCCCGACTTTTTTTATTAATTAGAATCCCCCCGACATAACTCCAATTTATTTGTCTTTATAAGTATAAGGATATGCTGTAACGAATGTGTGTAAATTTCGTAACAAATTTGTAACAATCTTGTAACAGGGAATTTGCAGGTTTTAAGGAGCCAGCGCGCCCAATGGTATCCAATCTCTCATCCCCCGAAGAACATCGTGAGGATGCTGGGCGCAAGCGTGACGAGCGCCAGCAGGAAAACTGCCGTCAAAGTCGGCCCCCAATTTCGTAACAGCGTCTCTGAATTTATTTCTATTTTTTTGTTTCCCAGGTTCATCTGCGCGTCCCCCTTTTGTTATTTTATAGTCGATAACCGCTTTGCCGCCGCGATAAAAATTGCCCATTGACAATTCCCGGATGTGCTGTTATATTTCTGAAAGCAATTTGTAACAAGGCCTTTTTCATGGGTTCAATTACTTTAAGTATAAGGGGATGACGTAACGAATGTGTATAAATTTTGTAACAGTTTTGTAACTTTATGAAGCTCTGGTTCAAAGTCGCCTTCGCTTCGACAGCCCTGGTTTTGATCACCCTGGTGGCGGTCGGAGGCCTCTTGTTTTTCGCGGAAAAACGGCACCTCCTTTCCAACCAGTTGGAACAGCAGAAAGACTCCATCAACAACTTCGCCCAGGTCTGCGTGGAATCCGCGGCCGAGCAAAACGACATTATCCTCATTAATTATGTCCTTTCGCTCTCCAAAGCCCCCGGATTTCGATATGCCTATTTCCTCGATTCTCAAGGCAAGTTCGTTGCACACAATGATCCTGCCAAACTGGGCCAAGTCACCCCCGATTCCAGGGCCCGCGCCACCAATGTCACGGAGTTCGTGAAACAGACCATTGTGGACAATGTTGAGGAAGTGATGACGCCGGTCGTTTATCAAGGAAAAAAAATCGGCGTGGCGGTGGTGGGTTATGACCAGAATTATTTCAAAAAACAGGTGGATGAGACGGTGCGCGCCACCGTGAAGCGCTTTTCCTATGTGAGCCTCATCGCCAACATCTTTGGTATTTTGGGGAGCATCATTTTCGCGCGCGGCGTCACCAAGCCTCTCGCGGAACTAACCAAAGCCACGCAGGAGATCGGCAAAGGCGAGCTCGGGCACCGCATCCCCATCAACGGCCAGGACGAGATCGGCGCCCTCGGGAAATCGTTCAACGACATGGCGCAGAAACTGGAACAGCTGGACCAGATGAAAAACGATTTCGTCTCAAGCGTTTCTCACGAACTCCGTTCCCCGCTCACCGCGCTCAAAGGGTTCCTGCAGATGTTCCAGATGGGGCTGACCGGGCCCATGAACGACATGCAGAAAGAAAACCTCACGCTGATGCTCCAGTGCACGGACCGCCTTGGACGGTTCGTCAACAACATTTTGGATGTCGCGAAACTCGAAGCCGGCATGATGGATTTCACGATCCAGCCTCTGGACCCGAGAGCCGTTGCCGCTGAAATCACTGCGCTTTTCCAGCCCCAGGCAACGTCGGAAAAAATTAGGGTTTATCTTGAGGCACCGCAGACGGTTTCCAATGTCCAGGCCGATTCCGACAAACTCCGCCAGGTCTTCACCAACCTCGTCAACAACGCCATGAAGTTCACGCCCGAAGGCGGCGAGATCAAGATCTGGATCAAGGAAGAGCTGAAGACGGTGAAGATGGGCGTCAGCGACACCGGCGTGGGCATCCCCGCCAACGAGCTCCCCAAACTCTTCAACAAATTTGAACAGGTGAAAGCCACCAAGGAAAAAGCGAAGGGCCACGGCACGGGCCTGGGACTCACCATCGTGAAGCAGATCGTCGAAGGGCTGGGCGGAAAAATCGGCGTTGAGAGCGTGATGGGCAAAGGCACCACATTTTATTTCGTCCTGAACAAATCCACCGAAAAGGAGCTCGCGGCATCCAACGCATGAGCCCATCGAACGGCGCGAAAAAAGTTTTGGTCGTGTCCACGCACCAGCCCACGATCAATGAATTTTCCAAAATTCTGGAGCGCGGCGATTATTCCGTCGAGGTGGTGCAGTCCGGAGAGCGGGCCCTTGAAAAAATCTGGAGCGTTCCCCCGGTTTTGCTCCTCCTCCACCTTGAGCTTGAGGGGATCAGCGGGCTGGACGTGGTCCGCATCCTGCGCCAGGACGCGCGCACGCGCTCGCTCCCCATCATCACATTTTCGAACCAGCCCAACCAGGCCACGATCCTGACCGCGTTCAACCTTGAAGTGGACGATTATCTCTCGAAGCCTTATCACCCCGAGGAAGTCCATGCCCGGATCAAGGCGGTCCTCAACCGCAAGAGTTCGAACATTTACAGGCCCGAAGACGTGCTGAAAAAAGGTAACATAGAAATCGCGCTCGGGTCGCGCCGCGTGCTTTGCGACAACAAGGAAGTGAAGCTCACGCCGAAAGAATTTGATCTCCTGACTTTGCTCCTGCGCAAAGAGGGCCGCGCTCTGGCCCGGACCTATCTTCTGGAAGCGATTTGGAACATGACGAGCAATGTGACCACCCGGTCGGTGGACATGCTGGTGGCGCGCCTGCGGAAAAAACTAAAAAAGGACGGAAGTCTCATTGAGACTGTGTCAGGTTATGGCTATAGAATCCCTGCAGAATAAAAAGAGAATCCTGATCGTTGAGGACGATTTTGCCCTCCGGAGCATGCTGGCGCTCCTGATGCAAAGTCTTGGATATGAAGTGTTCCAGGAGGAAAACGGCGGCGCGGCCGTCCAGAAAATTCTGGACCTCCGCCCCGACATGATCCTGATGGACGTGAACCTGCCCGGGATGAAGGGGACCGAGATCTGCGGGATCGTGAAAAAAGACGTGCGCGTCAAAGACATCCCCATCCTGATCATGACCGGCGAGTTCCGCGAGACCGACGACAAGCTCAGGGGTTTCATGCAGGGCGCCGACGATTACATTTTAAAACCCGTGGACATCAGCATCCTCTCGGCCCGGGTGAAGGCGATGCTGGCGAACCGGTGAGCGAATGAAACACAAAATCGTTGTCGTTGAAGACGACCGCATCATTTCCCGCCTCGTGGTCCAGGCGCTGGAGAACGCGGGTTTTTTCGTCCAGACCGCTTTCGACGGCAAGGAAGGCATCAAGCTCATTGAGTCGGTGAAGCCCGACCTCGCCATCCTGGACTGGAACCTCCCCGAAGTCAACGGCCTCCAGATCTGCCAATATCTGCGCTCCCACAGCACCATCGCAGGCACGGCCATTTTGATGCTCACCGCTTTCGGCACCATGTCCCAAAAAGTTTCCGCCTTTGAAACCGGCGCCGACGATTATCTCACCAAACCTTTCGACATCCAGGAGCTCATCGTGCGCGTCAAATCCCTCCTGCGCCGCGGGTCCGGAGGCCGCCCCGAAGTGGGCGACGTGATTTATGCCGGCATCATCGAAGTGGATGTCAAGGCCCACATGGTCAAGATCAAGGGCAAGGAAGTCCGCCTCCGCCCCAAAGAATTTGAGATCCTCAGCATCCTCCTCCGTTCCCCCGGCCGCGTCCTTTCCCGCCAGTTCCTCATGGAACGCGTCTGGGGCTATGACCCCAAACTCGTCATGACCCACACCGTCGACACTCACATGGCCCGCCTGCGCGAACAGCTGGGCCCCGAAGCCTCCAAAATGATCGAAACGGTCCCCGGTTTCGGATACAAATTCGAACAGCGCGCCGGTGAAGACAAAAAACGCCTCAAATAAAAATTTTCATCAAAGTTACATTCCTGTAACAAAAATGTGATGTGCGCATGGTATATATAAGAGAGGACCCTTGATATAAAAAGCGATTAAAATTCTGTGCGTTTTAAAATTCAGCCATGAAAACAATCTTGCCGAACGGCGCAGTCAAAGTGCGATGCGGGGCGGCCCTGAGGAAGGGCTCTGCCTCCATCATGATCGTGCTCATGCTTTCGCTCCTGACCATCATCCCCGTCGCCATGATGATCTCCGGCAGAGCGCATCAGGACACGGGGCTTGCCGTGCATGTTGCAGAGGCGGACAATGTCGCGCGTGCGGGCATCATTGACGCTCTCGCGTGGTTCCGGCGCGCCGGCGTGACAGGGACTGTCGGTGGCGGATATAACGGATCCGCCTTTTTCCCTCGGTTCAATGCAAATCCGGATATGCGCGACACTTTGGATGAAAATATCGGTCTCGTCAAGGAATATCAGCTGAACTCTCAAAAAAATCTTTGGGCTCGTTATGAGATCCGGAGACAGAAAGATCCTAATCTCGGTAGTGTCAATGCGGCGCTTCCAGTTGACGCGGCAACAAATCCTCCAAACCCCATTGATCCTCTTGCGGCTCACGACATCACCAACCTGCGGGCTTCTGCTTGGGATTTGGGTCAAGGAGTTGTATGGGGCATTGAATCCAAGGGATATGTGTTTCAGAAAAACACTCTCGACCCCACAGTGGCCTTCAATAAAGCGCCCAATGTTGTTTTGGCCACTTCCAGAATTTCCTCAGAGTTCCGCAGGTTATATATGGATGCGCCCTATAGTGAAATCGGGAACACCGGAGCCGGTCCAGCCGTCAATGCCGCTATCATCACCGACAACGCGGATAATGTTCGGATCGATGGGCTTGGCCGAAGCATCATCCGAGGCGGCAATGTGCCCGCGATCGGATATTATACAGGCGCCGGAAATCCCACGATCAACAATCCTGCTAATAAGGAAATCAGAGGGACGCCGACAAACCTCACATTCATTAACGGCGGATTTGATACGCGTTCAGTCGGGACAGGGCGCTTCAACATGTGGGAGAATGTCTTTAAAGTTGAATTTCCCGATTCTTTGGTGCAGATGGCGGATGTGATCGCCAACACTGCGGTGGATCTCCCTCAGCTTTATCCAGCCATGTCCTTGGTTTATATCAGGGGCAACGCGGATTTCACGCCCCAGCGTCCTCTCAACGGCAGCGGAATTCTTTTTGTGGGTGGGAACATGACCGTCACGGATCCCAAGGCCAGGTTCGACGGACTCATTTGCGTCAATGGAAACTTTTCTATCACTGGAGTCGAATCTTCAATTTATGGCAGAATGATTGTCCGGGGGACGGTCACAGTGACAGCCCCGAACGCCACCGACAAGGCAGAGATTGTTTATGACCCCGGAACGGTCACCTATGTCCGCAACCAAATTGCCGTATATCGCGAAACCAAAACATCTGTATTTCTTTACACAGGTCTAAAATGATTAATAACAGAGAATCCGGATTCAGTCTCATGGAAGTGATCGTGGCCATGACCATCCTCCTGTTCGTCGGGTTTGCCGTGATGAGTTCCTTTCAATCTCTTAAAATGAGTTCAGTCAGCAATCAGGACAAAATTTTTGCGTCTCAAAAAGTGATCCAGATGATGGAGGAACTGCGCTCCGTTGCCGTTGCGGCCAGCACCAATCTCACCCAGCTGGACAAATACGCCGACGGCGGCGGCGTGAAGAACAAAGTGCTCACCACGCTTGCAGGGGTGAAACCTGAAGACAATCTGAGCGGGAATGCCGGCGGCAGATATTACAGGCAGATCGTCATCGCCAAAATTCCTTCCGATGTCCGTTCCCGCCGCGTCGAAGTCCGGGTTTTCCTCACCCAGACCGACGAAGTGTTGTCCGAAGGCATCAGCGTCCTCAAGTCCCTGGCTTCCCAGGACATTCCCAACCAGGTTTTTGATCTATATGTCCTCAACATCTCCAACAGCCAGAGTTCCTGGGAAAGGCCCGGAGCCCTGGCCGATTTCAACAATTTCATTCTGGACCTGAACATCCGAAACCCCGGTCTCGAGATCCGTCCTCATGTGATCACCCGCCTGGCCTATGGCCGCGACCCTTATTATTCCCCTTTCATCAACAACAACCACACCGCGGACGACCCTCTGCTCGTCAACAATCCTGTCCTGGGAGTTTATTGGTATCCGGGACGGCTGGACGCGAACAACGCTTATTATGACTCCAACATTTTCCCAGGCAGGCATTTAAAAGAAAGGTTTCCAATTCCAGCGCCCAACACGGATCCTTATCAGGAACTGGTTCCGCCCAATCCCATATCGGGTCCTGATTATGTTGCGGGCGTCGGCGTTTCCCCTTTGACCCTCGAACAAGGAGGTTCTGTCGCGGATCAGTTCAACCATGCCGTGCGTTATCCGGATGAAGATCGGCTTTTTTTAGCGGCCACGAACAGGGCTGATTTTCTCAAGATTCCCAGACCCGAGCCGAGTCTCATGATGATTTTAAATCAGTTGAACATACAGCCCAACGCTTATAGAAACGCGATATTCGTCAACCTGCACGGCAACACGCTCCCTCTCCCCCCCATGCGCAACTATTCCGATCCCGCGAAGGACCCTGTCCTCTTCCCCAATGTCCGCGTGGTGACTCATCCGGAGAGAATTTGGTATGACTCGAATGATACTGCTGATTACAACGATAGAGTGAGACTTCGAGTTTACTCCTATGTCACTAATCCCGATGATCCGTTTTGGGGTATTAATCACGATGACGATTTTATTAGTCCCATCTCAATTGTTCTTTCAAACGCGGATAATGAACTTATACCAGCTAATCGAATTACAATAAGCAAATACTCTGGAGATTCCGGCACTGCGTATACATTTGGCGGAGCAGACGATGCGGATATTGCAGGAGGGGCGGATGATTTTAGAGTCCGCGTAAATTTCCCAAGTCCGGGAAAAACCACCATCACTCTTTATAATAGTCACTTGTTCACTCCCAAAAATTTGTTAACTAAGGGTGGCCTTAGGATTGCGGATCGGCTCTATGGATTGGAGTATATCCCCTGTACCTTAAATCCGTATAATGCAAATTCTCCTGGTAGAGATTTTTTGGCATTCAGTCCTGGAAATGGAGGACTAACTATAAATAATCCCAACGATAATCCCAAGAACACGGCTCGATGGGAGATTAGATTGAATGTCAGCGGACTTTCCAATAATGGCCGGAAAATGTACACCATCGAAACGCGAATCGGCGATGTGGTGGCTGATCCCGGGAATATCGGTTTGAACACAGGCGTTGCCGGAAACAAACCGGAGAATCTTTCGCGCACTTATGTATGGGTTGGAGTTCAGCCTCCCTTCACAGAACAATTCCAATTCATGGGCGACCCGCGCTATATGCCCTATGCGGACATCAAGGCCGCAGGCGGATATAACCGATATTTTCTGTCCGGCGGCTTGAACGGAAATGGCAATTGGCCCGGATTTAATCTTGCGGAAAAACATTGGTCCTTTGATGGCGCCAACACGAAAACAAAACTCAACATCGATCTCCCGGCTTTTTTCAGGGTCTTCAGAAACGGCATCATCGGCTCCCATGCCATCTGGAGCCAATTCAAGGATCTGCCTTTCGAATATGTTTCCCTGGGCGGCGACATTCCCAGCATGAGATTCACGGCCTATAACCTCCAACAGCTTCCCTGGCGGCCCGGAATGGGCGTTGGAACGATTAAAGTGTTTGAAATGGCGCACGATGATGTGTCTGTGGCCTTGACAGGAACAAGGGATTTTCCACCGGATCCCATAACAGGGATTGTCCCCCCGCGGCCCGTCATCAACCCCGCCATTCCGGCGGATGAAAGAAATTTGCGTTTGATCGCGCGCGCGGCTCCCTTTTGGTGGAGCAACATCTGGCTGGGCGAACTTTATCCTGATGATGTTTTCAGCGTGGGTCCGAATAATCCGAACGAAATGAACGATTGGAAGGAAACTGGGAACCTTCCGGTCGGTCCCGGAAATTTCGTCCGCGCCGCATACAGCAACCTGACCGGAGGCCCTGTCACCGCGTTGAACCTCGACAACGATGCGGCCAACAATCGTTTGACCTTGCATCCCAGAGACAGGACTTTGACATCATTTTTTAATGGTGGAATAGCTTATGACATTGATTCCATCAATGCCCGGATTGATTGGGGTGTGGCGCCGTTTGACGGAACCCAGATGGGCAACCAATTCAAATATGCGCTCCCGATCCAGTTCACTCAGCCTGTGAACTATGGTCCAAATGTTCTTCCCCCTCTTGAATTTAATAATAATCCCTATAATGACCGCACGACAATCAATCGAATCAATTGTTTTTATATGCCGAATCCTCCAGGGTCCCAGGTGATGTCCGTGGCAAACTATCGTTTTCAAATCGGCAACAATGCGGATGTTGACGCGGGACTCATGTTTTTGGGCGCGGAAACGTCGTTCGCCATGGATAACCGCGACAGATACAGAATTCTCGTTCCTGGTCTTATCTATTCGTTCATGGAAATGGGAATGCCGAATGGCGGGGTTCTGCCCGCCCAACCGCCTGTCAGTCGTTTCTCTCAACTCCCGAGAGTCAGTCTGCAAACACCTCTGGGGTCTGTGGACATAACCGACACGGACATCAACAAGGTGAGGATTACCTGGGACGCCTTCTGGTCCAATTGGGAAGGAAACAAATACACCCTGAACTGGCCGAACTGGGTCAATGGAGCGCCCGCTGTCAACTTTCCAAACGACCCCATTGCATTTCAGATTCTCTATACCATGGACAACGGCAGGAACTGGCATTATATACAGGACCCCCCGAACGCCGCTCCGGCTCGCCTCGGCGAACGGACGGGAACCAAAGATGTTGTTCCCATTCCTGCAAACTTGCCCGTTCTCACTTTTGACTGGGACCTCACCGTCGCGGCGGATGTCAACAATCCCGTGAAATATCCTTCGGGAAGCTATATCCTTCGTCTGGAATGTTTTAACCTCCTTCACCCAAATCAGCATTATTCTTACAACACCCGCCACATTCAGATCAAACGCTAGTGATTAAAATGCGCTGCTCCGGAGAAAAGGGGTATAGCCTTCCGGAAATAATGATCGCTTCGGCCGTCCTCCTCCTTCTCACCGTGATGTTTTATCCGATCATCAAGGTGTCCCAAAGCGGTTCGGTGAAATTCGAAGCAGGCTTCATGATCAAAAAAGAAGTGCAAAAATGCCTCCTGGAAATTTCCCACCGCCTCGTCCAGTCAAAGCGTGTTTTTGGGAGGACCGACGACATCCGGTTTCTGACCAACCTCAGCGGACAGACGCCCGAACTCCCGAACAGTCTCCTGCCCCTTATTCAAATCAATGCCACTCCCGGAGCCCCGGGATATCCTCAGGCCAGCGTCGGCAACGCGCTTTTGTTTGCTTCTCAAGTGAGGTCGCAGGACCTGGACCTCGTGGACGCAAACGCCAATGCATTTTCGGCCCGGATCGACATCTATCGCTTTTACTGTTATTTCCTGACGGTCGGCGAGACCAGCGTTTCGAATAAACCAGCCAGGGTTCTTTATCGGTGGGAAAGCGTGGACTATGCAGATTTTTCGCAGATCAACACATTCACTGCCGGACCATCGCTGCGACAGCAGATGATCGTTCAGGCTTTTGCCGCTTTGGGGCTCACGCATGCCTGGAACCCGTCTCAGATCGATTATGCGGCTTCATTTTTCAAGTTAAAAGCCGATGGAACCATGCCCGGAGAGCCCGGGGCTTATGAAATCGAGAGGCTGACCGAAACGCCGCTGATGACTGTCCAGAAAGCCACTTCCGGATATCGTTACGGCGTCGCACCGAACACGGACCCTGCGACAAACCCCAAACATCCCGTCCCCCTCTATACCGTCCCGAACGGAGATTTTCCCTCGGGCTTTGAAGTGATGGTCGGCGGCATCTCCTCCAACCGCCAGGTGTTTTATCGCCTGGTGCTGGCCGCCGAGTCCACTTCCGTCACCACCATCAGCGTGGAACAGGCCCAGCTCACCACCGTCCGAGACGTTTGGTGACCCGACGACAGGAGGTTGAAGGCGCTGCTGCCTCAAGCCAAGACTTATGCCAGGAACCACGGGCATTCTCTGTCTCAACTGATTGAAAACTCGCTGAGGGAGATGAGCCATTCGGAGGACATCCCATTTTCCAAAAGATGGAGCGGGAAATTCAAGGAAGCCGCAAAACAGACCGCGCGCTATAAGTCTTTGGGAAAGCGGTATCTTTATTCTCCGATCCCTGCCCGAACCCCGGAATCCGTCCTGAAACTGCTCCAAACCCCCTTGTAATTTCCCCGTTTTGGGGGTATATTTCCTTCAAGGCATTTCGTTACAATTCTGTTACTTTTCTGTAACTTTTGTGTGAGGACTTTGCAACATTGATCTGTTAAAGTTGTAAGAGCTCATGAAAAATATGAAATCAAAATCGGGGTTGATTTCGGCGCAGGCGGGTTCCTTGGGCGAGAGCCAAAAGGGGTCCGCGGCTCTCATCATGATCCTGGCCCTTTCCATCCTCGTCCTCATCCCCGTCGCCATGCAGGTCTCCAGCACGTCCCGCTCTCAAAGCCAGTTTCAGCTTGCCAGTTCCCAGGCCGACAACGCCGCCCGCGCCGGGCTCGTGGACGCCATCGCCTGGTTCCGCAGACAGCCGGGCCAGCCCGTCCACCAGACCGGAGGCCAAACTTTCCCCGACCAGGCCTTTGCGCCCCAGGCCAATTCCAATCCCCTTTTGAACGACACCCTGGACCCCACCGTCGGCATCGTGAAAGAATATGCCCTGTCCGACACCTCGGAACTTTGGGTGCGCTATGAAGTGAGGAAACAGAGCGACACGGCCTCCAACGCCGTGGACGTCCACGCGGTCCACGACATCACGGACAAACGGATGGAAAACCACAGCGCGGGCGACGGGCTCGCCTGGTATATCGAGAGCTCGGGATATGTCTATGCCAAAAGAGATCCGGCGAAGGCGTTCAATGAAGCGCCCAATGTGGTCAAGGCTCATGCCCGGGCAAGCACCGAGATCATGCGCGTCTCCGTTCAGCTCCCGGCCCTGGCCGCGCTCAGTGTGAACGACGTGAACACCGTCACCTTCAAAGGTTCTCCCAAGATCCGCGGCGGCAGTTCCGTGGGCCTGGCCTATCACGACGGCGTGCCTCTGGCCGCGCTCGCGCCTTCCACGGTCTCCGGGTCCCCCGCGTTCGACGAAATCGCTTCCGCGATCGACCCCAAAAACATTTTCGGCATGAGCCCCAGGGAACTCAAAGTCCTTGCGGACATCAGCGTCAGCACCTTTTCCGAAATGCCTTATTCATATACGGGCCACAAGACTTATCCCGACATGGCTCTGGTTTTCATCGACGGAAACGCCAAATTTGACAGCGGCCGCCAGCTGATCGGCGGCGGCATCCTCTTCGTGAACGGCGACCTCAGCATCACGGCCGGGTCGCTGTGCAATTTCAGCGGGATCATTTATGTCGACGGAAACCTGTCGGTTTCTCCCGGATCCGTCATCTCGGGAGCGGTGGTCGTGAAGGGGAGTGTTTATATGGACGGCACCCAGGCGGCGGAAATCAATTATGACGAGAGCATCGTCAATTCAGTCAGGAACCAGCTCGCGCAATATCGGGAAAACCGCTCGACTTATTACAACTTTTCGGGAGCCAAACTCACCCAATGAAAAACATTTTCAGTTCCGGAGAGGAGAACCTCATGAAACAGGACCGCGGGTTCAGCCTGGTGGAAGTGGTCGTGACCATGTCGATCCTGCTTTTCGTGGGGCTCGCCATCATGAACAATTTTCAGTCTCTGAGCAAAGCCAAGTCCGGAGATTTCGACAAAACTTTCGCCTCTGAAAAAGTCATTCAGATGATTGAAGAGCTCCGCGGCGTCGCCTCCACAAGCAAGTCCGTGGATCCTCTGGACGCTTATAACGACGGGAATGTCCAAAACCTTGTCCTCACCACGCTTGCGGGCGTGACGGATCCCGGGCACCCTCTGAGCGGAAACTCCAACCAGTTTTATACCCGGAACATCCTCATCACAACGGTCCCCAACGAACCCGATGTCCGCAAAGTGAGCGCCAGGGTTTATCTGGCGAGTTCAAAAAAACTCCTCGCCGAGGCGGTGAGCATCATCCGTTCCCTCGCCAGCAAGAATGTCCCCACCCAGGTTTTTGATCTCTATTTCATCCAGATCGAAAATGTCCAGGCGCAGTGGGCCGCCTGGCCCCGCACGACGAAACGGGACTATGACACCGTGATCCAGGACCTCCAGAACCGCAACCCCGGACTCGAGATCCGGACCCACGTCATTTCCCGCCTCGCCTATGGACGCGATCCCTATTATTCGCCCTATATCAATTATGCCGTCCGGAGCGACAACCTGAATCCGTCAGATATGCGGGTTTATTATTATCCGGGATTCTGCACCAACCCCTTTGACAATCAGCCCAGCTTGATCTATCAGCCGAGCGGCGTGTCCGCCAAATATAACTGGGACGGCGTCGTCTCCAAACCCGGCCCTGCTTTTGCGTCTTATCTCGATCCTCTGCTCAGGAACACCCAGGGCGACAGCATCGCCGACATCTATAACCACGCAGTCCGTTATCCCGAAGAAGAGCGCCTGTTCGCCCTCGCCGCCGCCGCCGCAGAAAACGCGGGGCTCCCCGCTCCGGAAATGAGCCTCCGGATGCTCCTGGAAAAAATGAGTTCGTCGCCGGCCGAATTGCAGAACGCGATGATCGTGAATTTTCACGGCAACACTTTGCCTGTCCCCCCCATGCGCAATTATTCGGACGCCGCAAAAATTCCCGACAACCATCCTTATGTCCGCGCAGTCACTCATCCGGAACGCATCAAATATGACTTGCCCGGCAACAAAGTGAAACTGCGCGTCTACACCTATGTGACGAACCCCAATGACGCCCAGTGGACGGACCACAACATCGCGCTCTCCTCATTCACCATCGTCCTCTCCACGGCCCTCAACCCGGCCAATGTCAGCATCCGCAAATCCACCGGAAATTCTTTCATTGATTATGCCTGGCAAGACACGAACCAAGGCGGAGTCGTCGATTACATCGTGGGGACGGACTATAAACACAATGTCACCACCATCACCGTGTTCAACAGCCCCCTGTTCACTCCCGAATATTCCTCTTCAGGCAGAGGCCTCAAAACAAGCCGACAGCTTTATGGCCAGGAATATATTCCCTGCCCCGTGGACAACACATTTTCTTATTTCGACCCGACCGCTGATTTCCGCGAGTCCGGCAAGAATTTGACCTATGCCGGGGACATCCCCAAGAACACGGCCCGCTGGGTGATCACGCTTGGGGGCGGAGCGGGAATGCCGTCTTTGGCCAAGGGCATGTATACCATCGACACCCGGATCGGCCGGGACACCACCGCCGGCTTGAGCGGAGGCAATCAGCCGACGAATTTGTCCCGCACTTTCGTGTGGGTGGGACAGGAAGTCCCGGGCTCGGAAATGATTCAGTTCATGGGAGATCCCCGCCACATGCCTTATGCCGATCTGAAATCTTTCGGCCTCTACAACCAGTTTTTCACCGCCGCGGACCTTTCCGCCCAGGGTTATGAAAACTTCAAAATTTTCCCGGCCTCCTGGTTCAACGGATACAACAATGTTTTGAACATGGATGTTCCCAGGTTTTTCATGCTGTATCGGACAGCGCTTCAAAAAACGGAATCGATTTTCAACAATCCAGCCACCCAGGCTTTCGCGTATTTGCAGGCCGGAGGCGAGATCGGGGACGTCAACACCCGCCTCACTCCGTGGCGGCCGAACGATAACGCGGCTTCCGGTTCCGTCCGGGAAATTTCGGCCCCCACCGGAAGCTCCTATTCCCCCGCGGAAAGTTATAACCGCCTGATCGCGAGAGACGGCGCGAATTTCTGGTATAGCCGGTTTTGGCTGGGCGAACTTTATCCCGATAGCGAATACAAGGATTGGTGGCAGACCACCGGAAACCTGCCCGTGGGATCCGAAAAATATTACCGCGCGCTTTACAGAAAACTCACCGGCGGAGCGGTCACGAGCCAGTCTGATCTGGACCCCGCCGATTCTCCGGCCACGGTCCCTGCCAACAACACCCGCCCCGCATCCATGGCTGACACCCGCGGTTCCGCCTCTTTCTTTAACGGCGGAAAAATCGCAAACTCTTATTTTTCGCATTTCTCTCCGGCCTCCGGAAACCCCGCGAATTACGGCGACCTGACGACCCCGGGACTGAACATGGCCAAAGATTTCAATTCCGTGTTGCCGAGTTTTATGGACGCGCCCCGCCCTTTCCGGCCCGACGATGTGACCGCCGGAGGGTATCCTCCGGAATTTTCGACCGTGACGTATTCCAATGTCACACAGCGCACCACTCTTCTCACTTTCAGGACCGTTTATGAAACGCGGAGCCTGGAGGGGTCCCACGACTCAAGCGCGGTCATCCGGATGTCCACCAACACAGGTTTGATGGGGAGCGTAATCGTCAGCGGCATCAACGGTTCCTCCGCAGGTTCCCAAAATGTGACCAAACTTTCCGCGATCGAACTCATACACACGTTTCTGGACCTGGGACTTGCCGATGACAGCCGAACGCCCCAGATCCCCCTGGTCGCCATCACCAGCCCCACGGCGGTCACGGATTTCAACAACCCCTCCAGCCTCAATTTCGTCTGGACCTCTTCCTGGACCCGCTGGGACAACCAGCCCTATACCTCTTCCTATCCCTCAAATTTCTCCGAAGGCATTCCTCTCGTCTTCAACGTCAAATATTCCAAAGACAACGGCAAAACCTGGAATTTTATCCAGGACGACGCCGCGGCAAAACCGGGAATTCTGGACAGCGGAGCCTCACACGCCGTCTCCGCCTATGGATACACCTGGGACGTCTCCAACAGCGCGCAATTCCCCGCCGGGACCTATGACGTCCGCGTCGAGGCGTATCGGACGAACCGGGCGCTCCACTATGCGTATCAACAGATCCACATGTATTTTCAGCGATGACCCCGCGCGCGACTCCCCAGGCCGGATTCACTCTCGTCGAGATGCTTCTCAGCGTCACCCTGATGGCCATGATGATCGCCATGGTGGGCCCCATGATCAACCTGACCCGTTCCGGAACGGTCCAATATGAAGCGCACATGCAGATCAAGACCGCGGCCCAGAAAACCATGAACAAAATCCAGCATCGCCTCGTGGAGTGCAAGCGGCTTTTTCAGGGCACCGCGCCGGACATCCTGTTCCAGATGCGCTGGTCTCCGGACGGCCAGCCCGAACCCATCAGCGGAAGCGTCCTCCCCGTCATCCAGCCCAACGGGTCTCTTGCGGATCCTTCGGCCCTAAGCGGATCCACCGGCAACATGCTTTTCCTCGCGTCTCTGGGCGTGCCTGAAGACCTCAGCGTCCTGAACGGTTCGGGCGTGTCAGAAAACCTCAGGATCGACAATTATCGTTTCTGTTTTTATTATGTCGGCGCGGGTTCCGGAAAACTGGTCGGCGACAAATTCAACCGGACGCTGTGGGAATGGGAGAGCGTCGCGTATGCCGATTACAGCGCGATCATGGCGATCAGCGACACTGCGAAAAGGCTCAACGCGGTCAGCGCATTGATGAACAAAGGTTTTTTATACGCCTGCGACCTTTCCACTGTGACGGCGGCCGGCGCTTTTTATCTCCTGAACTCCACCGGGACCCTGAGCCCCCAGATATATCACATGATCGTGCGGGATTCCGGGGGCCCGATTGCCGCCATGGGAAACATGACCGGGTCCTATAGCTACGGCGTTTCTCCCAACACGGGCGGAACTTTCACTCCCAAGGATTCTGTCCCAAAATTCGCGACAGCGAGCGGTGAATTTCCGTCGGGATTCGAAGTCCTCGTCACGGGAGTTTCCGGCTCGCGGCAAGTGGTGGCCCGTCTCGTCATGGCGGCTTCCTCCGGCATCACCCGAAGCGTTTCCTACGAACAGATGATCTACGCCACCGTCCACGACGTCTGGTAAACCCTCCCCCAACCCCTCCGTCCAAAAGTCACATTAATTTTTACATTTCGTTTACATCCCTGTAACTTAATTTCAAGCCATACCCTTTATACTCATAGTATGAAAACGAGATTGCAGGTTATCCTCTTCACCGCCTCTCTCATAAGCTCAGCCGCGCTGAATGCGGCGCAGACCGGCGGAGCCTTCCTCAAGATCGATCCTTCCGCCCGGAGCTATGCCCTGGGCCAGAGCGGGGCGGTCGCGGCGCTTGGAGCGGAATCCATCGGGACCAACCCCGCCAATTTAATGGATATGAGCCGCAAAATGGAGCTCATGTCGGCTTATTCCAGCATCAGCGAAGACGTCTCCTATGCCCACATTGCCGGCGCCGTCAACCGTTCCATGAACAAGAACCTTCTCGTGGACGCCATCGGCTTCTCTTATACAAGGCTTTCGGTCGGCGGCATCGACGGCAGAGATTCCGGCGGAAACAAGACGGCGGATTTCGGAAGCGTGGACAGCCAGATGTCCATGAGCCTGAGCGGAAACGCCGGGAAAATGAAATTGGGACTCACGGGGAAAGTGGTGCAGAGCAAGATCGGGGAATATAAAGCCAACACGGCGTTTGCGGGCGATTTCGGGATGAGCTGGGGGTTCCGTTCTCTGGGCAGAAATATTACAGCCGGCGCGAGCGTTTCCAATTTTGGACAGGGCATCAAATATATCAACCAGAAAGATGCCTTGCCCACGACCCTGAACCTGGGCTTGGGAACGGCCGTGGGGCCCCTGAATCTCATGGGAGGCCTGAAACAGGAATTTAACGGCAAAACAGCGATGAACATGGGCGTGGAATTCAACGCGGGCATGGTTTCCCTGAGGGCCGGAATGAACGCGCTCAGCGGAAACAAAGGCAACAAAACCTCGAACGGCTTCGACGGATTGTCGAGCGGCGTGGGGTTCAGGATCGGGAACACAAGAATGGATTATGCCATCGGCCAGGCCAGCGCGGATTTGGGCGTCACCCAAAGATTAAGTTTGACCTTGCAATTTGGAAGAAAACCTGAATAATTACATAGGCCTGTGAAAAATATCGTGGAGGAGAAAAACATGAAACCGAAATATTCAAGAATCGTCGCTGAAGCCATGGTCCCCGCTCTGATTTTATTTGCCGCCTGCACCTTCAAGGCCATGGCCCTCTGGGCGTCCGACTCTTCCATCCGGGTCTATCCCAACCCCTGGCGCGCTGGCCAAAATGCCCCCCGATCGGTCACCCTGGACAATCTGCCCCTCAACAGCACGGTCAAAATCCTGTCCCTGGCGGGAGACCCCGTAAAAACCCTTTCCGTCCCCGGGGGCTCGGCTTCCTGGGACCTGACCAATGAGGCAGGAAACAGCGTTACTTCAGGCGTTTATGTCTATGTCGCCAAATCCGAAGGAAACCAGGTTTTTAGAGGCAAAATCGCCGTTATTCGTTAATACTCTCCTCCCTTCCCCTGTAAACCTTTGTAAAACCATGTAAAGGCGTCCTTGTGGTTCCCCCTTTTTAGGGGTACCCTTGGGGTGTCATGGCATCCAAAACTTTTACATTTTGTTTACATCCCTGTAACTTAATTTCAAGACCCGTCCTTTATAATCAGGGTATGAAAAACAAAATGAAACTCCAGCTGATCGCGGCACTGGTCCTCAGCTCAGCGTCCCTGAACGCGGCCGTGAGCGGCGGATCCTTTTTGAAGATCGATCCTTCAGCGAGAAGCTATGCCCTGGGCCAGAGCGGAGCGGTTGCGGCGCTCGGAGCGGAAGCCATGGGAACGAACCCCGCCAATTTAATGAACATGAGCCGAAAGATGGAAGTGATGTCGGCATATTCCAGCCTGAGCGAAGGCGTGTCTTATGGCCACATCGCGGGAGCCATAAACAGATCCGTGAACAAAAATCTTCTGGTGGACGCCATCGGCTTCTCTTATACGCGGCTTTCAGTCGGCGGCATTGACGGCAGAGATTCTTCAGGGAACAAGACCTCAGATTTCGGATCGGACGACAGCCAGATGTCGATGAGCATGAGCGGGAACATCGGGAAGATGAAAGTGGGAGTGACTGGGAAAGTGGTGCAGAGTAAGATCGGGGAATATAAAGCCAATACAGCGTTTGCGGGCGATTTCGGGATGAGCTGGGGATTTCGTTCTCTCGGCAGAAACATCACGGCGGGCGCGAGCCTCTCAAATTTTGGACAGGGCATCAAATATATCAACCAGAAAGATGCTTTGCCCACGAGCATGAACCTTGGACTCGGAACCGAAGTGGGCCCCTTGAACCTGTTGGGAGGGCTCAAACAAGAACTGAACGGCAAGATGGCGATGAACATGGGATTGGAATTCAACGCGGGACTGGTTTCTCTGAGAGCGGGCATGAACGCATTGGGCGGAGCGAAGGGGAGCAAAGGCGGATTCGACGGGCTCTCCAGCGGCGTGGGATTTCGGATCGGGAACTCGAGGATGGATTATGCGGTGGGCCAGTCTTCATCAGATTTGGGCATCAGCCATAGATTAAGTTTGACTCTCCAGTTCGGCAAGAAGGCGGAATAAACATGAGAAAAATGTCAAACATAGGGACATATGCCGCGGCGTTTTTGTTGTCTGTGTCAACCCCTGTCCCATGCCTTATGGCTGCAGTTCATTCCACTGACATCATCTATCAGGACAACCTGCAGTATGAAGGCGCTTTCAGGGTGCCTGTGGGAGATTTCGGCGGGCCGCAATTTCACGGATTTAATTATGGAGGCACGGCCTTGGGATATAATCCCGCGGCGAACACGCTTTATCTCATGGGCCATGATTCTGACCAACTGATGGCGGAAATCACAATTCCCGGACTGGTCAACAGCAAAAATTTAAATGCCTTAAACAGAGCGTCGGTCGTGAAAGGTTTGGTGGACGCAACGGAAGGCAAACTACCCCTCATCAACCCCGGCGATATTAACGGGATGAAAGTCGGCGGCATCCTTCCATATAACGGCAAACTATATTTTTCCGCTTATGCCTATTACGACGGAAACGCTACCCAAATTAACACCCATTTCGTGAGGCCTCTGGATTTGAGCGTAAACGGCCAGACGGTCGGACCTCTCCGGGTGGGCACAGTCAAAGCGGGGCTCATCGCAGGATACATGACTCCGATCCCGGCTGAATGGCAGGCGGACTTTGGCGGCCCGGCTCTCACCGGACTCTGCTGCATTTCAATCATTGGGAGAACTTCCGAAGGCCCATCGGCCTTCGCCTTTGATCCGGCCCAGTTGGAGTCTGTGTCTCCTGTCCCGGCAAACCCGCTTTTATATTACCCCATCAATCACGCAAACCTTGGGAACTGGGACAATGTTGCCACCGTGAACCTGGGATTCAATATGAGCACGAGCGTCAAAGGCATCGTATTCCCGAAAGCGACCAGGAGCGTCCTGTTCTTCGGCGCCACCGGAACAGGCGTTCCCTGTTACGGGCCCGGCACAAGCGACCCAAGCAAACACGGTGAACCGGCTCTGGACATAGGAGACACCGCTGACGACTGGTGTTATGACCCCGCCGACAACAGCAAAGGGACTCACGCGTATCCCTATATTTATCAGGTCTGGGCTTATGACGCAAACGATTTCGCCGCCGTCAAAAGCGGGCAGAAAAATCCGTGGGACATTTACCCTTATGCTCTTTGGAGCCTCGATCTTATGCCCGTGAGCGGCAGAACTCTCGGCGGCGCGGCCTACGATCCTTCGACGGACCGCATCTATGTATCTCAGCAATTCGCAGACGGGTCCATGCCCGTCATCCATTCACTCAAAGTCAATGTCGGCGCAAACGCGCCTCCCCTCGACGGCACGGCTCCCGCGGTGGCCATGAAAAATCCCTCAGACGGCGCCACGGTCTCCAGGGTTATCAATTTAGAAGCCACTGCGACAGACAATGTCGGCATCACCGATGTCGAATATTTTCTGGACGGAGCCAGCTTTGCTCATGCTTATGTCGGAGTTCCGTTTCCCCACTTATGGGACACTCGTTTGATCGCGAACGGTGTTCACACTCTTTATTCCGTCGCCAGGGACATGGCTGGAAATTCAAAACAATCTGCAGCGATCATGGTGACGGTCAACAATACTGATAATGTCAAACCTACCGTTTCCATCTCTCTCCCCGCCAGGAACGCCACCGTTACCCGGAACACCGTCCTGCTTGCAGACGCGTCGGACAACGTCGGGATCGCGGGGGTCAAATTTGTGCTGAACAATTCCGTCATCGGTTCCGAAGTCACTTCGGCTCCATTCTCCATGAACTTTGATTTCACGCCGTATGCTAAAGGGAGCTATAACCTCACTGCGGTCGCCAGAGACGCGGTCGGAAATATTTCGTCATATATGATCGCCATCAACGTCGACAATTCCGTCAATGCCGCGCCTCCCTCAGTTTCCGTCACGGCTCCTTCTGCCAATGCCTCAATCACCAGTTCCACTATCGTCACAGCCGCCGCTTCCGACGCCATCGGCGTGGCGGGCGTGCAGTTCAAGGTGGACGGCGCGAATCTAGGGGCTGAGGACCAGACTTTTCCATACTCGGTCATATGGTTTTCAACGGCGGGCATCAATGGAACCCATCTCCTGACCGCGGTTGCGCGCAATTCTGTCGGGCTCTCCGCCCTTTCCGCTTCCGTGACCGTAAAAGCAGATAATGTCGTCACCTCCACCACCGTGGCTGGCGGGGTTTCCATCTCCACTGGAAGCAACAATGGCAATAACGGGAATCCTGGAGGCAACAGCGGCAATTCCGGAAACTCCGGGAACTCCGGCGGGACCACCACCGTCACCGTCAATCCCCCCATTTTCCGCAAAGGCAACATGGCTGTCGCCGTCGATTCCGGCACCGGCAAAGCGGACATGGTTGAGCTTCCCTCAGACTTAACGAGAAAAACCGCTCTCCTGAGGAAAAATCTCATGCTCCTTGGAAGCGAAGTGGAGTTCACGATGTCTTCGGGGACTCTGGCTTCTGCGACGATTTATGTCCCCTTCGACGCTTCGCTGATTCCCGCGGGATACACGACCGCCAATGTGCGGGTGGCTTATTACAATCCCTCCACAGGCCTCTGGGAAATCCAGGACAATGTCTCTGTTCAGGGCGCCCAGCTTCTCTGCACGGTTCCTCACTTTTCGATTTATGCTCCCGTGCTGGTCAAACCTGCGTCGGCTCCGGAACTCCAGGAAATCTATGTGTTCCCGAACCCGACCGTCGGTTCTGACAACCCCACGATCCGCGTCAAGATGGGCCAGGTGGACACGGTGGAAGTGGACATTTATGATTTGTCCGGAGCCAAAGTTCACAGCGCGAGTTTCTCCGGAGAGTCCCCCCAGATCGGTTCAGACGCGCAATTTTATTATGACTATGCCTGGACAGAAGAAAAAGCCAGCGGCGTCTATATCGCCGCCGTCAAAGGCAAAACAGCATCAACCACCGTCAAAGCCAAGGTCAAATTCGCCGTCGTCAGATAATCCCTCCCCCTGTAAACCCTTGTAAAGGCATGTAAAGGCGCTCTTGCGGTTCCCCCCTTTCGGGGTTACCCTTGGGATGTCATGGCATTCAAAACTTTTACATTTTGTTTACATCCCTGTAACTTAATTTCAAGCTTGACCCTTTATAATCATAGTATGCAAAACAAATTGAAATTTCAGCTGATCGCGGCACTGGTCCTCAGCTCAGCGTCTCTGAACGCGGCCGTGAGCGGCGGATCCTTTTTGAAGATCGATCCTTCAGCGAGAAGCTATGCCCTGGGCCAGAGCGGAGCGGTTGCGGCGCTCGGAGCGGAAGCCATGGGAACGAACCCCGCCAATTTAATGAACATGAGCAGAAAGATGGAAGTGATGTCGGCTTATTCCAGCCTGAGCGAAGGCGTGTCTTATGGCCACATCGCGGGAGCGATCAACAGATCCGTGAACAAAAATCTTCTGGTGGACGCGATCGGCTTTTCTTATACGCGGCTTTCAGTCGGCGGCATTGACGGCAGAGATTCTTCAGGAAACAAGACCTCAGATTTCGGATCGGACGACAGCCAGATGTCGATGAGCATGAGCGGGAACATTGGGAAGATGAAAGTGGGCGTGACTGGGAAAGTGGTGCAGAGCAAGATCGGGGAATATAAAGCCAATACAGCGTTCGCGGGTGATTTTGGAATGAGCTGGGGATTTCGTTCTCTCGGCAGAAATATCACGGCGGGCGCGAGCCTCTCAAATTTTGGACAGGGCATCAAATATATCAACCAGAAAGATGCTTTGCCCACGAGCATGAACCTTGGACTCGGAACCGAAGTGGGCCCCTTGAACCTGATGGGAGGGCTCAAGCAGGAACTGAACGGGAAGACGGCGATGAACATGGGATTGGAATTCAACGCGGGACTGGTTTCTCTGAGAGCGGGCATGAACGCATTGGGCGGAGCGAAGGGAAGCAAAGGCGGATTCGACGGGCTCTCCAGCGGCGTGGGATTTAGGATCGGGAACTCAAGGATGGATTATGCGGTGGGCCAGTCTTCATCGGATTTGGGCATCAGCCATAGATTAAGTTTGACTCTCCAGTTCGGCAAGAAGGCGGAATAAACATGAAAAAAATATTTCTGATTTTTCTTCTCCCCCTTTCCCAAACAGCATTCGCAGTCAATGAACCCCTTTTGCATCAGTCCGACATTTCTTATGTGGGCTCGTTCCGGATGCCCGCGGGCAAGCTGGGGTCGAACAACGGGTTCGATTACACGATCAAAGGCATCGCTTATAATCCGGCCAACGATTCTCTTTTCATCAGCGGGAGCATCTTTGAACAGAAAGTTGCGGAAATCAGCATTCCGAGTCCCGTCAACAGCGTCAACCCCGCCCTTCTCCCGAGAGCGGCGGCTTTGCAAAATTTTCAGGATATCACGGAAGGAAATTTAACGAACATCGGCGCGGGCGGAGCGAGCTGCTGCGCCAACGGGGACCAGGTGGGAGGACTCTTCGTTCATTCCAACCGCCTCATCGGAAATGTGTATTCATTTTATGACGCCGGTCACGAAGCTAAACTTTCACATTTCACGTCCGGGCTAAATTTGTCCGTGCAGGGCGATTTCGGAGGGATGTATCAGGTGGGCTCTATCAACCCTGCATTTGTTGCGGGTTACATGGCGTCCATTCCCCCTGAATGGCAGGCGTCCCTCGGCGGCCCGGCTTTGACAGGTCAATGTTGCCTTTCCATCATCGGAAGAACCTCTGAAGGTCCCGCCGCTTCTGTTTTTGATCCGGACGATTTGGGCGTGAGAACTCCCGTTCCCGCAACCCCCGTGGTTTATTACGACATCAATCATCACAACCTTGGAAATTGGGACAACAAGTCCATTTCAAATCCTGTTTATAATATGGGGACTGCGATTCAGGGCCTGGTTTTCCCTGAAGGAACCTCCAGCGTATTGTTTTTCGGAAGGACGGGCCTGGGCATTCCCTGTTATGGAGAAGGCACAAACAATCCTGCGTTGGACCAACTTCCTGTTCCAGGCCAGGGCGACATTTATTGTTATGATCCTCTGGACAACACAAAAGGAACTCACGCCTATCCCTATACCCAATATGTGTGGGCCTATGATGTGAACGATTTGATCTCTGTCAAGAACGGGCAGAAAAACCCCTGGGACATTTATCCTTACGACACCTGGGCTTTCAAATATCCGACGGTCCCCGATTCCATTAACATCATGGGCGCGGCTTATGATCCCGTGACGCAAAGAATATTCATCGCCCAGAACCATGGAGATCCCGCGGTTTATGACCCGCCCATCATTCATGTTTATCATGTGAACGCCGCCGGAGGCATCCAAACAAACCAGGCTCCCTGGGCTTATGCCGGAATGGACTTGAGCGTCGATGTTTCCTCCACTGTCAGTCTCAAAGGCATTGCGACCGACGACAATCTTCCCAGCCCTCACGCGCTCTCGTATTCGTGGAGCCGGGTGAGCGGAAGCGGAACCGTCACATTCACCAACGGGGCGAGACTCAATGCCTCCGCAGATTTTTCTGCCTCGGGAAGTTATGTCCTCCGTCTGACCGTCAGCGACGGCTCTCTCTCCGCAACGGACGACATTTCTGTCACTGTCACGGGAACTCCCTTAAATGGGAACAATTCCGGCAACAATGGCGGCAACTCCGGCAACTCCGGCGGGACCACCACCGTGACAGTCAATCCCCCCATTTTCCGCAAAGGCAACATCGCGGTCGCCGTCGATTCCGGAACCGGCAAAGCGGACATGGCCGAGATCCCCTCGGATGCCACACGGAAAACCGCTCTCCTGAGGAAAAATCTCACGCTCCTTGGAAGCGAAGTGGAGTTCACGATGTCTTCGGGGACTCTGGCTTCTGCGACGATTTATGTTCCTTTCGACGCTTCGCTGATCCCCGCAGGATACACGACCGCCAATGTGCGCGTCGCTTATTACAATCCCTCCACAGGCCTCTGGGAAATCCAGGACAATGTCACTGTTCAGGGCGCCCAGCTTCTCTGCACGGTTCCTCACTTTTCGATTTATGCTCCCGTGCTGGTCAAGCCTGTGTCGGCTCCGGAACTCCAGGAAATCTATGTGTTCCCGAACCCCACCGTCGGCTCTGACAACCCCACGATCCGCGTCAAGATGGGCCAGGTGGACACGGTAGAAGTGGACATTTATGATTTGTCCGGCGCCAAAGTTCACAGCGCGAGTTTCTCCGGAGATTCCCCCCAGATCGGTTCAGATGCGCAATTTTATTATGACTATGCCTGGACCGAAGAAAAAGCCAGCGGCGTCTATATCGCCGCCGTCAAAGGCAAAACCGCGTCCAGCACCGTTAAAGCCAAGGTGAAATTCGCCGTTATTCGTTAATGACTCAGGGGCCGCGCGCTTTCTGCCCGCACAATCCTTATCCCCATTTGCTAAAATAAATCCCATGTTCCGCCGGCTGATAACGCTTATTATTTTTATCCCTTTTTGTTTTGCCTCTCCGGCACATCCCGCAGACCCCTCTCCCCCCTATGTCGAAGAAGATCATGAATTTTTTCATTATCTGGATCATGGGCTTTCCTATCTCATCAACGAAAAAAATTATGAAGCGGCCGTCGCGAGTTTCGAATCGGCCCTGAAAATAAGGCCCAAGGATCCTGCGGCGAGGAAAGGCCTCCGCCTCGCGAAAACCAAGCTCAAACAGCTGCCTCTGCCGGCATCCCCGTCGGAAGTCCAAACCCCTCCGAACCCGGATGCCCCCAGAGTTGAAGAGGACAAGGCGTATGCCAGCACCTCCACCGTGGTGAACACAGATGTTCCGGACGAGAAGCGCAGGCGCATTGAACAGCATTATCACGCGGGCATGGTGGCTCTTCTGGATGAGGATTACGACAGGGCCATCCACGAGATGGAATCCATCCTCGCCATCGAGCCGGCTCACGAAAAAGCCAGAAAAGCCCTTCAGCGGGCCTACTCTCTGAAGGAATAAATTGATATAATTTGATGCTTATGAAAAAACTAAAACTTGGCTTACCCAAAGGCAGTCTGCAGGAATCGACTTTAGAACTCTTTAAAAAGGCCGGCGTGCGCATTCACGCCTCTGACCGCTCTTATTTTCCCACGAGCGACGATGACGAACTCGACATCATGATGGTCCGCTCCCAGGAAATGGGACGCTATGTCGAAGACGGGACTTTCGACGCGGGACTCACCGGCCTGGACTGGATCATGGAAACGGGAGCGAAGGTGGAAGAAGTCTGCGAACTCAAATACGCCAAGACCGGATTCCGGCCCGTGCGCTGGGTGCTGGCGGTTCCCGAAGCTTCCTCCATCAAGACCGTCAAGGATCTGCAGGGCAAGAAGATCGCCACCGAAGCCGTCAACATCACCAAAGGATTTTTGTCGAAACACGGCGTGAAAGCCGATGTGGAGTTCTCCTGGGGAGCCACGGAAGCCAAAGCGGGATATCTCGTGGACGCCATTGTGGAGCTCACGGAAACAGGCTCCAGCCTGCGAGCCAACAAGCTCCGCATCGTCTCCGAATTGCTGTCTTCCACCACGCGCTTCATCACCAACGAAAAAGCGCTCAAGGACCCGTGGAAGAAAGAGAAGATCGAAAATTTGGCCATCCTCCTTCAGGGCGCTCTTGCCGCGGAAGGCATGGTCGGATTGAAAATGAATTTGGAAGAAAAGAATTTGGATAAGGTGACGGCCGTTTTGCCCGCCCTCAAGAAGCCCACCATCTCGCACCTGTCGGTCAAGGGATGGATCGCCATTGAAGTGGTGCTTGAAGAAAAGACGGTCAAGAAAATTCTTCCGGACCTCAAACGCGCAGGCGCCACCGGCATCATTGAGTATCCTCTCAACAAACTGATCCCCTAAACTCACCGACCGTGAGAATCCTCCATGTGCTCTCGCAGGTCCAGATCACAGGGGCGGAAACTTATGCCCTGACCCTGGCCCGCGCCCAAAAGAGCCTGGGCCACGAAGTTTTTTTCGTTTCCGACAGTCTCCACGAAGTCCACAGTTTCAGGTTTTTCCCAACCCCCATCCACCGGGAAAATTCCAGCTATTGGGGCCGGTTCAAGAATGTCAAAACTCTCAGAAGAATCGTCCGGCAGGAAAAAATTGATCTGATCCATTCCCATTCCCGAGCGGCAAACCTGGTGTCTTATTTTTCAGGAGTTCCCGTCGTCACCACCGTTCACGGACGCTGGCGCAACACTTTTGCGTTCCGCCAGTTCCCCTGCCTTGGCCGCCAGACCCTGGCCATGTGCCCCTATCTTGAACGGTATCTGGCCCGGGACATCGGCATCCCCAAAAGCAAAATCACCCTGATCCCCAACCCCGTCGATATCGACCGTTATTCTCCCGGAGGAAGGACCAACAACGCTCAATCGATCCTTTATATCGGGCGTTTTTCCGGACAGAAAGGAAAGGCCCTTCGCTTTATGATCGAAAAGGTGTTCGGCGAAGTGCTCAGGAGTTTTCCCGACGCCCGCATAAAAATTTTGGCGGACACCCCAACCCTGAAAGATCAGGACGCGGTCAAGGCGTTGAACTGCGGAGGGCGCATGGACTCGGTTGAGATTGCAGGCCACTCCGGCGAACTGATCCCGCTGTATCGCAAATCCTCTTTGATCGTGGGCGCGGGGCGGGTGGCGCTGGAAGCCATGGCTTGCGGCAAACCCGTCATCGCCATTGGAGAATCTTCCGCGCCCGGGCTCCTCACGGCAGAGAGCTTCAATGACGCCTTCGATTCCAATTTCGGAGATTGCGGCGTCTGGAACAAATTTTTGGGGCAGGAAGCGCGGCTGGTCCAGGACTTCAAGCGAATTCTCGGGGACGCCGCATTCAGCGAAAAGGTTTCCGATTGGGGCCGGTCCGTGATCCTGGAAAGATATGACGCCGCGCTCATCGCAAAAAGAATCGAGGATGTCTATAAAAAAGCCCTGTCATGAATCCGTCCTGGGTCCCCATCCTGTGTTATCACCGCGTCTGTCCCGAAGCTGAGTTCGGCAAGTTCCGATCCATCTGCGTCACGCCTGAAAATTTCCGTTCCCAGATGCGGCTCCTGAAGACCCTGGGATACACCTCTCTTTCAATCCAGAACTTCATCGCCAACCAGCGCCTCCAAAAAAACATTCCCTCCAAAAGCGTCGTGATCACTTTCGACGACGGATACGCCGACAATTTCACCCGCGCGTTTCCGATCCTGAAAGAATTCGGGATGACGGCAAATATATTTCTGGTGACGGACCTGATCGGGAAAGTGAACGCGTGGGATGGAGAACAGGTTCCGTTGCTGAACCCGGACCAGATCCGAAGCATGAGAGACGGCGGCATGATTTTCGGGTCTCACACGCGCAATCACATCGACATGACGAAAGAGGTTCCGGAAAAAGTTAAAGCGGAACTTGAAGGATCGCGCAGGCAGGTTGAAGAAATTACTTTAAGAAAGGACACCGCGTTTTGTTATCCCTATGGCCGGCTGAACGAGGAAACGAAGCGGCAGGTGCGGGACGCGGGATATTCCTGCGGCCTTGCCACGGATTCCGGTCCCCTGGAACAGTCCCAGGACCTCTTTGAGCTGAGGCGAGTGCAGGTTTTTCCGGGAACTTCGCTGTTCGGATTTTGGAAAAAAATCCAGCCGTGGTATCCGCGCTGGATGGAGTTTCAGAATAAAATAAAAAAAATACGCCCGTAGGGGCGATTCATGAATCGCCCGTACATCACGATAACAATTTCAAAAGGATCGCCTTCTGGACATGGAGGCGGTTTCCGGCCTGTTCAAAAATCACCGATTGAGGACCTTCCATAACGCTCGCCGTGATTTCTTCCCCCCTGTGAGCGGGCAGGCAATGCATGACTTTCGCGTCTGGTTTGGCGGCCTTGAGCAGGGCGTCGTTCACCTGATACGGCATGAAAATCTGTTTCCGCTGTTCCCTCTCTTCGTCTTTTCCCATGGAAGCCCAGACATCCGTATAAATCACATCCGCTCCGCTGACCGCGGCCATGGGATCCGAAACGACTGAAATTTTGCCTCCGCTCGCTTTGGCGGCCTCAAGTCCTTTCTCGATGAATTCCTTTTCCGGCTCATAGTTTTTGGGCGAACCCACAGCAATTTCCATGCCCAGATGCGCCGCGATCAAAATCAGAGAGTGGGAAACATTGTTGCCGTCGCCGACATAAGCGATTTTTATTTTTTTGAGCCCATCCATGGAGCTTCTGCATTTCATTTCATAAATCGTGAAGATATCCGAGAGGATCTGGCAGGGGTGCTCTTTGTCCGACAATCCATTGATCACCGGGATTGAAGCGTGTTCGGCCAATTCCTCAATGTCAGATTGCTTATTAGCCCGGATCATGATGCCGTCCGCATAAAGAGAAAAGGTCCGAGCCGTGTCCGCAAGGGATTCTCCCCGCTTGATCTGGAGGTCCTGGGAATTGAGGATGAGAGGGGTCCCGCCCAGCTGGGCCATGCCTGAAGCGAAAGAGACGGTGGTTCGGGTGGACGGTTTCTGGAGGATGATGGCCAGAGTCTTGCCTGAAAGCCTGGAAACGGCCTTTTTACCGTCTTTTTTGAGGCGCGCGGCTTCCTGAAAGAGGGTTTCAATCTCTTTTATGGAAAAATCCAGGACGGATACTAAATCTTTGGACACGCCCTATTATACTAAAATTGGAGTTCCAAAGAGAAGCCCGCGTCTGAAGCGTCTGTCGTGAGGCCGATCATAAGCTGTCCCAGGGCCCTCATGCCTTTGGGGAGGTTAAATGAGGCTCCCGGGGCCAGATAAAGCTCATCCACAGAAGGGCCTTCGGTGTCTGTCCGTTTAAACTTGGTTCTTGAGCGGTTGAACCCTTTGATTTCTCCGATCAGCGACAAGTCCTTGTGGACCTGCTTCAAGGGATAAGACCCGCCGACATTGAAAGAGAAGACGTTCCCGATCCGGACATCGTCCGAATTTTCCGTGTTCAGGCGGTATCCCATGCCCACCTGCATGCGGACAGGGTCCAGAGGAAGGACAAGGCCCCAGCCGAAGATGACGCCGAACCCGCCCGTCCCAAGGCCTTTGTCATAGCTCGCGGTGGGAAACGAAAACCCGATTTCAGCGTCCAGTCCGGGGCTCCTTTGAGACCGGTCGGCATCAAAAAACCGGTATTTCGCGGCAACCACGAGATCGTTGATGCCGAACTGGTTGCTGTTGTTCTTGCGTCCAACATGCTGAAGGCCCCAGGAAGCGCCCGCTTCAAGTTTATCCAAAACACCATAACTGATTTGGTATGGGAAGAGGATATGCGACGAATCCAAATCGTCCCCCGAAGGCGTCACGCCGTTCCATCCGTTCTGGAAATTGACGGACTGGTCAAATTTGTTCATGCGGGTGGCAAGGCGTTCCTGAAATGCCCAAGGAGAGAGCAAGGATACCCTGGCTTCAAGCGGCGGGCGGAACGCGATCAGAAATAAAGTTGCGGCAATAACAGCTTTGAATGGTTTCATAGGGGGCTCCTTAAAAAATAATGTTATTCGCCGATGCTTTCAACGGCTTCGGATACAAGGGTTTCCGTGACGATTTTGCTTCCGTGAGTCATGGCGGTCATGAGGCAGATGTCGCAGATCTGGTTGATGCGCCTGGGGATTCCCCCGCTTCTGGCGTGGACCATGGCGAGGGCTTTTTCATCGAAAATTTCGCTTTTGGCGCCAGCGATCAGGAGCCGGTGGTTGACGTATCTCGCGGTTTCTTCGGGAGCCAGGGCGTCAAGGTGGAACCGCAAACCGATGCGCTGGTTGAGCTGTTTGATTTCAGTCACCTTGTCTTTGAGTTCGTCCTGGCCGAGAAGCAGGAGGGTGAGCAGAAACTGACTGTCCGTCTGATAATTCAGGAGGAGGCGGATCTCTTCAAAGAGGTTGGGATCTTCAATGGCGTGCGCTTCATCCACGACCACGACCGTTTTTTTTCCGTCGCGCGCGTTGGCTGAAAATATTTTTTCGAGAGCCATCAGGATTTCGCCTTTGCCTTGCGGGATCTGGGTCCCGCCCAGGAGGTGCAGGATCATCTTGAGCATTTCCGTGTCGGAGAGGCGGGGATTGGTGACCATGGCGACTTTGTAAATATCTTTTTCGAGTTCCCTGGAAAGCGCGCGCGAAAGCAGGGTCTTTCCGCACCCATAAGTTCCCGTCAGGAGCCCGGCCCCTTTCCCTTCTTTGACGACATACATCAGACGAGCCAGCCCCTCTTCGTGCTGACCGGAATGATAAAGAAACTTGGGGTCAGGCGTGTTTTCGAAAGGTTTTTCTTTCAGGCCCCAGTATTGGAGATACATGGTTTATTTTGAAGAACTCATTTCGGCATAGAATGTTTTCGGGTTGAAACCTTCCATGAAAAGGGCCGGAATCCCGACGATGAAAATGAATCCGATCTGGAGGACATGAAGGAGCGCGACGAATGAAAATGCGAGGGTCGGGTCAAAACCGATGAGGGAAAGAGCGTGGACGCCGCCGGCTTCATAGGTCCCCACGGCTCCGGGAGCGGCGGGGATCATGAGTCCGAGCACGAGGCCTCCCAGCGTCACTCCGGCCTGCAGCAAGTTCAGGTTCAGGTCCAGACTGCGGGAGAAAATGGCAACCACCGCAATGTCCACTGTCCAGATGAGGGGCGAGAGGGCGAGAAGTTTGAACACCTCATTTTTGTCCTTGAGAACGTGCAAGCCCGCGATGAAATTCCCCACAATTTTTCCAAGTTTTTCGGGCAGCCTGCCTTGAATGTTTTGAAGGACTTCTTCCAGGCTCCGGTTTCTGAAAAATATTTTCAGGGCGAAACCGCATGCGATGAGAACGGCGATGCCGAGCCCGATGTTGAGCGGCGTCAGGGCGGCGTTCCCTTTGGAAACGCCCATCGCGGGCAGAAGGATGGACATGATGAGCACGAGAGCGGCAAGGTCGAACACGCGTTCAAGGACGATGGTGGCCATGACGGTGCTTTTGGGAACGGAGCTTTTGTGTCCGGCCCAATATCCCCGGGCGATTTCCCCCATGCGGAGCGGCAGGAGGTTGTTGATCAGGATGCCGCCCACCTGCCAGCGGAGCAGGACCCAGGCCGAAATTTTTTGGGAAGGCTGGAGGAGGATCTGCCAGCGGATGGCCCGAAGATAAAAGCCGAGGAGCGAAACGATGAATCCCCAGACGAACGGCATCACTTTTGCCTGAGAGAGGATCGGCGCGATCTTGCTCCAATCCACATTTTTTGTTGACAGCCAGAGCGCGAGAGCTGAAATGAGGAGCGGCGCGAGAATTCGGAGAGCCGTTTTCATGGGATCAGATGAGGAGCGCCAGGACAAGTCCCATGCTGATAAAGAAGGTCGCCCACGGCACGACTTTTCCGTTCAGCGCTTTGTCTTTCATCGAAGACTTTTCCGGAACCATCACAAGGTCCCCCTGCATGAGAACGACGTCTTTGGCGGAATTCTTTTTGATGGCTTCTTCCGCGCTGAAGGTCATGGTGACTTTTTTTCCTTCCTGCTGTCTCACGATCCGGATCTTGTCCATTCTGGCATTATCTTCAAATCCTCCGGCCAGATAAACCGCCTCCATGAGTTTTGTGCCTTCTTTGACTTTGAGAGGGCCCTGGGTTT
The DNA here is from genome assembly GCA_021730935.1 of Elusimicrobiota bacterium. GTDB lineage: Bacteria > Elusimicrobiota > Elusimicrobia > 2-02-FULL-39-32 > 2-02-FULL-39-32 > 2-01-FULL-60-11. The sequence continues at coordinate 57,170 of JAKFYJ010000006.1, forward strand.
TGACGGCCCCCATGATCGTGACTGTGACGGGCGAAGAAATTTCCACCGCGGCAACGGCAGGCGCTGGAAGAGGGACGGGCAGAGGATCAGGCTGAACGGGCGACGTCGGAACAGGTTCAGCGGGCGCCTGGGCCTGAACCGCTTTGTCGAGGGTCAAGATGATTTGCCCCTCTTCTTTGGAAATTTGATAAGGGGTGTCGTCCCGAAGGGCGATCTGGACTTTGAGCGCCGGAGGTTTGCCCGGCAGGGTCTGAACCTGCACCTGGCGGACGAGTCCATTTTTGACCGCGAAACTTCTGGAAGCGGGATTGAGCATGTCTCGCGTGTTGTATAGATAAAGCAGGATCACGGGAGGTTTTGTCCCCCGCTCGTCTTTTTTGACTTCATCCTTATATTCCGAATTTCCTGCCAGGGAAAAAATGACCCGGCTGAATTCCGGACTGTCCGTGACCAAAATTTTGCTGAGGGTCCCGTGAGATTGAGGCGCTTTCGCCGCGGGTTTCTCAGGAGCCGGCGTTCCTCCCTTTTCCTTCAAACGGATTCCATACCAATGGTCGATCTGGGCATAGAGCGGGCTCAGATCAAAATCGGTCCCGCTATATTTTTGGCGGAGCCGTTCCAGGATATAAAGCCGGTCGTTGGCGCCGAGTTTTTTGGCTTTGGCGGTTTTTTCATAAAACGACATGTCCTGCCTGAAAGTTTTTTCGGAGAGGCTGTCCGCGGAATGAACGACGCCTGCGGCAATCATAAAACCGAGGAGGAAGATGATTTTTTTCATGGTTTATTTTTCACGGTCACGACGCTGGCGGCGACTTTTTGTCCGGCCACTTTTTTGGATTCGCTCCTCGAAGGGTCGCGGATGGTTTTTCCGTCAACGATGAAATGATACGCATGGGACCCGGGGGCGAGAGAGAGGGCCGCGCTCCATTTTCCTGAAGCGTCTTTTTTCATGGCTTGAGGTTTCCACTGGTTGAAACTGCCGCTCACGGAAACTTTTTTCGCATAAGGGTCTCGGAAGGAAAAAAGCGTTTTTTGTTTTTTGCCGGGAACTTGTTTATTCACAGCTTCAGGCTCGGCATTTTTTTTATCGGCGTCGGCGCTTTGCGGCTCGGAAGCCGACACAATCGGGGCCGGTTCCCTGACAGGCGCGGAAGGTTCAGGCAAGTGAGACGCGGGCACGGGGCTTCCCACAACGACTTGAGGCTCGGAATGAAAATTTCGGCTGACCCTGTCCCAGAGGACATAAGCAGAGGACGCCATCACCAGAAGGTCCAGGGCGAGGATTCCCATCAAAACCGTTCTTCCCATTATTTTTGTTCCGCCTGGGAGAGGGTCGAGAGGATCTGATACATCTTGTCGACTTTCTCTTTCATCGGACCGCTTGCGTCGGAACCAGCGGAAATGTTGTTCGTCTTGAGCATTTGAACGATCAGTTTCAATTGACCGGCCATTTCATTCATCTGGTCGGTGTTCTGCTCGTTCATCTTTTTTTCGATCTTGGAAAGCGTCTCATCCATCTGCCGGACCATGCGGTTCAGGGACTCGAGCGTGACGGGTTCAACGCCGAGGGCTCTGGGAGTTTCGGTCGGCCGGGGCGCGGGAGATTGGGCGATCCTCACCGTTTTGGAAAATTCGTCCTGAAGGCTTTCGGGAAGCTCGAGGTTGGATTCGGAGGATTTTTGCAGGGCTTTGAGGATGAGAAAAATGCCTGCGATCGACAAAATGAAAAGGAGCAGGGCCGCCCAAAAATAAACGTCGGAAAAAAGAGCCGTGATGTCCATCAGTCCATCCACCATCTCTGGGCTTTGAGTTCCAGATGCAGAGAGGGGTCCTGCAAGGGAGCCGCGCACTCATCGATCGCGCTTTCCACAACGATGCCGTTTGCGCTTCCCAAATCCAAAAATTTCTCTTCCTTGATCCGCTCCCCCGCCGGCCCGGCCACAATTTGCACGGAGGGTTTCATGGGTCGGTCCGGAAAAATGGTCACGATCCTGGCGATTTCTCCTGTGGAAAGTCTAACATAGCTTCCCGGAGGAAACAGGGTCAGGGTTTCCCAAAGCATTTTGAGAAGGTTACCGTCGAAGGCTTCTCCCGCCTGTTCGATGAGGGTTCGGAGGACGTCGTGCGAAAGTTTTCGGGCGCGGTTGGGGCGGGGATGGCTCATGGATTCATAATCATGACAGAGTCCGATGATTTGAGCTTCCGCGGAAATTTCAGACTGGCTTGAGTCCGACGGGTTTTTGATGTTAAGCCGCTGGTGGCTCTGGAGCAGGACTTTGGTGATGATGGTCCTCGATTCATCGTTCAGGGAATGGAGAAATCCCTGGAGGATGAGCATGCATTCCTGAGACGGAGGCCCGCTTTGGGGCGCGGCGGCGGGTCGGCTGAAAATTTCTCCAGCTTCGTGGATCAGGGCTCCCACGCCGAGAGCTCTCCGGGCTTCTTTGGAGAGTTTCATTTTCTGCGCCAGAGCAAGCGAAAGGATCATGACGTTGGCGAGGTGCGCGGTCAAATAATCTTCCGGCGTGGACCGCTCAATGAACGAAAGGATTTCGGATGGGGATGTTTCCAGGGCGCCGATCACGGACTCCACCACTTCGCAGGCAGACTCCACGTCGGGCAGGCGCACAGGTTTGGCCGAAAGGCCCGAGATGAGGATTCGGGCTTCCCGGATGGCCATGGCATAAATTTCTCTGGGTTTGACGCGTTTCGGAGTGAGCGCCGCGCGCGGAATTTCCCGCGTTTGAGCTGGGGCAGACGGCGTATAAATCTGCGAAAATTTCATCTTTATTTCCGTCTATGGTTTTACCAAATTATGCCTTCTTTTGCAAAAGCGCCTTGAAGGTCCCGCCCATGCCTTCGGGGTGCACGAGTGTTTTAATGGCGGAAGAAAGTTTGAGCCGCATTTTAATGTCTTGAGTCTGTTCGAGGCTCCTGACCGCATCCTCAAATCCGTGGTCAAGAACGAAGCGGGACTGGCTCACGAGCTTTTCGCTTGAAAGACCCCATTTTTCGCCTTCTTTAATCAGAACGGAGAAATTGGCATGGGCCGTGATGTCCTGCTCGCCGATGTTCTGATAAAAATCCCGGTTCGTCGAATGCCTGAAATGGCAGAGCGCAGTGCCGCTCGGCCTCAGTTCGGAAAAGAGTTCACGGGCTTCATAACCATAATCGATGGTGAGCACGATTCCCTTTCTCAGGCACCTTCCGATCTTTGTCATCCATTCCTTCGAAGACCAGGGAACTTCCGCTTCGCATCCTTCCTGCGGATATTCCCCCAGCCATTCAAAGAATTTAAGGATCGGTTCGCGCGCGTCCTGTTCCACTTCGCTGAAATTTTCGTCGACCCAAATTTCTTTGAGTTTGCCGCCCTTCATCCGGACCCTCTCAAATGGGAGCGCGTCAAAAAACTCGTTGGAAAAAATGACGCCTGTGACTGAAGCGGGAAGGTTGTTTTGAGCGGTGAGCCGGCCTTGAAATTTTTTAGCTTTCTCGAGGATCGCCGATTTTCTCGCCGCGCTTTTTTCCACGGCGACATATTTGAGGCGCTGAAACAGTTCTGTTTCGTTTTGTTCAATCCAGGAGAGGATATTGCCTGCCAGTTTCCCCGGTCCCGGGCCCAGCTCCACGATGGAGACAGACTCGCCCGCGAAATTCTTTTTGAGCGTTTCCGCAAAAAAACGCGCGAGGATCTCCGAGAAAATAGGATGCACATCCACATTCGTATAGTAATCTTCCGTGCCGGGATTTTTGGAATAATATCCCCACTTTTCGTGATAAAGGGCCAGAGACATGAAGGCTGAAAAAGGAATCAGGCCTTTTTTTCGGAGGATGCCGCGGATGAAATTTTCGAGTTTCAAATCTGGACGGCCACGGGCCCGGCTCTGCCAGGGAGATTAGACATGCGGACTTCAGTCTGCGGAGCGTTTTTATTTTTGAGAGTTTCGTCCGCGATTTCATTGAGCGTGACAAATTCGACGCCGTCTCGTTTGAGATCACGAATCCAGGCGGAAAAAACCGGAAACAGAGCCGTCCCTTCAACTTCCGTGTGGATGGAATGGACATGGGTGGAGAGACTGAGCGCCTTCATCTGGAGGGTGAGCTGTGCGTTGAAATTTTCAATGTTCACTCCGTCCCAGGCCAGCATTTCGTCCATGGTTGGGAGAGTGGAAGGAATTTGCAGTGTCTTGAATTGCTTTCCCCCGACCACGGGATAAAAAGGATGTTTGCCTCGCGTGTCGCTGGCGTATTTGAATCCGAAGGAATCCTGAATGCCGAGGCTGGCGCTCGTGATCATCCAGGCCGGAGCCGCGAAGGCTTTGGGTTTTTTGCCCATAACTTTTTCAAAAGCGCTGATGCCCAGTTCATAATGCCTGCGTATTTTTTCTTCGCTCATCCCCGGCAAATGGTCCTGCCACTCCACATGGTGATATCCGTGAATGCCGATCTCATGGCCTTCGCGTTCGATGTCTTGGGCAAGCTGAGGGAAAGAAGATCCGATCATGGGCGCGGGAAGCAGAGTTCCGCGAAGCATGGTTTTCAGGCTGTAAAGTTTGAGCGCGTTCGTGCGGAACATCTTTTTCAAAAACCCTTTTTTCCTGAACACGCGGAAGACCGCCCGCCCGGAAGCGTCTGGACCAAAGGGAACATAAAAGGAAGCGCGAATGCCGAGCTCTTTAAAAAGTTTTAAAAAATTCGGAATCCCGTCTTGCATCCCGTCATAAGTGTCGACGTCAACTTTGAGGGCGAGGTGCATGGATGAATATTACGATACTAAAGTTTTAAGGCCTGATATAAAAACCTGAAAACTTTTCGATGTGTTGTGTTCTGGTACCATACGAAGTGAAATAGATGAGGCGGCATTAATTTTTTGAAGACCAGTTGTAAAATATCCAGCATGTTGTAAAATTGTCTCAAGTCTTTCCCATGTGCCTCCTCGAATTGAATCGGGGTTCCGAAAATCAGATTTTTGAGATAAATTTTTTGGTACCCCCGGGTAGGCTAGCTCGAGTGCTTGAACATCTCCTAAAAACCAGGCCTCTAGCTCTTCAATAGCTATTCGGTTTAATATTTGGAAAGTGTTCTGATTAACGGATGTTTTTATTGTTAGCCCAGCATCCTTTGCGATATCATTTAGATTATTTTTTATTGATATGCAATCCTCTCTATCTTTATCAATTAATACCACGATTTTGTATTCAGCGGGCATCCATTTTTTATAGGCTGTTAAACGCTTTGGCAATTTCCTAAGCAAGTCGTATTTTCCATTGTGAGGATGTATAAGGTAAGTGATGTGGTTCGGCAATATTTTTGGAAGAAGGTTTCTTAATGCTACTTCAGCTGACGGCTCTTCAACTAAAAATTCAATGTGCGACATAAAATTCGATTTGATTATTTAGAAGATTTAGGTGAGCCAGAATTTGTAAGAGGATCTCCAACCTCAAAATGACCTTCCATCCATAAATCACCAAGGCAGGCGCCAGTTTCCATAAATTCTTTGACACCTTTCATATCGGAGGCTTTACGAACTTGAGTGAACCCATTTGAATCTCGATAAAGAATCCAAAGTTCCTTAGCTCTTAAGCCATTTACAAAGTAAGGTGAATGTGTCGTGACCATGAGCTGTGAAGTCGCGGCTGCGTTTCTGCACTCTTCAGATAATCCTATTAGGAGTCTAGGATGGAGTTGATTTTCAGGTTCTTCAATTCCAATCATTTGAGGCGGCTCAGGATCGTACAAAAGTGTTAGGTAAGCTAACATTTTTAAAGTTCCATCAGATACAAACTTAGATAGAATAGGTTTTTCAAATGGAGCATCCTTTATTTGAAGAAGTAGTCTTCCGTCCTGCATTGATTCTGCTTCAACTTTTTCAAGGCGAGGAACTCTGTCTGAAAGTGTTTTCAATATCTTGGTTAACCTGTCCGGATGTTGTTCCTTCAAGTACTGAATGACATTGGGTAAATTATCTCCAATCGAGGACAATCGTTCTTGGGGACCTGCTTCGGGAACACCTTTGGTATTGTCAGCTGAAAGATATGATAGATACCAACCCGTAATAAATCGTCGCAAAGCGCTTACTCTCGGATGCTTAGCAAATTGCCCCAAGGTATTTACTGCTATCATTTCTCTTGACTCAAGTTGCTCGTTCACTCGCTCTTCTTTTTCATCCGGAGCATCACCAGAAACTACTACCCCCTTTCCATTTTCAAAATCAAGAAATTTGAAAGGTTGTGCTGGAGGATTTCTAACCCATCTTAGCCATTCCTCAGATACAAAAGGTCCTTTAGCATCTTCGTCAATTGCGAGATGATATGTGATGATAGGAGTTTTTGGCTTTTCCCTATACTTAATTTCAATAACAATTTGTCCATTTTGCCCACGGGTGCGTAGTTCTTTAAATCTTCCTCGTTTATCCCAAGCTTTGCGCAGTCCCACTGAGAAACATTCAGAAAGAAATGCAAAAACATCAAAAATAGTAGTTTTTCCACTCCCATTGGGTCCTAAAAATACTGAAAGCGGCGAGAGATCTTTTAATTCAATATTTTTGAGAGCACGAAAATTTTCAACTTTTAAATTCTCAATACGTGGAACGTTTTTTATGCTTCGGTTTAACTTATTCATTGTGATCTTCCTCCAAAGCGATCATATCCATTGAAGACCATTGAGATTTTAAGCGTTTTCCTTCAGGAAATAATCGAGGGTTTTTTGGAGGGCGGTGTCCAAGTCCACTTTGGGTGTCCAGCCTAAAAGTTTTTCAGCTTTTTTTATGGACGGAGTCCGGAACTGGATGTCCTGATAACCTTTGCCGTAATAATCTTTCTCAGTCACATTTTTGATGGGCGGGATTTTTTTGCTCTTGCAGAGCGGGTGTTTGGCATAAAGGACGCGAAGCCTTTCAGCGATGGTTTTCACGCTCGCGTCATTTTTGGGGTTCCCGATATTGAAGATCTGTCCGCTGCAGACATTGTTTTTGTTCTCGATGATTTTCATGAGGGCGCTGATGCCGTCATCAAGATAAGTGAAGGCCCGTCTTTGTTTTCCCCCGCCCACGAGCTGGATGGGCTCATTTTTGACGAGGTTCGCGATAAACTGTGTCACCACGCGGGAACTGCCTTCTTTGGGCGTGTTCAGCGAATCGAGCTTGGGGCCGATCCAGTTGAAGGGACGGATCAAGGTGAACTGCAGACCTTGTTTTTCTCCATAAGCCCAGATGACGCGGTCGAGCAGTTGTTTGGAACAGGAATAAATCCATCTCTGCATGCGGATGGGGCCGAGCACGAGGTTGCTTTCGTCTTCGTCAAACGCTTTGTCCTGGCACATGCCATAGACTTCGGAGGTGGACGGGAAAATGATGCGCTTTTTATATTTGACGCAGTCGCGGACGATCTTGAGGTTTTCTTCGAAATCGAGTTCAAAAACCCTCAAAGGATCTTTGACATAAGAAATGGGAGTCGCGATCGCCACAAGC
>JAKFYJ010000035.1 GCA_021730935.1 Elusimicrobiota bacterium
TCCAGTTCCGGTTGTTGACTGAAATGACTCCGCTGGGAACATACGGCATGTCCAGATTGGGCCAATAATAATCGTGAGAAATTGTTCCGCCAGCCAGCTCCAAACCGTTGAGTAAGTTTCCGAAAAGTATATTCCCCGTGCTGGTAATAGACGTGAAGTCCGGGTTTGCAAAATAGATGGCTTGGTTCTTGTTGTTTGAGATGATATTGTCGGTGATGAAGACTGAGCCGATAGGATTGTCGCTGTAGATGCCGGCGTTGTTGTTGAAAGAAATATTGTTTTGATCGATGTTCGCGAGGGCCGCGCCAGGAAAATAAAGCCCCATGTTCCCGCTCTTCGTCAATTGATTTCTTGAGAAACTGAGGACGGACTGGCCTGCAACGGTGACATTGTTGCTGGTGCAAGTTGAAATAAAACAGTCCGTGACAGTGGCTGTTGAACCTGTGTTTAGAGAAATCGAACCGCCGGAACTGTTTGAGATCGTCGAGGAAGAAATGTCGAGCACGCCTTTGTTTGCCGTCACGCCATTAACCGCATATTTGAGAACCATGTTGGCGGCCTTGATGAGCCCCAAAGACACACCGTTCCCGGCACCGATCCCGCCCCAGTTCCCCGCCGCTGGCAATGTCGCGGAGCCATTGTTGTTGGTGTCTCCTCCGACTGAATCATCATTAAAACTGGTCATGATAATGGGTTCCTGAACAGTCCCCAGAACCGTCATCGTTCCGTTCGAAACTGTGAAATTGACCCCTCCTCCATTCGCCCTCGCCTTCACGATCACTCCCGGATCAATGGTCCAGGTTCCATTGCTGACTGAAGTGGCTCCGTTTGGGACATACGGAAGCCCGAGGTTCATCAGATGATAATCATGAGGAATGTTCCCTGCTCCCAGCTCCACCCCATTGACCGCATTGCCGGCCGCCGTGTTGCCTGTCCCCGTCAAAGATCGGACGTCAGGATTGCTAAGGATAACCGCCTGATTTGTGTTGTTTATAAATGTGTTTGAACTCAAAAGGACAGTCCCTTCCGGCTGGTCGCTGTAGATTCCGTAGGCGTTGGATAAAATGTTGTTTTCCGAAATGTCAGCATAAGATGCGCCGGCGAGATAGATCCCGATGTTTCCGCTCTTCGTCAATCGATTTCTTGTGAAATTGAGGATGGACTGGCCAGTAACTGTAATGTTGTTTCCTGCGCAGGTGGAAATCACGCAATCAACAATTGTTCCTGTGGAGCCGCCGCCAAGTGAAATCGAACCGCCGGTACTGTTTGAAATCGTCGAGACAGAAATATCGAGCAGGCCTTTGGTTGCCGTCACGCCGTCTCCAGCATATTTAAGGATCAGATTGCTCGCTTTGATGAACCCCGAAGACACACCGTTCCCGGCACCGATCCCGCCCCAGTTCCCCGCCGCTGGCAATGTCGCGGAGCCATTGTTGTTGGTGTCTCCCAGGAAAGAATCGTCGTTGATGGATGTGAAAACAACAGGGTTGACAGGGTCTCCGTTGACCAGAAGAGTTCCAAGAGCGGTTAAAGAAACGCCCGAATTAAATTTGAGGACGACGCCGGGATCGAGTGTGAGGGTTTGGCCTGCGGGAACTGTGACATTGCCTGTGACGACATAAGCGGAAGTGGTGACGCTCAAGGTTCCGGAAACATTGCCGGAAAGGGCGAAGAGGCGCGCTCTGCCCAAATGCAGAACCGCGGAGAAGACGAGGAAAAAGAAAAAAAGCCGGCACAATCGTTTCATGAATTTACGATATCACATTCCCCGCGGACTCTGATTTAATAATTATGTCAACCTGTGTAGGAATTAGGCGACAGGGGATATTATACGAATGAATGCGGCGATCTTTTGTAAACAAATTGTAACAACTTGAATGATGGGTCATTGCGACCTCGCGGCAAATTCTTCTGCGATGCGGCGCATCTCGAGGAGGCGGCTGAAGACCAGCGGGGGGCCGGACATGTCGCGGACAAAATCGATGGGGATGACATTGCTGAAAGTCTTCAAAAATTCAGGGGCGTCGTCGACGGAGACGAGGAAATCTGTTAAATCGTCGTTGGAGATCAGGAGGTTCCTTGCCGAGAAGTTCCGGTTCGCAGGGTCCGCGGCCATCTTCAGAAGCTCGGAGGAATTTTTCACGATTTTCACCTCCGCTCCCTTTTCCATGAATTTCGAGTTCAGCGTCTGAATCTTTTCCTCAGAGATGTCTTTCGGCGCCCGGATGACGAAAAGTTGACCGTCCAGGCTTTGGGTGAAACGGAGTTTGATGAAGATGGGGATCAGTTTCATCTGTGAAAGCATGGAGGCATAGGCCGAACGCTTTCTCTCTTCCCCCCCGACATTGAGACGAAGGTCATTGCCGAGCAATTTGTTCAGGGAATCGCCCAGGCTGTTTTGTCCGCGGGAGAGGAGGGCCTCTGCCTGGCGGATGGCGGCGTCGGGATCTTCCTGCGGCTGGAGGTTGCGGATTCTCAAAACGCCTGAAAGCCAGAACCCATAAACAAAAGCGGGAATTGCGATGAAATGCAGAGTTGGAACCGCCAAAAGGGTCCCCGCCACAAAAAGCGCGAGTCCGATCCCGATGGTGGTCTGGGCGGAGGGTTTGCTGGGGTTCGAAAATCCCGATGAATTATTGCCGATATTTTGGACAGTCAGCCCTCTCCTGATAACAGCCAGGCGGTGATATTCTGGGGCGCCCTCAACCGGGCCTTGATCGGTAAACCGATTTTTCCCGAAATTCAGCAGCCCCCAAAACCCCAACGAGATATCGATCCAGAACTTAACCTGTTGGGCTGGAACAATGATAGTGATGGGATACTCGAAGTCCCAATTGAAATATCTGAACTGGATATTCGATGCGAAAAGGATGGATAGTATGTCATAGTCTCCTTTGAAAACTCTCACCACATGCAGGATCTCATTATTTAAATTTAAATGGAGGATGTCCTGGGTCGTAACTGAAATGTCGTCAGGAAGATAATAATAGGGCACTATATCCGGTTCGCAAATAAATATTTTTCTTCCGTTCTCCCAAACGCTGACATTATATCTGATACCCTTGCCATACTTGCGGTTATTCTCCTTTCTCCCTGTGTCCGAGGTTATAAAAGGATCGACCCCAAAAATTTGCTCCGCGGTCAGTCCCGCAATGTTTTGCGTCTCGAACAGAAGCGGGTCAGGTTTGGGACGCGCTTGTTGCAGAATGGGTTTTGGAGGGTTCACCCAAACGCCGATTCTCCAGATGATCAAGCCGAGGATGATGTTCATGAGCGGGAGGAGATAGATCGGGTTGATGTGGGATTTGATGGCTCCCCAGAGTCCCAGGACCGCGAAGGAGGCCATATACGTGAGGGTTTCGCCGTCCACGAGGGAGGGGTGACGGTTGATCGAGAGGAACCGGAACCCGGGAGCGTCCGGGACAGGCCCCAGGTTTTTGGTGGCATAAATATTTTGATTGATCCGAATGTTCATTCCGTCTGTGATCTGGTCCGCAGGAACGATCAGGTTCAAGGTTGCGGTCGTCGGCATGCTCCTTGCCAGAGAGTCCAGCCAGAGTTCGGTTTCGGTCAGGGAGGCCTGAATATTTCCAGCGTATAATCTCACGGCATTCAGAATCTGCCCGTTGCCGTTGAGCATAAAAATGTCCTGGAAGGAGGCTGTTCCTTTGAGTTTTTGGGGATGGGACACAAACATCCATCTTCCTTTGCCGTTCGGCCAGAGATCGTAGCGCGTGCCCATCCCAAGTTCGTCTCGTCTCCAGGCTTTTCCATTGTCCGGGTTTCCGAGCCAGCGGTCGTTAAAGACTTGAGCCGCCGTGAGGCGCGCGATGGTTTGCCCGTCGAACGGGAGATTTCCGGGAAGTTTGGTTGGGGCAGTTTTGGAATCAGCATCAGCGCCGGCGGCAGGGTTCAGGGAGAATGCCGGGTTTGCGGGATTGCCGCGGATCATCCCCTCGAGTATTTTCCATGCGGCGAGGAGAATTGTGGCGGCGATAATGGAGAAGGCCAAACCCTCAAGACTTCCGATATCGAAATTCGGTGAGATCAGGCCGAGGGCAAAAAGGTTTCTGTTGAAAATGGGGTTGGAGATGCTGGATTCAGGCTGGACCGGAGGAAATGAAAGCGAAGCGGCATCCTCGGGGGAAAGAAATCCCTTCCGGGACAGAAGCTCCATAAATTTGGGGAGAGGCGTCTTGGGAAACTGCGCAAGCTCGCGGGCAAGTTCTGAGCTGAAAAGGACCTCGTCTTCAAGCGTTTCTCGGGCATTTCGGCCTGAACGGGCTCCCGCGTCCCGCAATTTGGCGGACGTTTTGGAGGCGATGTCCCGAATGACTTCCCGCTGGGTCATGCGGTTGGCGGACTGCGACATCGCATATTCCAGGAACGCTTCTGTCTCAAGGAAAGCCTGGGTTTCCGGGTCAAAATTGCCTTCTGCCAGCGCTGTTTCATAGGCAGAGCGCGGGCGGGTTCCCAGAGCAAAGGCAAAGAGCCGTTCTTTTCGTTCAGTTCCGTGATAGACAAAAATGTCATGGAAATTATCCACTGCGGATCGATAGGCCAGATCATCGGATTGGGCTGAAAGCTGGGCGCGGGCTTTTGCTGTTTCGCGGCATTGCGTCCAAAACTCGGCGCGGTTGTTTTTTAGGAGCAGTTCAGAGTTCAGCGCGGGCCTGTTCGCGGCGCGGCGCTCGTTAATCCAGCCGGAGACCGAAGGTTTTCCATTTTCGTCCAGGACGACCTGCTTTTGAATGACGAGGATTCCCCTGGCGTCCGCCCAGAGCAAAATGTCTTTCACGGCGCCTCTGAAGATGGGGTTGAGGCGGTGCAGGGGATTGTTCAGCGACTCCAGCATGGCCGATCTTCGCTCCCGATCCGTTTCTTTGCCATAAGCATTCATGAATCCGCCGTATTGGGCGCCGATTTTTATGAACGCGTCATAGATTGCTTTGTCCGTGATCCCGGGCGTTCTGTAAATTTCATCTTCAAGGACCGGCGTGAGAACCCCCGACTCCTCGGCGTGGGCAAGCGCCATTTCTCTGAAACCCTGGGGCAAATTTTCCGCGATGAGCAGAGGGAGCATGTCGAGCACGACCGCGAACCCTCCCTGTCCCCCCGTTTTTTGAAGATGCTTTTCGAGAGCGGTTTCCAGGCTTTTGATGATGGCTCCGGAATCTGCGCCGCTATAGCTCGGGATTTCGACGGGGTATTTTCTGGGCACATCGAAGAACAAAAATTTCACGCCTCCCCCGGTCAGCATCGCGGCGGAATAACTCATGAGAAGCCTGACGCCTGAAGTCAGGAACCTGCGCCGGCCGCTCGCTTTCCCTTTCGCGGAGCGCGCATAAGCATTGACGGCAAAAAATGAAACGGCGAAAACCGCGATGATCAGGGCCGGAATCACGGTCACGGGGTCCAGGCCGGACGAATATGCGCGGAGATAATAGAGCGTCCGTTCGGTCCGGTGCAGGAGCCATGGCGCAATGTCCGAAAAATGATGGATGGAACTGAAATCAAAAATAGTGTGAAAGACGATGTTCCAATCTAAAAAAGAAGATTCCTGGAATGGATAAAGTCCCGCGAGGAGCGCGGAGTTTTCCCCTGAGGCCGCCCGTATTATCCGGCCCCAGAATGCGGTTCCGGAGAGAATTCCAAGCACAAGAACCGCGGTGCGGAGCGGAGGTTTCCTTCTTATTGCCTGGACGAGCTGATCATAGTCATGATAATAAAGCGTTCTTACGGACACTCCGAGGGCCTTGCTGAACCGCGCGGCGTGAAAGGGCTGGCGCCATTTTGACAGGGCATATTCGATGTCCCTTCGGTTCGCTTTGAGCATGATCGGCAGGCGAGACGGCTCTTCTGTTTTGCGCCGCGTCATTTCTTCGCGCACAAGTTTTTCGATACCGTGGTTATAAATAATTCTTCTCGAGATTCGCAGATCGGCGGCCATCTTGCGGATGTTGATCTTCCCATGGGTCATCTGCAAATAATCCCGGATCGCGGTTTTTATGTCGCCGAACAAATAAATTTTGATTAACTTCTTGTCCGGATTTATAACCTGCAGGCGCAGGTTCACTTTTTTCAGGAGCTCTTTAAACTCAGGAGTTTTAATTGATTTCCTCGGGATCCCAGCCAGCGTTTCAAGCTCTATGAGGGTGCGGACTCCTCTGACGCCGCTCCATGCAGTCACAAAATGGTCAACATCCAACGGGGACACTCTTTTGCGGAACGGCACTGCGGGGATCAGGATTGCCGCCCACGCCGCGTGGCCCAAACTCGATCCGGCCAGAGGGAAAAGCGTTTCCTGGCTTGTGTAAATAAATAAGGCGACCATCGAAATCAGGGCCGCTCCTGCAACAGAAGCCGCAAGCCGGGTTATCTCAGTCGTGATTCGCCTTTGGGGCGAGTGAACCTGGCGCGTGATGTTTCCTTCAGCATCTTTCAGAAGCGAATAGGGGACAGCGCCTTCAGCCGCGTTGGAAGGTTCAACCCGGACGCCGCCGTCGATGTCTTCCGCTGTCACAGAAAAACCGCCGGCAGAGGGACCTGCCAAAGCGGAAAAACGGGCGGCTTCAAGAGTGTCGGGAACATTCTCCGGGCCGTTTGCAAGTTCCGGGAACGCCGCTCCGGCGTCGGATGCGAGGAGCCTGACAAGTCCCGAGGTCCAGACCCTCTGCGGCAGAAACAGCTTGTCTCCGTCGAAAAGTTTGTCGAGCGGGGACTTTTCCCGCGTGAAGATGGAAAGATATTCCGTGCCGGAAGCGTTTTCAATTTTGGTGATCTTGGGAGATAGCGTGATGACGGCGGCGCGGGGTTCAAGTTTTTCAAGCAGATTTTCCATGCCTGCGGAATGATATCCTCCCGTCACGAGGACGGCGGTTTTCGCTTTGCCCGCTGAGACGGCTTTGAGCAGATTTTGAGTCAGGGCCGCGTCACGGAGTTCGGCATGTCTGAAAAAGGATTCAAAGGAGGCGAGGGGAAAATTTTCCGAAATGAGGGCGGATCCTTGATACTCTTTCCACTCTTGCGCGGTGAGTGAAAAATCGATCAGCTTGTCGGTGAGATATTGTTTTCTGGATTCAGCGATGAGATTTTTTTCTTGTTCGGTTTTGGCGAGGATGCCATAGATTTTATTTTCGAGCGCCTGGGTCTCGGTCATGAGCTTTTCTGCGTTAATTCTGTCAGAGACGAGAACATAATCCAGATAGTCCGATAGGGCGGGATAATTTTCGACGGGAACGCCGGAACGGGCGCAAAGGGTTTTCAGATAACCATAAAAATCAGTGTGGCGGATTCGTCCCAGGCGATATGCGAGGCTTAAATTCACAAGGCGGCCCGTTTCATTCTTGTCGAGCTTCTTGACGAGGATATTGAGCATTGAGGCGCGTTCGTCCTCGACTTTCGCGAAATTGAGAGAGTGTTCCATCGAGAGGGCTTTCAGGAAGAGCGGGACCATTTCCCCCTGGAAGGATGGATCGGTTTCCGAGAGGGATTTGACATGTTCCCCCAGAGGCGCCGTCCCCGAACGATAGGCCTGGACTTTTTTATCAAAGTCCGCAAGTTCCGGGCTGAATATTTTCTGCTTTTGAGCGTTGATCGCGGACTCTGTTTCAACGAGGCGTTCTTTCAGTTCGCGCACTTTCGGCGCGGAGTCTTGATAGGCCCGGACATGGGCGTTATAAAGCGGTTCATCGTCGACACCCACGAACGGCGGGATTTCCTTGCGGCTCGTCAAGGCGGTGTGTATCGCTCCGGTGACCTTGCCTTCTTTCATCAGAAAATCCGCGGCTTTATGGACGGACTCGGGATCCTCAAAGGTTCTGAAACGCGACACATCGACGGCCTCAAACGCGCCTTCGAGCGCAACCAGATCGGCCTGGCCTTTGCCGATCAATTCCTGAATCGATTTGCTGATGTTTTCCTGCGCTTCAAAATTTTGGTGAACGTCCTGGATATGGATGACGAGAGGGTCTCCGGGCTTCCAATTTTGCGGGATGCGCGCGCGCTTGAAATTGGCGAAGGCCAGGGGAAGCGCGAAGCCGGCGGGCAGGCGGTTTTTAATGAACTGCGGAAGGCTCAAATTGTCCGCGTCAGGAACGATGTTTTGGCGGCTGATCAGCGGGCGGATTCGAGGCAGGTTTCCGGTCGGGAGCTGTGCCAGGAGAGCGGGCTCCGACTCCGCAGTTTTTTCGACGGAGGAACGCCGCTCTTCCCAGAAGCTCGCCTCGGCATAAGGCGCGGCCAAAAAGGAATAGCAAAACACGCCCAAAAGGGCGGAGCAAAAAACTTTTTTCATGGATGTCGGAATATTCTACAAGAGAAGGCATCTTGGCGTCCTAAACTTTTTGTAAACTTTTTGTAACAAATTGGTATACTTAAGACATGATAAAAAAACTTCATTTTGCGCTGTTGTCGTCGATATTTGGATTGGGCGGGTGCGGGATTATTTATACGAACGTGAAGGTCCCGAGGGCTTATCGGTCCTCCACTCCGAACGAGGTCCGGGCGGAGATTTCTGACAAGACGGTTTCAGGACAATCCTGCAACCGTTCCCTGCTGTTTTTGGTGGCGTGGGGCGACGCGAGTTATGCGGCGGCCGCGCAAAATGCCCTGGCAAGCAATGCCGACAGCGTGCTTTATGACGTCAAGTCCGACATGGAAGCGTTCAGCGTTTTGGGGCTCTATACGCGGACCTGCACGATCCTGACAGGAAAAGTCGGGCGCATCAAATAAGGCGATTCATGAATCGCCCCTATATTTTTGTCCTCGCCCTCATTTCTGCCGTTCTATTTTCGGCGGTCAAAGCGCAGGCGGACTGGGACGAGTCTGACGCGAGGCCCGGGCTGTTGAGGCCGGGAGGCATTGTCATTTTCATGAATTCCCGCGCTCCCCTCTCCCTTGAAACTCTTTCTCCAAGCCAGATCCCGGCAGACGCGGTGGACGCAGGCCGCATTTTCTGCCAAAGCTGTCAGCATGGGCTCTCTCTGCCTGTCACGGCTCCAACCGGCACGTCCCGAGGGACGAACATTTCCGGCGCAGGCGGAAACGGAGGGTTCGACAAAGCTCTGATGAATTTAAAGAAAGAGAGGCCGGAACTTCGGGGAATCTATGACGTGAAAATCGATTATCACCGCATCAGCATTTTGGGACTCTACCGCCGTCAGTGCCTCGAAATCACCGCGCGCGCTTTTAAATAAGAAGAAAATTTTAGTTCTTATTTAATCTCGAAAAACGGAAACGCCTGAGCGCCGTGCGGGTGACCGGTTGAAGAATAAACTTTTCCCGCTCGGATTTCATACCACGGAGTGTGAGCGGGCGCGCCCTGCGGGTGCCCGGGGGCCGGATAAAATTTGCCGTCTTTCAGATCATACCACGCTTCAGGATCTTGCCCGTCAGGATGGTTTTCCGTCGTATAAACTTTGTTGTCCTTGATTTCAAATGTGGCCGCCGAAGTGGGACCTTTGGGGTGGAACTGGGTGTTATAGAGTTTCATTTTATCTCCTAATTTGAGAGCGTCACGTCTCCCGCGAAAAAGTTCTGAATTTTTCCCCCTTCGAGAGAAAGCACGAGAGACCCGTCGTTGTCGACATAAAGAAATTTTCCGTTGACCTTGCTTGAAGGGTTGCTCAGCAAAACGTTTTGTCCGCGTTTGAGGACAGAGCGTTTGCGGTATTCTTTTTTCACCTCGTCGAACCCTCTTTGAACCAGGACATCATACACGGTTTCCAGGCTTTTGAGGATTCTTTGAAGGAGAGCGGAGCGGTCCAGGGGCGCGCCGTGGAGGTCTTTCAGGGTCACAGCGATGTCTTCAAGAGACTTGGGGAGTTTATTGTTGACGTCGATGCCGATGCCGAGCACGACCCAGCGGATCTTGTCCGTTTCCGAAGACATTTCAACCAGTGATCCGCAGATTTTCCGAAACCCGTTCTCCGTTTCCACCAGGATATCGTTGGGCCATTTGAGCCGGCAGTTGATCTTGCTGGATTGTTCGATGGCTTTTGCGATGGCGACGGAACTTGCGAGCGCGAGCAGGGGCGCTTTCTGCGGCAAAAATGGCGGACGGAGAATGATGGAAAACCAAAGACCGCCTTTCGCAGATTCCCAAGTTCTTCCCAGCCTTCCGTGACCCGCGGTCTGCTCTTCAGCGAATACGACAGTGCCTTCTGAGAGACCTTTTTCAGCCAGAATTTTCGCTTCTTCCTGGGTTGAAGCGGCTTTTTCGTTGAGGACGATGTTTTTTCCGAACCGTTTGGTTTTCAGGCCCTGCATGAATTCCTGAAGGAGGATGCGGTCTGGTTTTGAACAAAGTTTATAACCCGCTTTTGTTTGTCCTTCGATGACATAACCCTTTTCGCGGAGATTTAAAATCTGTTTGTGGAGGGCCTGCCGTGAGATCCCGAGTTTCTTCGCGAGGGTTTCCCCCGACACGCGGCGGACATCGCTCAGGAGTGAAACGAGTTCCGGACTCACGCTGGACCTCTCACTTCCATGCTGATGTCGAGCGCGGGAGCCGAATGAGTCAAGGCGCCGACAGAAATTCTCTCCACGCCCAATCGCGCGATTTTGCGGACGTCTTTCAGGGTGACGCCTCCGGAAACTTCAATTTGGGCTTTGGAATGACTGCGGACGAAAGCGGCGGCTTTTTTAAGCGCGGGATATTTCATGTTGTCGAGCATGATGATGTCGGCATGGGCGGCGATGGCCATGGAAACCTCCTTCATCGTTTTGGCTTCGATCTCGAGCAAAGTGCCTTTGGGAAGTTTAGATTTTATTTTGAGCAGGTTCAAGGTGTTTTTCCCTGCGGCCGCGATGTGGTTGTCTTTGATCATGGCCATTTGGGCAAGATTCATTCTATGGTTATGCCCGCCCCCGCAGAGCACGGCATATTTTTGGAGATAACGGATGCCGGGGACGGTTTTGCGCGTGTCGAGGATGACCGTTTTTGTACCCTTGGCGGCGGCGACAAATTTTGAGGTGAGGGTGGCAATTCCTGAAAGGTGCTGGAGGAAGTTGACGGCTTTCCTTTCAGCGGCGAGGAGCGCTCTTGAATGGCCTGTCACGGAGAAAAGGGTGTCGCCCGGACGGACTGAGGCTCCGTCTTTTTTATAAACCTGAATTTTGCACTGAGGGTCCAGTTTTTGGATTGCAATCACCGCAAAGGAAATTCCGCAGACGATCCCCCGCTCTTTGGCGACGATATCCGCCTTGAGTTTGTCTTTGGCGCTGAAAAGGAGACGGCTGGTGATGTCCTGTTTGTCCTCTAAAAATGAGAGGCGCAAGATCTCTCGGACTTGGGTTTCAAGGTTCATGATTTTGTATTTTTAGCTTTCGTCTTTTTCTGAGCCGACATATCCCTGATTTCAAAAAGCTGGTCCCGCATGGCGGCGGCCGTCTCAAAGTCCAGACGGTCGGCGGCCTCTTTCATCTTCGATTCAATTTCTTCCACGACTTCCGCGATGTTTTGCGGGTTCAAGCGCTTGAGCGCCCCGGAGTTCAGGAGTGTCAGGCCTTCTTTCTTTGCCATGACCTGGAACTCTTCCATCTCTTGAATGGCCTTCACGATGGTTTTGGGCGTGATATTGTGTATCTGGTTATATTCTAGCTGTTTTTTTCGCCGCCGCGACATCTCGTCCATGGCGCGTTTCATGGAGCCGGTGATCTGATCGGCATAGAGGATCACTTTCCCGTTCACATTGCGCGCCGCGCGGCCGCAGATCTGGATGAGAGTGGTTTCGGAACGCAAAAACCCTTCTTTGTCCGCGTCCAGAATGGCGACAAGACTCACTTCAGGGATGTCCAGTCCTTCTCTCAGCAGGTTGATACCAACGAGGACATCAAAAGCCCCTTTTCTGAAATTTTTTATGATTTCGATTCTTTGCAAGGCGTCGATGTCGGAATGCATATATCGGACTTTGAATTTTTTCTCCGTGAAATATTCCGTAAGATCCTCGGCAAGGCGTTTGGTGAGGGTGTTCACGAGCACCCGCTCTTTTTTATCCACGCGCGCCGCGATTTCCTGCATGAGGTGTTCCACCTGTCCGGCGATGGGATGAATAAACACTTCGGGATCCACGAGCCCCGTTGGACGGATCACTTGTTCGACGATTTCCCCTTTCGTCTTTTTGAGTTCATAGGGGCCGGGCGTGGCGGAGAGGAAAATGGTTTGTTTCACGAGAGATTCGAATTCCGTGAATTTTAGAGGGCGGTTATCGACGGCGGAAGGGAGGCGGAAACCATAATCCACAAGCGTCTGTTTGCGCGAACGGTCGCCTTCATACATCCCCCCGATCTGGGGCACCGTGACATGGCTTTCATCGATCACGACCAAAAAATCTTCCGGAAAATAATCCAGCAGGCAGACCGGGCGTTCCCCCGCTTTTCTGCCGGAGAGGTGGCGCGAATAATTTTCGATCCCGTGGCATGCGCCGGTTTCGCGGAGCATCTCCATATCGAAATGAGTCCGCTGTTCCAGCCTCTGGGCTTCCAGGAGCTTGCCCTTCTCCCTCAAAACCTGGAGGCGTTCTTTGAGCTCGTCGCCGATGTCCTTGAGAGCGCGCTCGATGGCGGGCTCAGTTGTCACGAAATGCTTGGCCGGATAAACATAAACCTGGTCTTTCTCCCTGATTTTATCTTTGGTCACGGGGTTTATTTCATAAATTTTTTCTATTTCGTCGCCGAAGAACTCCACTCGCAAAGCCGTTTCAAGATATGCCGGAAAAATTTCGACGGTGTCGCCCTTGGCCCGGAATTTTCCCCGAGTGAACTCCATTTCGTTTCTTTCATATTGGATCCGCACCAGTTCGTCCAAAATCTCTTCCCGGGACTTTTTTGCTCCCTTTTGAATATGGACACATAGCGCTTTATATTCTTTGGGAGAACCCAAGCCGTAAATGCAGGAGACGGAGGCCACGATCACGACATCTTTTCTTTCAAGGAGTGAAGAAGTCGCTTTCAGCCGCAGGCGGTCGATGTGATCATTAATGTCGGCGTCTTTTTCTATATAAGTGTCGGACGAGGGAACATAGGCTTCCGGCTGATAATAATCATAATACGATATGAAAAACTCTACGGCGTTTTCCGGGAACAGGCTTTTGAGCTCGGCATAAAGCTGAGCGGCCAAAATTTTGTTGGGAGAGATCACCAGGGTGGGCCGGTTGGCTCCCTTGATGACATGGGCCATCGTGAAGGTTTTGCCGGAACCCGTCACTCCAAGCAGGACTTGCTGGGGTTTTCCGTCGAGGACTCCGGAGACGAGTTCCTGGATGGCTTGGGGCTGGTCCCCCGACGGTTTAAATATGGGAGCGATCTTGAAGGTGTCCATTCTTTCATATATAATACCAAAACTTGCATCAAACACTCTTAGGAGGCACAAAAGCATGAAAATGAAGTTCTTACAGATTCTCTCGGTGTTGGCTCTGGCGGTTTCTCCGGCGTTCGCGGCAAAGTTCACCATCGATCCCGCGCACTCGGACGTCACTTTCAAAGTCCGTCACATGGTGGTTTCCAAAACTTCCGGCAGGTTCGGAAAGTTTTCCGGCGAGTTCAGCTATGACGAAAAGAACCCTGCATCTTGGAACGCTCAAGCCACGATTGACGCGGCCAGCATCGACACCAACAACGCTCAGCGCGACGGGCACCTGAAAAGCCCTGACTTCTTTGATGTCGCCAAGTTCCCCGTCATTACTTTCAAATCCACGGGAATCAAAAACGCGAGCGGCGGCAAAGCTCAGCTCGAAGGGCTTCTCATGATGAAAGGCGTGGAAAAGCCCGTCGTCCTGGACCTCGAAGTGGGCGGCGTGATCAACGGCATGGGCAAAACCAAGGCCGGGTTTGAAGCCAGCACCAAGATCAACCGGAAAGATTTCGGAATCACCTGGAACAAGACACTGGACAACGGCGGTTTGGCTGTCGGTGAAGAAGTTGAAATCTCCATCCGCATTGAAGGCGACATGGCGGAAGACGCGAAGCCCGCTGAAACGAAAAAGGCTCCTGCGAAGAAATAACTTTCAAGACAAAAGAAATCCCGTCTCGAGGAAACCCTCGGGACGGGATTTTTATTTGTAGAAGACCGGCTTATTTAAAGAAGATCTTCGCGAATTTGAGCCATTCCGGTGTGACAGTCTTGAGTTTGGAAGTGGCTTCTTCAAGAGAAACACCCAACACCGCATCTCCCCTCAAGGCCACCATCTGGCCGAATTTGCCTTCCGACACCAAGTCCGCGGCTTTGACGCCCACGCGGGTTCCCAGGATGCGGTCAAAGAGGGTGGGTGAACCGCCTCTTTGGATGTGCCCGATCACGGCTGAACGCGTTTCAATCTTGGTTTCCTTCTCGATGATCTCCGCAATCTGTTCCCCCACGCCGCGCTTCTTGAGCAGCATGTGGCCGAACTCGTCGAGTTCTTCCTTGCCTGCGGCTTTGCCGGGGATATCGATGGCTTCGGAGCAGACGACAATGGCGACATTTTTTTCGGCGTGAGCGCGTTTCAAGTTGGCGCACATGGCTTTCACGTCCACCGGTTCTTCAGGGAGACAAACCCAGTCTGCGGCTGAAGCGATGGCGGTATAGAGCGCCACCCAGCCCGCATGGCGGCCCATGACTTCAAGAACCATGATCCGTCTGTGGCTCCGGCCCGTGTCTTTCAAGCGTTCAGCGGCGTCCACGGCGATGGTGGTCGCTGTGTCAAAGCCGAAAGTGTAATCCGTCGCGGAAAGGTCGTTGTCCATGGTTTTGGGAACGCCCACGACATTCACTTTATGCTCTTTATAGAGTCTCGCCGCAACACCAAGAGTATCTTCTCCCCCGCAAGCGATCAAAGCGTCCAGCTTGAGTTTCTTGAAGTTGTCGAGACATTTTTCAACGGCCCCTTCTTTTTTGAATGGGTTCGTGCGGCTTGTTCCAAGGACAGTTCCACCCTTGCTGACAATTTCCGCCACGCTTGCCGTGGTCAGGGGCATGGTTTTGCCCTCAACAAGACCTCTCCAGCCTTCCACCAAACCCACGCATTCATATCCGTGGTCCTTGGCGCGCATCACGGCTCCGCGGATGGCCGGGTTCAAGCCCGGGCAATCTCCGCCGCCGGTTAAAATTCCAATTAATTTTCCCATGGATGTTTCTCCTGTTAATTAAGCGATGGTGATGCTCTTGTCCAGATAAACATCCTGGATGGCGTTCAAGAGTTCCGCGCCTTCTTTCATGGGGCGCTGGAAAGCTTTTCTGCCGGAGATGAGGCCCATGCCGCCCGCGCGCTTGTTGATGACGGCGGTTTTCACGGCTTCAGCCAAATCTGCGGCTCCTGATGACGCTCCGCCGCTGTTGATGAGTCCTGCGCGGCCGGAATAGCAGTTCAGGACCTGATAACGCGTGAGATCAATGGGATGGTCCGTGGTCAGCTCTGAATAAACCTTGGGGTGTGTTTTGCCGAACTTGAGGGCGTTGTATCCCCCGTTGTTTTCAGGAAGTTTCTGTTTGATGATGTCGGCCTGAATGGTGACGCCCAGGTGGTTGGCCTGGCCTGTGAGGTCGGCGGAGACATGATAATCTTTTTCGGCCGTCTTGAACGCGGAGTTGCGGGTATAGCACCACAAGACCGTGGCCATGCCGAGGCGGTGGGCTTCGGCGAACGCTTGGCTCACTTCAACGATCTGACGGGGAGATTCAGGAGAACCGAAATAAATGGTGGCTCCCACCGCGACCGCGCCCATGTCCCAGGCCTGGCGAATCTGGCCGAACATGATTTGGTCGAACTTGTTGGGATATTGAAGGAACTCGTTGTGGTTCACTTTGACCATGAAGGGAATTTTGTGGGCATATTTGCGCGCCACGGAACCCAGGACGCCGAAAGTTGAGGCGACGGCGTTGCATCCGCCTTCGATGGCGAGCTTCACGATGTTCTCAGAATCAAAATAGTCCGGGTTGGGAGCGAAAGAGGCTCCGGCGCTGTGCTCAATGCCCTGGTCGACGGGCAGGATGGACAGATATCCCGTTCCGGCAAGGCGTCCGTGGCTGAGCATCTGGTTGAGGCTTCTCAAAACCTGAGGGTTCCTGTCAGATGCGCCGTAGTTTTCGGACACATAATCAGGTGAAGGGAGGTGCAAACGGCTTGCGGGCACCTTGGCTTTGTAGGTCAATAATTTTTCTGCGTCGCTTCCTAACAATTCTTTTACTTTAGTAGACATATGTTCTCCTGTTTGGTTTGATTAAAAATCAGGCTTTCTTTTTGCGGGCTTTTTTAGGCGCTGACTCGATTTGGACGGATTGGATTTCAGCCCAATGTCCGATTTTGCGGTATTTTTCATAACGCATGTCCAAAAGTTTTTGCGTGGGAATTTCCATGAGCTCTTTGAGATGCTTTTTGAAAGCGTCTGAGAGGGAATTTGCCACCGCGGAAGCGTTTCTGTGCGCTCCCCCCGCGGGTTCCGGCACGGCTTCATCTATAATTTTGAGGTCCAGCAAATCAGACGCCGTCAGTTTCAAAACTTTGGCCGCGTCCTGAGCCCGGGCGGCGTCATGGAACAAGATGGCCGCGCAGCCTTCAGGCGAAATCACGGAATACCACGAGTTTTCGAGCATTAAAATTCTGTCGGTGACGCCGATCCCGAGCGCGCCTCCGCTTCCGCCTTCTCCGATCACCACGCTGATGATGGGCACTTTCAAGACCGACATTTCTCTTAAATTTAAGGCGATCGCTTCCGCTTGGCCCCGTTCTTCGGCTCCGATCCCTGGATACGCGCCGGGGGTGTCGATGAAGGTGATGACGGGCAGATTAAATTTTTCGGCCATCTTCATGAGTTTGAGAGCTTTGCGATATCCTTCGGGGTGCATCATTCCGAAATTGCGCATCATGGAATCTTCGATGGAACGGCCTTTCTGGTGGCCCATGACGATGACAGGCTGGTCTCCCAGCAGGGCGGTTCCTCCAAGGAGCGCGGCGTCGTCGCCGAAAAGGCGGTCTCCGTGAAGTTCTGTGAAATCCGTGAAAATCATGCTGATGTAATCGCCGGTGTGGGGCCGGCGCGGGTGCCGGGCGATCTGGACTTTCTGCCAGGGCGTGAGGGTTGCGAAAATTTCCTGGATGAGTTTGTCGCGCTTTTCTTCAAGCGCCTTGATTTCCTGGTCCAGGTTCACCGTCTCCGACTGGTTGAGGTTGCGGATCTCGGAGATTTTGGTCTCGAGTTCCACGACCGGCATTTCAAAGTCTAATGCGGATGTCTCGTCAGCCATTAAAAGGTCCCCACATAGTTTATTCTTACGATGCGTTCCTTGTCATAAATGGACCCGATCCTGCGGACCGCGAAATCGATGCCCAAAGACGGGATCGGGAAAAAGCGGATGCCGGCGTTGAAACGGTTGTTGGGGCCCTTTCGGATGTTGTCGTATTCTGTGAAAAGGGCGACTTTCTCTTCAATGGTGTATGAAAGCCCCGTGAACCCATAAACTTCCCCGTCTTTGAATTTGGCGATGTTGGCGCCTGCCGTGATGTTGAAATTGGGAAAGAATATTTCGCGCGCGAAAGCCGCGTAAAGGCCGCGCTCGCGTTCGTCATATTCGTCCTTGTCTCGGTTGAAAAACCGGCCCTGTCCGTCGTATCCGACTGCGATCGCGGGCAGGATGTCCGCTCCGTCATAAACTTTAAATTTAACATTGAGCGTGGGAGCCACCGTCTTGGCTTCTTCGGAGCCCAGGAGCTGTTCCATGTCCCAGGTCGCGCCGATGTTCAGGCGCTGAAAAACCCCGAACGAGATGTGGCTCTGCACGCCGCCCTTTGAATAGAGCCGGAAATTCAGACGATACCCGCCGTAGTCCAGGACATTGGCCGTCGGGATGTCGACAAGGTCCAGCATGCCTTCGGGGTTTGCGTCCTCCGCGCTGTGGGTTCGTTCCGGGCGGGTTTTTTTGGGCTTTTCCTTGTCCCGTTTGTCCATGCCGAAATATTCCCGCCACTTGGACTTGGACGTTTTGCCGCTGTCCCCCTCGGCTCGGAGGTTGGCGTGCATGCAGAGGGCCGCGGACAACATAATAAAAAAATATTTTTTCATAGGGTTTACTTTTTCTTTATGGGCGCGGCCGGTTTGAAGTTTCTGGATAATCTGTCAACGGAATATTTGAGCGCTTCCTGGACCTGCGGATCAGGGTCGCTGTTCATGGCTTTCAAGACATAAAGGTCTTCGCCGTTCCCCATGTCTCCGATCACCTTGACCGCGTCTCTGCGCGAACCGGCATTTTTGTCTTTCAGAAATTTGCGGGCAACGGCCAGACCGGACTTGTCGCCAAGAAGATAAAGCGAGTGGGCGGCGGCAATTTTGACGCTGTTGTCGGAATCTTCAAGATACTTTTTAATTTGAGGGATCACGCTCTTGTCGCCCATCTCGCCGAGAGATCTCAGGAGTGAAGAGGCCACCATGGGGTCCACGAGGGTTTTGCCTTCCGCCGGCTGGGTGGACCTGGACATCTTGAGCGACTGGAGAAGCGCTGGAACAGACGATTTGTCCTGGATCTTGGCCAGGGCATATGAAGCGGAGTTCCTCATCCTTGCGTCTGGGCTGTTCAAAAGTTCGGTCAAAACGGTCACCGCGCTGTTGTCTCGGAGGATCGCGAGGGAATTGACGCTGGCATATCGTGTGCCTTCGTGGGAATCTTTGAGGCCCTTGAGAAGGGAGGCGACGGCCGCCCGGTTACCGATGAATCCAAGAGCCACGGCTGCGGTTTGCCGCACATAAGCGTCCGCGTCCGTCTCAAGCATCTGGGCGATTTTGGGTTCTACTTCCTGCACGCGCATGACCCCAAGAGAGTCCACCGCGGCGGACCGAACTGCCGGGACGGGGTCAGTCAAAAGTTTGGTCAGAGGCGCGACGGCGGAAAGATTTTTGATTTCTCCCAGGGATTCCGCGGCCCGTCTGCGGACGGTGGGGTTTTTGTCGGACAGTTGAGCGACGGCCTGCTGAAAGGGGTCCGCATGAGCCAGAGACATAGAAAAAAAGCCCGCGAGGGCCCATAAACAGATCTTTTTCATGGATAAATAATTTTACTACTTAATGAGGTTTTGAGTCAATGTTTATTGAGAGTCCACAGGTCCCGGATTCCCTCAAGAGTGAGGTCGGGACAGACCGAGGATTTGTCGAGATGGCGGGAGGGCCCTGCGATGAGGCTCGCGAGGCCGCCGGTGGCGATGGTCTGGGTTTTGGGGCCGAGGCTCTCAATGAGCCGGTCCAGAATTCCGTCCACGAGCGAGACATATCCGTAAAAGAGGCCGGATTCTATGGATTCTCGGGTATTTTTCCCTATGAGGTGAGCTGGCCGGGCGATCCGGACCTTAGG
The DNA here is from genome assembly GCA_021730935.1 of Elusimicrobiota bacterium. GTDB lineage: Bacteria > Elusimicrobiota > Elusimicrobia > 2-02-FULL-39-32 > 2-02-FULL-39-32 > 2-01-FULL-60-11. Next base: position 19,316 of record JAKFYJ010000035.1, read on the forward strand.
CAGTTTGGCTGTTTTCACGTGCAGGCTCTCAGACGCCATGTCCGGCCCCGGGACAATCAGCCCGCCGGAGTATTCCCCCTTGGCCGTCACGCAGTCAAAAGTGGTCGCGGTCCCGAAATCGACGACGACGGCGGAAGTTTTGAATTTTTGCCACGCGGCCGAGGCGTTCACAATGCGGTCCGCGCCGACTTCTTTTGGATTTTTATAGAGGTTGCGGATCGGGAGGCGTGAATGTTGATCGATGAAGAAAGGTTTCAATCCAAGCTGGAATAAAGAAAAGTTTTTGAGGATCGGATCTGCCTTGGGCACGACGGACGCGATTGCCACGCCTTCAAGTTCTGTGAAATCCTTGCCGATCTCTTTGAGGATCCGCGAGGAGAAATTTTTATCCTTGACCGCTCCGGTTTCAATGCGGAAAGTCCGGAGTTCGGCAGAAAAGATGCCAAAGGTGACGTTGGTGTTGCCGACATCAATCGCTAATAACATGCCGGACATCACTCAAAATAATTTTCTCAACCTCTCGCGCCACGCTCAACTCGTTTTCTTAGGGAGCTCGGACGCTGGAACGACAGCCTGCGGCTTCGTCGTTCCGCGCTCGCTCCAGTGGATTGATGACGAAAACGAGTTTCACTTACAACCGCGTTCGAGGGTCGAAAATTATTTTGAGTGATGTCCGGCATGAAAATAAGTTACGGTAACCCGGGCTCGGTAAGCGCAATGGGATCCAGGACTTTTTTGATCTGTTCTTCCGTGAGGAGTTTGTCTTCGCGAACGACTTGCGGAATAGATTTTTTTTCCTTGAGGGCCTTTTTCACCACTTCCGCCGCCCGGGCATATCCGATGTGCGAGTTGAGAGCCGTCGCCAAGGAGGGGCTGATCTCGGCATAGTGCCGGCACCGTTCCGCGTCGGCGGTGATGCCTTTCACGCAGCGGTTCGTGAACTCGCGGATGGAATTTTTCAAAATCTCGAGCGAGAAATTGATGTTGAAGGCCATGATCGGCATCATGACATTGAGTTCAAGCTGTCCGGCAGAAGAAGCGAGAGAAATGGTTTGTTCCGCGCCCATCACCTGAAAACAGACCTGGTTGAGCATCTCGGCCATGGACGGGTTCACTTTTCCGGGCATGATGGAACTTCCTGGCTGGACGGCGGGCAAAACGATTTCTGCAAACCCCGTGAGAGGCCCTGAACAGAGGAGGCGAAAGTCGTTGGAGATTCTCCCCAATTCCGACGCGAGGAGTTTGAGCGCGGCCGCCGCAGAAGCCACTGCAATGTTGGACTGCATGGCTTCCCGCATGTCCTGAGCGGGCTTGAAATTTATCTTCGTCCAGGACTTGAGGCTGTCGCAGACTTTTTTGCGGTAATCCGGATGCGTGTTCATGCCTGTGCCGGCCGCGCTTCCCCCGATTCCGAGCTCTTCAAGCATGACGGCGGCGGCAGAAATTCTTTCACCGCATTTTTTTATGGACATCGCGTAAGCCGCAAATTCCTGGCCCAGACGGACAGGCACGGCGTCTTGAAGGTGCGTCCTTCCGGATTTTAAAATGGGGTCAAACTCTTTGCCTTTCGCCGCAAGAGCGTTTTCCAAATCCTTCAGGACGGGCAAAAATTCTTCGATCAAAAGGCGCGCGCTCACCCTCATCGAAGTTGGAAAAACGTCGTTGGTGGATTGAGCCATGTTCACATGGTCGTTGGGGTTGCACTTGGCGTATTCTCCCCTTTTTCCGCCCAAAATTTCAACGGCGAGGTTGGCAAGGACTTCGTTCACGTTCATGTTGAAAGAGGTTCCCGCCCCCGCCTGAAAAACGTCGACGACGAACTGGTCTCTGAGTTTGCCGCCCAAAACCTCGTCGCATGCCTTGACGATGGCCCCCCCGATGTCGCTCTTTAAAATGCCGACTTCCATGTTGGCAAGGGCGCAGGCTTTCTTGACCATCACGAAAGAATCAATGAACCTGGGATGAGCTTTGATCCCGGAGATGGGATAATTTTCGACGGCGCGCTGGGTTTGGATGCCCCAATAAGCCGATTCCGCGACTTCCTTGTTGCCCAGAGAATCTTTTTCTGTTCGCGTTGCCGACATCAGTTCACCACTTTCATGCGGCGCATGACTTCCACGAGCTCTTTGACCGCTTCGGCTGATTTCTGAAGCGCGATGCGCTCTTCCACGGTGAGGTTGAGCTGGATCACCTGCTCGATGCCCCGCTCTCCGAGTTTCACGGGAACGCCCACATAAAGATCATTGATGCCGTATTCGCCTTGCAGATACGCCGCGCAGGGCAAAATTCTTTTTTTATCCTTCAAGATGGATTCCACCATCGCCACCACGGAAGCCGAAGGCGCATAAAAGGCTGAGCCCGTTTTCAGGAGCTTCACGATTTCCGCGCCTCCTTCTGCGGTGCGTTTCACGATGGCGTCCACTTGCTCTTTCTTTAGAATTTCGTTGATGGAGACGCCGGCCACGGTGCAATATCGCGTGACAGGAACCATCGTGTCGCCGTGTCCGCCCAGAACCATGGTGTTGATGTCTTCCACGGAAGTTTGCGTGACTTCCGCGATGAAGGCGGCCATGCGGGAGGAGTCCAGCACGCCCGCCATTCCGATGACGCGGTGCTTGGGAAACCCGGAAGTCTTGAGCGCGACATAAACCATGGCGTCCAAAGGATTTGAGACGACGATGAGAATGGCGTTGGGCGAAACCTTTGCCACATTCTCCGTCACGGTTTTGACGATTCCCGCGTTGGTGGAAAGCAGATCGTCGCGGCTCATTCCGGGTTTTCTGGGAATGCCCGCCGTGATCACCACGATGTCCGAGTTCGCGGTGTCGGCATAATCCGTGGTGCCCTTCACTTTCGAGTCATAACCATAAACCGGCGCGGCTTCCAAAATGTCCAGGCCTTTTCCGGCCGGCATGCCTTCTGTCTGAGGAATGTCCAGCACAACGACGTCTCCCAGTTCCGCTTCGGCGAGCCTCTGGGTCAAAGTGGCTCCGACATTTCCCGCTCCGATCACTGTGATTTTTTTTCTTGCCATAGTTTCGTCCTTTTTATGAAATTATTTTTTAAGTATGCCTGCGGCGATGATTCCGTATCCCCCCAAAATGAGGAAGGGAGACAAATTTGAAGCCCAGTTTTGGCCGGCCGGGTCCGTGAAGGTGAGGATGAAAAAACCTGCGGCGGCGGTTCCTGCTCCGGCGGCGATCACTTTCCATCCGGCGGGAGATATTCCTGCCCAGGGCTGAACGGATTTTTGGATCGGCTGGGCGGCCGTTTGAGCGCGCCTCTTGTTTTTGGCCATGGATTTATTTTATTAAAAATGCGGTCCGAACCCAAGATAAAAAATCTGCTCACCGTCCAGGGTGCGCCGGGCGTAATCAAGCTGGATGGAAACAGGGAAAGATTGCAGGACGAAGGCCTGGAACCGGAGCCCGAGACCGATGGAATGCTTCGCGTCATTGAATTGCCTCGAACGGAATTCTCCGGCAGTGTTCCAGAGGAGTCCTGTATCCGTGAAAATGTGGCCATAGACGCTTTTGAACAAAAAGTCCGGGAAGAAAAACCACACATGGACATTGGCATTCAGCACGATCGGGAAGCGATATTCAAGGTTGGCCATGGCGAATCGGCTCGCGGAATTTTCAATGTCGAACTGGCCGTATCCCCTGAGGAGATCGGACCCGCCGACACGGAAATATTGCCTGTCGCTCCCGAAACTGGCGCCGCCATAGGCCCGGAAGGCGACGGACCCTTCCGTCGGGGCCGGGACGAACTGTTCATAGTTCAGCAGGACATTGCGATAGTCCAGCGTGCTCCCGAACGAATCGTTGGTTTCCATGTATTGGACCATCGTCCGATATCCGCTGGTCGTCTCCAGATACCGGCCCTGGGAAACGTCTCTCAAAAATTGCAGGCTGGCCACGTTTTCCCGCCCGGTGGCGCGATAAGTCACTTGAGGATCGTCGGTGAACTGGACCCTGCGCTGGGTCGTGAGCAGCCGGGCGGTCAAACTGTCAAAACGGCTCAGCGGATAAGTCACGCCCACGAACTGCGCTTCTTCGCGCCGCTGGTCCCGGGTGGTGACGAACACATTTTCCTGCGTGTCTCCGAGGAGGCCCAGGAAAAATTGCGGGCGGAACTTCAAATAAGAATAAAGGATCTGATAATTCAAAAAGTTGAGGGCGGAAGCATAGGTGACCGCGGCCTGGATCTGATGGTTGCCGAGCATTTCGGAGGCCTGCCAATAGGCCGAGAGGAAAAGTCCGTCGGTGGATGAATAAAAAAAGACGGGAAAGAAGAAATCCGTGGAGGCGCGGAACTTATATTTTCGCCCCATCTCGCTGATGAGCGGCGCGGTGCTTGCGGGCGCCTCAAATTCGGCCGCGTTGATTTTGGGTTTGACCTGGTTGGGATAAGGATGGTCCAGAGTTTCCTTGGAGGCGAGCGGCTCTCCGGAGGGAGACTGATAGATCTGCTGTTGGCCTTCCCGGAACGCGACGAAGAGGAAACGGTTTTCGCCGGGAATGAAGAGAGGGTTGAAACAGCCTCCGAGGGACCTCGTGATCTGGATGGGGGCCTCTCCCAGCTTCATTTTGTATATTTCAAAGCGGTTGGTCTCGTCGCCCACGAAGACAATGTTTTTGCCTGTGGAATCGATCGAGGGGTGCGTCTCATTTCCCGGCATGGAGGTGATCCGCTTTTCTTTTTTTGTGTCGAGAGAGAGGGTCCAGAGGTCGCGTTGGAATTCTCCGGCGTCTTTGTCGGACGGATTTTCTCTCGAGAAGATCAGGGATTTTCCGTCCGGGAAAAAGCGGATGTCGTTTTCGTCCGCGAAGGTGTCGGTGAACTGTTTCAGATCGCGCCCGTTCAGGTCGCAGGTATAGATGTCGTTCAATCCGCCTTTCATGCCGATGAATGCGATCCGCTTTCCGTCGGGCGAAAATTGAGGCGACTTGACGCCGTCGAGATTGAACCGGAGCGGGTTCAGCCGGTCGCGTTTGGCGTCATAAAGATAAAGGAAATCTTTTTCTTTGGATTCCCCCCCGAAAAGGACCCAGCGTCCGTCGGGAGAAACAGAAAGGGCGGAACCGTCTCTGTGGATCACCTCAACTTTATGCGGGAACCGGCGCTGAAGGTCCAGGGAAACGGCGCTTTTGGTTTCGTAATCATAACGATAAATTTCGTCGTAACCGCCGCGGTCGGAGATGAACGCGAAACTTTTTCCGTCGGGAAAGAACGCGGGGTTGGAATTGAACACGGGATAAACATGATCCAGCTGGGTGAGGGCTTCTCCATAAAATGACGGTTCGTGAAGGCTTTTGGCCTCTTCTTCATATTTTTCGTCGAGGTCTTCCTTGAACTTTTCGTCCAGTTCCGCGAGCGACAATCCGCAGGTTTCGTGGAGCACGCTGTTGATGTCGAACTTTTCGGAGATGATGTTCAGCATCACCCCGATTTTATCCTGTCCATATTCCCGGGCGATATAGCTGAGCGCGGCGTTTCCGGTTTTATAGGCGAGCGTCACCTGGTGCGGCTTGACGTGATTGAACCCGTGGAGCATGCGGAGCGGGATGAAGGTGTTGGAGGTGACGGCGTCCCGGATCACCATTTCTTCCTGCGGCTCGTCGCGATAGGCCGAATAATATTCCGCCATGCCTTCCATGAACCAGAGCGGATAAAGCACCGACTTGATGAGCCGGACCGAGCGCCAGAACCCGTCATAAAGCACCTTGAACTGGCACACATGCGTGAACTCGTGGAGGATGACGTGCTCAAGCCAATTCTGGCTCCCGTCGTTGAACACGAGGAACCGGTCCTTGAAGGCTTCCGTGACGCCGCCGGTCCCTTCCCCCACTTCCACCACATTGTTCTGCTCAAACTGGTTATGGTTCATGAACAGAAAGAACGAGGAGCGTTTGGGGATTTTTATGCCGAGGGCCTGGGTCTGCCTGGGGTGCGCTTTCTCAAGGATTTTAGCCGCGCTCTCCACGATCTTTTCCGTTCCGGGGAGATAATAAATGTCGAAATGTTCCGTCTGAGAAACTTTCCAGCGGAAATGGCTTGCGATATATTTGTTCTGGACTGCGGCGTTGACGGGAGGTTTGGAATTCAGGAGGCAAAGCCCAACGGCGATGGCGACGCCCCAATGGCGCTTCATTTTATTTTGAGCTGCTTTTTGAGAGCATTGATCCTGCGCGGCAAATTGGGATTTTTGGGGTCAGATCGGGCCCAGGCTTCAAGAGTTTCCAGGAGTCCCTGCTTGTTATTTAGTTTTTCATAACCGGAGGTCAAAACTTGATAGGCATCTTTGTTGTCTCCGGGATATTTCGTCAGTTCCATTTTTGCCGACTCGATGGACTGATCCGTGAGCCCCTGGGCGGAATACATTTGGGCGAGGGCGAGATAAATCCCCTTGGAAAGGTTTGGGTCAAAGGTTTTCGCGGCCTCAAGGTTGTGAACGCCGAGCTCAAGGATCTTTTTCAGATCCGCGTCGCTTTTTTTATTTTTCCCGCTCAGCGCGGCTTCCGCCTTGTATCGGAGCTGATAGGCCAGGCCGAGATTCACCAGGGACGTGACGTCTTTGGGATTCTTGTCGAGCAGTTTTTGATATTGCTGAATGGACTCTTCCCATTTCCCCATCCTGAAATCAAGGCGCGCCAGGCGGAGGAGGATTTCACGGTCGTCCGGCTCATGGTTCAAAAATCGCGTATACTGCTTCTCGGCCTCGTCGAAGACGGAAAGGTTTTCATATAAAACGCCCAGATAATAAAAAATGCGTTTGTCGAACGTTCCTTCGCGCCACGCCTCCGTCAGGGCATTGAGGGAATCCGCGTAATGGTCCGGGCCCATCTGGAAATAGGCCACGCCGCGGTTGACGAGCGCGAGGGAATCTTTCGGGTTTTTTTGAAGGGCGGAATCAGAAGCTTGAAGAATTTTTTCGAGTTTATCCTGGGGAACGGGCGGTGTTCCCAGCCTCGGGAAAAACGATTCTTGTTTGGAGCGTGAAATATAATTGGCGGCGAGGACGGCGAATACGGCGATAGCGGCGATGAGCGGAAGCTTACGAATCGAAGAGTTCTCCCAGTTTCGGGCGGGGAATTTTTGCGGAATATTTTTTGACGGCCTGGCGCTGAAGTTCCTGGTCGAGCTGGCGGATTGAAACCTGGAGTTTCCGTTCTTTGGGATCCACATTCATAACCTTGGCTTCGACGAGGTCGCCCTCTTTGAGCACTTTCTTGGCGGAATCCACTTTCTCCATGGAAGTTTCCGAGAGGGGAATGTATCCTTCGAGATCTTTTTCAATCTCCATCAAAGCGCCCTGATCCGTCACCTGGGTGATTTTTCCGGAAACATGAGCGCCTTTTTTATAGGTCTCATAAGGATTCTGTTTCATCTGTTTGAGGCCGAAAGCGATTTTTTCCTTGTCGGGGTTGATCTCCAGGACCTTGACTTCGATTTCGTCCCCGGATTTGAGGACATCCTGAGGCTGAGCGATTCTCTTGACCCAGGAAAAATCAGAAATGTGGATGAGCCCTTCAATCCCGTTGGGGAGCCTCGCGAAGGCTCCAAAGGGCACGAGGTTTGTCACGGTCACTTTGATGACCGAACCCGTGGGATAGGTTTTTCTGAGGGTGTCCCAGGGATTTTCCTGCGTGCGTTTGAGGGAGAGGGAAATTTTTTCTTTGTCGCGGCTGACGCTGATGATTTTGACCTGGATCGTCTGCCCGTTTTTGAGGATGCTCTTGGGTTTGGGGTTGGCTTCTTTCCAGGAAATTTCTGAAGCGTGGAGGAGTCCTTCGACATTGGGCGCAATTTCCACGAAACATCCGAAATCGGTCAGGCTCGTGATCTTGCCCGAAACCGCCGTGCCGACCGGGAAACGCTCTTCGATCTTGTCCCACGGATGAGGCAAGAGTTCGCGGCGCGAGAGGGAAATTTTTTCCGCTTCCTTGTCTATTTTGAGAATTTTAACTTCAATTTCCTGGCCTGCCTTGAGGACGTCTGAAACTTTTTTGGTGTGGGCCCACTCGAGTTCGCCGATGTGGAGGAGCCCCTCAATGCCGCCCAAATCCACGAAAGCTCCGAAAGAGGTGATTCCTGTGACAACGCCTTTGCGGATGTCCCCTTCTTTAAGGAGGGCCATGGTCTCGGTCTTTTTCTTCTGATTTTCTTCTGAGAGCCAAAGCTTGTGAGAAAGGACCAGTTTGCCCTTGCCGCGCTCCGCTTCAACGATATAGGTTTGGAAAACTTTGCCTTTGAGGCTTTTCAGGTCTTTGACGGGCCGCACATCCACATGGGACGCAGGCATGAACGCATTCAGGATGCCTTCGCATTCAACGATCAGTCCGCCCTTGGTTTCGCCCTGCACGGTTGCGGAAATTGGGAGGTTTCTCAGCTTGGTCTGCTCAATGTGTTCCCAGGCCATCTGCTCAACGGCTTTTCTCCAGGAGATCCGGGCATTTCCCCCGTTTCGGCTCATATACACCGGGATTGATTCCCCGGCCGTGAAAGCGATGGCTTTGCCGAATTCCTGTCTGGGGAGCAGAGTTTCTTTCTTTTCCCCAATGTCCACCATCACGCCTTCATCGGAAATGGAGATCACCTTGGCCATGACGATGGAGGCGTTTTCCGGGATCGCGGCTTTGGACGCGGCCTCGTGTTCCGCCAGGGCGGTGGCCATGTCTATTTCCTGCGATTCGATATCTTCGATGTCTGCGGTCATTGTCATTTAATTTTTTCTAAGAGGAGTGGACATTATACATTTTTGATTTTAATTCCGCAATAGATCTCATGACCTCGTCGGAAAAATCCTGATAATCCTGCTTGCTTCCTTCCGGTTTGGGAGGATAGAGCGGTTTGCCGAAAGTCACATAAAGCTTCTTGAAACTGGAAAATTTTTCGCTGTTCTGCACGCAGATCGGGATCACCGGAGTCCGCGTTTTATAGGCCAGCATGCCGATGCCCGCTTTCGCTTGCCCGATTTCCCCCGTCTTGCTCCTTTGCCCTTCGGGGAACAAGAGGAGCCTGCCTCCGGTCAGAAGGATCTGCTGAGCTTTTTTAAAGGCTCCGATATCGTGATCAAACCTGCGCACTGGAAAAGAATTCAGGTGCGTGATATACCATCCTATAAATGGAATCCTGAAAAGTTCTTCTTTGGCAAAATAATGGATGGGTTTTTTGAGGGTGGAGCCCACGAGAGGCGGATCCACATTGGAGATGTGGTTGGCGGCGAAGAGCACAGACCCTTCAGCCGGAATATTTTCTTCGCCCGAAATTTTAAGCCGCCAGATTGAGGAGAATATGAAATAGGTCGCGTATCGCGTGAACCAATAGATAAACCGCGAATAGAGCTTTTTCTTTTCCAGCCTCTCGCTCATGCTTATTTCCCCCGACGGACGGCGTCCAAAATGCTCTGAGCCACCTGCGCGAGGCTCAAATGCGTGGAGTCAATCACGATGGCGTCCGAGGCCTGTCTCAGAGGCGAAATTCCCCGCGTTTTGTCTTTATAGTCTCTCTGGGCAAGCGCGTGGGCGATTTTCTCGAGGTTAACCCTTTTGCCTTTCGCTTTGAGCTCAAGATATCTCCTCTGCGCCCGCTGGATGGGAGACGCGTCAAGATAAAATTTATATTCGGCTTTCGGAAAAATCCGCGTCCCGATGTCCCGGCCTTCCATCACCACCCCGCCTTTTTTCCCCATGTCTTTCTGCATCTGATTCAAAACTTTTCTCACGCCCTTCACTTTGGCGATTTCGTTGGTGTGCAGGCTGACCCGCTCTGAACGGATGCGGTTGGAAACGTCTTTGCCGTCCACGAATATGCGCACGCTGCCGTCGCGCTTGGACTTGAAAACCATCTGGGTCCTCTGGGCCAGTTCCGCGAGCTGTTCAGCGTCGTGCAGGTTGAGGTGTTCTTCCAAAGCTTTCCAGGTGAGGCCGCGATACATCGCGCCGGTGTCGATATAAACGAAATGCAGTTCTTTGGCCACCATTTTGGCGATGGTGGATTTTCCGGCTCCAGCAGGCCCGTCGATAGCGATGATGGGTTTTTTCTTCATGAATTCTTGACCAATTTTTTGAGGTCTCCCAGGAAATTCGGATAAGACACTTTCGTGCACGAAAAATTCTTTATCGTGATTTTTCCCTGAGATATGAGATTGGCAACCGCGAGAGACATTGCGATCCTATGGTCATGATAAGATTCGCAAACGGCTCCGCACAGAGCCGTGGGACCCTGAATGACCAGTCCATCCGGTTTTTCTTTGATGTCCGCGCCCAGTTTGCCGAGCTCCACCGCGAGAGCTTTCAAACGGTCGGACTCTTTCACCCTCAATTCTTCCGCTCCGCTCACTTCGGTTTTTCCCCGGGCCTGAGTGGCGAGGACGGCCAGGATCGGCACTTCGTCGATCATGAGAGGGATTTCGTCTTTACGGATATCCGTTCCCTTGAGGGTGGAGTATTTCACTCGTATATCCCCCACAGGTTCAAAGCCGCTCAAACTCTTTTTTATTATTTTGATGTCCGCGCCCATTCTTTTGAGGATTGGGAAAAGCCCCGTGCGGGTGGGGTTCAGATTCACATTTTTTATGACGATGTCCGAACCCGGGACAATCAAGGCCGCCGCGATAAAAAACGCCGCGCTGGAAAAATCTCCCGGGACCGTCATGGAGAAACTTTTGAGCCGGCCGCCCTTTTTGATGCTGACTTTGTTGGGTGATGACAGAGGACTGTTGGGATTAAATTGAATTTTAGCCCCCAACTGCTTGAGCATTCTCTCTGTATGGTCCCGCGATTTTGTCGGCTCAGTCACCGTCGTGGTCCCGTCTGCGGACAGGCCCGCGAGGAGGATCGACGATTTCACTTGAGCGCTCGCAACAGGCAGCTGATAATTGATCGCGCGGAGGTTGGGGTTTCCCTGAATTTTCAGAGGCGCGAAATTGCCGTCTTTGGCATGGATCACTGCGCCCATTTGTTTCAGGGGCACCATCACGCGTTTCATGGGCCTCTTCGAAAGCGAGGCGTCGCCCGTGAGCGTCGAATCAAAATTTTGAGACGACAAAAGTCCTGCCAGAAGCCGCATGGAAGTCCCGGAATTTTGGCAGTTGATGGCCGTGCCGGGGCGTTTCAGAAGGCCTCCCCTCACCTTCCAGATTTTCTTTTGAACGCTCACTTGGATTCCCAGTTTTTTGAAAGCGGAGAGGGTGGAGAGGCAGTCTCCCGTTGCGAGAGGGTTTTTGATGACGGACAAGCCGTGCGCGAGGGCCGAAAAAAACAGGGCGCGGTGCGTGATGGATTTGTCGGGCGGAGGAGAATAAGTTCCCCGAAGAACGCGCTTCACAGAAGTTTTTTGCGGCCCGCCCTGGCCTGGGCAAAGAAAGATTCCCACTCAGCCTCGGGAGATTTGGAAGCCTCAATTTTGTTCACGAGGCGCAAAAGCATGTCGCGATAAGATTTTATCGCTCCGATCAAAAATTTCTGGTTCGCCGTCGAGATTTCGGCCCACTGTTTGGAATCCGAATCCACGATGCGGGTGGTGTCTCTGAAAGATCCTGCCAGCAATTTTGCCGTGCGTTTATCTTTGTGGTTTAAATTTGTGATGAGCTGGGCGAATGCGCTGGAAATGACGTGAGGCAGGTGGCTCGTTTGCGCGACTAAAATGTCATGGATGTCGGGTTTCAGGATCAGGGGCAAGGCGCCGATGGATTTCCAGAATTGGGTGAGGAGCTTCAAAGAGTTTTTCGAGGAACCTTCTGACGGACAAAGGGCCACGGTCGCGTTGTGATAAAGGTCCGCCCTGGAATTTTCCGCGCCTGTTTTTTCGGATCCCGCCAAAGGGTGTCCGCCTATAAACCTGGCATCCGAAATGCCGTCGGCCATGCCGGATTTCACGCTCCCGATGTCTGAGACGACGGCATCGGCTTTCAGGTGAGGCGCGATTTTCTGGAAGGTCGGGACAATTTGTGAGACCGCGGTGCAGAGGATGACGAGGTCCGCTTCCCTCACTGCGGCAAGGTCGACGGAGATTTCATCGCACGCGCCGATTTTCTTCGCGTTTTTGAGGCGCGATAAATTTCTTCCCAGGCCGAGGACCCGCCAGGGGAGTTTACGCTTTTTTACGGCGAGGCCGACGGATCCCCCCATCATGCCCACGCCAATGACCGCTAAGGTTTTTTTAGGCATTCAGCCCGGTGTTATATCGTCCGGCCGACGGCGAGGGCCACTTTGCGCATTTCATTCATGAGAGAATCAAACATGACGGGCAAGAGCGCCTGGGGGCCGTCCGAAAGAGCTTCCGTGGGTTTGGGGTGGACTTCCACCATCACTCCGTCCGCGCCTGCCGCAATGCCCGCAAGAGCGATGGATCCGATGTAATCCCGAACCCCCACGCCGTGAGACGGGTCAATGATGACGGGCAAGTGGCTCAGGTGCTTGATGGTTGGAATCGCGTTGATGTCCATGGTGAAGCGGGTCGCGGTCTCAAATGTGCGGATTCCGCGTTCGCAGAAAAACACATTGCGGTTTCCCTTGGCGACGATATATTCCGCGCTCATGAGCCATTCTTCGATGGTGTTGGCCATTCCGCGTTTCAGCATCACGGGCTTTTTGCTCTGCCCCACTTCGCGCAAAAGATCAAAATTCTGTCCGTTCCTGGCCCCGATCTGGAGGATGTCTGCGTATTTGCAGACGATCTCCACTTGCCGCGTGTCCATGACTTCGGTCACGACCGGAAGTCCGGTGAGCTTTCTTGCCTCAGCCAAATATTTGAGTGCCGTTTCACCGTGGCCCTGAAATGCATAAGGCGAAGTCCGGGGTTTAAAGGCCCCGCCGCGCAAAATGTGCGCGCCGCTTTTCTTGACCTCTCTCGCGCAGGTCATCAAATTTTCTCGCGTGTCCACCGAGCAGGGGCCCGCGAACACGACGACTTGCTGGCCGCCCAATTTCACGCCTTTGATATCGATGACCGTGTTGTCTTTCTTGAATTCGCGGCTCACCATCTTATAGGGCTTTAAAATGGGGGTGACGGTTTCCACGCCTTCGAGAGATTCGAGCTGTTGTTTATGCTTGTGCTCGTTCGCCCCGATCACGCCGATGATGGTCTTGACCGCGCCGTGAGAGACGTGCGGAGTGAGACCGAATTTTTTGATGGACTTGGTGATGTTGTCCACCTGTTTTTTATTGATGCCGGATTTCAATGTAATGATCATTTGTACAGCTCCTTAAGCTTTTGGATAAAAAATTTATTCTCTTCCATTTTTCCGATGGAAACTCTCACTCGCTCCGTGAATCCATATTCGTCCATGGCGCGCACGATCACGCCCTTCTTGAGGAGAGCCTTAAAAACATCTTTTCCCTTCCTGGGCGCAACATCGATCAAAATAAAATTGCCCGCGGAACATAAATAAGGAATCCCGATTTTTTCCAGTTCGCGGACGACATAATCCATCCCTTCCGACGCCGCTTTCACGCTCCGTTGGATATGCGCTTGGTCATCCAGAGCCGCGATCGCTCCGGCCTGTGCCGTCGTCGCGACATTGAAAGGCGGCCTCACTCGGTCCATCGCGGAAACCGCTTCGCTCTTGCCGATGCCATAACCGATCCGCAAACCCGCCAGGCCATAAGCTTTTGAAAAGGTCCGCAAAACCATAAAATTGGAATTCTCTTTAAAATATTTGATCGTGTCCGGATAATCCCCGGCCATTTTTTTCGCGAATTCATAATACGCCTCGTCGAAAACGGCGAAAGGCGGAGTCTTGGAACGCCCGGTGCGCGCGCGATAAATTTCAATAAACTCTCTCAAATCGGAATCGCTGGAATAGGTTCCCGTGGGATTGTTGGGGTTTGCGATGAAGATCGCTTTCGTCTTTGAATTGATTTTGAGCGCCATGGCCTTCAGGTCATGCTTAAAATCTTTCATGGGCACTGTGACGGTTTTGGCTCCCATCAGGTCTCCCGCCATTTTATAGCGGATGAACGCGTGGGCGGAAACAATGATCTCGTCGCCCGGCTTAAAAAAGGTTTTCCCCAAAATTTCTATGATTTCGTCGGAACCCGCGCCCAAAATCACTTCTTCAAAGTTCACGCCCAGTTTTTTTGCGATGGCGCGTTTGAGGAGGGTTCCCGGGCCTTCCGGATAACGGAACGAGAATTTTGCCGAATCCGCAATGGCGCGCGCCGCCTTGGGAGAAGTTCCCAGCGCGTTCTCGTTCGAGGCGAGTTTGATGATTTTCTTGAGGCCCAGCTCGCGCCGGACTTCTTCAATAGGTTTGCCCGGCAGATACGGCTCAAAATGCCGCACCTCCGGCCTGATCATGGCCGAGATATCCATAAGCGTTATAGTTTACAAAATTTAGTCGTTTTTCGGGTAAGAGCCCAAAATCTTGACCGTCAGGCACGAGCGTTTGAGGTCGGTCAACGCTTTCTGGATGTGCGGGTCGGACTGGTGGCCGGTGAAATCGACGAAGAAGAGATATTCCCACGCTTTGCGCTTTGTGGGGCGCGACTCGATCTTGGTGAGGTTCAGGCCGTATTTCTTGAAGACGGAAAGGATGTCGTTCAGGGCGCCGACGCGGTCTTTGATCGAGAGTAAAATGGAGGTTTTGTCTTTGCCGGAAGGGGCGGGAGAGTGCTTGCCGATCACGAGGAAGCGCGTATAATTTTCTTTATAGTCCTCGATGCCGGCGGCGACGACCTTGAGATTATAAATTTTGGCGGCGAGCGAGGAGGCCACGGCGGCGGCAGAGGCGTCCAAAGAGGCCTGGAGCGCGGCGTCAGCGGTGGAAGCGGACTCGGAGATCTCCGCTTTGGGCAGGCGGCTTTGCAGCCAATTGCGGCACTGGGCGAGCGCTTGCGGGAAAGAATAAACGCGCTTGATCTTGGACATTTCGCCGGAGGGCGAGAGAAGATAATGAGAAATCGGCTCTTCGCGCTCTGCGCAGATCATGAGGTCTGAATTCATGAACATGTCCAGCGTGTGGTTGACCACGCCTTCGGTTGAATTTTCGATCGGGACCACGCCGAAATCGGCCCGGCCTTTCTCCACCTCAACGAAAACATCGGAAATGGATTTTTGCGGGATCATTTGACTGCCTTTGCCGAAATGTTTGAGCGCGGCCTGGTGGGTGAAGGTCGCTTCCGGGCCGAAATAGGAGATGCGGAGTTTTTTCTGCACATTTCTGGACGCGTTGATGATTTCCTGGAAGATGGCTTCAACGTCGTCGTCGGAAAGAGGGGCGAGTTTTTTGGAAAGGAGGCGGTTCATGATTTCCCGTTCCCGCGTGCTGGAATAGACCCCTTCGCCGAGCTCGGATTTGACGGCCCAGATTTTCTTGGCCAGCTCTCCGCGCTTGATTAAAAGAGAGAGGATGGAATCATCAATTTTGTCGATCTGGCGCCGGATCAGATTCAGGTTCTTTTTCATTGGGTTTTCAGAATATATGATAACATTCTTTCCTCGGTTTTTGTCTTGCGGAATGAAAAAAATCCGGGATCGCAGAAGGTGCATCGGGCATCCGCCTCGATGGATTTCGAAGGCATGCCCAGTTCCCCCGCCTCTTTGAGGATTGCTTTTTTGAGGCTCAAGAGGGACTTGTCTCCCTTCAGTTCGGAAGCGGTTTTGGAAAACCGTCTGGCGGTGTCGTGGCCCACTTCATAACAGCATTGCTGGATGTGAGGGCCGAGCTGCATTTTGACGTCTCTGGGGGAGAGCCTCCAGCGGGACTGCATTTTGGAAAGGGCTTCGGTCAGGATTTTTCTGGAAACTCCGCGCCAGCCGGCATGGAGCGCGCCCACGACTTGTTCGTCGCTGGACCAAAGCAGGATGGGCATGCAGTCCGCCGAATAAACCCCGACGGCAATTCCCGTCATGTCGGTCAAAAGCCCGTCAGCGGCATGATGGACCCTGGGCGTGAAAGAATCCGCGATCACCACTTTGGTTTCATGCACTTGCTTGCCGGTCACGAGCTGGTCCGGAGTGACGCCCTGTTTTTTGAGGAGGCGTTCCAGAGCTGGAGCGTCTTTGGCGTTGCCGTCTTCGGCCGTGGAAAAATATCGGATGAGGCGGGTCAATTAAATTTTGGGGCGGGCTTCCGTCTCAAAAATGCCGGCTTGCGCAGGTCGAACGTGTCCAGGGTTGAAGGCTCTTCGTTCCGGATGATTTCCTGAACCGACTTTTTCCGGTCCGTCATGCGCCGTTCCCGGGTTGGCTGAGGGAGCGTGGCCTGGGTCCGGGTGACGGGAAAACCGGTTGCGATCACCGTGATGCGGATGGCGTCTTCAAGGGTTTCCTCGGTTCCAAGGCCGCCGAAAACTTTGGCGTCCGGGGAGACGACGGAATAAATGTGGTTCATGGCGTCTCGGACTTCGTGCATGGTAACGCCGCGCTTTTTGCCGCAGATGTTGACGAGCAGTCCCTGCGCGCCTTCAATGGACACATTTTCCAGCAAGGGAGATTCCATCGCTTTCTGGGCGGCGATGATGGCTCGGTCGGGGCCGGTGGCTTCCCCCACGCCCATGAGCGCGTCTCCGGAATTCGTCATGAGGGTTTTCACATTGGCGAAATCCATGTTGATTTCCTGCGGGCGGGTGATGACGTCGGAGATGGCCTGAACCGCTTTTCGCAAAACATCGTCCACGATGTGGAAACAATCTTCCCAGGGCGTGTCATTTTCAATGACGGCAAACAGCCGGTCGTTGGGAATGACCACGAGCGTGTCTGTGTATTGTCTTAAATTTTTGATGCCGATTTCCGCCTGGTTCTGCCTGTGGCGCCCTTCAAACTCAAAGGGCCGGGTCACGACGCCCACGGTGAGGATTCCAAGTTCCCTCGCGATCTTTGCCGCGATGGGGGCCGCTCCCGTTCCGGTTCCCCCGCCCATTCCGGCCGTGATGAAAACGAGGTCGCATCCCATGAGAGCGTCCCGAAGTTCGGCTTCGGTTTCTTCGGCGGCCAGGCGGCCCTTTTCAGGATCCCCTCCGGCTCCAAGTCCCTTGGTGAGGTTGCTTCCAAGCTGAAGGCGCATGGGGGCCAACGACGAATGTTTCAGCCACTGCGCGTCGGTGTTGGCCGCGATGAATTCGACATTTTTTATGTTGGACTGGATCATGCGGTTCACGGCATTTCCGCCGCCGCCGCCCACGCCCACCACGCGGAGAACCGCCGGCTGGTCCGTGAAATCTTCAGAAAATTTTATTTTAACCATTTAAAAAACCTCGTCCATCCAGAGCTTGACTTTTTTGACGATCGACGGAGAACGGAGCGGTTTGTGGCTCCTGGACCATTCTCCCACATGATGATATTTGAGGAGCCCGATCGCGGTGGCATAGGTGGGGTCGGTCACGATGTCCGGCGGGCCCTGCACTTCGATGGGGCTTCCGAGATGCACATTCATCCCGAACGCCTCTTCCGCGGCCTTGTCGATGCCCGGGAGCTTGGAACAGCCGCCCGTGAGAATGAGGCCTCCGGGGATGACCTCCGCATAATTCGATTTCTGAAGTTCCGTGCTGATCAGTTCAAAAAGTTCTTCCACGCGGCTCTGGATAATTTCGACGAGCATCTTGCGGTTCACCTCGCGCTTGGTGCGCCCGTCCACCGCCAGAAATTCCAGAATTTCGTCCGTCTCAAGCTGGTTCACGTTTGCGCATCCATATTGCTCTTTGAGGGATTGAGCGACGGAAAAGGACGTTTTGAGTCCATAAGAAATGTCTTTGGTTATGAGTTCGCCGCCGATGGGCAGTTCTTTGGTGTATCGGATGCTCCCGTCCACGAAAACGGCGAGGTTTGAAGTCTGTCCGCCCAGATCGATGAGGGCCGAGCCCAGTTCCTTTTCTTCGTCGCTGACCACGCAGTTGCCGACCGCGTAGGTTCCATAAATAATATCGTCGCAGGAGAATCCGGCCTGGTTGATGGATTTGACGATGTTGCTCAGGTGGCTGGAAGAAGCCACGGCAATGTGGACGTCCACGGACAAGTGAGAGCCTTCCATGCCGACGGGATCTTCAACGCCCGCCTGTTTGTCGACGGAAAAATCCTGGGGCACGGTGTGGATGATTTCGCGGTCGCTGGAAAGCTGGATGGCTTTTGAATTCGTGATCACATGGTCCACATCTTCCGCCGTGATTTCCTTGTCGGTCCTGGAAATGGTGATCGCGCCCCGGTGGTTATAGGTCTCCACATGCGAGCCGCGGATGCCGACCAACAAATTCTGGACCGTCTCTTTCGCCATCTCCTCGGCTTCTTCCGCCGCTTTGGTGACGGCAAGTTTGGATTCGGGGATGTTGACCACGACGCCGCCCTTGAGGCCACGGCAGGGCGAGCGGCCCGCGCCCAAAATGGTGAGAGCGCCTGTGACGGGATTTTTGCGTCCGATGACGACGACGGTCTGGGCGCTTCCGATGTCTAAGCCGGCGACGGCTTGTCCGTTTTTCGACATGTGTTTATCCTTTCTTTTCCTGGATGAGCTCAACGACAACGCGGCCCACGACTTCGCGGTTCTCAAGCACGGAGACGCCCTTGGCGGGGACTCCGGCGAGGTTCACGGCGCGGAACGGCGCATTTTTTTTATGAAGGTCTTCAAGCACCTGCCTGAACCTCTCGAATTTGACGCTAAAATTGGACGGGTTCAGCTCTCCCCAGGCAACCGTGAGGGCGCCGGATTCTCCGGGAACATTTTTGAGTTCCGCCTGCAGGTCATTTTCGTCATTGACGGAAATCCTGGCGAGGCGCGCATCTCCAAGGCCCAAAGCCCCGGCGGATTTTGCCCAGTTCTCAATGAAGCGGAGCGAGTTTTCGGGGTCCTGTGATTTGGAAACGGCAAGTTCAGGCAATGTGTCCTGGGCCGTTCCGGGGGCCAGAGGGAAAATTTTTCCGCTGTTGTCGATCCCCAGCATCGCGGATTCGGATCGAACCAATGCGACCGGAACTCTCAGCGTATAGGACACGAGCAGGCGGTCCGGCAGGAGGCGGTGAACCGAAATTTCTCCGAGTTCCGGATATTTTTGTTTCAATCCCGATTCAATTTTGGAGCAGGAGAAGCTGAGCGTGGACCTGCCGGAGAGCGCTTTCATCTCGGCAAGAATCTTCGGCGTCAAATATTCCTGCGTTTTGATCTCCGTTTTCTTGATCAAAAAAGTGTCTTTCCTGAACATGAAATCGTGGACCGTAAACCCCGTGAAAAGGACGATGCCGGCGGCGGCGCTGATTTTGAGAGTTTTCATGAAGAACGAAAAATGATTTTTAACGAGTTTCCGGCGGACCTTGCTCCGGAGGACGACGCGCTGGCTTTTTCTCATGATTGGGAGAGCTCGATCATTTTTAAAATGAGTTTCGGAAAAGAATATCCCGCGGCTTTCGCGGATTCCGGGAACAGGGATGTTTCGGTCATGCCCGGGACGGAATTGAGTTCAAGGAAATAGGGTTTGCCGTTTTTTGCAACAATGAAATCCGATCTGGAAAACGCTCTGCACCCGAGAGCCTGATGCGCCTTGAGGGCGAAATTTTTTATTTGCGACTCCGATTTTTTGGGGATGCGGGCCGGCAGGACGTGCCGTGAACCGCCCGCGGCGTATTTGGCTTGATAATCATAAAACGAACGGGTGGACACGATCTCCACGATGGGCAAAGTCCGGTCCCCCAGAACCGGCGCGGTCACTTCGATGCCGGGGACGAACTTTTCGATGAGGGCGGATTCAGAATGTTTCAGAGCGAGGCGGAGAGCCGGCGGAAGCTGGGAACTTTCTTTCACGATGGTGACGCCGATGGCTGAGCCCCCATCGACAGGTTTGACGACGACAGGGAAAGACAGGCGCGTCTGATGTTTCGGCGAAACCGCGACCTCAAAATCTGCCGTCGGGACGCCGCAGGATTTCAGGATGGTTTTCGCCGCCGCTTTGTTCATGGAGAGGGCGCTGGCCAGAACTCCGGAGCCGGAATAAGGAATCTGCATCATTTCGCACAGCCCCTGAACGGTCCCGTCTTCGCCGTATTTCCCGTGGAGGGCGATGAAACAAAAATCGATGGAATGTTTGCGGAGGGTTTGGGGCAGGTTTTTGGAGACTTCGATCCCCACCGCGTTTTGATGCGCGCTTTTGAGAGCATTCAGGACCGCTTTTCCGGTCCGCCGAGAAATTTCAGCTTCATCGCTCCATCCCCCATATAAAACTCCGATCTTCAAAGGCCCACCATTTTGACTTCCGTCTCCAGTTTAACGCCGAACTTTTCCGCGACGACTTTCTGCACTGCCGTGATCAGATCCCTGATGTCCTGCGCCTTCGCCCCGCCCAGGTTCACGATGAAATTCGCGTGCTTGGTGGAGACCTGCGCGTTCCCGATGCGATATCCCTTGAGCCCTGCCCGCTCCACGAGCTGGGCCGCAAAATTTCCGGGCGGATTTTTGAATATGGATCCCACATTCATCATCCCCACCGGCTGAGTTTCCAGACGGTGGCCGAGGAACTTTTGTATCGAGCGGATTATATCATCTTTGGGTTGGGGTTGCAATTGAAGGGTGGCGAAGCAGACGGTTTTTCCGGCGAGGGAAGAAGCTCGATATTGAAAATCAATTTGGTTATGGTTGAGCAGTTCAACGTTCCCGTCCTGGTTGAGGACTTCAACAGTGGTGATGATATTCCCGATTTCCAGGTCGCGCGTGCCCGCGTTCATGACGAGAGCTCCCCCCACGCTTCCCGGCACGCCCACCAGAGGTTCCGCGCCGCCGAGGCCCTGGTCCGCGCATTGTTTCACCAATGTCGGCAAAAAAACTCCGGCGCCCGCCCTCACGCGGGTTCCGTCAAAAGCGACCGACTGAAAATCGCCTTTGAGCCGGAGCGTGATGCCCGGGATTCCGTCGTCCGAGATGAGGAGGTTTGAGCCCCAGCCCATAAAAAAAACAGGCATGGATTTTTCTCTGGAATATTTGAGGAGGGCTCGGAGCTGGTCCAGGGTGGACGCTTCAACGAACCATTCTGCGGGTCCCCCCACGCCCATCGTGGTGTGGATCGCCATCGGCTCGTCTTTGAGAACTTTGCATCCCGTCTTAAAAATATCGTCCATCCGGGAAAAATATACTATAAATGTCCCGGGGATGCAAAAACGCCGGAAAGGAGTTTACGCCTGAATCATCAGGACTGCGGTTTCGCGGATGTGTTCCAGGATTTGGAAGGTCATGGGGCGGGCCGCTTCGAAGTTGTCGTTGATGAGGACGAACGATATTTTTCTCAATATGGAATTTGGGTCCCGTCCATTTAATCCGGAAACATTCATGAGCCGTTGAGGCATGAAAAGGGCCGTGACGCTTGTCCCCCCGCCGCTTTTTAAAAGATCTTCGAGCACATCAAAATCAACCGATTCCGGCGCGCCCGGCGAAACGCTTTCGAAGAGGTTCTGTTTTATTTCAATCGATATGTCCGCCGACAGGTTTCGTATGCTCTGAACTTGTTTTTCGGATAATTTGCCTGCCAGGAACCTGACTTTCTTCCCCCTGAGGTTTGAGACGAACCTTTGCGCGTATGCCGCCGGATCTTTCGCGGAAGGATCAATCACAACGTCGATTTCGGATTTTTCGTCCAGATTCATTTCCGGAACCGCGGTTTCAAGAGGTTTCATTTTCAGGCTTCTCATGAGCGCCTGCTCCGTCATCCACAGGATCTGCTCTTCAGAATATTTTTTATCCAAAACAACGTCGCGGGCGGAGAGGAACCCTTTCAGATCGTCCGTCGTCAGGTTTTTGCCGTTTGTCCCCAAATTCTCCAAATTTAATTTCAGATCAGCCTTCTCGAATATTTGACGGATATCTTCCTCAAAAGTTTGGTTGGGGTTTCCTTCTGAAACGGACGGGTTGTTGACATGAAAATGCCTCAGCGCCGCAAGAGCGGCAATGCCCAGCGTCCAGGCGCTGGCGATGCCGAAATGATAGACAAAGAAGGTCGCGATCCCCGTTTCAAGTGTCAGCTCCCACAATCTCCAGGATGTGAACGCGGTGTGCCATTTGCCTTTTCCGGTGATGAGCGCATGCAGAGTCCAGATTGCGGCGTGCAGGCCCCAGAAGATGCCGACGGCGGCGATGACGGCGCGGGCGGCGTCGGAATAATGCGCGGGCAGGCCCAGACCCGCAAGGGCAGTGATCAGGAGTTCCGCTCCCAGAGGGGCGAGCCAACGAGTGTAAAATGCGGCCCACGGATGACTGAAGGGCGCCAGCCAGGAGCCATTGAACGATGGAATATCCATTATGTCATTCGAATGATATTTTTTTAGAATATAAATGATGTCCTGATTGCGGCGTTCAATAGAGTCTGCGGTCTTGCGGGCAATGTCGCCGGTACGGATATATCCATTGAGATACGTCTTTGAAACAAAAATGAAAATGGATGATCGGGTTCCTTCAAGCGCCACGGACAGTTGAACGGCGTGCCGGAGGTTAACCGTCTCATCGAGTTTCGCAAGGCCTCCGCGCACTTCCATGAAAGTTGCATCGGTTATTCCACGGGACTTGAATTCGGAAAAAACCTTCTTGCCTGCGCTTTCGTCTTTGGCGGACAGTCCCAGAGTCCCAAAACCTCTGGACAGTGAGGTCAAGGTCTTATTCAAAATACGGCTTTTTTCATTTCCTATCGGCACATATTCCCGCAGCATGGACAGGGTGATCGCAAGAACGATGATGGCGATGTTCTGGGATCGCACTGTTTTTTCACGGATGAGGAGGATATAATCAACGATCGGATTTGTGTAGGTGTTTTCCAGGTGACCTGGAAAATTCAGTTGATCTGCAACCGGATTTTTGCCGTCATAAAGGATATGCACGTTTTGAGGATCGAGATTCATGGCTTCATTCAATTCAGGGAAATTGGACTGTGCGTCAGGATCGTGATCGATCCGGATATTGACTTCTCCGTCGAGCCCTGTCTTGACTCCGTAGATGATGATTGTCTTGCCGAGGTGTCGCACTTCGTAGCAATCGATATTGTTGGCTTGCCGGACGACCCTCCATTCCCCGTCTTCCAGAATGCCTTTTCTTGCGAGCGTTTTGCGGGCAGAGGCGGCGATCAGTTTGTTTTCGGGATCAAAATATTTCATGACAATTGTTGTGTCCCAGCCCATTTCTTCAAAAATGGATTTTACGTTTTGAACGATCAGCGCGTGCCAGGGTTTATCCGTTTGATCACTATGGACCCCGGTGTCGGCGTGCGTGAACATTGTCTCGGAGGTCATGAGAGCGCTTAATTGGTCAAAATAATCATGAATGCTTGCGTCAAGAATTTTAGGGTCCGCCGTCGGGTTTATTTTATCCAGTTCGTGAATCAGGTCCCCGTAATATTTGCGGACCGGAGAATCGGCGAGATATCCTTCATGGGCTTGCGCTAAAACACTTCGCAGATCTTTCAGCAAGCGTGACACTTTTTCAGAGTCAGGGAGGTTCGTTTTCTGATTGCTGATATTGACGGTGGGGGGTGGATTGCCGTCAGTTTGCCTTATAAATTCGTTTATGGGCACAATCCCGGACTTTACTAATTTGCTGCCCAGCCGCTTGTTGGCTGTCTCGAGTATGGATCGGTACATCATGGCATATGCCGCAGTTTTTCCCAACCAGGAATGAAGCGGTTCCGTCTCATCAAGTCCCGCCATTGATGATTTCATGTAGTAGAGTGCCTTGTCGACATCATACATGAGCGTCCTCATCCGCTGCATATAACTGATGCAAACTTTCGATGTGGCCTTGTCTTTGACTTCAGCAAGTTCAGCCTGGAAATCTCGGACCTGTTTGAACGTCCTGGAAAGACTGGAGAATTCCATAGATTGGGGCCGGCCTTCGGTTCTCAGTTGAAGCGAAAAATCTTGAGAGATCCAATGCTCGGCTATCCATTTTGTTTCTCTTTGCATGCTATCGATGAAATCGGCGATGTTCGCTTCCACCACTCTTTTCGCGCGCGGCGATGATGTCTCCGCCATGGTCTTAAAGGAGCTCCTCAGCGGTTCCGCCTTCTTCGCGTCGCGTTCCTCTTTCGTTTCCAGCCACGCTTTCCACGCTCCGGAATCGGACCCGAGCAGTCTTTTCAGGCGTTCGATCGGGGAATGGTTCACTTTTCTGATGAGCATGTCTCTGGACGGGCTGTCGGGGAGATGAAAAACGATGGGCAGGAGGATGTCGGGGTTGACGCGGACGGCTCTTTTGGCGATCAGCGAGAGGAAACTCGCCATCTGCACGGTTTTGTCCCTCTGAGACAATTTTTCTTTTTCAGAAGCTTCTGGGCTTAAAACGATAAAGGAAAGGGAGTTAAATTTTTGGCTGTCGAATTCAAGCTCCTTCTTAAAAGTGATCGTAACGAAGTTTCCGCTATATTCAAACGAGGCAACCTGTCTTACCTGCCGTCTGCACGCAACGAAGGCATTCTCAGAGAACCGTTCCAGGAGCTGGTCCCGGGAGGTGTCAGAAACAAAGCCCAGGGCGGCAAGCCTGTCGTCGTCTTTGCGGGTCAGGGACACTGGGGTCACATACACTCTGCTTCCTGAGGCGCGGCGCTTAAACATTTCACGCAGAACCGCGGCGGGGTCTTTGCCGTTAACGACAAACTTTCCGACGGGTTCCGCCTCTTTCGCCGCAGGAAAGGTTCCGGCATTCGCCAACATCTGTTCTTCCCAGGTTTTTCCCTCGTCGGCGATGAAAAGTTCAATGTCGTCCCGCAGATCAGAGAGGCAGGGGAACTTCCTCATCACGGCGGAAACAAGTTCCTTCATGGCCGCGTCCCGGATTTCCTGAGAGTCAGAGTCCAGGGCTGTGTGAAGGACGGCGCCTTGCTCGAACGCGACATGCCGGACCATTTCGGGCATGAGGTCTTTCTTCGCCTGGTCCAGAGAGGATGCCATGTCTCCGAGCCGCACCGAAGCCTCCACGAGGGCCAGGTCCAGAGAATCGCTGCGCCCAAACTCCGCGTCACAGCGCGCCATCAGTCCGTTCATGAGCGCGCCCAGGGGGACAGCCGCCGCGCTGAATTCGTCCGCGTTATTGCGCGCATGCGCTTCCATGGCCAAGTCCATTCCGCGGGAAATTTCCGCCATCGACGCCGTGATCTCCAGGACAACCGGGTCCGGGCCAAGATCTTCTTCCTCTTCAAAGAATTCGCTTTCGCGCTCTTCGGCTGGATTAAAATAGGCCTGAATATATTCCTGTGTAAAATCCTCGTGTTTCGAGACGGCGTCATCTTTGATTTTATCGTACAGCGCCTTCAGATCATTCAGCGTCTGAACGCCCGCGCCGCTTTTCCTCGACTGGATCAGGACACAATAAAGTTTGAACAGGTTATAAGCGCGCTTTGCGGCGAGAAGGGCTTCCATCGCGCCGTTGTCGACGGACGTCTCTGGAGACAATGTCCTGAGGATTTCATTTGCCGTCAAGACAGCGCGAGAGTCTCCTGAAAGATCGTTCCTCTCGGCGTGATCAGGAGTTTGCCCATGAACCTTAACTTTCACGGCGATTGCCGCGTCAATCTCCAGCGTGCGCTCAACGAATTCCTCTGCCTTTTGGAGGCCCTCTTCTCCCCCGCCGTTTAAATCATAGACCGCGGCCACCAGGGCTTCGTAAATGCTTCCGAGGTCGTGTTGATGAAGCATCGGTTGATGGGAATTCGAGTATCCATAATGATGGATATCCGCGTTCTCGAGAAGTTTCAGGAGTTTCGCCGCAAGAAACGCATTGCTCCTGAAAGAGCCGTTCAGGCTTAAATTCGCGATCATTGACAAATTTTTCCTCGTTTTTTTCCAAAGGATTCGATAGAGGACCATGTTCAGGATGGCGTCTCCCATGACGGAATATCGCGCGTCGGGACGGATGATGCTCCTCCCCCGATCCCCGGCTTTGACAGCCGGGAAAATTTCTTCAAAAGTTTTCGCTGTCTCCTGTCCCCCCATGTCAGCCCCAGCAAGGAGCGCCATGTTCTGCAGTTCGGAGGCGTAATCTGCCGCTCCGGCATTTCTGTCGACATAATTCTTCCGGGCCTGATCCATGTTGAGATGGTTTAATATTTCTATAAAGCTGGGTTCAAGGAACGATTGGATTTCGGAATATTTTCCTTCCGCCAAAAGGAGCCCGATCAGGACCGTGACTTTCGCCTGCGCGTCAAGCGGTATCCGGCGGAGGTCATGTTCGGGATATCGGGTGAGAGCCAGAGCCAGCCTTTCTTTCCAAATTTGCTCCATGAAAGATTTGTCCAATTCCTTCCCGTCCCTGAACAACTCGGGCGGAATGTTCGGCTCAATTTTGGTGGGCTTGCATATTTCGGAAAAATGATGGATCGAGGCGGGGCTTAAACGGCTGTCGCGGCTGAAGATGAAATCCCTGCTCGCCCAGCGGAAAGCGTTCTGTCCCATCTCGAGGAAAGCCCCGATGTCGGTGCGCGCCTCATAAATGTCCGGGGGCCCGGTCCTGTCCAAAATGGAAGCCACTGTCCAGCCTTTCCAGAGCGCGAGGGCGTTCCAGGAGGCGTGGGAGACATAGTTAAGGACCAACCCCGAGAGGCCTGAGAGGATGGGGTGGTGGTTGAAAGCTGAAGAAAATGCGAGGGCGGGAGCAACAAATGCGGCTGACAGACCGATGCCGATACCGATCAAGACCCAAAACCTGGATGTTTGGATCGCTCGAATGGGGTTTTTGAAATGTCTTATGCCGTCTTTGCCTTTGTGGACGCCGCTGAAGACGAAGGAGCTGGCCACGGCGACTGCAACAACCCAAAGCGCCGGAATGCCCAAAGCAAGAGTAACAAAAACCGGAGCCTGGAAAATCCACTCCCAGGCGCCGGCGCCGAAGATGGTGTAGCGTTTGTGGAACTGTTCCCCCTTGCTCTTGGACCAGTCGAAAGCGATGGAGGCGAATTCAGAGGTCGGCGTATTCCCCAAATACCTCCGCAGAAGATTTTCGGCTCTGGCCCTGCGCTTTTTTGCATATTCCGCTGTATATTCTGCGATGTTCCCCGTTTTAACATACGCCGCAATGCACTCCTTGGACACAATGATGAGCAAGTTGGGATAATTTTTGCTGAGCGCGGCCTTGACGACCTTGGCGTGGACTCCATTGACCCTCTGATCCCAAAGATCGAGAGCATTCAGAGCGCTTTCAATTTCTTCGTCCGTGAGTTTCCTGGTCTGAATTTCCCTGAGAATTCTGACCGCGGCTTCCAGCTCTAAAGGATTAAGTCCCATATGACTCAACACGAAAGAGGAAGCTCTGCTTGCCTGTTCAAGGCGATCGCGCTTGAGAGTCAGCAGATCATCAATTTCCAAGCTAGCTGACAGACCCGTCATTAATGTGATGAGGGCAAGGTCCTTTAAACTCAATTCCTTGTCTTTGTAATTCTTGGCAAGGATCTCATAGGCTTCTGGAAAGATTTCAATGCCGGATCCCCGACTCATATCACTTTCCGGCTCGGGATGTTTCCCAACAAGAAAGATCTGCCAGGACGCAGGGTTTTTCCGCCGATCATGATCCACTGTCCTACTGAATTCTGTAGTTTCTGAATTAGGCGTCATCAAACGCCGAACTTCCCCGGCGATGCCAGAATCAGTGGCCACAAAAACAGCCCGTTTGCCGTGAGCTGTGACTTCATAATAATCAATGTCGTTGCCTTGATACTTTATCTTCCAGTCTCCCTCCTCAAACAGCCCTTCATTTTCCAAATGCCGCCGTTCTTCCAAACTTTTTAGGATATGATCAGGGTCAAAATATTCTTCAACATCAATATTTTTCAGGCCCACCGCCTCAAAAACCTGCCTGGAGGCGGCGATCAGCGGGCGATGCCATGGTTTTTCCTGCTGAGGAAAACGCGATCCCGCATCAATTTTAAACATGTTCAGCTCGTCAGTGGTCATCTCACTCAATTTGGCGAAGAATATTTTTAGATGCGTTTCGAGGTCATTTCCCCTCATCTCTGCAATACCCTCCGCCTCGCGGATCAGTTCTTCGTAATAAATTGCGATGGGAGAATCCGGAAGATAACCCGCTCCGGCTTTTTCCATTTCCACTAAAAGACGCTTCATGGATTCAACAACACTGTCGGGGTTATAATCGTCCGGATCCTCATTGATTTGCGCCTTGGTTCCCAGCTGCATGCGGTCCCCGATTTCACTGTAACTCATCAGACCTGTCATAATCGCCGCTTCGGCCATCTGTTTGTGTGCAGACCGATAAAGAACCCTTTGCAGAAAAATCTTTGAAGCGATCCATCTCATATCCGAGGGAATCCTCGTCCTCGTGACATTTTCGTCTGAGAGGAGTTCCAGAAGAGCCAGAGACTTTGTGGTTTGGGTCATGATCTGATAAAGATCATCAAGGAGTGAAAGATAATCATTGACGGGGCGCTCGGGTTTATTTCTCAATTTGTTTATCTTGGCTTTCAATCGGGAAATATCATTGGCCATGGTCTTCATTGAGGGAAATTTAATATTTGCAGGGCGCAGAATATCCCCAAATATAGTGTTAAGGCGATCTGCTTGTTCCAGACCATCACTGCTCCAATGGCTTTCAATTTTTTCAAGCTCCGTCAGAAATGTGTCGAGAAACTGCAGTTTTTGATTCTGTTCCGGCGCAATTGCGCGCTCCCGCTCTTCCGGAGAACGGCGGCCCTGCTGAATCCGCCGCGTTTCCTCGAAGTGTTCTTCCTCAGTCATCAGCCATTCCTGCCAGGCAGGGATGTCGACGGCATAAAGCTTTTTCGTCATGGGATTATTGGACGAAGTCACCTTGTCGATGAGCCGCATTTTGGCGGATGCATTTTGCAGTTTCATTGTCACAGGCAAGTCCGAATTTTCTGCAACTCCAATATGTCCCGCGTGAAGCGCCGTCTGGAGAGTCCCGATCAGAGCTGGTTTATTTTTGATATTCATTTGCGCAAAAGCGCTGAGAGAATCGATTAATTTGCCTAATTTATCAGAATTATCCCTGGTAAATCTCAAATCGAAATTCAGCACGCTGAAAACATGATTCTCAAATTGAATCGGGCTGGTGAGCGTGACCCGAATTTGATTATTGTCCGATTGAACTGCCCGAATCATGCTGGGATTTTTTTTGGCGTCAATCAGGTAATCGCTGGCGACATTATTAAACGTCCCAAGGCGTTCGGCGCGGGAAGTTTCAGGTGAAAAACCGAGATCGGACAACTGTTTTTCCTGATCGAATGTAACGGCTGTCGGCCTCAAAAGCTTTCGACTGCCGAGGGAGCGGCGGTTAAACAAGCCGCGCAGAGCCCAAACGGGGTCGCGTCCATTCAAGTCTGTTTTTCGATCATTGGTCGACGCCACTGTCCAGCCTTTCCAGAGCGCGAGGGCGTTCCACAAAGCATGCAGACTGATGTTCAGGAGCGCACCGCTGAGGATGGCGTTTGCCCAGCCCGGAACATGGCCCGCATAAGGCAAGGAATGGATGAAGGACAGGTGAGGGATTCCGGCAAGATATAAAACGAACGGCGTCCAGAGCGCGAGAGTCAAAATGAATCCGATCCGGCGGAGGACGGCATGTTGATATTCATGATCCACAAAATGCGCGCGGCTGAATTTATGGGAACTTCGGAGAGCCCAATAGGCGATGAGAGGAACGGCTCCAATCAAAAAGCTGACGGGATATGGAACACGCGCGCCGGCGACCCAAAATATGAGGGCGATGTTGGTCGCGAGGACGGGATAAAAAATCAAGATCCATTTGGTTCGGTCGCTCCACCGATAGTCCGGCGAGTTTTTGGGATGATAAACGGAGAAAATGATTTCCCTGGCCGGAACCCAAAGCACGGTATAGAGCCTATAGGCAAACCATTCCCGCAGAGTTTGATGCTCTTTGTCGTCTTCGTTCCATCTGTCCCGGGCCTGGAGGTCGCGCACGGAGGCAAGAGGCCGCTGATATCCGCTCTGCATTTTAACGAAATCAAGCACTTCATCGTCGGGAACACCGCCCCTGATCTTTGCGGCGGCCTGGGCTGCAAGAGCGTTGACCGCTTCGCGTTTCAACGGGCTTCCGGAAAGGGTTTCTTTGATATCCATCGCCAGGGGAAGGCCGCGGCCTGCGTTTGAAATTGCAGGAGCGAGGATAAAAGCGATGCCGGAATGTTGCTGCCTGGGCGAATGAAGCAGGGCTGTGACGATTTTCAGCCTCGACTGGTTCAGGAATTCGCTCAGAGGGAAAATGTCCGTTAATCGGGAGAAATCTCTGACATATTTCCCGTCGGCGCCGGGCCTGTCAGAATTTGGATGTGCCAGGCTGTTCAATTTTTCAGCCAGTTCAAGACCGAGTTGATCGTCCCCCAGATCCATGCGGTATCGATCCTTCATGAAACCTTTGACTTCATTCGCGCCTTTGAAAAAGTCCCGCGTCATGGCCGCAAAGTTGACCGCCCAGTGAAACGGATTGTCAGCCGCCGTCCTTTCATCGGCTGTTCCGGGGTCTGCGGGCTTGTCGGAATCGTCCAGCGTTTTCTGATCAATGGGGTCCCTGGCCCACTCTTTGCGGAACAGGCTTTTGGCTTTGCCGAGGTTTTCTTTGTCCTCTGGCTTTCCTGATTTTGCGGCTTTGAGGGCGGCGAGATAAAATTGTTTGCGCGAGTCCGGATCGATTTCCGATGCCAGGGTCAGAGCCCGTTCCGCGAGGTCAAAGTCCCGGGTTTCGGCGGCCAGTTCCCCGGCTGTCAGAAGCAGTTCGCCCAGAACACGGGGATTTTCCCTGATCTCCGCGCGGCCGCGGTTCTGTCCGATATGTTCAATCGCCCATTTGAGGCTCGCCCGGAGTTCCGTGGCATTTTGAGGGGTTTCCGGGATGCCCTCTGTGATCTTCGCCCAGTATAAAAAGAGCCAGAGTCTTTCGGCCGCGATCTTCAAACCGTCCGTCGTTTTTGCTGTTTCCCTTGCGCCGATCAGGGCGCGTAAAGTTTGCATGGACATCACATCGGCCGATCCTCCGGGTTCGAGAGGATTGTTGATCTGAGCCAAGATGCGGGAGGCGATCGGGAAATTCGAGCTGTAATACGCGCTCCATCCCAAATGGATGACCATCTCCACATTCTGTTTCGGCGTGATCTGCAGACGCACCAGGTCACGCATCCATTTGTTTGCTTGCGCGAACTCATGGAGGTCCCAGATCAGGATGTGAATAAGTTTCAAAATGTTCCGTGCCTCCATCTCGTCCAGGGCCTCATCGATTTCTTTCTTCAATTCGGGATCATCTTCATCGACATTGGCTCGATCTCTGCGCACCATATCAATAACTTCCTGGCATACCTGGCAGGCGTTTTGGAGCCTGAGGGGGTCGCTGAGCCGGCGGAGTTTCGTATCGAACAGGAGTTCAAAAAAATGATCTTTATTGCTGTATATGAGGGTGCTGTATTTGACGTACTTTCGGGCCTGTTCCAGATGTTTGTCAGCCGCGTCGACATCTCCGGTTTCGTCAATGAGAGCATGGGCCAGCTGGACGGAGGCGCGCACATAATAGTTGATCACTTTTTCGTCGATGACAGTGAGCTCCTGTCCCAGACGGTTGTTGACTTTCTTCAAATGATCATAGGCTTTTTGCCTCGAAGCCATAAAGGCGCGGAGGGTTTGTTCGAGAATTTTCCCTCTTTCTTCCACGCGGGCGGCATCCGTGTTTTTCAGGAGCCCTTCATAAGATTCCGCCTGGAGGAAATATAACATCGGCAGCAAAGCCGGGGCGCCGGCCTGATTTCTGATCCCGTCATCCTCAGGCGCGGGACGGGCTGAATTTAACTTTTCGATGAATGACTGGATGAGCTCGACGGATTCTCTGTATCTCCCCACTTTCCGATAGATGTCCGCGAGACTGTATGCCGCCAGGATCCTGTCGTGCCACGAGAACGGCGGTTCGATCAGTTTTTGATAGATCGGAATTGATGCTATATAATTTTCTTTGTCTCTATAGTCATCCGCTGTTTGCAGCAGAATAGCAGGGTCACTCGATGTTGAAATATCGATGGACGCTGCCGTCCCCCCTCTCCAGAGGGCGAGGGCGTTATGTATGGAATGCGCCAGGAAGGTATATTGGAACCCCGCCGACCAGGCCTCGATGGGGTTTCGGGCAAGGCCAAAATGGAAACCGCTTCCGGGCCAGGCATAGGCCAGAGGCATGTGGATGCCGAGGGAAAATAAAAGAGCAGGAGCCAGCAACGCTCCCGCCAATCCCAAGCCGACAAAATACAAATGCTTTGCCTCTTGGGGAGTTTTTCCCTTGTGAGCGCCGCTGAAACGATAGGCGCTCTTGTGAGCCATCCAGACGGAGACGGGGATCATCGCAGCGGCATAAACCGGGAAAAACGACTGTGCGAGAGCGAAAGCGAGGACGGGAGCCTGATAAACGGCTTCCCAGTTGACGCCGACGGTGGTATAAAAGCGATACATAAATTTCTGCCATTGGGTCTGATTGGGATCGCCTTCTTTGTAACGAGCGCGGGCAGAGGTGTTCTTGGTGGAGGCGGTGGGAGCGGACAAGGTCCTGGGTTGGGAGCGGGACTCGAGCAGTGTTTTGAGCCGAGCGCTGAGGATGTCTTTGCTCGCCTGGGAACTTGCCTCCTGAATCTGATGAAACAAGTTTTCCGCATATACCATGTCTGTTTCTGTAAAATATATCGGCAGATTCTTGTTCGAGGCTTGTTTTCTCAACTCCTGGATTGAAGCGTTTCTTATCTGACGGATCCTGGCTTCGGTCACATTCAGAGGACCGGAAATTTGTCTCATCGTCTCCTCATCTTTTACTCCATGTCTCCCAAAGTTTAGGCGGAGGATCAGGGCGGAGCGCAAAGGGAGGTGGGTCAGCATTTTGGCGACCGTCGATTCGTTCACCGTCTGAGCGTATGCATCCTGCACGCCGTCCGGGTCGTGCGCTATTGTTTCTGCAAGCAGGCTCCCTTCTTCGTGCGCTTTTGAGCCGGGCAAAGGCTTTTCCAACGAAACCACAGAAGCGGCTCCGTTTGCGAGGATGTCTTGAACCTCTGCGGCATCCATAGCGGTCCACTTCGCAATTTCGCTTAGAGTGGGCACTCGTCCGAGCTCCTCTTCCAGAAAGGCTATTACCCTCTTGATATTGCCATGAAGAGCTCCGAAATGTTTTGGGACGTGGATGACGCCTTGAAAAACATTTTGGATGTGGTTTTCATGTTGGATTGCGTGCATCACATAGGTGGACCATTTGCTTTTTGAAGGATCAAAGCGTTTGATCCTGCTTCCGACCGTAATACTCAGTTCCTGGAGGATTTCCTCCAAATCTGAGGATGGGTGTCTGCTCTTGTGCTTCAGGGCTTGCTTATGAACAAGGTTCTGGACTGCCGCGAGGCCGATTTCCCATATCAATGTCGGGTCTGCTCCCTCGTCCCGAGCCTGAGCCCAAAAGATTTCATCTGCCTTCTTAAACCCTTTTCCCGGATGTTGATAGAGATATTCCAAAATCATGCGGAGTTTACGGTCCGTTTCTTCCTGGCGGGCCTTCAAGACTTTTGGAGGATCAAAGGTCAAAAGCGCCGCGAAGGAGAGAGTTCCAAGGCCCCAGGCCTGAAGATCGGGGGCGAAACAATGGAGGGTCAACAATATCAAAGCGGGCAGGAAAGCCGGGGCAATGCGGCGTACATATTTCATCACTTCCGGCATCGAATCTTCGTTCATGCCGAGATCGTACATTACAGTCCCGATTATATGCGAAATTGTTCCTGATTCCTCATACCCGAGCATGGCATGTCTGACCGCCGACGCCGCAACTTCCGGCAGGCTGACAAGAGCGGTGTCATCGGTCAATCCGAAATGCGTCAGAGCAAAGGACATGTCGTCCCGGCGTTCCTTCCGCGTAATAGGTTTTCTCCGCTTTTCAAAGGCGCCCAGGTCCGCGACGGATTCAACTTTGCCTGAGGGATAGAGGATCCAATTTTCAAGGTGTCCGTCGTTTCCCCGTTCGGTCACGGCCCGGTATCCCATGCGGTGAACGCGGACGAGGAACCCGATCACGGCGGCGGCGGCCTCTCGAAAACGATTCAATCCTTCCGGAGTGGCGGCGTCTCTCGCGAGGCGTTCAACATCATGAGCCAGCCGTCTGCCGTCCCGATATTCAAACGCGACAATCCTGAGCGGGTTTTTCGCGCTGAAAGACAGGGTCCCGCGGCCTGCCCCATAAAAATGAAAATCGCCGCTCCATCCCATCATGAAAAGAGGTTTGACGATTCCGGGATTTTCGGGAGATTGTTTCCACAATTTTCGGCTGAGCGTGAAGTGGACGGGCCGGATCTCGTCGCGGTCTTTTTCTTCCCCCGGCATTTTTATTTGGATCGCGAACCTTGACCCGTCGGCGTTGTCGGCATAAAGGATGTGCCGCCGGAACGATTGGCTCACGGGGACGAGGTTCAGCTCTCTCAGGCGATAAACCGCCTCTTCGCGCTGGGACCACTCAATGGGCCCGAATTTGGAGCGGTTGGAAAGGTGATAAGGGTGAGCGATCCTCAGGGCGCTCAAAACCGTGAGGAACCTGGCTGACCGGGCGGGGTCGGACAACACGCTTGAGAGCGTCGGCATTTTTTTCCGCAAAAGAGATTCAGCCCCTT
The DNA here is from genome assembly GCA_021730935.1 of Elusimicrobiota bacterium. GTDB lineage: Bacteria > Elusimicrobiota > Elusimicrobia > 2-02-FULL-39-32 > 2-02-FULL-39-32 > 2-01-FULL-60-11. The sequence continues at coordinate 53,860 of JAKFYJ010000035.1, forward strand.
CCATCCATCGTCTGCTTCTGGGCAGGGGAACCGGCGGGTTTTCCTCAAACGCCTTGGATTCGAAAACAAATTGTTCGATCATGCGCTCCGCTCCCGGAATATGCGCGGCCTGGAGTTTTTGGGCGGTGAATAAGAGCGCCCGAAGAACTGTTCTGGACGACGATCCGCATTCTCCGCTCATCAATCGTTCGTGCAATTCTCCGCTTACACCCAGAAGGACGAGTTTGGCCGCATTGACCGTGTCGGGATCGGAACATTGGGCCATGCGCAAAATAAGGCTGAGGCTTGCTTCCTGAACCTGCGGGCGTGAACTGTCCAGCGCAAACCCTAAAAGGGATCGAAGATATCCGCGAAAATAAGCGGCCATATGACCTGTTTCGTTGATTTTTTTCAAATCGTTCCCGGTTTTCCCAGAATCCTGAAGGGCGGTGTCATATCCCTCAAGGTCATGCTCGACCAACATCAGGGCCTTCGGCAGAAAAGGGTCGTCCGGGTTCTGGATCAGGGAATTCAACTCCGGGAGAATATGAATTGCGGATCCGCTCCTGAGGTTCAAATCGCTGATGAGGATGTCCACAGCGCGGCTTTTTAGATTTGCATCCGCCCACGGCGCTCGAATTATTTCCAGACACGAATCAAGGATTCTGAACATACACTCTGATCTAATGCGTTTCACAGATTTGAGGTTAACTTGGGAAGATAAGTGTTTAAAGCCGGTGAACGCTTCATCCAGGGATTTAAAGTTCATATTTAATCTCTTGGAAAGCAGGATGCGGATTCTGTCTTCAAAAAGTTCCCCAAGGTCCGAATATTCGCCGGCAAGAGCTCCGAGGAGTGTGTGGTCATCGTCCAAAAAGAGAGTGAGCGGGATGTTCGGGGCCTTCAGTTCATTAAGGACATAGGCGTCTTGTTCCTGCTTCAGGGCCGCGCGGAAGAGGCGATGCGCTTCCGCCTTGGCGGCAGGATCGTTTGCGTTCAGCCAGATATGGGAAGCCAACATGAAGGCCTCGATCCGCGTGATGGGGTTGCTCGATGAAAAATATTTTCCAAGCATCGGAATCACATCGACCGTATCGACCACCGATTGAAGTTCACTTTTTCCGTTTCCGGAGAACCGCTCAGGGAAAAGCATTTCCTGCAGGGCTTCGGTGTCGTTCAGGTTTTCTGTTCTGGACGCTTCCTTGAACTGGCTCAGGATGATCGGCATACAGGCCTTGAGCAGGACTTCCGAAAGATATTTATGATACGGGTGACGCGGGTCTAAAAAATCATCTGCGATGGAAACTGAACGGACGTTGTCATAGATCAGGTATCCATAAGGATACAATCCAGGCCTGATTTTCTTTTCCTTGATCATCGCTTCAATCGCATTGAGGATGTTTGTCAGAAATACGAAATCGATCCTGTCTTTCGGCCAGTCCAAGTTTGTCTCAGCCCTGTCTCTCAAGTCCTGCACTGCCTGGAGCAAAAGCGGCGTTTGAGGATCAGAATTTGTCCCAGACCCGGCGTCCGTCACGCTCTCTGAAAAAAACAGGTTTGAGAAACGGGTTTTCAGGGTTTCCATCGGATGCGCCGCGGGACGGGTTCCGGCAAGCGCCGGGAGAGGGGAAGAGGGATGGAAATGGATGAAAGTTGAGATGAGAAGGACAAGCGATGCCAGAGCGAGCCCGGCAGGGACGGAGACGGCATAACTTGCGGCGGCGCCCAGGACGAGAGCGGTTCCGGCTGTTTTGAACAGCACGGCGGCATCGGAGGAATCTTGTCCAAGGGAGATGTCTGAGACGGATGCGATCGCGGGATATCTTTCGTCTCGATTCTTTTCTCCAAAACGGACCGCGCATTTCACCAGATATTCGGGGCCGCTGACGACGAGGTTCACGGCGGACGCCTTTATTTCTTCGAAGGTTAATTTATAATTCGCTCCAGGAGGTCCGGCCAAAAATTGAAAAGCGGCCTGCGCGCCCTGCGGGTCTCCCAAAGCCAGCAGAGAACTCACCAAGCTCGCGAACATCAGGTGGAGGCGGTTGGACCAGGTGATTTGGGAGACGAACAATTTGTCGCCGTCGAACAATTTTTCCAGAGGCGATTTTTCCTGCGTGAAGACCGACAAATATTCCGTGCCGGACTTGCCGTTGATCTTCGTGATTTTGGGGGCAAGGGTGATGACGGCGGTTTTGTTTTTGGCGAGGATTTTTGTGATGCCTTCCGTGTGATATCCTCCGGTCACGAGGACGGAAATTCGGGATTTGTGTTCTTTGACTTGTGTGAGGATGTTTGCGCTTATGGCTTGGTCGCGGAGGGCGGCATGTTCGAAGAAGGATTCGAAGGAAGATAGGCTGTTCACCTCACCCCCCTCATTTGAGCCCTCTCCACTTCGTGGAGAGGGTGCGGGTGAGGCTTGATATTCCCGCCATTCATCCGGCGTTAGAGCGAAATCAACAAGTTTTTGCGTGAGGTGCAGGCGGCTGGACTGGGCAATGAGATCTTTTTCGGCGGGGGTCTTGAGCAGTTTTTCATAGGTTCTGTCTTCGAGAGATTTCATTTCTTCCAGGAGTTTCTCGGCTTTGATTTGGTCGGAGAGAAGGACATATTGGATATAGGACTGCATGGCGGGATAATTTTGGAAATGGATCCCTTCCTTTTCGCAAAGTGTTTTCAGATAAACATAAAAATCGGTGTGGCGGACGCGGCCAAGTCGATAGGACAAGCTGGTGTTCAGGAGGCCGGACATTTGGGGTTGGGTGAGTTCTCGGGAGAGTTTGAGGATCAGGGCTCCGCGTTCTTTTTCGACTTGCGCGAAATCGAGGGATTTTTCCATGGCGAGGGCGCGGAGGAAGACTGAAATCATTTCCTCTCCTCGCAGGCTCGGGGCGATGGCCTTCACATATTCCCCCACGGGCAGGGTCCCTTTGCGATAGGCCTGAACTTGATGGTCAAAGGAGAGGAGATTCGGATTAAAGGTTTTGTCTTTGTCCTGCTCGAGGCGGGATTCCTGGGCGGCGAGGTCTTTCTTGAGCGTCTCAACTTTGCCGGCGGACTCTTTGTAGGCCCCGACATGTCCGTCATAAAGTTTGCGGTCGTCCACTCCAACGAATGAGGGGATCGGTTTTGCGCTTGAGAAAGCGGCATGGATGGCGCCGGAGATTTTGTTTTCGCGGAGCATATAATCAGCGGCTTGATGCACTGCGTCCGGGTCCTTGAAAGAACGGAACCGCGAAAGATCGATCGGCTCAAACGCGCCTTCGAGCGCGACCATGTCGGCATTTCCCTGATCGATCAACTGCTGGATGGATTTGCCTATGTTTTCCTGGGCTTCCTGGTTCATGTGGACATCCTGAATATAGACCACGAGGCCGTCGGAAGGTTTCCATTTTGTCGGGAAAAGGGAGGATTTTATGTTGGCATAGGCCAGAGGCAGTTTCAGGTTCTGGACGGGCAGTTTGGGCGAGAGAGAAATGAGCGAATTTTCGAGAGGGGCCGATGCCGGAATCGTTTCCGGCCGTATGCGCGGCAACATGTTTTGGTCAACGGCCGGCAATTGGGCCATTAAGGGCGATTCATGAATCGCCCTGATGTCCCCCGCAGAGGATTCCAAACGCTGTGCGGCTTTTTTTCGTTCGGTCCAGAAGTCTTTGAGAGGTTCTGCGGCGGCTGAAACAATGTTGACGTGCAGGAACGCGGCGAGAGTGGCAAGCGCCGTGATTCGGGTCCAGGTCCAGGGATGTTTTCTTGCGGGTTCTATGACGGCGTTCCCCCCTAAAATATGATGATTAAATTGTATCAGGACGGCCTCAATTTGTCCTAAACTTTTTGTAAACTTTTTGTAACAATTTGTAATGAGGCAGGCATTTTGATATTCTCAATCCGCATGGGTTCTCTGTCGAAAATCGACAAAAAAGTCTTGTGGCATCCGTTCACCCAGCAGAGGGAATGGGTTCTCAACATTCACGAGTCTCCCCTTGTGATTTCAAAAGGTCAGGGGAATTATCTTTTTGATTCGGCCGGCAAGAGATATTTCGACGGCGTTTCCTCCCTCTGGGCCAACCTGCATGGGCACCGCGTTCCCGCCCTGGACCGAGCGATAAAGCTTCAGCTCGGGAAAATCGCGCACAGCACTTTTCTGGGCCTCACTCACGAGCCGGGCATTCGTCTGGCGGAAGAGCTTCTAAAAATGGTCCCCCAAAACCTTTCCCGCGTGTTTTATTCCGACAATGGGTCCACAGCGGTGGAGGCGGCGCTCAAGATGGCGTTTCAATATCACGCGCAGAAGAGCGGCGGGCGCGCCCGGCCAGTGTATCTTTCGCTCAAGGAATCGTATCACGGCGACACGATCGGCTCCGTTTCCCTGGGCGGCATTGATCTCTTCCATAAAAAATTTAAACCCCTCCTTTTCCGACGCGAAGCGGCCCTGTCTCCCCACTGTTTCCGCTGTCCGCACAATCAGACGAAAATGAATTCTTCTTTTTATGAATATCGCGGCGAAAAACCCAGGCCCGGTGATTTCAGGAAAGAAACGGGTTGCCGATGGGAATGTCTGGCGGACGCGGAAAAAATCCTGAAAAAAAATAAAGGCAAGGTCGCCGCGGCGATCGTTGAGCCCGTGGTTCAGGGAGCGGCGGGAATTTATGTCGCTCCGCCGGGGTATCTTTGGGGAATGTCTTGGCTCTGCAAAAAGTATGACGCTTTGCTGATCGCGGACGAAGTGGCGACGGGTTTTGGGCGGACGGGCAAAGTTTTCGCCTGCGGTCAGGAAAAAGTTCAGCCGGACATCCTTTGTTTAGCCAAGGGTATCAGCGGCGGATATCTGCCTCTGGCGGCGACTTTATCGACGGAAAAAATATACAGGGCATTTCTCGGAAAATATGAAGATTTTAAAACTTTTTTTCATGGACACACCTATACGGCGAATCCTCTGGCGTGCGCGGCGGGGCTTGCGAGTCTCAAACTTCTGAAGGAAAGACTTTCGGGCGCGTCTTTCATGAAATCGATCCGCGCTTTGCGCTCCGGCCTTGAACGGCTTTCACGGATGTCCCAGGTCGGCCATGTCCGGCAGGCGGGACTCATGGCGGGGATCGAACTGGTGCAGGATAAGCATAAAAATTTATCGTATGCTCCCGCGGCGCGGGCCGGAAAAAAAATATGCATGAAACTGCGGACGGAAGGCATTTTGCTTCGGCCTCTCGGGGATGTCCTGGTCCTGATGCCGCCGCTATCGTCCACGGAAACGGAAATCAATCACCTTATGGGAAAACTTGAACATGTCCTCGCAAAGCGGATTTAGCAAAACGCTCCGGAAAAGCCTGGTCCTCATCCCCTGGGCGGCGCTCGCGGCGTTTTCTCTGGCTTATTTCAGTGAAGCGGAATATCCCGGCCTCCTGTTCCCCATTTTCCTGCCTCTCCTGCTCGGGGTATATGCGGCCCACGAAATCTTTCTGGAATCCCCCAGTCTTCCGTGGGTGTGGGGCGGCTATGCGGTGCTCCTCCCCTTCATTTTCCTTCACCCGGCGCGGCCGGACCTCAGACACGGCGCGGTCCTCGTCTCGGAATGGCTGATGATCGGCGGAACGCTTTTTGCGGCGTCGCTCCTTTTCAGCAAACTTCATAACGAAACTCTGGCCATCAAAGACGGCATCGCGGAAGTGGCTCACGGGCTCAAGTCCAAACTCAAGGAGAATGATTTTTATACGGCGAAAATCAAAACGCTCAAGGCCCAGATCGGAGAGAGAAAACGGCTCGCAGGATACGCCAGGGAAATGGGGACGCTCCTGGACCCGGCCCTGATCCGCCAGACCCTGATCGAAAAAACCAAAAAACTTTTTCCGGACGATCAGGTTTCCCTCCGCGTTCTCACCACGGAAGATTCGATCGACGCGTGGGTGGGAGAACATAAAAATTCGATCCTGGTCAAGGATTGCGGTCACGACAAGCGCGTCATCAATGCGTCCTCCAAGTCCGTCATCGCCGCGCCTCTGACGGTGAGCAAGAAACTCATGGGGCTTCTGCGCGTGGATTCGGCCAAGCCGAACAGGTTCATGGAAGCCGATCTTCAACAGCTTGAAGTTTATTCTTCCCTCGCCATCCTGGCCCTGGAAAACGCCCAGCTTTTTTCTGAGGTGAACGCTCTCGCCACCAAAGACGGGCTCACCGGCCTGGCGACACACCGGATTTTTCAGGAGCGGCTCACCGAGGAACTTTTGCGCGCAGGACGATATCACACGGCGGTGTCTTTGATCATGGTCGACATCGATCACTTCAAGTCCGTGAACGACTCTTACGGCCACCTCGCGGGAGATCAGGTGCTCAAAGAGATGGGAAGGATTTTGGGCGGGCGCCTTCGGCCCGTGGATTTCGCGGCGAGATATGGCGGCGAAGAATTTTGCCTGATCCTTCCGGGCCTGTCCATCACGGAAGCTCGGGAGCTTGCGGATTCAATTCGGCGGGAGATTGAAGGACTGAGCATTTTTTCCGCAGGAAGAAATTTTTCGATCACGGCCAGTTTCGGCTGTTCCGTTTTTCCTCAGGACGCGCAGATCGCGAGCCAGCTCCTGAGGAAAGCGGACGAGCGGCTTTATAAAGCCAAGTCCGGAGGACGCAACAGGGTGGTCACCGAATGAGCCGCCACGCGCTCCTGACTGCGGCGAGTTTCCTGTTCCCCCTTGCCGCGGCATTTCTGATCCTCGGCGCCTTCTCCCTCATCAAGGGCAAAAAAGCGCTCGCGGGTTCCATTTCGGTTGGTGTTGCGGTTTTCGCCGCCGCTTTGTTCATGCCTCTTGAAGAGGCGTTGAGATTTCATTTCTTTTCGAGCGTGATGACCGTGGTCCTGGGCGCCATTGGGTTTCTGATCGCGTTCATTTTCGTGAAGAACAGCAAGCTGGGTCCCTGGAACCAGAAAAACATAACCATAAAGAAAAACATTGAAAAAGCCGAACAGGACAGGCTCATGCTGAAAAAGGAATCAGACGAGCTTGAGAAGGAAACGGTGCGGACGGTGCGGACCTATGGCGTGGTCAAGGGCCTCGGCGAGGCGCTCAGCTGGGAAGAAATGGCGCCTCACATGGATTTCGCCGTGCAGAACTGCATGGGGTTCCGGGACTATGCGCTTTATCTTGCCGAAGACGGGTCTGAGCTGATCAAAAAACTTTCGCGCGGCTCAAAGCTGGCGGAAGCTCCTGCAGGCTCTGTCTCTCCCAAACCCGCCTGGCACGCGGTGAGCAACGAAAATTATCTGGAGATCCCCATCCGGAAAGGCGAACAGGTCATTGCCATGCTGTGGCTGAGGTCCGCGCCGGGCGCGGCGGTCGACAAGGCGCAGGTCATGAACGAGGCGGCGGAGGTTGCCGACGAGCTGGTGATGGGCCTTGAGAAGGCGCGGCTGTTCTCGTCTTTGGAACGGCTTTCAAGATATGACGGGCTCACGGGGGTTTATCGCAGGCAGGTTTTCAATGACCGCATCCACGAAGAGATCCGGCGTTCAAAATCGTTCCGCACCAATTTTTCTGTCCTGATCTGCGATCTGGACCATTTCAAGAACATCAACGACACCTATGGTCACCAGGCCGGCGACGAAGTGCTCAAGCGCGTGGGCAAAATTTTGAAGGAAAGCATTTATGAGACGGATTTCGTGGCGAGATACGGCGGAGAAGAATTTGTGATCCTTTTTCCCCAGGCGGACCCTCAGGGCGTGCTCCGGAAAGCGGAAGCGATCCGCCAACGCATCGAGATGGAAAAATTTGTTTTCGGCTGGAACCAGATCACGGTGACCACCAGCATCGGCATTTCGCATTATCCCGCCAACGGGACAGACCCTGAGACCTTGCTTTCCATTTCAGACAAGGCGCTTTATGTCGCCAAGGAGTCCGGCAGGAACCGGGTCGTGGATTCGTCTCAGATTTGGTAAAATACCCAGATTCGAGGAGGGGTGCATGAGCGGCTTAAATGGCTAGTCTCGAAAACTAGTGTGGGTTAACCCCCACCGAGAGTTCGAATCTCTCCCCCTCCGCCAGTTTTCAGAAGTCAGGGGTTCCAGCAGATAGGAAAACGGGAGATCGACGGAAAAAACGGCTTTTCTGGCCGAAATTTGCCGGTTCGAGCAGGCCTTTTTGATAACAAAGGATTGCGCGCGAAAATCTTCAGAAATTTCCTCTTTATTTAGTCCTTTTGCCCAATTGACGAAATCTATCATAGGTTCGAGCCGAACAGCCGTACTCTCTTGGAGTTTCCGGGCTTTCTCCATAAGGTCCATTTTCAACCCTACCAAATCGCTGCGCTTCCTCTGATACTCTTCTCTTAAGATATCCCCCGCAAGATACACTGACAAGAGTTTGTCCAGCGTAGAATCAAGCGCGGCGATTTGGCTCTTAAGATCTTCACGGAAACTCTGCGAAGATTGGGCCTTTGCTTCCTTTTCCGTTTCAATCTCTCTTAAGAATTCGTCCGCCCAATCTTCGCGCAAGGCCAGCTTTTTGACTTGAGCTTGGACCTGCTCTTTAAGAGCTTCCTCGCGAACATAGGGCTGAAAGCAGGTCCCCATCCGGCGGGTGCAGCGATAATAATTATGACCCTTCTGAGTCTCCGCGGTGATCATGGCTCTGCATTCTGCACAATTAAAAAGACCGCGAAAAACAAAATCTTTAAGAGGGCGCTTTTTCTTGGTGGATTTCCTCTCCTGAACCACACGCTGCACTTTGTCAAAAAGCTCTTTGGTGATGACCGGCTCGTGAATTCCGATAGAATCTTCACCATTCCAACGGATGAGGCCATAATAAATGGGATTCTTAAGCATGTGATGATAATTGTAAGGGGTGAGTTTCCCCTCCTCGGTTCGGGTGGTGAGTCCCAGACCGTTTACGGTATCGGCAAGCTCCTGCAACGAATAGCGGCCAGTTGAGTAAAGTTCAAAGGATTTTCTCACAAGCGGGGCCTTGGCTTGGTCAATGAAAAGGGTCCGCTTCTCTCGATCGTTGAGATACCCGAGCGGAGCCATCTGAGGCCACATTCCTTTGCGAGCTTTGGCGCGGAAGCCCCGCTTGATGTTCTCGCTCATGTTATCCACGTAATATTTAGACTGGCCGAAAGCTATGGAAAGCATGAACTTTCCCTGGGGAGTGGTCTCAAACCAAAAAGTGGGAAAGCGGAGATAAAGGAGCTTGCCGATATCGCTTAAGTATATGATCCGGCCGCCGTCAATGGAGTTGCGAGCCAACCGATCAGGGTGCCAAGCCAGAATTCCTTGAGCGTCCCCCTTTTCAATGCGAGCGATCATCGAA
>JAKFYJ010000020.1 GCA_021730935.1 Elusimicrobiota bacterium
TTGAGGGAGAGACGATGGTGAGGGAGGGAGGAAGAGTGTCCGGGACATTGTTGTTGATGATGACGGGGACGGTGGCGAACTTGATGTTGCCGCTGGTGTCGGTGGCGCGGATATAGATGGTGACGGGACCGTTGGGAGCGCCTGCGGCGTTGCCGATGAGGAACCAGGAAGTGGTTCCGTTCATTTTGAAATAAGTGGTGGCGCCGGTGCGGATTTCGACTTTGGCGACGGCCACATTATCTGCGGCGGTTCCGGAGAGGGTGAAGGTCCCGGAGATCACAGAGCCGCTTGAAGGAGATTGAATGAAGACCGTGGGCGGCGTGGTGTCTGGCGCGGGAGGAGCGGTGTCGGTGGCAATCACAAAACTGCTCACGGCCAGAGCGAAATTCCCGGATGCATCCGTTGCCCGGGCTGTGAACGTGTATGTTCCCACGCTCAGCACAGAAGCGTCGAACACGAAAGACCAGTTTGTTGTGCCGGAGGCCAGCTGGGAGGTTCCCGATGGCAGAACCACTTCCACTTTGTCTACGGCGATATCGTCAAATGCCGTGCCGCGAAGGATGACTGTCCCTTGAATCGCCGCGCCATTGGCGGGAGACGTGATGGCCACCAAAGGCGGTGTGGTGTCGGGAGCGGAGGGCCGTGTGAGGAATGTGAAGTCTCCGGAAGTGGCCGTGTTGCCGGAGGGATCCTGTGAAGTGACGCGGTAATGATAAAGCGTATTGGGGGTGAGGAAGGCCAATCCCACAACATGGCCAACACCATAATAAGCATGGGAACTGGAATTGCCATAGGCGGTGGTGGTCCCATAATCCACCTGACCGTTGGCGGGTTCGTCCGTGTTCCATTCCACCTGCGCGAAATTGGAATTGCGGAAGGTGACCCCGACTGAAGACAAGGCGGGCGGCGTCACGTCCGGAGGAGCGGAGAAGAGCTGGACGGCCGCGCGGGTGGAGGCGCCGTTTAAGTCATAGGCCGTGGCTTCGATCAGGTGCGATCCATTAAAGGTGCTGGAGCTGGCCCAGTGGAATGTGAACGGAAAGAATGTGTCCGTTGATTTCACAACGCCGTCCACGGAAAAGACCACTCTCTGGGTGCCGATGGGGCCATCCACCGTGGCCTGAACATTGACGGGGTTCGCAACCGTGGTTCCGGGCAAGGGGGAAGCGATGCGGATGCCGAAAGGATTGCCCGTGCGATAAATTTCATCCACGGCGATAGTGGACGGGACATTTAAGTCATAACCCAAGGGGTTGCTTTCCGTGACGGGAGCTAAGTAGGCCCGAAGGCGGTTGGCGTTTAAATCGCTGCCGCCGGAAGTCACCCATGTCCCATCGCCTTGGAGGGGTGTGATGGGATTGTTGAATGTCGGTTTTGGATACCATTGGCCGAAAGCATAAATATAAAAGCGAACCTGGTATTCCAAGGGGTTCACATTGGCGGATATTCCGGAAGCTGAACCTTGCGCGCCGAACGGCTGTGCTGATGTGATTTGGATGAAAGGAGCACCCGGAGAAGCGTTTGATATTTGAACAATCGTCCGGGTGGAGGCGCCGTTGAGATCATAAGCCGCGGCTTCCCAAGTGTGCAGGCCCACCGGCGCGGCCGTGCTGTTCCATGAATATTGATAGGGATAAGTTGAATCCGTTGACACCACAACTCCGTCCAGCTTGAACACAACTTTCCGAGTCCCAACCGGACCTTCCACCACCGCTTCCACATTGATCACACCCTGAATGCTGGTCCCTTGCGTGAGGGGCGGATTGAACTTGATGCTCCATGGGTTCGGCGTGCGGTAAATTTCGTCCATCGCCACGGCTTCGGGAATATTCAATCCATTGTAACCATTGGCTCCGGAGGGAGGGACAACGGTGTTCGGGATTAAATAGGCTCTCAGCCATGTTGCATTCATGTCGCTGCCGTTGGCCGTGGTCCAGGTGCCGTCGTTGCGGATATCTGTGATGAGATTGGCATAGGAGGGTTTGGGATACCACTGGCCGAAAGCATAAATATAAAATGCCACGGTGTAGCTGGAAGGACTCACATGGAGAGCGATCCCGTTGGCATTGCCTCGAACGCCATAGGGCGTCGAAGTGGTGATTTCGATATAGGGCGTTCCGGGGCCGCCTGGAATCGTGGTGGAGACGGGCAGGGAGGTCCAGTTGTCCGCCATGGTTTGGCCGTCGAAAACGGGCTGCATGCCGGGTTTCAGGACGGCGTTTTTGTCCCACACTCCCCAGCAGGCTTCCTGAGGGTTTTGTGCGGTCGCTTTCCAGGATTCATCAAACGCGTCGAAATAAAACGCGTTGACGTTTTTCGCTTTCGCCCAGGATTGAAAATTCAGGAAATAGAAATTGGCGTTGGCGAGGTTGGGCACGGCGTTGCCGAGGGTGTTTCCGCAGGTGGGCCAGCCGGACTCCGAAACATAAACGGGTTTTCCGCCTGAAGCGCTGACCAGAGCATTGTACTGCTGGTTGAGATAATAAAGGGAAACATTGACGTCTTTGCCTTCCCAGTAAGGATAGAAGTTGGGCATGATGATATCGCAGGCCGCCATGACGGCGGGATTGTTTTGGAGCGAAGAATATACATCCGCGGTGGTGATGGGCAGGTTGGGGACGGCGGAGCGCACTTGCTGGATATAGCTGATGAGCTGGTTGGCCGTGAGGTCGCCCCGCAGAAGGACTTCGCTTCCGACGATGAGCATGTCGGCTTCTCCGCGCTGGGCTGCGGCGATCAAGTTTTGGATGTTGGTCTGGTTGGCCTGAAGGCCGGCGGGGGTGCTTTCATTGCCGAGCCAGGCGCCGAGGGCGGCTTTCAAGCCCAGCTTGTGGGCGATCTCTCCCGTTTTCTCAAGACCGTCCACGGTGCTGAACGAACGGACCCATTGCGTATAAGGCGCAACGGCGGTCATGCGCGCTTCGATCTGAGCGGAGCTGATCTGGGTGCGGAAATTTGGATTTTGTCCGTCCATGTAAGGGCTGAAGTCCAGGCCGTGCATTTGATAGGCTGCCGGGGGCGCGTCATTTCGGACCGACATTTCACGGATGGAATATCCGAAAATGGTGCCGCGCTCTGTGCCGTAAAATCTCAGGAAACGGGCGCTGACCTGTGGAAAGAAAATGGATTCCAGACCGCCCTTCCCGTTGAGCGTGGAATAGACATCGGTCCAGACAATGCCGTCGTTTGAGGTTTGAAGTTTATAAGATTTTCCAAAGGCCGTTTCCCATTGGATGATGATATGGTTGAAAGTTTTGGGAGAGCCGTAATCAATGAGAAGCCACTGCGGATCCGAGAATGCGGAGCTCCAGCGCGTGGCTGAATTTCCATCGAAGGCGTATCTGGGGAAAAAATTATTGTCCTGGATGGAGGAGGCCTGTATCAGAGGGGAAGACGCATAGGCGACGAAATTGGCTTTCGCCAGGCCGGGGTTCACATAGGGATTGGCCATGAATGTGTTTTGAACCAGGCCGGTGCGGTAATTTTCGATCGCGAGGAGGATGGGGCCGTTGTCGATGCCGATGGCGTTTTGAGCGATAAAATTGTTCTGCACATTGAAGCTGTCCGTGAACCCGTGGCGTCCCCAGATGTGGTGCTTATACTGGTAAAACATATATTTCGCGGCGCTGATGGATTCCTGCGGGGTGAATTGAATGGAGGTGATGGCGGCTGTGGGGCCCACCGTTCCGTCGTGCGCGCCTGCGGGGGGAGCGCCATAGACGGTGTATCCGCCCGGGCCGTAAAACGCGGAGAGGCCCCAGCGGTTGTTTTCATAACGGCCCTGAGGGTCCAGGAGGCAGGAGTCGCGATTGTGAAGGGTGGCGTAAATCGTGTTGTCGGTGTAATTGGCGAACTCGTCGTGTTTGTTTCGGAGGTCATAATAAAGGTGATGGTATTGATGCGTGAAGAGCGGCGGTTCATAGATGAAATGGTATCCCAGCAAATCCTGCCAGTCCCGCGTCATGCCGTACCAGGGCGTGTCGGGGATGGAATGGGTGGGAGAACCGAACGCCAGCAGGTCCATGAAAACCGTTTCGCTATAGCGGTTCCACCAGCCTTCCACAAACCCGCCGCCTTCGGGGCCGGAGTTGGCAATGACATTGGGTTCCGGAGTCCAGGCCATATTCATATATAAAGGATCGTTGCCTCGGCCCAGCCACCAGTCCCACTCCATGCGTTCATAAAGCTGTTGAGCCTTGGCGGCCACTTCGGGATAGGTTGCGCGGAAATATTCGCCCGCCTGCAAAGCGCCCATGATGAAGAGAGCGGAGTCCACCGTCGATATTTCAGAATTTCCATGCCTCTCGCCGGTGTTGACGTTCAAAAAGTGATACCAGAACCCGTGGATGTTGGGCGTGCCGTTGTCGAAAAAGTTGAGCGTGGCCATCACGCGGTTTCTGGCTTCGAGCGCGGTGATCCAGCCGCGGCTTGCGGCCACGGTGATGGCGGAGAGGCCATATCCTGTGGCGGCGATGCTGCCGAACGTGCTCGAGCCGATGCTCCAGCTGTCTTCATTGTCCTTGACGATGCCCGTGGCGGGGTTGGTCTCGTTCCAGAAATACCAGAACATTTTTCTCTCGATGAAATTCAGGAACGCGTCGTCCGTCACGTTCACAGGTTTGATTTCGATGCCGGAGATGAAAGCGTTGTCCGCATAAACATGAGGGAACGTGATGTCGAGCGCTTCCTTGTCCACGGTGGGGAAGAACGTGTGGATGTCCGCCGCATTTTTTCCCACCTCGACAAAAACATCGTGGCGGTCCAGAACTTTGACGCCGTTGATGGCCACATCAAACACGCGCTTTCCCGCGCTGGGCCAAAAGGTTTCCGCGAACATGAGTTTGACCTGATAAAGTCCGTTGGGGACTTCAATGTGATAGGACATGTTCTCGTTGCCGAAGCGATGGGTTTTGAAGACATCGAGATTTGTTCCCGTCACCGTCCAGGTAGATTCCGACGGGGTCCCGTTATAAAATCCCCAGCGATAATTTGAAAGATAGGATTCGTCTTTGACCCACCAGTTGCCGCTGGGATCGGTGTAATCAAACGTCTCAGCGCCGCAGTTCAAGCGCCAAACTTCTTCATTGGAGGGAGACGATTTTGAGAGGGCCGCGAACGATGGAACAGCCGCGATGAGGAGAAGAGCGGAACAGGCAAAAAATTTGAGCTTCATGATTATCTCCCTCCGAATTTATAGGAAAAGCTGATGTGGTGAGTGCCGCCGAGCTCTCCCATGGGGAGGAAAGCATAATCGAGAGCGGCCCTGGAGGCGAGTTTCAAGCCCAATCCCATCGCCATGCCGGAAAATGCGTCGAGACTTGATGAACCACCGCTGACTTTGTTCCTGGCGAACTGGGAAGTGTATCCGGAACGGACGGAAGCGAAGTTGGAAATGTCGAGCTGACCGCCGAAAGCGAGAGAAGTCTTTTGGTCTTTCATGCCGTATTTGAGGTCCGAAGTGAAAGTGATGAAAGAGATTTTGTGGGAGGCTCCCAGGGCCATGGTGGCTGGGAGCTGGACAGATTCGTTTTCATATTTTAAAGAAGGGCCAAGATTAAAAACGCCTGCGGCAAGTTTTGTTTTGGGAGAGAGGGAATAAGCGCCTGAAAAATCGAGAGCCATGCCTGAAGCTTTGGCGGTGTCGATTCCGGACTGGATGAACTTGGCTGAAAGACCTAAAGAGAATTGATCATTGAGGGAGTGTCCATAAGAAAGAGAGACGGAGTTGTCGGAAGCGGAGAAATCCTGAGTTTGGGTTCCGTTTTCATCTCTGCCTTGCAGGGTGCCTTTGGAGAAACGGCCGTAAGAAACGCCGATAGCTGATTTATGGGAGGAGAAAGGATGAGCGAAGGAGAAATAGGAATAGGAGAAGTCTGAGACGAACCTGGAATAATAGGCGAAGGCCTGAGAGGAATCGAGGCGAGAGAGGAGGGCTGGGTTCCAATAAGTTGCGGAAGCGTCGTTGGCATTGGCCATGAGAGCGCCGCCCATGGCTTGCGCGCGGGCTCCGACGCCGAGACTAAGAAACGGAACGCCTGTATTTTGCGCGAATGAAAGGGATGAAGAAAGGATGAAGGCCATCAGCAGGACGACGGATTTTCTGGACATTTATTGGTGCCCCCTCTTGATTTTTGTGTATTTCCATTATGGCACAGATGATTCATCTAAATTGTAAACTTTTTGTAACAATTTTGGGTGGGGGCGGAATGAAAAAGCCATCGGTTCCGGACGAAGAACCGATGGCTTTTTTATGTTGGGGGGAAGTTTATTTGACGATGGCGAACTTGCCTTTGACGCGGATGGTTTCGCCGTCTTTTTGGGCGACAGCGGTATAAAGATATACGCCGCTGGGCAAGTTGCTCACCTTACATTCATAAGCATACTGGTTGTTGATGATGCTCACCTGGTTGAGGGTCGCTTCCTGGATTTTGTCGCCGGCTTCGTTATAGATGCGGAGGTCCACTTGATCGGCGAGGCCCAGGACAAGGCGGATTTTGGGGTCGCCGTGCGCGGGGTTGGGATAGGCGAAGGATTGGTGAAGAGTGAATGTTTCGTCGATGCGCGCCTCCTCACCTTGATCGCCATCAAGGTCATATAGTCCGGAGAGAGTCTGAGTCAGAAAAGCCGGCGCGGCGATTGGACCCGTGGAATTCTCAATCGATAATGAAGAATCATCAAACCAGACCGTTCCATAGGAGTTATAAAGCTGAAGCCTAAATTTTGCCGCAGATGCATTTTGTGGAGGTGAAAAAATTCCGCGCAACATTGTCCAGTCCGCTGTCCCAACAAGGTTTCCTGCAACAATATCGGTGCGTAATATGCCCTGGGTCCCATCCATCCAATCCAAAAGGACGCGCGCGCCCTGGCCGCCTGCGCCTGCGGTGACATTTGCAAGCCGAACCCAAACTTCTGCGGCATATGCTGATCCGGGTTGGAATCCCGCAGAGGAGGATATGACAGGATTGTTTTCTATGGTGGAAGTTCCCGGGCTTTTGCGGGTGAGTTTTATGGATTGAAACCCGCTGTGTGAAACTCCGGTGTCAAATGACCCTGCCGCAGGCATGGACCATGGGCCTGCTGATTCAAAGCTTGAGCTGAAAATAAATGTGTTAATGACAAAAACAGAAACCGACGCGGTGCTGACATTCCCGCCGGTGTCTGTGACGCGGACAACAATTTTATGAGTTCCATCGGAAGTTTGGGTTGTATCTCCGGAAACAGACCAGTTTTTTGTCCCTTTCAATTTCACGAGGGTCCCGTCTTCGAGCACAAGTTCAACCTTGGCGATCCCTCGAGCGTCGGCGGCAGTTCCGGAGATAAGGATCGTGCCTCTCACAGCGGATCCGTCAGGCGGACTCAGAATGGCAAGCGTGGGGGGATCAGTGTCGGCAGAGGGCGAGATGATGATATTGATTTTGGCGACGGTAGAATTTCCGATCGTGTCCGTGGCTTTAATGAAGATCTCATGGGGTCCGCTGGGGTTTGCCCCTGTGTCACCGGTTAATGACCAATTTGTGGTTCCGTTGGCGAGCACATAGGGGCCGCTGTCAATTTTAATTTCTATTTTTGAAACAGCATGGTTGTCAGCGGAGGTTCCCGAAATGGCGGCCATGCCGGACAGCGTTGCTCCTTCAGGCGGGGACTGGATAAAAATCGAAGGGGGGATGGCATCATTGTGATCAATGAAATATTGCGCGGAAACGGAAGAAGAATTGCTTTTGTTGTCGGTTGCCCGGACAGTCACGAGATGAGGGCCGTCGGAAATAAAATCGGTGTTTCCTGTCAGGGACCAGTTCGTGGTTCCGTCGGCGAGCACATAGGGGCCGCTGTCGACTCTAATTTCGACTTTGAGGACATTTTGATTGTCCTCAGCCGTGCCTGAGATAGTGATGATGCCTGAGAGGATAGAATCTTTTATCGGCGTTGATATGAAGATCTCTGGGGGGGTATCAAGCGATTTGTTTAATGTGACGGCGATGACATGCTCGGCCCTGCCGACAACCGGGTCCGGACCTAAAAGCGTGATGTAATGCGTTCCGTCCGCATAATTGCTGGTGTCCCAGGTGGTGGTGGCTATTCCATTGCCGAAATATGAACCATAGAGCACGCCATCGATGAAAAACAAGGACCCGAGTGTATGCGGATAAATGATATTCACCTTCTGACTGTTCAATATTGCGCCGTCCTGAGGTGAGGTGATTTTCACTGAATACAGCGTCGGAGGCGCATTTTGGTCGACGATGAACGTAATGTTCTCCTGATTAACCAACTTTTCATTGGAGTCATATAGCAGCGCTTTAAGTTTGTGAGGGCCTGTCGATATCTGAGTTGTGTCCCAACGGTAAAGATTTGAACCACCTCCGTCCACAAACAAAACACCGTCGATATAAAGTTCCGTGGATATCCCGTGAGGGTGGTATCCTGTAGCGGTCTGAGCGAAGTACAGTCCTTTTATTTTGTCCCCATGATGAGGCACCTGAATTAGACCAGGAGTTTCAGGGGGTGAAGGATTGGTGAATTTAAAATCATTTGAAATCGTCAGGTTGCCGGCCGCATCTTTGGATATCAATCGATAATGGTAGGTTATTCCGGCAGACAGCCCCGTTATGGTTTCCGAATGGGATAATGAAAGAAACGGGTTCAGAGGCGATGAATTTCCATAGGAAGTGGTGAGTCCATATTCAACCCTGGCATCCGCAGGTTTGTCCGTGAACCAACTAATCTCTGCTGAATCAATCCTGCTTCTGATTGTGACGGTCGAAATGACGGGAGCGGTGGTGTCTGTGGAAGGAACGACTGAAAAAATCAGATCATCGTGGTCGTTCATGTGTCCTGGAGCGCAAGGGCTCGGGTTTGCCGGAGATACGAATCTGTATACGCCGCGAACGGCCTGTAAATTAGGTCCAGCTTGAACCAGATAATCCGTTTCAAGCAACTGGGTTCCTGTCGCTGGGGGCGTCAATGTGTTGACATAGGTCCAAACCGGGTTTTGGGCATCACTGGCATAGTATATGTCCACAAAGTCCAGCGTCGTGCTGAAGGCCCAAATGGTGGCTTGAACTCTTATTGTTCTTCCCTTCACCAAAGAGCCGCCATCGGGAGCAAAAACTTGTAAACGGTCCAGAGAACCATATACATGATAATACCCATCTGTTCCGTCAGGACAGGAATCGTGGATCGTGTTGGGCTGGTTCGGTTCAGCTCCTCCCGGACTGGAGGCCATCCCGTTCAATAGATTGCCGCTGTCGCAAACGGCTCCGGGCATCGGGCAGGCGGGAGCTTTTAAAACGGGGTCATAGGCGGATGCCGGAGGAGCGTTGACCCATTGTCCGTTGGACGAAGTCGGGAATGAAAATAATCCCGCGCCGTTTGACGCTTTGACTGTGAAATAATATGTGGTTCCGTGATAAAGGGGAAGTCTTGCCTGGGTCGTGGAAACTGAGGGGCCGTTATTCGTCCATTCCAGGATATCGGTTGAATTTGGAGAGGTTCCAATGGCATACCAATAGCTCGAGATTCCCGACTCCGGGTCTGATGATTGCGGCCAGTTGGCTGAAAGTCTGAAGCTGTTGTTTGTGGCAGAAATGTCGGCTCCGGTCCCGTCGTTGACCGCTGAAATGTTCGCGGGAGGAGTCATGTCGAGAGTGTTGAGGGTGAGGGCTTTGAATGCGTTGATTCTCCCATATCCCGCATAGATGTCGAATCCCGGAGCTCCCAAATCATCGGCCGACTGTCTGAGGGCTGATCTGATGTCGCTCGGGCTATAGTTGGGATGGTTGGAAAGAAGGAGGGCCGCGAGAGCGGAGACATGCGGCGTCGCCATGGACGTTCCGTTTAAACGAGCATAATTTGTTCCGATCACAGGGCCCAAAGCGGTTCCGTTCGCCTTTAATGACAGAATGTCGACGCCGGGCGCCGCGACATCTATTTTGTTTCCGAAATTGGAAAAGTATGCTTTTTGATCGTTCGGGTCAAAGGCGGCAACCGTGATCACATTTGTCAATCCGGCTGGATAAAATTGCTGGGCGTTCACATTGCTGTTTCCAGCCGCGGCGACCACAACGCATCCGAGAGAGTTCGCATAATTGACCGCATCTTCAATGATCGCCGAATAGCCCAACCCTCCCCAGCTCAGATTGATGACATCAGCGCCGTTGTCCGCCGCATAGTGAAGCGCATTGGCCAGGTCAGAAAAGAACCCCGACCCGCCGTCACTCACGCCTTTGACGGCCATGACTTTACTGTTGAAAGCTAAACCGATGACTCCGAGGTTGTTGTTCCCTGTTGCCGCGATCGTCCCTGAAACGTGAGTCCCATGTCCGTTGCCGTCTGCGGGGTCGTTGTCAGCCGTCTTTCCGGAAACACATGTGCCCCAAAAATCACTTTCAGCGCAGGTCGTAAAATCATATCCATAAACATCATCGACAAATCCGTTGCCGTCGTCATCGATGCCGTTGCCGGAAATTTCTCCAGGGTTATGCCACATGTTGTCTTTGATGTCGGGGTGATTATAATCAATTCCCGTGTCCACAACAGCCACCACAATTCCGTTGCCGGTTGTTAAGTCCCAGGCAGGTCCCGCCTGAACCTTTTTTAATCCCCACAGGTCGCCATAGGCCTGCCCCCAGCTTTTGGAAGAATTGTAATAAGGGTCATTGGGCGTCATCTGGACTGTCACGATCCCGTCTTGCTCGGCATATTCCACATTCGGGTCATTCTTGAAATCATTCAAGGCCGCCTGTTCATCTGTCCCCGAATCCAGGTCCAGGACATAGACATCGGAGAGTTCCGGGGTTTGAACATTGCTCTCAATTCTTCGGCTTCTGTTTTTGAATCTCGCTTTCACTTCATTTGTGAGCTCAGCTTCGCTTTTGTTTCGGATGTTTTTCTCGAGCCTCTTAAAAACCCTTTCTGATTTTGTGATTTTATGCGTGGAGTGGAGCCGGTTCATGGCTTTGGCGGAATTCTTTTTGTATTTGACGATAATCCGCCCTTGGGCATGCGGAGACTTTGATTGCACGGGTGGGTTGTCGATAACCATGGCTTGGGTGAATGAAAAAGCAAGACTGAAGATTGAAGTGAGAGCTGGAAACGTTATTTTTTTTAGGGGCAGTTGCCGTTGTTTTGAGATATTTAGATTCATGCTTTATATATACCACACCAATTACAAACATTTCCTAAACTTTTTGTAACATTTTTGTAAATCTTTTTGGGCATAAAAAAACCGGGTCCCCGAGGGAAATTCCTCGAGAACCCGGTTTGGTGTTTCGGGGTATGGGTTATTTTACGACGGCGAATTTTCCTTTGGTCCGGATGATTTCTCCGTTTTTTGTGGCGGCGGCGGTA
The DNA here is from genome assembly GCA_021730935.1 of Elusimicrobiota bacterium. Taxonomy (GTDB): domain Bacteria; phylum Elusimicrobiota; class Elusimicrobia; order 2-02-FULL-39-32; family 2-02-FULL-39-32; genus 2-01-FULL-60-11. The sequence continues at coordinate 11,347 of JAKFYJ010000020.1, forward strand.
TACAGATAAACGCCGCTTGGGAGGCCGCTCACCTTGTATTCATAAGCATATTGATTATTGATGACGCTCACCTGATTGAGCGTTGCTTCCTGGACTTTCTCTCCGATCTCGTTATAGATGCGGAGGTCCACCGTGTCGGCAAGGCCGAGGATGAGGCAGATCTTCGCGTCTCCTCGCGAGGGATTGGGATAGGCGAAGCTTTCTTTCAGGCCGAAGATTTCGCTTTCTTCAGAAGCCTTGGGAAAAGGAACGCCGGAAGTGATCCCTGTTCCTGAAGAGTTCGTGACTGTTCCGCTGGAAGTTGAGGGGATCGAGACAGTCCCGCTCGAACCGACGACAGAACCGCTGGAGATGATGATAGTTCCGCTGGAAGTTGAGGGAATGGTGACAGTCCCGCTCGAACCGACGACAGAACCGCTGGAGATGATGATGGTTCCGCTGGAAGTTGAAGGGATTGTGACAGTCCCGCTGGACGAGGACGGAGGATTTGTTCCGGTGGAATTGTTCACGGTGACAACGATCCAGGCGACTCTCGCGTTTCCGCTGGTGTCCACGGCTCTGGCAACCACGCCATGCTGGGCGTTGGTGAGAGTGCTCGTGTTCAGGCCGAATGTCCAGTTTAGGGTTCCGGACGCGATCTTCGTGAAGTTGACGCCGTCGATGGCGATTTCCACTCTTGCGATTGCTGTGTCGTCCTTCGCCGTGCCGGAAACCGTGACGAATCCAGAGACGACAGATCCTGACGACGGCGAAGTGATGGCGATGGTGGGCGGAGTGGTGTCCGCTCTGCCTGCGGCTGTCAGGAGTCCCGTGAGAAGGATTGAAGCGATGAATGTTTTCATGATTATTGACCTCCGAATTTATAAGAGAAGCTGATGTGGTGCGTGCCGCCGAGGTCTCCCATGGGAAGGAACGCATAGTCCAGGTTGGCGCGCGAACTGACTTTCATTCCGAGTCCCATGGCCATTCCGGAGAGCTCGCCGAAGTTGTTGGGATCGCCGGAGGTTTTGTGATTCACAAGCTGGGACGTGTATCCCGAGCGGACCGAGACGGCACCGGCAATGTCGAGCTGGCCTCCGAACGCGAGCGATGTTTTCTGGTCCCTCAGTCCGAATTTGAGGTCAGAGGTGAGGGTCAGGAAAGAGACCTTGTGAGAAGCGCCAAGAGCCATGGTGGCAGGGAGCTGGACCGATTCGCTTGCATATTTGAGCGAAGGTCCAAGGTTAAACACGCCCGCGGCGAGTTTGGTTTTCGGAGACAGGGAATAAGCCCCCGAAAAATCGAACGCCATGCCCGAGGCCTTTGAGGTCTCGATGCCGGATTTCACGAACTTGCCCGAAAGTCCCAGGGAGAGTTTGTCGTTCAGGTTTCTTCCATAGGAAAGGGCCATCACGTCGTCCGCGGCTGAGAAGCTTTGGGTCTGGGCTCCGTTCTCGTCTCTGCCTTCGAACTCGCCCTTGCTGAAATGCCCATACGAGAATCCGAAGGCGGCTTTATGGGATTTCCAGGGTTTGGCGAAGGCGAAATACGAATAGGTGAAGTCCGAGACGAACTTGCTGTAATAAGAGAAGGCCTGAGCGGAGTCCAGTCTTGCCAGGAGCGCCGGGTTTGAATGGGCGGCTGAAGCGTCCTGAGACACAGCCATCACGGCGCCTCCCATGGCTTGCGCCCGGGCTCCGACTCCCAGATTAAGAAAGGGAAGTCCCGGCGCCTGGCAGAGGGCGGCGCTCCGGAACATCAGGCACACGACGGCAGACATCGCGGCTTTTGCGAGTATTTTGCGTTTCATTTTAAGGTTCCTCCTTACTGCTGCTTGCGTTCTTGTCATGGTTTAATTATGGCAGGAGGACCCTTGCAAAGTCCTTGCAGGGATGTAAAAGATTTGTAAATGAGCGCGTGTTTTTTGTCACGCACTAAAGTCACATCAAGGTTGAGGGGGGATTAATTTCTTTCGGGGTTTCGGGAAGTGATCTGGTATCCCACTCCGTGGATGTTCTGGATGGAAGCGGCGGCGCGGTGCCCGAGCTTTTCGCGGAGGTGAGCGATATAATTCTGAACGGCGCTGTCGTCGGTGCTGATGGGATCGTCCCAGAGGTGGTTCTTGATGTCTTTGAGGCCCACCACGGTTTCTTTGCGGGAGAGGAGGAGCCAGAGGAGCTTGAACTCTTTGGGGCGGAGATGCACGGGCTTGCCGTTCACCTTGACGCTGTGCGCCGTCACATTGAGTTCTATGTTTTTATATGAAATCATTTCGGACCTCAGGCCGATGGGAGAATGTTTCATGAGGGATTGGGCGCGGAGGATCACTTCCTGAAGGTCAAAGGGTTTGGTGAGATAATCCGAGACGCCGTTTTGGAACGCGCAGAGTTTGTTGGACTGCTCTGAAAAAACCGTGACCATCATGATGGGGATCTCGGCGGTGGCGGAATTGCTTTTGAGATAACGCGAGATGTCGATGCCGGAGAGTCCGGGGAGGTCCCAGTCCAGGATGACCAGGTTCGGAACTTTTTCCTTGATCAGGTTCAGGCCTTCGGCTCCGTCGGACGCCGCGATCACTTCATACCCCGCGCTCTTGAGGCTCAGTTCCAGGACCTTCAGGATGTTGCGGTCGTCCTCGATGATCACGACTTGTTTTTTCATGGTGATACAACCATAACAGAAACGCCATAAACTTTTCTTAAACTTTTTGTAAACTTTTTGTAAATCTTTTTTAAGGGGTGTTTAGTTGCGGGACATCTCGCCGGGAGCGATGACATAGCCCTGGCGGTGGACGTTCTGAATCAAAGGTCCGATTTTGGGTCCGAGCTTTTCGCGGAGGCGGGCGATATAACACTGGACGGCTCCGTCGGTGGAATCCAGAGGATCGTCCCAAAGAGAGCTTTTGATGTTTTTGAGGCTGACCACGGAGCCCTGATGAGAGAGGAGAAGCCAGAGGAGCTTGAACTCTTTGGGGCGCAGTTTTATGTTTTTGCCGCTCACTTTCACCTGATGGGCGGGCAGATTGATTTCGATGTTCTTGAACGCGATGATGCTGGACTCCGTCCGGGCGTCCGAGTGGCTGGTGAGGGCGTTGGCGCGGAGGACGACTTCCTGGGGGTCGAAGGGTTTGGTGAGATAATCCGAGACGCCGTTTTGGAACGCGCAGAGCTTGTTGGATTGCTGGGCATAAACCGTGATCATCATGACGGGGATTCGGGCTGTGGCGGGAACGCTTTTGAGATACCGCGAAATTTCGATGCCGGAGAGTCCGGGGAGGTTCCAGTCCAGGATGACGAGGTCGGGAGAGAGCTCCTTGACCAGGTTGACGCCTTCCTCGCCGTCGTTGGCGGCTTCCACATGATATCCCGCGCCCTTCAGGCAATACGACAGCACTTTAAGGATATCCGAGTCGTCTTCGATAATCACCACGCTCTTCTTCATGATTTAATTATGCATGAAGAGCCCTTACAAAGGCCTTACAAACTTGTAAAGTTTATGTAAACAGAGGTGTGTTTTTTGTCACAGGGAGCGTATCCTGGATTTAGCCGCGTTTATGACGGAACCCGATGCCTGGGACCTCTTCTATAAAAGATCCGGCATAGGAACCCAGCTTCTCGCGGACGCGGTCCACATAGGACAGGATGAACTCGTCTGAAACGGAGCCGTCCTGGCCCCAGAGCCTGTCCCGAATGTCTTTCAGGCGCACGATCGCGCCGCGATATTCCATCAGGACCCACAGGAGCTGAAATTCCTTGAAGGCCAGATGAACATTCTTGTCATAAACATGAACGGTGTGGTTCACGCGGTTGATTTCGATGCAGTCGTATTCGAAGGATTCCGGCTGGGGATGATCACCGCCGAAAAGCTTCGAGAGTGTCTTGGCGTTAGCCATAAACAGTCCTCCTCTCTAGCATTCAACTTCACCTCGGCGATGATGTGAAATGATGTAATACTACTGTGTGCAATTATTGTGCCAAACGATTAAATGGGTTTTATGACGGTAAACGGACTATTTATGCACCAACATATCCACAGGTTGTGGACAACTATCCACAATTAATCCACAGACTTTTTTCGCTTCTTTTTGGCAGGTTTTTTTTGCGGGGTGCATTCAATGGCCTGGATCAGGCTGATGTGCAGGGTTTGGGGAGGCTCGCAACATTCCATGGCGTGGCAAAGATCGATGGTTTTTTTGAGGGTATGGAAAAACTGACGATAAAACTCGGCTTCGATGGCCGCGAACCTGCGGTTGCATTCCTGATCAAAGGTTTTGAAGTCTTTGTCGCATTCGCATTCCATGAACTCGTCCATCATTTTCCAAAGCAAGTCGAATTCGTTCATGATTTTTTAAAGTACTCCGATAATTTTTGCCTCAAAAATAACCTTGCTCGGTGAAGGCGCGTTTTGACTGAGGGGAGAGATAATTTAAGGATCTTCCCGATCTCCTGGTTGGGAAGGCCCTGCACATCGCTGAGGACCACCACCGTCCGATACATTTCCGGCAATTCCTGAATGGCTTTGTTGAGCCGTTCCTTGATTTCCTTGTTTTCCAGGCTCGCGAGAGGGTTTTCAGACCAGTCGCCCGCGAAATCCCGCTTCATCTCTTCTCCGTCGACGATCACGGGCACGTCCAGGGAAACGGTTGAAACCCTTTTCTTGCGCCGCTTCATGAGAACGGTGTTGACGGCGATGCGATAGAGCCAGGTGGAGAACGAAGAATTTCCTTTGAACCCGCGCAGGTTCCTCCAGGCAGAGATGAAGGTTTCCTGGAAGAAGTCCGCAGTTTCCGTCTCATTTCCCGTCATGGACAGGAGAAGATTGTAAATCTTGGGCTCTTCTTTTTTAATGAGCTCTTCAAAGGCCTTCGGATCGCCGGCCTTTGACCGTTCCAATAATTGAGTTTCCAAGGGATCCATCGTTTAGATGCGGTTGTTACACATAGGTTTCAGAGTAGTATAATAATAAAACCTCACATGAATCCATCTTTCGTTGCTGAAGACACGATCGCGGCCATCGCCACTCCGAAAGGGGAGGGCGCCATCGGGCTCATCCGCCTCTCGGGCGAGAAGGCGATTTCGATTGCGGATTCCATCATCCGTCTGTCCAACGGCAGGAGTTTGTCGACGCTGGATTCCTGGCGCATGGCTCTTGGGGAACTTCACACCAAGGGGCAGAGCGTGGATGAAGTTTTGGCTTCCGTCTTTCGCAATCCCCATTCCTTCACGGGGGAAGATATGGTGGAGATTTCCTGCCACGGGGCGCCGGTGATTTTGAAACAGATCCTGGAAGGGCTCGTCAGCATGGGGGCCCGGCTGGCGGAGCGGGGCGAGTTTTCTTATCGGGCTTATCTGAACGGGAAAATGGATCTTCTTCAGGCGGAAGCCATTGCGGAGCTGATTTCAGCCAAAACGGAAGCGTCGTCTCACGCGGCCCTCGCGAATTTGAACGGGAAACTTTCGGCGGAGCTGAAGAAAGTTCGGGAAAATCTTCTGGAGGCGAGCGCGTCTTTGGAAGTGGCCATGGACCATTCGGATGATCCGACGGTGGGAACGGCGCTCACGCTGGAACAGATCGGCAAAAACATCGGCCTGCAGGCGGAATCCATAGAAAAGCTGGTGGAGAGTTATCAATACGGCCGTCTGCTTCGGGACGGGATCAAGATCGCGATCGTGGGAAAACCGAACGCCGGGAAATCTTCGCTTTTGAACTGCATTTTGGGGAGCGAGCGCGCCATCGTTTCCGCTCTGCCCGGAACCACTCGGGACACCATTGAGGAAGGCTTTGACCTTTTCGGGATCCCGGCCATCCTCGTGGACACGGCGGGACTCCGGGACCACACGCTGGACCCGATTGAGAAGATCGGGATTGAACGGACGAAGCGGGCGCTTGAGAGAGCGGACGCGGCGATCGTGATGGTGGACGGGAGCACGGCTCTGGCGGCGGAAGATTTCCGCCTGGCGAAACTGATTGAGGGAAAACCCGCCGTGATCGCGCTCAGCAAGGAAGATTTGCCTCAGAAAGTGGATTCGGCAAAAATGGATTCCGCCTTTCCCGGGATCAAGAGAGTTTCGATTTCCGTCATCAGGAACCACGGCATCGCCGAGCTGTTGAAAGCGCTTTATGCCCAGGTGGCGTCCTCAAAAAACGGGGACAGGCGGGACGCTCTGGTCCTCACTTCCGTGAGACACAAAGATTGCCTCGAATCCGCCGGCCGGCACCTGCGCGCTTCCCAGGAACTGATCCGGCAGGAGAGCGGCGAGGAATGCGTGGCTCTGGAAATCCGCGATGCCCTGGACAGGATCGGGGAACTGGCGGGCGAAACGGCCGCGGAAGATATCCTCAACAAAATTTTCTCCGGTTTCTGCGTCGGCAAATGAGCTCATGAGGCCCCCTCACCGCCACGATCACGCCGAAGTCCGCCATTCCAAGCGCGCCCTCAAGCTTGCCCTGGCCGCCACCGGCGCCATTTTGATCGTTGAAGTTCTGGGGGGGCTCTGGACCAATTCCCTGGCCCTCCTCTCGGATTCTCTGCACGTGTTCATGGACCTTTTGAGTTTCGCCCTCACCTATCTCGCTCTCGCGCTATCGGAAAAACCCATTTCGGATTCACGAACCTTCGGCCTTCACCGTCTCGAAGTTTTTGCCGCCGTCATCAACGGCCTCACGGTTTTTCTGATCGGGCTCGTGATCCTCGCCAGCGCTTTTTATCGGATCAGCCGCCCCCAGGAGATCCTGACGGGGCCCATGCTGATCATCGCGGCGGCGGGGCTTCTGGTGAACCTGTTCGTGATCTGGAAACTGGAACCGCATCAGGGACATGACGTGAATGTGAGAGGCGCTTTCCTTCACGCTCTGGGAGACGCCCTGGCGAGCGTGGCGGTGGTCCTTGGGGGGCTGGTGATTTTTTTCACGGGATACACCGCGGCGGACGCGATCGCGGCCATGCTGGTTTCCGTCGCTATTTTTTTCGGAGTCTTCGGGCTTTTCCGGGATTCCGTGCAGATCCTTCTGGAAGGCGCGCCCAAGGGGATGGAGAAAAACAAGCTCGTTTCCGCGATCGAGGAAATATCGGGCCCCGGCTCGGTGAGCGACCTGCACGTCTGGAGCCTGTGCTCCCACATTCACTCGCTTTCAGTGCACGTTCAGCTTCCGGAGAACCATCGAAATAAACAGGACGAAATTTTGGATCAGATCAACTTGAGTCTTGAAAAAAAATTTAATATTGTGCATACAACGGTGCAGATTGAATTTTAAAGGGGAGGAACTTTGAGTCATGGCTAAAAAGAAGAAAGCGAAGAAAAAAACTGTGGTCAAGAAAAAGCGTCCGGCTCCGAAACCAAAAAAGAAAGCGGCGCCCAGGAAAGCAAAAAAGAAATCCGCGAAAGCCGTAAAAAAATCCCCTAAAAAAGCGTCTTCCCCCAAATCAAAATCTTCCCAGCCCAAGAAAACCGTCGCCCTGGCCCCCCTCGCTCCCAAAGCGCCTCCGGCCATCCCCGGCGAAAAGTTCATCGGCGAAGTGGAGGATTATTACGGGAAAATTTCTGTCGTGGCGCTCACGCTCAAAGATTCCCTCGCCGTCGGAGACTCCATCCACATCCTCGGGCACACCACCGATTATGTCCAGACCGTGGACTCGATGCAGATCAACCATGACCCCGTGAAGGCCGCCAAGAAGGGCGACGGCGTCGGCATCAAGGCCGCAGACAAATCCCGCAAGGGAGACAACGTTTATAGGATTGGATAGCCGCAACCGCGCTGTCCTCTCCTGGGCGCTCTATGATTTCGCGAACTCCGCTTTCGCGACCACCATCCTCTCGGTTGTTTTCAATGTATATTTCGTAACCGTCATCTGCGCGGGGGGCGTGCCGATGTTCGGGCATCTCCTCACCGGCGAAACCCTGTGGGGCCTTGCCGCTTCCGTCTCCATGTTGGTCACTTTCCTCATCACGCCTGTTCTGGGCGCGATCGCTGACCACTCTTCCAAGAAAAAATTCCTGACGGGTTTCTGGTGCCTGGGCTGGATATTTTCGGGGCTCCTTTATTTTTGCGCCGAAGGCGATTGGCTCATGGCTTCCCTTTTTTTTATCCTCGCCAACACGGGGTTCACTTCCGGCAACACCTTCTATAACGCGTTCCTGAACGACATTTCGGACGCTTCCACCGTGGGCCGCATCTCCGGGTTCGGCTGGGCCGTGGGATATCTCGGCGGCGGACTTCTTCTCGCCATAAACCTGATGATGATCCAGCATCCGGCTTGGTTCCACCTCTCGGCGGAAAATCATGTCCCCGTCCGCGCGGCGTTCGCTTCCGTCGGAGCCTGGTGGTTCGTGTTCGCGATTCCCCTGTTCCTGTGGGTGAAAGAAAAGCCCGCCGCTTCAGCCATAACGCAGAAATTTAACTTTATAGAAGGGTGCAGGAGCGTGTTCAAAACATTCCATGAAATCCGGAAATACCGCGAAGTCTTTATTTTCCTGATCGCCTTCCTGGTTTATAACGACGGCATCGAGACAGTGATCCTGACCGCTTCCATCTTCGGCGTGAAAGAGCTCGGGTTTTCCCAGGCCGACATGATCCGATGTTTTCTCATGATTCAGGCCGTGGCCTTCTTCGGAGCGCTCTTGTTCGGAAGCCTCGCGGACAAAGTCGGGCACAAGCGGTCCATCAGCGCGACTCTCTGGATCTATATCGGCGTCTGCATTTGGGCTTATTTCATGAAAACCCGCGCGGAGTTCTGGATTTTGGGCGCGGTTGTGGGACTGATTTTGGGGGGAAGCCAGGCCGCGAGCCGTTCTCTCCTTGTTTTGCTCAATCCTCCGGAAAAAAACACGGAGTTTTTCGGTTTCTTCGCGCTCACAGGCAAACTCTCCACCGTCTTCGGCCCCCTCTTCTTCGCCCTCATGTCCCAACTCTTCAGCATCCGCGCCGCCGTCGGAGGACTGTCGATGTTCTTTGTGTTGGGGCTCATAATTTTGTATTTTGTAAGGGAACCTGAAATAGCTTAATCCATATGATTTCCTACACTAAATCTTACGATGTGATTGTGATCGGGGCGGGGCACGCCGGGGTTGAGGCTTCTCTTGCGGCCGCCCGCATGGGGATGAAAACGCTTTTGCTCACCATGAACCTGGATTCCGTGGGGCAGATGTCCTGCAACCCTTCCATCGGGGGCCTGGCGAAAGGGCAAGTGGTCCGAGAAGTGGACGCGCTCGGCGGAGAGATGGCCAAAAACACGGACAAGAGCGGACTTCAGTTCAGGATGCTCAACCTGTCCAAGGGCCCCGCGGTGCAGTCGCCCCGCGCTCAGTGCGACAAAAAACTTTATCAGTTCACGATCAAGCACACCGTCGAGCGGCAGGCCAATTTGGATCTCAAACAGGGGGAAGTTTCCCGTTTTGTCGTTGAAGAAGACGGCGGCGGAAAATGCGTTGCCGGAATCGTGACGAAGGCCGGCGTCGAATATTTGGCGCCGTCCGTGATTGTGACGACAGGGACTTTTCTGAAGGGCCTTCTGCATTACGGCATGAACCATTATCCCGGCGGGCGTTCGGGAGATTCTCCGGCCGAAACCCTTTCAGACCACCTCCGCGCCTTGGGTTTTGAAGTGGGGCGCATGAAGACCGGCACGCCCATGAGGATCAATTCCAAAACCATCGATTATTCCAAATGCATTATCCAGCCCGGCGATGAGCCGCCGCAGCCCTTTTCCCATTTCACTGAAAAAATATCCCAGAGCCAGATGCCCTGCTGGCTGACTTATACCAACGAGCTCACGCGCCGGATCATTCAGGAAAATTTGGACCGCTCCCCTCTTTACGCGGGCAAGATTCAGTCGATCGGGCCGAGGTATTGTCCGAGCATCGAAGATAAAGTGGTGAAGTTTCCTCACCATGGGCGGCATCAGGTTTTTCTGGAACCCGAAGGATATTCGACGGAAGAAGTATATGTGAACGGCCTTTCCACCAGTCTGCCCGAAGACGTTCAGTGGCAGATCGTGAGGACTGTCCCCGGCCTTGAAGAGGCGGAGATCATGCGACCCGGATACGCCGTCGAATACGATTTTTGTCCGCCCACGCAGTGTCAGCCCACTCTGGAAACCAAGCTCGTTCAAGGATTATATTTCGCGGGACAGATCAACGGCACGACGGGTTATGAAGAAGCGGCCGGACAGGGCCTTGTGGCCGGGATCAACGCGGCTTTAAAAATAAAAAAAGAGCCCCCGTTCATTTTGCGGCGGGACGAGGCCTATATCGGCGTCATGATCGACGATCTCGTCACCAAAGGCGTGGACGAACCGTATCGCCTTTTCACCTCGCGGGCCGAGCACCGCCTCTATCTTCGGAGCGACAACGCGGATCTGCGCCTCATGGATCATTCCCATAAATTCGGATTGATTTCCGACGATCTGCACGAAAAATTTTGCGATTACCGCAATGCCGTTTCTGTCGGGGACGCCCCCCGTGGCGACCCTCCAACTGCGGATTTATCCCCCTGGTCTGATGAAAAAATCCAAAATGAAATCCGGATCCAGAAAAAATACAAAGGATATCTGGCCCGGCAATCCCAGATCATCAATAAATTTAAAAAATCCGAAACCCGCGAAATTTCGCCGGACTTTGATTATGATTCCATCCCCGGTCTCCTGAACGAGTCCCGTCAAAAATTCAAAAAAGTCCGTCCCCTCACCCTCGGCCAGGCATCTCGCATTCCCGGAGTGACTCCATCCTGCATCGGGGTCTTGTCGGTCTATCTTGAACGGCATATCCGCGGCAAAAAAATTGCGATATAAATTATTAGCGGCCGCTCTCGTGATTTTTGCGGGGAGCTCTTTTCTTCAGGCCCAGGAATCTTCTGACCTCGCCCCGGTCCGGAATCCCGAATGGGTCAAATCTTCCAGCATTTATCAGGTGTATCTCAGGGATTTTTCCGTCGAGGGTAAATTTTCGAACCTGGAGAACGACCTTCTGCGTCTCAAGAACCTCGGCGTCAGTTGCGTCCTGCTTCTTCCCATCCACCCTTCCGGAACCGCTGTTTCAGGCGAGCTGGCCCATCCGTTCCATGTCAAAGATTTTTCCGCGGTCAGCCTTGAATACGGCACCAAGGACGGGTTCAAGAGTTTGACGGAGCAGGTGCATTATAACGAAATGAAAATCATATTGTCCTGGGTGGTGGACCGCGCGAGCTCGGAGACTCCGCTCCTCAAAGATCATCCGGACTGGTTCGTGATCAAAAGCACGCAGAATTTGCCCGCCTTGATCCGGTTTGATTATGCTTCCAAAGAAGCCCGCAATTATATGAAGGACCAGCTTGTTTTCTGGCTGAGGGAATATGCTTTGGACGGGTTTCATCTGATCGGGGCCGAAAATGTCCCGGAGGATTATCTGTTTGAGCTCAAACGCGCTTTGTCGTTGGTGAAACCGTCCTGCGTCGTCATCGGCAAAACGAAATCTTCCGGCGTTCAGCTTTATGAGGACGAAAATTTTTATACGGCTGTTGCAGGGGCCGTTTCCGGCAAAGAGCCTGCGTCCGGATTGGAGTCCATTCTTAATGAGGACGCGCGCCAAGGTTCCTCCTGGCCCTGGCCGCTCCGCTCCATTGAACATTTTGATGCGGCTCGATCTTCAGTTTCCTTTGGAAACGCGTTCGCTCCCGCGGCGGTCCTGGAATTTTGCCTGGACGGTGTCCCTCTCGTGAACGCAGGGCAGGAAATTTTGGAATCCAGACAGAATTCGCCCGTCAAAAAGAACGCCATTGACTGGGTTTCGGGGCTCAGGCATAACGCGGAGACGCGAAAATTTTATAAGAAACTGATTTCTTTCAGGAGCAAACACCCTTCGCTTTCCCGCGGACAAAAATTTTTCATGCCTTCCGGCAATGCCCCCTCCGTGTTCGCCTTTGCCGCTTCATACCGCGAAGATGTCGTGATGGCGGCGGTCAATTTTTCCGGATCCTCCGTTTCAGCGTCTGTTCAGGTGCCCGATATCTTCCTCTCAAACGGGGGCAAACTTAAACTGCGGAGCGTTTTTGAAGCGGGGGAACTCGTTCAGACGGACGGCGCGCAGGTGAATGTCAATCTTCCCGCGTGGGGATATGAGATTTGGCATCTTGAATAAAATAGGGGTCTCTCACATAGACGCCGAGCTGTCCATTTTTGTCCAGGTGCCCGAAGGGGATGACCAGAACCGGAACGCCTTTCCTGCAGATCCTCGAATAAAGAATCCGAAATAATCTTTTCCTGAAAGGCATCAGCCCTTTCAGCTCTTCCTTGAGGTTGTTGACCGCCTCGCTTATCTTTTCCTGCGGGATGCCCCAATTTTTAAGATGTTCTGTCAGCTCATTTTCCTGATTCCGGTCCATGATCCCAGTCACGCTGGCGGATTTTTCTCCTTTTGAGAGGAGCCGGACCATAAAAATTTCAAAGTCCCTGCGGTGTTCGGACCTCTGCCCGATGGGGACGAGGCGGAAAATGTCTCTCGCGAATTCGCGGATGCCGTAAAGCACGCGGGAATTGTGGATCACGCCGCCCGGAAGAGCCAGCCAGACGGTCTCCCGCTTGTTGAGGGCATTTACGATCCTGAAGATGGTCTTGGAATAATGGCTCGGGAACAAGAGGTGTTCCACGAGGGAAGGTTTGGTCCCCGGCATGCGGTTGATGCCGATGTGGCCCTGGTTGATGATGCCCTGATAAATGCCTTTGACGGGGAGCGAGAGAGTGTCGAGGGCGAAATCGTCCAGGGCCTGCACGATCCTGAACCTTGCAGACGGCGCAAGCGCTTTGCTGATGTTGACGCCCTGCACGACCATCTGGCCCAAGAGGTGCGCCTGTTCGGGCGTGGTTTCCGGGTGAGTGGTGACGAAGAGGAGGGCGGGTTTTGCGGGGGAATCCCGGTGCATGCGTTTGGCTTTCTCTATGTTTTGACGGCTTGTTCCGTCGAAAACGAAATTTTCATTTTTGGATTCCAGGGCCGCGAATTTTTTGCAGAGGAAGTTTGCCGGAGCCGCAGGAAGGACATGGATGAGGGCCAGGCCCAGGAAATTTCCAAGAGCGGTCCAGAACAGTTCGGCGGTTTGGGTCAGGAAGGATTGGGAGCGGAGGGGTTTGCCGTAAAGCCGCGCGTCAAGGTCGACCGCGATGGAGAGGAGGTCGCGCTGAAATTTCTCGCCGAGACTCAAGCGCCCGGCATGGCTTTGACGTGGATTCTGCGCGCGACCATGGTGTTGAAATCTTCGGACCGGACGAACTGTTCCCACGTGCGCAAAATGTCGCCGTCCCACCAGCCCTTTTTCACTTCCTCATACATGACGCTGAAAGTTTTGTCCACCGACCAGGCGTCTTTATAGGACCGGCGGGTGGTGAGGGCGTCATAAATGTCGGCGATGGTGACGATGCGGACCAGGACAGGGATTTCGTCGCGTTTCAGGCCGTCCGGATATCCCGAACCGTCGAGCTTTTCATGGTGGTGGCGGATCAAAGGGATCGCGTCTTTGGCGGAACGGAGTCTTTCGCAGATGGTGCATCCCATCACGGGGTGTGTTTTCATGATCCCGAACTCTTCTTTCGTGAGAGCGCCCGGCTTGAGGAGGATCGTGTCCGGAATGGCCATTTTCCCGATGTCGTGGAGGACGCCGCCCTTGTCCAGAATCTCAAGTTCCGCTTCGCTCCGCTTCAGCAATTTCCCGAGCAGGACGGAATATCTCGAGACGCGGTCCGCGTGGCCCATGGTATAAGAATCTTTCGCTTCGATGATGCGGGCGAGGGTGAAGACGATGCTCTCCGTGTCGTCCAGCTGGTCGTTCAGGGCTTTGACGCGGAGCAGGGCCTTGATGCGGGTGAGGAGTTCCACGGGACGATAAGGTTTGGTGAGATAATCGTCCACTCCGGCTTCGAGGCCCTCAAGTTTGGCGCCCAGTTCCGAGAGCGCGGTGAGCATCACGATCGGGACCATGCGGGTGTTTTTGTGGGCTTTCAGCTGACGGGCGACTTCGTATCCGTTTTCGCCGGGCATGTCCACATCGAGGAGGATGAGGTCAGGGAAATGTTTGATGGCGGTTTCGATGGCGTCGATGCCGTTGTTGGCGGAGAGGCACTCGTATCCGTTGTCTTTTAAGAGCTGGGTGAGGATTTCAGACTGGGTCTGATCATCGTCTGCGACGAGGATTTTGCGGGCCTTGTTGTTGGAATTATAAAGGTCGATCATCCGCGCGCGTTGTGGGACTTTTTGGCGAGTGCGACGGTGTTCCTCAAAAGCATGGCGATGGTCATGGGGCCCACGCCGCCCGGCACAGGGGTGATCCATCCGGCTTTGGCGGAAGCGGAATCGAAATCCACGTCGCCGAAGATTTTGCCTTCCGCGCTCCGGTTGATGCCCACATCGATGACGACGGCGCCTTCCTTGATCCAGGAACCTTCAACCATTTTGGCCCGGCCCACGGCGGCGACCAGGACGTCCGCTTCTCTGCAGACTGCGGGCAGATTTTGCGTTTTGGAGTGCGCGATCGTGACGGTGCAGTGGCTGGCAAGCAAAAGAGCGGCCACGGGTTTTCCGACGATGAGGGAACGCCCCACCACCACGGCGTTTTTTCCCGCAAGCGAAACGCCTGTCTTTTCAATCAGCACCATGCATCCCAGCGGCGTGCAGGGGATGGGAATGCCGAGCGCGTTGATCTCCTTCATGTCCTTGGCCGAGATCAGGCGGCCCAGGTTCGTGGGATGAAATCCGTCCGCGTCTTTGTTGGGGTCGACTGCGGTCAAAATTTTCTCGGAATCAATTTGAGAGGGAAGCGGAAGCTGGACCAGGATGCCGTGCACTTTGGGGTCGCGGTTGAGTTCCTGAACTTTCTGAAAAACCGTTTCCGTGTCCGCGTCTTTGGGGAGCGTGTGGTTGAAAGAAACAATGCCCGCTTCCTGGCAGGCCTTGTGTTTGGATCCGACATAAATTTTGGAGGCGGGATCTTCTCCGACCAGGAGCGTGGCGAGGCCCGGAACGAGGCCGGAACTCTTCAGGCGTTCCACTTCCGTCTTGATTTCCGCGCGGACTTCCGCCGAAACTTTTTTTCCGTCGATGATATGGGCCGTTGCGTTCATTCTGTTTTATTTCTCCTCAAAGGGCGGCGGGGGCAGGATGGGGGGCCGCTGTTTGTCTTCGCGGACTCTCTGGAGCTCGATTTCCTGAACGAGCGACCAGGGAGCGATCGTGGAAACGGGAACGGTGCCTGACTCTGCTCCGCAAAAAGCGTTCAAAACCTTGTTTTCAGTTCCGGTGGCGATGATCTTGTTGATCGTGATGAGCGGGGTCCCCACCACTTCCAGTCCCCGGACCCGCGTTTCAGTTCCGGTCTTCGCGTCCACGATGATGACTTCTTCGGGAGTGCCTCTGAAGGCCTGATATCTTCCCCGGCCCGTGAAGGTGTCTCCCGACCGCGTCCGCTTGACGATCATGCCGAAGGGTTTGCCCTGCCTCACGCATTCTTCCAACAGCATTTTTTTCAGATCCGCCTCAGCCGCTGATTTCGATGATTTTACAAAAAGATTGGACATCCTTCCAATCGGGTCCCGTCCGAACTGGGCGCGTCCGTGGCCGTTGGATTTGTTGAACCCCGACACGGGCCGCCTGGAGAGGAGGAAATTTTTGAGCACGCCGTTTTCGATGAGCGTGACTTTCTGCGCCCGAACCCCTTCGTCGTCGACGGCGTAATGCCCATTCAGTGAGATCCCTTCGGCGGACGCGGCGGTGGGATCGTCCGTGACGGTGAGGTGGGGAGGGACAATCCCTTTGCCGATCTGCCCTTTGAAAGTCTGGCCTTCCTCTTCGTTCCTCTGGCGTTCTCCCTCGAGGCGGTGACCGATGGCTTCATGAAAAAGCACGCCGGTGGATTCCGGGTCCAGCAGGGCGGGGCCCGTGAAAGGGTTGGAGACCTTCGCTTTCTTGAGAGACAGAAGGGTCCCGGCCATCTCGTCCAGCGTGGCGCTCAGAACCTCTTTGGAGGGCAGGCGCTCTTTGGTGTCGATGGAAAATGTCCGCGTCAGGTTCAGGTTCATTCCGTCCTCGGCCTGGCCGGTGATCCAGAGATAGATGAAAAAAGGGTTTCCGGCTCCGGGAGAAAGAATTTTGGAGCCTTCCGTGTTTATTAAATATCTTTTTTTATGGCTGACCCGGAGCGTGATCCCGCCGTCCTGAACCTCGGGATATTTTTTGAGCGCGAGGGTGGCGGATTTGAGGGTTTCGGCATATCCTTTGACGCCGTCATCGCCGGGAATAGGCTCGGAAGAATAGAGCACCTTTTTTTCTATGGAGAAGTCGTCGAGTTTTTCCTTGTCCGCTTCGGATATTTTTTTGCCCTGTTTCTGAAGATAATCCTTGATCGCCTGTTTATAGGCCGCATCCGTCAGGAGCCAGAGGCGGTGGCGGATATCGTCGGGAGAATCCTCGATCGTGACCGCGTCGGAATATCCTCGGTCCTCGTCGGCGCCGCTGTCTGCTTCATAATTTCCATAACGCACCCGGACCTGCGCGTATCTTGACCGCGTGGTCTGGTCCTGAGTGAGGGTTCCATAACGGGCGGCCATCGTTGTCTCGCGGGTGTCGAGGACTTCATAACTCAAAAAATAGGGCGCGGAAAATTTTTCGAATTTCAGGCGGTCTTTCGATCTCGCCATTTCGCGTTCCATCGCGCCGAAGATGACGCCGTCCGGGGCTCCCGCCCAAGCCAGCGTTCCGGCGAAGGACAGAAGGAGGAATGCGGCGAAAATTTTGGAATATTTTTTGAGGCTCTCAATGACCGCCCGGGTGGACTTGGATTTGTTGAGCGTATAAAAGTGGATCCCGGGAACGCCGTGTTCCAGGAGTTCCTTGCATTGTTCCGCGGCGACGCGCGCGCCATAATTCTGCACGGCATCGGGGTCTTCTCCCAAAAAAGTCAGCTCTTCCTGGACCTTGGGGGGGATCTTGGCGCCGCACATCTGGGTGAACCTCACGATCTGGCTGGCGTTCGTGATCGGCATGATGCCCGTAATGATGGGGACGCTCACTCCCTTCTCTTTCATTTTGTCCTGAAACGCGAAGAACGCCCGGTTGTCGAAGAAAAGCTGGGAGACGATCATGTCTCCGCCGGCTTTCACTTTTTCCGCGAGGCGGTCCCAGTCCGCTTCCTTGTTGAGCGCTTCCACATGGCCTTCGGGATATCCTGCGACCGCGACGCAGAAATCATAATTTTCCTTGATGAACCGGACCAGTTCCACCGCGTGCTTGAACCCGTCGGGATGGGGCTGGAACTCTCCGGACCCTTTGGGCGGGTCTCCGCGCAGGGCGATGACGTTTTTGATGCCGGAATCTTTGAACTCGTCAAGGATTTCCCGGAGTTCCGCTTTGGAATGCCCCACGCAGGTGAGGTGCGCCATGGCTTCAATGCCGAGCTCTTTTTTTATTCTCTTGACGATCCCGATGGTTTTGCCCCGGGTGCTGCCGCCGGCGCCATAGGTCACGGAGACATATCCCGGGTTCAGGCTTTTCAGTTCACGCACCGTCTCAAAAAGCTGTTCCATCCCTTCGTCCGTTTTCGGGGGGAAAAACTCACAGGAAAAAATCGGCTTTTTATTTTTTAAAAGTTCAGTGATCTTCATTTATAAGACAAAAATCGGCAATGGGCCGCAATTTCAAACGTGGCTTCTCTCACATTTGCCAGGTTTTCCCTGAACTCTCCGTCGATCGCGATCGAAACGGGCGCTTCCGTGTCCAGCTTCAGTTTTTTGGCGCTCACCTTGAGGATGCGTTTGGAAAATTTTGACAGATGCATCGGGACGCGCGCTTTTCCGAAGATGAACCTCAGGGCCAGGTTTAATTTCATCATTTTTTTAACGAAAAAGAAATCCAAAACATCGTCAGTCGGGCTGGACGCTTTGGAAAACCGCATGCCGCCGCTGAAAAACGGGGCGTTGGCGCAGAGCATCATATAAAATTTGTCCCGCAGCACGCCTTTTTCCCACTCTGCTTTCACTCCGACGGGAACCATTTTTTTTACGATCTCAAGCCCGCTTTTGCGCTCCTCCGGCGCATAGCGTTTGCCGAAACCGGCGTTGTTGATGAAGAAATGATCGTTGACGCGGGCGATGTTGATGGTTTTCGCGGAACTTTTCGTGACGGTTTTGAGGACTTTTGAAATCCTCCTCGGATAAAGTCCCTGGGATCTGGCGAAATCGTTGCAAGTTCCGAAAGGGATCAGACCCAGGATGACTTTGTGGAGGGCGTTCCGGATGATCAAAGCGTTCACGGTCCGGTTCAGGGTGCCGTCTCCGCCGGCCACGATGATCCGCTCGAACCCGCCGTCCAAAATGCGCTCCACATGGCTTTCAAGAGAGTTGGGGACAGAGCGGTCCACGAGGAAAATTTCCCGTTCGGCGGGAACGAACTTCTGAATCCTTGAAACCAACAGCGGAAGCTTTTTTCTCCGGTGCGGCGCGGGGTTGCAGAGGAATGCGATTTTCATTCGCCGATGATTTTGACCAGGACCCGCTTTCTCCTCTGCCCGTCGAACTCGCCGTAAAAAATCTGCTGCCAGGGCCCGAAATCGATTTTGCCGGCCGTGATGGGGACCGTGACTTGGTGATGGGTCAGGAGAGATTTAAGATGCGCGTCGCCGTTGGTTTCTCCGGTGCGGTGGTGGCGATAGTTGGGGCCTTCGGGCGCGAGTTTCTGGAGCCACTCTTCGATGTCCTGGAGGAGCCCGGACTCATCGTCGTTCACCCAGACGCCGGCGGTGATGTGCATGGCGCTCACCAACGCCAGGCCTTCCCGGATGCCGGACTTCTTGAGGGCGGATTCCACCTGCGGCGTGATGTTGATGAACTCCACTTTCTTTTTCGTTTCAAACCAAAAATATTCCGTGTGAGATTTCATGAGTGCAGTTCGGCCAAAATCACGGAGTTATAGATGCAGAGTTCGCAGGCGGGGTTGGAGTCCGGCAAAGATTCCTGCATCAGGCAGTCATAGGCCTCATGGACCGCGTCTCCCACCCAGGAATCGTCGCCTTCGTAAGGAATAAGTTTGATGTCGAACTCCAGTTTTCCGTTGAAATTGGGCCGGTCGGTGCGTCCGTTGCAATAAAAAAAATAGGCCGTGTCGCTGACGTTGAATTTATTTTTTCGGAAAAGCCACTGATAAATCTCGACCTGCCGCTTATAGGCTTCTTTCCATTTGTCGTCGAGCGTGATCTCTTTTTCAGTGACGGTCGCTTTATAGTCCACGATGACCAGCTCTTCTTTCTCGTTGATCCAAAGATCGTCGATGCCGCCCGTGAACGTGAGGTTCGTGTCCGGGTCTGTGTAGGTGATCCCGCCTCGGAGAGCGTCCCGCCACTCGTCCAGTTTGGGGTGAGCGAAGGGTTTCGCTTTCACGCCCTGCGCTTCAACCAGCGGGTGGGGCAGCCCTTTCGCGCGATAGAAATCAAATTCTTTTTTCAGGAGCGTGTCCACGGCGGAGTTGAGCGTATAGGGCGCGGGCTGGGGCGGTGAAATCCCCAATTTGCGGTCCACATAAAAACAGCGGGGACATTTCAGGAACTGGTCGATCTTGGACCGGCTGAGCCGAAAAGGTTTGCCGGGCTCATAAAGATTCCTGGAGCGCTTCGCCGTGTAATATCCCGCCATGGTCAGGGATAGATCACGTTATAGAGCTTGATGGCGAGATTCTCGTCGAGCTTTTTGAGGATTTGGTGCTCTTCCAGCGCCTGGGATTCGCGGTCCAGCATGACATAGGCCGCGCCGAGGTTATAGTGGGCGTTGGCGAAGTCCGGTTTCAGGCTCACCGCTTTTTGATAGGCTTCGAGCGCGTCTTCGGCTTTGTTCAAGTTGGCATAGCACATTCCCAGTCCGTTATAGGCCTCGGCATAATCCGGATTTTTCTCAAGGGCGTTTTTATAACACTTGATCGCGTCTTTGTGCCGGAGCATGTTGTCGTAGGTGACGCCGAGGTCATAATACGCAAGGGCGAAATCCGGTTTGGACTTGATGGCTTTCTCAAAGGAGCTGATGGCGTCGAGGTTTTGGCCGAGCCGGCGATAGGCCAGGCCCAACAGATGCTGGGCGACCGCGTGTTTGGGCCGGATGGAAATTACCTTGCGGTAATATTCCGTCGCGTCCGCCGGGCGTTTGAGTTTGTCGAGGTTTTGAGCGATGCTGAAAATGGCTTCCAGGAATTCGGGGCGCTGGGCGAGAGCCTTGGCATAAGACTGGTTTGCAAGGTCGGGCCGCTTCTGGCGCTCAAAGGCCTGTCCCTCGGCATAGTAATCGTCGGCAGGGTCCGCCCGGAGCGGCCCGGAAAAAAGGAGCAGGAAGAGGATCGCGGCCGAAAATTTAATGATCGGATTTGCCCCAGATTTTTTCCAGGAACTGGTCGCGTCCGCAGTTGAAGCGGTAAAACTTATATCGCACGGGATTTTTTTTGTAATACGCCTGGTGATAATCTTCCGCGGGCCAAAATTCCGCCGCCGCGATCACGGGCGTGACCAGTTTTTTTGAGCCGAACTTCCCGGATTTTTCGAGAGCGGTTTTGGACGCTTCCGCCTGTTTCTTTTGTTCGTCCCCGTGATAAAAAATAGCGGAGCGATAGGACTCGCCCTTGTCGCAGAATTGGCCGTCGGGGTCTGTGGGGTCGATCTGCCGCCAGAAGACTTCCAGAATTTGGGGGTAAGAAATGACTGCGGGATCAAACGTGATCTGGATGGATTCCATGTGGCCGGTCGTCTCCGAGCAGACTTCTTCATAAGTGGGGTTTTTCCTGGAGCCTCCGGTGTATCCCACCACCGTCGAGATCACGCCTTTTGTCCTGTCGAACGGCGTCTGCATGCACCAGAAACATCCGCCCGCGAATGTCGCGATTTCCGTTTTGGGTTTTTGAGTGGGGGTCATGGGTTTCTCCGCGGTGAATGATAGAGTCTGGGCAAGGAGGAAGGTTGAGACGGCAAATGCCAGCCTTTTTTTGAAATGTTTCATCTCGAAAGCATTGTATCAAATAATGCAAAATATTTTATTTTTATGCTTGTTGAATTTTGGTTGTTCTGCAATAATCAATTTTGTCGGCAGAACCATGCCGCCTGAGCTTGCGGCGGAGCGGGAGGGCCTTTGCAGAGAGAACCGGACTTTTCCAAAAAACGCATCCTCATCACCGACGACGACGATGAGATGCAGCACTATACCAAAACGGTACTGGAGTCGGAAGGGTTTTCCACTCTGCTGGCGTCAAACGGCGCCGACGGGGTGACCCTGGCGAAAGCCGAAATGCCCGATCTCATTGTCATGGACGCGGAAATGCCGGTCATGGGCGGCTTTGAGGCGATCGAGAAACTGCGCGCGGATCCCAAGTGCCGCATGATCCCCGTCATTTTGGTCACGGGATTGAAACAGACGGCGGACAGGATTCGGGGCATCAAGGCCGGCTGCGACAATTATCTTTCCAAGCCTTATGATCCGAGCGAACTTTTGGCCCAGATCAAGACGCTCCTCACCATGAGTTATTATCGCGCGCTCGTGGATGAGAAGGAAAAATTTGATTATGTGATGAACCACATGAACTCCGGCATCGTCGTG
Organism: Elusimicrobiota bacterium; assembly: GCA_021730935.1. Taxonomy (GTDB): domain Bacteria; phylum Elusimicrobiota; class Elusimicrobia; order 2-02-FULL-39-32; family 2-02-FULL-39-32; genus 2-01-FULL-60-11. Next base: position 32,903 of record JAKFYJ010000020.1, read on the forward strand.
CTGGACCCCGTGATGCGCCTGTCCCAGATCAACCAGAAAGCCCGCGAACTGCTTGGACTTCAAACGCCTGAGACAAAGGACCTTGACGTTCTTCGGCATGTCCAGGAGCATTTTCAGGTTCTTTATGGCGGGACGCTTTCCGAGGACCTTAAAATGAAAACCGTGTCGTTCGACCTTGAGAGGCCGGAATCCGAAAAGTTTCAGCGGCTTTCCCTCTCGGTCTCCTCCAGCGCCATCCGGCTCCCGACGGGAGAACTCAACAGCGTGGTGATGATGGTCCAGGACGTCACCGAACAGAGGAAAAACGATTTCCTGAAACTGACCTTCATGGATTTTGTGTCGCACAAACTGCTCACGCCGCTCACCTCCATCGACGCCTGCCTCACGTTCATTCAGGAGGGGAACACCGGCGAGGAATTCATGGGCATCTGCGTGAAGGAATTCAACGAACTCAAGAACAGGATCCAGAGCATCCTGTCCTTCTGCAAAGCGCTCCGCGGAGACACGAGCCTGCCGATCGACAAAATCGTTTTTTCCGAATATCTCTCCGGACAGGTTGGATCGTTCCCGCAAACCAAAAGCGGCAAAAAAATTGAGTATGAAATCATGTGTCCCGACAAAGCCCTGCACATTTTTATCGAGGGAAAATATTTTGACCTGGTCCTCAGGAATTTGGTCGACAACGGGATCGAACACAATGATCAGCCGTTCGTCAAAATCCGGATTGAAGTCAAACCCGCGGAAACCGGCGCTGAAATTCGGATCTCGGACAACGGGCGGGGGATCCCTCCGGAAGAATATGACCGGGTGTTCGAAAATTTTTATCAGATCGACAAATGGTCCACCGGCAACCTCAAGGGCGTGGGCCTGGGCCTCTCCATCGTCAAGCACATCGTGGAGCGGCACGGCGGGTCCATCCGCATTGAGTCCAGCCTCGGCAAAGGGACCTGCGTCATCCTGAACCTGGCCTTCAATCCCAGGCATCCAGCCCGCAACATGCCGTTTTCGGGGGTAAACGTCGAGGATGAGCGCATGAAATAAAATGACTCGCAACAGACGTCTCCGCCATCTCTTCATTTGGCTTATCACCGGGGGCGGCATTTTATTTTTCGGTGTCTTGACGGCGCATGCCGATTTCGAAGACCTGGGATTTGGAGCGAGGCCCATGGGAATGGGACGCGCTTTCGTCGGACTCTCCGATGATTCCCGCGCAATTTTTTATAACCCCGCCGGATTGACCCATCTTAAACGAACTGAACTGACCGGAGATTATGCCCGCCTCTATGCGAAGCCGGGCGAAACGGCCGCGGCGTCTTCCGGACTCTTTTCCATGGCTGTTCCCCTGTCCCCCTATAAAACCCGGCAGGGACGAAACCTGGGAACGTCCGGGCTGGCCGTGGCGAGTTTTTCGCTGGACGGCGGGCCCTCGGAAAACATCGTCTGGCTGAGTTATGGAAACACCCTCCTGGAGCGGCTTTCGTGCGGGATGAATCTGAAGGTCCTGACCCAGAGTGATGCGCTTGACGCAGCGACGAGAGCGGACCGGATCTTCAGCCGAACCGGAGACCGCGGCGGAACCGCTTATGGCGCGGACCTGGGGTTTCTTTATAACCTTTTTCCCCGGACCTTTGTCGGCCTTGCCGTCTCGGATGTCGCTTTGAATTCTTCCGCCTCAGACAAACTCCCCGCGGCGCTCAAAACAGGGCTGGCTTTTCGTCAAAAAAAACTTAACACGGACGCTGATTTAATCCTTCGGGACGGCGAATATAAATTGAACGCCGGCGGAGAGCATTGGTATTGGGATCGGACTTTCGCGGTTCGTCTGGGAGGGGGATACGGATCAAACGGCTATAAAAATATCGCGGCGGGTTTTTCCGTCAATTGGATCCACATGGTGATTGAATACGCGCTGGTTTATCCTGTCTCGCGGGCCCAGGACGTTTTCGGCGATCACAGGATCTCGCTGGTGTATCGGTTCGGGAAAACGCCTCCTCCGGAAATCGAGACGGGGAGCGTTGAATATTATTATGAAAAAGTTATGAAAGAGGCGGAAATCCTGCGTTCGCGGCTGGAAAAAGCGGAGAACGACCGCGCCCGTTTGGAAAGGGCCCTGATCGACGAGGCCACTTCCCGCGCCCAGGACAAGCAGAACGCGGCGAGACAAGGGTCCGGACCCGAGTCCACTCGTCAAGTCCAGTCCTCCGCGCCCCGCAAGGCTCATGAAATTCAAAAGCCGAAGGAGCAGAAGCCGCCTGTCCGGCCCAAAACATATACGGTGGAAGAAGGAGACACTTTGAGTTTGATCGCCGACAAAATTTATCAGGAACCCGCCCGCTGGAAAGAAATCTATCAGGCCAACAAAGGCAAAGTCGACCGCGGCAGGATCGAGGCGGGAACGGTTTTGAACATCCCCTAAGGAGGAACTTTCACATGGACGAATGGGAAGAGGTGCGGAAACAAATCCGAATTCTGGAAGAGACGGGAGGATCACCGGACCCCCTCTCCGAAGTGAGCCGGCTTTCCGTCGCGGATTATTGGAAACGCAAATTCGACGACAGCAAGCGGCAGTGGGAAGAGGAGCTTGCCAGGCGGGACCGCGACAAGGTCAAGCTTCGGGAAGGATACCGCGAGGAGGAAAAAATCGTTTTCGAGCTGGGCGCCCGCCTCCGCGAGATGGAGAACCGGATCGAGTGGGAACGGCTCCTGTGGGAAGAAAAATACAAGGTCAAGGCCGCAGAGGCGGATTTTGACCGGAAGAAGAACGAGGCGGAACTTCGCATCAAAGCGGCCCAGCAGGAAAATGACATCCTGAAAAAGCGTCTGAGCGAGGTTTCTGAATCGCTTCAGTCGGAACAGCTCAGGCGCCAAAAAATCGAGAGCGATAAATATCGGTTTGAGGAAGCGTATAAATCCCTTGAGGCGAAAATGCGGGAATCGGGTTCCGAAGACCGCGTGAAAGTCCAGTTCCTCGAAAGGGAACGGGATTCCCTGCAGAGGAGGATCGATGCCCTTCAGATTGAGCTGGCTCAGGCCCATTCCGTGCCCCTGGCGATGATGCCGATGCTGAGCCTTCAGGGCAATGCGGCCGCCGCGGAAATTGAAAAGCTCAGGAAACAGGTTCAGGCGCACGAAAAGGAGGCGGAATTCTTTGCGGTCCGCGAAAAAGACCGGCTTCAGGCCGTTGAGGATATCGCCAAAGGGTTCGCGCACAAGGTCCGCAATTATCTCAGCATCATCGGAGGCACGATCCAGCTTTGTCTTGACGGGGATCCGAAGGAGAAGGAACTCAAGGATCAGCTGGTTTTGATCGATGCCAACGCTCAGGAGATGTTTAAAACCGTTGAAGAACTTTTGACTTTCACTCAAGTTCCGGCATTAAATCTTGAAAAGGTTTCGGCCGCGGATCTTCTGGAAATCGGTTTGGGCGCTTCGGCGGAGGCGGTGAAAAATGCGGGGGCGTCCGTGGAAAAAGAGATCCCGGATTCCCTGCCTCCTCTGAATGCCGATTCAGCCATGATTAAAGAAGCGATCCGGCAGATCATGGACAACGCGGCGGAAGCGTCTTCTTCCGGCCAAAAAATTCATGTGTCCGCCAGGCAGGATCCGGACAGCGGGCTCGTCCATTTCATCTTCGCGGATCAAGGCAAAGGCGTGGATGAAAGCCTGATCCCCAAACTTTTTAAGCCCTATTTCACAGGGAAGAAAGGGAAAAAAGGTCTGGGTTTGTTTATGGCCAGGCGCGCGGCGGACCTCCATCACGGGACCGTGAAGTTTGAGAGCGTGAAAGGTTCCGGGAGCCGCGTGACGCTCTCTCTTCCTGCGGCGAAGGCATAAACGCCATGTCCAACCTGATCGTTGCGGATCCTGACAAAACCATCCGCAAAACCATCCTTGAAGTTTTGAAACCGTTCAAGCACAGAGTGTTTGAAGCGGAGGACGGCGAACAGGTGCTGAAATTCATGAAAGAAAAGAAAATTCATGCCCTGCTTTTCGACTCGGAACTTCCGTCGAAAGGCGGGCTCGACTTGATCCCCGAGGTGAAGAAGATCGCGGCGCGAACGTCGGTGGTCGCCATGGTGGGGTTGGGAGACGATGCCGGCGGTTTGATGTCCAAAGGCGCCCTGTCCACCCTCACAAAGCCGTTCAGCATTCAGCGCCTCCGGGAAGCGGTTTCGCACGCGGTGGATCATTCCCTGCGCGCTCAGGCTTCTCCGAAACCCTGGAAAAAAATGATCCTCGCTTCCGCCGCTTGCGCGTTCCTCTTTGCCGGAGCGGGCGCGGGATATCGCGTTTGGAAACTCGCGCGGGCGCCGATAAAATTATATTCCATCCCCTATGACAACCTTTCGGGCCTTGCCTCCGACGGAAAATTTTTGTGGACCTGTGACTGGTTCAGCCAGGCGGTTTATCGCCACAGCCCGGACGCCGTCTTGTCGCTCAGACGGACTTATGCCAAGGACGATCTTCATCCGAGCGCCGTCGCTTGGGACGGAAAAAACCTCTGGGTCTATGCCGCGTGGGAAAATAAACTGGTGAAATGCAAAACCGACGATCTTCTCTCCGTCGAGCAGACCTATGAAGCTCCGGAAGTCCAGCCCTATGCCATGAGCTTTGACGGAAAAGATTTTTGGTATTGCGATCAGAAGAAAAGCGAGATGGGCCGTTTCGTTCCCGAGGGCGCTGGCCTCAAAATCATCGAGACGATTCCCACCCCTGGGAAAAAACCCGTGGGCGTTTTCAAAACAGCCGAATTTTTGTGGACCGCCGACGGACAGAGCGGCTTGATCTATAAGCATTCTCTGGCGAAAGGATATCCGGAGCTGGAAGCTTATGGTCTGCCGCAGGAAATGCAGAGCGAAAAAATCACCTGCTTTGGGTCCGACGGCGAAGTTTTTTGGGCGGGTTCGGACGCGTCTCACAAAGTGGTCCAGTTCAGAAAAAATAATTTAAAGCTCGCGGCGTCAAGCGATTGATATAAAATACAGGCATGAGAGAGGTGACCGGCCATGGATGAATGGGAAAGTTTAAGGCTGAAGATCAAGGAACTGGAAACGAATTTCCTTCGGGGTTCGGCGCCCGCCGGCATTTCGACGCAAGAGGTTCCGGGAGCCGAATATTGGAAAAAGAAATTTGACGAGGAACGCCTGACCTGGCAGAAGGCGCTCGAAGAAAAAGACCGGGAACAGTCCATCCTCCAGGAGCGCTATGTCAAAGACGAAGAGGGCGTTTCTCTCCTGATCCAAAAGATCGGGCACCTCGAGAAAAAACTCGATTCCGAACGGGCTTTGTGGGAGGAGAAAAGCCGGGTCCGGCTCCTGGAATCGGAGCTTTCGGCGGTCAAGAACGAATGGGAAGACCGGGCGTCTCAGCTGTTGAGGCAGAACAAGGCATTGCAGGACAAGCTGGAAAAGTCTCCGGAACAGGCGCTCGAGGAAGAAAAAGTCCTCAATGGGCTGAAAGCGGAAAAACTCAAGGCCGAGCAGGCCGCAAAAGCTCTTGAAGATCAGATTCATCAGCTCAAACAGTCCTCTGAATCCGCCGCGCAGAAACTGGCCGCAGAAAAAAAATCTCTTGAAGAAACCCTGGCCATCGCCGACAAGGAAAGGGCCCAGACGAAAGCCCGGATCCAGGCGCTTGAGGCGGAGTCCGGGACCCTCCGGAAAGCCCGGGACCTCGCGATGGACCGCATGAAACAGAGGGAAAAAGAGCGCCTGCAGGAGTTTGAGGATCTCGTCCAGGGATTTTCCCACAGGATCAAAAATTATGCCGGCATCATGACCGGAACTTTCGGGGAAACCGCGGCCGCGGGCGACGAGGCTGAAAAGCAGAAATTCGAAGCCCTGTTTCGGGAAAACGCCAAAGAGCTTTCCAGCCTCACGTATGAGTTTTTGAAATTCTCCCAGGTTCCCTCCGTGGTCGAGCAGGACCTGGACCTCAACTTGCTCGCGGCCCGCGCCCTTGCCGCGCAGAACGGCGCTCTGGAATCGAAAAAGATCATCGTGAAAAAGGAATTCAGCGTGGATCTTCCCAAGATCAGGGGAGACGAAGCTCTGGTTGTTTCGGTTTTTGAAGAAATCATCTCAAACGCCGCCGATGCCATGGAACCGGGGAAAACTCTTTTTATGTCGATCTCTGTCCGGGCGGAGGAACGCCTCGCGGTTGCGTCCGTCAAAGACGAAGGTCCAGGGATCTCTCCGGTCCTTCTCGAAAAAATATTCCGGCCATTTTATACGACGCGCAAAGGCCGCCGGGGACTGGGCCTTTCGAGGGCCAGGCGGAACATGGACCTGAACAGCGGGTCCATCCGCGTTTCCAGCATTGAGGGGCGCGGGACCACGGTCACGCTTGAATTTCCCCTGGCTCTTTAATCGCGGGCATTGAGAGATTTTCGAGTCCCCATTGCTTTGTGGGTGTCCGTTTTTCTCTGCGCGCCCCTGTGCGCCGCGCCAAAACCTCTCTCCAAAGCGGACATCACCCGGCTCGCTTCCAAAGCGTCGCTCGGAAGCTCTTCGGCCCTCAAGGCCCTGATCCGCGAACGCCAGCGCCTGCTGGATCTGAAAGATGAATCTCCGTCGCTCGGCCTCCTCACCCGAGTCCTGAAACAACTTTCTCCGTCGAAAGGCTTGTCCGTGAAAATCAAGCCGCCCAAACGGATTGAGGCTCCTGAACCCGAAAACCTCCCGCTCAAAGCCGTGTCCGAAATCGGGCGGACGGAGCATGTCTGTTTTTTGGAGGCAGACAGGTTTGTTTTTGAGGGACAGAAAAAATCTTTGGCGGACGCTGATTGGAGTCCCGCGGGGGAGAGCATGGAGATGTTTGTCCTCTCTGTGAAACGGCGAGGGCAAAACGGCTTCGAAGCCGAAACATTTTCCCGGATCCTCTCATCGTCCCAACGGACCGTCATGAGCCAAAGTCTCCAGACCTGGAACATCCTTCCCTCCGGCGTCTGGATAAAAAAAGGCGCGGACTCATTCTTGGTGTCCAGCTTGTCCGAAACGGTTCAAACCCCGATGGGAACGTTTCAGGATTGCCTTCAGGTGTCCGGCTTCATGGAAAAATATTATTTCGACAAGAAAACCGGGCCCGTTGCCATGGAAATTTTTGACCGCCGCTGGGAACTGAGCGGAAGAACAGGATCCTGGACCGTCGATGAAGTCCTCACGAAAGGAGACCGAAAAGCGCTCACCGCGGCTGTCCGAGACAGGGCGGAGTTTTATGGAGGCGTGCTTGAAGAGACGGTTTCCCTTCAGCCCGTCCGCACCTATTGGGCGGCTCCTTCAGCGGGAACCTCCGGTCTTCCTCCCCTTGTGGTGAGGAGCCGTTCCCTGATCCGTCTCCTGAACCGGCGCAAAGAGAAACTTCCCGAAGTGAACCTTGTTGAGGATTATTGGGTCCGTCAGGAGGCCGAGGGAGGCGCCCTGTGGTTTCCCAGATGAATTCGGCTCTGGTTTTTCTCATGCTTCTGGCCCTGCAGGGCGCAAGTTTCGGCGCTCAAATTTCCAGTCACTCTGTCCTGATGTCCAGAACCGCGCAGTCTCAATTTTATTGGAACAATTTTGCGGAGGGGGACGCGGCGGTTTTGGATGTGACCGACGAAACCTTTGAAAAAACCGCTGATTTTTTTTATCAGAACCGTTCAGACATCCGCGGCTTTTTTGATCAGGTTTTCATAGAGGAAAATGTTTTGGATCCCGGCGCGGGACATGACGCTTTATTGTCCTCATTGATATGGCCCGATTTTGCGAGGGCCATGAGTTTGGGGGCGGGAATTAAATCCAGTTCAGGGTTCAAAGAATCCTCTTCGGTTTCCCTCACCCCCAATCTGAAGACTTTCAGGCAATTGCAGTCTGAGGGGGGAAAGCCCGCCAACCTCATCCTTTCCGTCGATAGGAATCATCTTGCAAAAGCAGTCGCCGTGCGGTGGGCCGCGCCGATCCTGAACGCTCTCCAGGCTTCGGGATATGAAGTCCGGATCACTTTCGACCAGATCCTTCCCGGCCAACAGCTCTATTATTTTATGTCCGAGGAAAGCGCCATGCGCTCAGAAACCTTTCGGGCGCTCATCAAACTGCTCGAATCCTCCCAAAACGGTTCAGGGCCTCTCGTGATGGTTCATCCGCTTGAGGAGATGCGCAATTCCGGCCGTTGGAAAAAGGTGCGCCGTCTTTTTGGAATTCCGTCCAGCGAGACAGGCTGGCTCAAAAATCCTCCCGAGACCGCTCAGTGTTTCGGCAAGGATATTTTTTGGGGGGACCGCGGCCTGAAAAACAAGTTCGGAATCACTCGGGTCCGTGAACGCCGCGTCAAGGATGAAGGCGGAAACACGGCGCTTTCCGTCGTGCGCGAGTCTGAGTCCCTTTCGCTCCTTCTCGTGTCGGGGAATTGCCTTCTGGTGAACGGGAATTATCTGGACTTTGAATCCGCCCATGTTTTTTCCCGCCTGATGGGTTCTCCCGTGATCTCGGTGTCAGACGCTCTGGTCGCCGCCAGACGGGACAAAATCGCCGCCCTGGCTTTGTCGGAGACGGCGATAAAGTTCAGGCTTGGGAATGGGTCAAACGCCGGGGCGTGGCGGGAAGTCCGATTCAGCGCGGAGGGAAAGCAGATTGAAGATAATCCCCTGTCAAATCAGTCCGAATTCGAAATTCGCCTCAAACCCAACGAACTTGTTATTCTGACCAAACCATAACATAAAAAAATCGCTCCGACGCGATATCGGAACGATTTTTTTATTGCGGGGGTAGGATTTGAACCTACGACCTTTGGGTTATGCGTACCACTTCAGCTTCCGCTGCTCCTCGTTTGAGGATTTGTGGTCTGGACTTTCTCTTCACCTTTGAACGGCTCTTGCCGTCGGTAAGGTGTCTGCCATTAAGTCTCTACACCTTCCCGCCGTTTTATCGGCGGACTTGGCTCGGGATTACCCCGCCAGGGGCTTCCCCGAATTTGACAGAAGTTCGTGCAAAAGTTTCCTTCTGCACAGCCCATTGCAGAATCAGTAAAGGCGTGTGCATCTGATTCTGCGGAATTGAGCCCAACGAGCTACCGGACTGCTCCACCCCGCGGATCAATCATAGGATATCCCCGCCTTGAAGTCAAATCGCGCCGTATGTATAGCGTGGACCGAATAAAAATAACCCCGCTCCCTCCCCAAAACTAAAACTCCAAAATCTCAAATATAACCCGTTTATTCACTGTTTTGTGACAGGAATGTTACAAAATTGTTACAAAATTTATACGCATTCGTTACACAAAACCAGCTATATATAAGGAACAAAATTCCCGACAAAAAAATGCGATCGAAATATAATATTTTCCGCGCGGAATCGGCTTGCAAGAAATTTTTTCTTGCGGGCCTTTTGGTGTTTTTCGGGGCGCTGATTTTGCCTCAAAAATCTCAGGCCGCGGCGATCGGCGGACTCGCAAACATCGGCGTCACAAATTCTTCTGCGAGCTTCAAGTGGACGAACCAGGCCGGCAAACAATATGTCGAAATGATTACCTCGGCCGCGGCGACGGCGGTCGCGGCAAGCACGGGGATGAGCGCGGTGGATCAAAACACGACATACTATGCCACCCTTCTCCCCAACACGTCTTATACTTTCCGAATCAAGGTCCACCTCGACGCCGAATCATCCTATGTGAGCCTCACCACCTGCACGGCGGCCAGCATGCCTTCCGGAAGCACGGTCACTCTCGTGGCGCCTTCAAGTTTCACGATGACCTGGGATCCGAAGGGAAATTCTCTCAACCCTCCCACGAGTTATCAGATCCAGATTTCCACTTCTTCCCAGGATTTCATTTCCAGGTCGTCTTCCATCACGTTTCTCATCACGCTCACCACCACGACGCTGATCCCGAACACCACCTATTTCATCCGGGGCCAGGCATTCAATCACATCGGAATCTCTTCGCCCTCATCCCCTCAAAACTGGGTTCCAAGCATTTCCACCTGCACCCTCCCCGCCCTGGCGATTTCCTCCGTCACTTTTGTTTCGTCAAACTCCATCACCATGACCATCTCTTCCGGCTCGAACAGGAATGGAGGAAATTATAACGTCCAAATTTCCACGGACGCCAATTTCGGAGATTCGTTTCCCAATGCCTTTGTTTTCAGTTCGACCGGACTTCTCAATTCCGCCGCGACGACTTATGGCAACCTGCTCATCAGCACGACTTATTTTATCCGCGTCCGGACCCTGTGGAACGGAGCGCCCAGATCAAACCTTGAATATAACGCCTCGGGTTATGTTTTGCTCTCGACTGCAACGCAACCCCTCCTTCCCACTGTCAGCGTTTCCGTGGGCGTTGGAAGCTTCACTGTCACAGTCGCCACGAGCCCCAATAACGGTTCCCTGCCGTATCAAATTTTTTATACGACCAGCTCAAATTTTGTCACGCCTGTCACCTCTGTCACCCTTCCGTCGAATCAGATGGGCGTTCTTCAGGGGTATGCTGGGCTCGCCCCCAACACGACGTATTTCATCCGCGTCGCCGCTCTTTGGAACAGCGGCGGGGCCAACCTCCTCCTGGGCGCTTCTGCTTATACAAACATCATTGCCACCTGCACCTGGCCGTCCGTGGCTCATTCCTCGATCACGGTCATCTCCACCAACTCCATCACGATGGTGATCTCTTCCGGGTCCAACACTGGCGGGAACTACAACGTTCAGATTTCCACGGACAGCGGATTCGGCTCCATCCTCCCGAACGCATCCGTGTTTTCCGCGACGGGGACTTTGTCTTCTGCCGCAACGACCTATGGCAACCTCCTCTTGGGCGCGTCGTATTATGTGAAAGTGAGGACCCTTTGGAGCGGGCAGCAGCAGAACCTTGCCGTCAACACTTCGGATTATGTTTATACTGCGACCGGGACCTTGCCCGTGTTGCCGTTCTTCCTGATGGACAATGTCGGACGCGATAGTTTCACCGTGACCGCTTCAACCGGGCTCAACAACAACGCGATGCCTTTTGAAATATCTTATTCCTCGACCTCGAATTTTGTGAGTTTCGTCACCACCGTCACTCTCCCTCCGGCTCAGCTGGGCGTCGCTCAGCTGGTTTCCGGACTCAGGCCCAACACCACCTATTTCGCTCGAGCCAGAACGCTCTGGAACAGCGGCGGGGCCAACCTCCTCCTGGGCGCTTCAGGATACACCAACATCTTGTCCACCTGCACCTGGCCGTCTGTGGCTCATTCTTCGATCACGGTCATCTCCACCAACTCCATCACGATGGTGATCTCTTCCGGGTCCAACACTGGCGGGAACTATAACGTTCAGATTTCCACGGACAGCGGATTCGGCTCCATCCTCCCGAACGCATCCGTGTTTTCCGCGACGGGAACTTTGTCTTCAGATGCCACGACTTATGGCAACCTCCTCTTGGGCGCGTCGTATTATGTGAAAGTGAGGACCCTTTGGAGCGGGCAGCAGCAGAACCTCGCCGTCAACACTTCGGATTATGTCTATGCCTCCACTTCCACAAAACCCGTGCTTCCCAGTTTTCGGCTCATCGGCGTGGACATCGGGAGCTTCACGGTGCTTGTCGATTCCGGAGTCAACAATAACCCGATGCCGTTTGAACTTTCTCTTTCCACTTCCTCCAACTTCAGGACTCCCGTCACCACAGGCGTTTATGACGCCGCGTTCAACGGCGTCCCAACCAGCACGGCAGGCCTTACTCCCAACACGACCTTTTTCATCCGCGCCCGTTCTTTCTGGAACAGCGGCGGACTGAATTTACAGCTTGGCGCTTCAGGTTATATCACCCTCTCCACCTGCACGCTCCCGGCGCTGTCGATTTCCTCCATCACTCTTGTTTCTTCCAACTCCGTGACGCTCCAAATCAGTTCCGGAGCCAACGCCTCAGGCGGGGGGAGGTTCAGCATCCGCATCTCCACTGACGCGAATTTCGGCGCGTCCCTCGCCAATGCCAAAGTGTTTTCATCCACGGGAATTCTGTCCGCGGCTGTCACCACATATGGGAACCTGCTCACGGGGGCGAGTTATTATGTGCAGGTTCGGACTTTGTGGAACGGACAGCGCCAGGGCCTTGATCAAAATGCCTCGGGATATGTCCTGCTCTCGAGCGCGACGCTCCCCGTTCTGCCGGTCATTACGCTCTCTTCGTCCACGGCGGCCAGCCTCACGGCCGTGGTCAGCACGGGTTCCAACAACGATAATTTCCCCTACGAAATTTCCGTTTCCTCAACCCCCAATTTTTCATCGAACGTCACCACCAGCACTTTTGCATCCGCTGATCTGGGAATCAGTTTCAGTTCCGCCGGACTGCTCCCCTCCACCTCCTATTTCATCCGCGCCCGCGCCCTTTGGAACAGCGCCGGTTCCAACCTCCTCCTAAACGCTTCCGGTTATGCTTCCGTTGTCATGAATTATATTTCCGCCCCATCCCCCGGGATTGTGAGCTATACGGTCTTCGGAGGGACCAGCGTCGCCGTCACTCTCTCGTCCAACACGCTTGCGGCCGGATCGACCCTGAGCATTTCGACCGGGGCTTTCCAAGCGAGCAATTCATCTTCCGGAATCCTTGGGGACAGCCTGGTGACTCTGACCATCGTAAACATCGACTCTTATACCTCGTGTCCGCTTTATGCGCGCGCGATCAATTCAGACGGCTATGTGAGCTCATCAACCTTCATCGCCACCCTCGGGTTCGGTTCCACCGGCACGGTCGTCAGCATGAGGACCGGAAACTGGAGCGATGCCGGCACATGGAGGGGCGGCGTTGTTCCTGACAGATCCAACCCCGTCCTCATCCTTGCAGGCCACACGGTCACCCTGGACCAGGACGCGACCGCTGGCAACGACATCTCGACCACGGCCGTGAAAATTTATGGAACCCTCACCTGGGGCGCTCCTCCGGGATGGGATTACACCTTGACCTCGCGCGGATCGGTGGAGGTGATGAGCGGGGGTTCGCTCCTCATGGGAACGCCTTCGGTTCCAATCCCTTTCAACCGGACCGCCATGCTTATCCTGAACTCCACTTCCACGGCGAACGCTTATGGCCTGACGATTAACGATGGAGGGACCTTGACCGCCCAGGGAGGAGCCATGAAATATACCTCTCGGCTCTCCGCCACCGTTTCCCCGGGAGCCAGTGTCGTGAGCGTCGCCAATCCCCAGGACATCGAGGACTGGAAAGCGGGCGACTCCATCACGATTTCTTATTATGACAACGACGTTTCCTTCATGCACACCACGGAAAAAGTTTCCATCTCAGCCGTTTCGGGAGCCCAAATCACACTCAGTGCTTCGCTCTCGTATATCCATAACTCCTCAGCCATGGTTTCAAACCTCACCCGCAATGTCGTGATCAAAGGCGCGGACACGACGAACAAAGCCTATATCTTGAACCTGAACAGGACTGCGGCGAATTTTGACCTGGATTATGTGCAAATCTCATACATGGGAAAAGCCATGACGAACCAGTGGGGCGTGACCTTCAGCTCCGGCGCCGCAGGGAGCCTCGACTATTGCTCGATCCACGAAGGATACGCTGGCCTATTCCTGCAGAACTCATCGACGAACACCTTTTCGAATAACCTGATTTATTCGCACTCGAGCCCATTTTTCGGCGGCATCTATTCCATTGCGTCCTCGTCGAACTCCTTCATCTCAAATCAGCTCTATGCCAATGTCAACCAAGGGATTTATCTCAGAAATTCCACAGGGAACATCCTGACCTCCAACCTTGCTTATGCAAACCGGGCCAGCGGGAGAGCCGGGATTTATCTTCAGTCGAGCAACAATAATATCCTGACCGCCAATCAATGTTCCGTGAACTATCACGGGATTTATCTTAACGCGAGCGACAAAAACACCCTCGCCTATAATCAGGCGAATTACAACGACTCTGGAACGGAGCTCAGCGAAGGCATCCACCTGGAACAATCCAGCCAGAACACGCTCAGATACAACAAAGCCCGGAACAACGTCGCTGCGGACCTGATGCTGAACAACTCCAGACGAAATACGGTCGTCGGACAAGACAGCTCGATTTGGCTCTATCAGTCCGACAACAACACGCTCACCTCCAACACTTATTACATCCTGCTGGACTACTCCAACCGAAACATCCTCGCCGACAACGATTTTCACGACGTCTCCAATATCGGGGGGGTCACTCTTGTCGCGGGGATCACCCTGAGGGATTCAAACAGCAACACGCTCCTCTCGAACCGGTCGTATAGCAACTTATACGGCGTCCAATTCCAGAACTCCTTGGACAATGCGGTCGTGGATTCTTCCCTGGGATACGACGCGAATGGAACTCGTCTGGCAAACACGACCGGGGACATATATTTTTATAACCCCGGAACTCAATCCGCCGTTTTCAAAAACAGTAAATTCAACGCTCCGACTTCGGCCGGACTTAATCGGGACGCGAACAGCCTTGTCTCGTATAAACACAACCAAACGCCGGGACTCACGCAAATCTGGGGAAATTATCGCGCCTTCGGATCCACGGTTTCACTTGAGTATGCGAACCAGATTTATGCGTCCACCGCCACGATCCCAAAACTCATGCGCGGGGAGGGCCATGTCATCAATGTTGTTGTGACGGCGGACGCTTTTGCGGTGAGCCAGATCATCACCCTTGAATACCGCGGCGGCACATGGCATGTCGACGGCTCTTCCTCGGGCGCGGATCTGGTGACGCCTTTCACCGGAAGTTTCTCGGGCGGCGTGCCCGCCTCCGACTCACAGTTCACGATGGACTTCACCCCGAGCGGAACCCCCGCAGAAGGGGACACACTGGATTTCGCCCTGATCGCCGCTTCCAAGGACGCGGCCGTTCAGAAAAAACTGCTCTTCGGCGGCTCGGCCTCAGCATGGAACAACGGCCATTCGCGCCTGATTCTGAGCAGTTCCAGCACTTTCAAGGCGATCGGAACTCCGTCTTATCCCACCCTGATTGACTGGATCGACTCAGGCAACACTTATTACACGCTGATCGCCTCCGGCTCATTCGTGCAGATGCGGGATTTTTATGTCGCCCACATCGACACGGACGGACTGAAATTCGTGACGAGCCCCTCAACCCTTTCCATGAACAATGGCGTGTTTGATTTTGCGGAATCCGCCGGGTCCACCGGGACATTGATCCAGCTCTCGAGCGTCGCCACATCCGTGACCTGCGACGGCATCCTCTTCAAAGACAGCGCGGCCAATAAATCAACCCCTTTCAATGTCCGCGCAGAAGGTTTTCCTGCGGGTTCGCCGACGCTGAATTGGACCTTCACAAACTGGGGCGGAACTCGGGGAGGCGAAACATACAATTATGACTTGTTGGATCTCATTCATTGGACCTCGGACAGCTCTGCGCCCGGAAGCGTCACATCTCTCACCGCCCTCACCGATGCCTCCGACAAAGCCCAGATCTTGTGGGTGAGCCCGGGAGATGACGGGGATTCAGGGATCCTCGTCAACGGCAGTCAATTCGCGATTCAATTTTCCAGCTGGACGAATGATGATCAGATTTCATGGTCCACCGCGAACGCGCAGGTCATCATTTCCACCCAAGATATCTCCGGCGGAACAACGCAGGGATACGCGGCGGAAGGGATGCTGGGGAACCGGGTTTATTATTTCAGGATCTGGACCCAGGACCCGGAAGGGAACTGGTCCTCGGGGCTTTCCGTCGGCGCCACAGCATATGTGAAAGATACGGACGCTCCGGGAGCTGTCACGAGTTTGAGCGTTTCCACAGCGGGGGCCGGAGGGACCGCAATGCTGAATTGGACCGCTCCAGGAGACAACGGATATGTCGGTTCTCTGACGAGCGCCACGTTCGTCATCCAATATTCCACGAACGCCGCAGGAAACTTTTCCGGCGTGTGGTCAGCATCTGACGCTCAGACGCTCATCTCGACATCCGGCATCTCTCCGGCGGCGAATATATCCTGGCTGTTCACGGGACTGACGCCGAGGAGCACCTATTATTTCCGCGTCTGGACTTTGGATGAAGCGGGATATTACAGCGCCGTTTCCGCCGGAGCAACGGGATATGTCCCCGGTTCCGGACTCATCACCTCAGCGGGGCCGGGGCCTTCGAACTGGAGCGACCCCGCGTCCTGGACGGGCGGCCTCGTTCCCAACAGCGGGGACCAGGTCGAAATTCTCTCCGGCCACACGATTATTTTAAACCGAAGCGCGGTGATCGGCGACGACATCTCGACCACTGCTCTCAAAATATCCGGGACCCTCGCATGGGACACCGCTTCCAACATTCAGCTGACGGTGCGCGGAAGCGTGGAACTGATGGATGGAGGTTCCCTCACCCTGGGGACCGCGGGGTCTCCGATCCCCTCAAATCGGACCGCAACCTTGCTCCTCAATTCAACCTCTTCAGTGAACCTCTATGGGCTCACCGTCAATGACGGAAGTTCGCTCATTGCCCAGGGCGCGGTCAAAGACTCTGCTTCATCCCTTGCCGCCGACGCGTTCGTCGGTGACGCTTTCATTACGGTGAGTGCGGCAAACGAAATTGAAGGGTGGATCGCAGGAGACGACATCACCATCGGAAAAGCAGGCACCACGGGTTCCACAGAAAAGCGCTCCATCGCCAGCGTCTCGGGGACCCAAATATTCCTGAGCAGCGCTCTGACCTTCGTTCACGATTCGTCCGCCGCGGTCTGCAACCTCACGCGCAATGTCCAGATCAAAGGCGCCAGCGCGGTGAACGCCGGATACATCCTGAACCTCAACCGGACGCGGGCCAACTTTGATCTGGACTATGTTCAAATTTCGTATATGGGAAAAGCGGCGACGGATAAATGGGGCGTGACTTTCAGTTCCAGCGCGGCAGGGACGATTAATTATTCATCCATCCATGAAGGCTATGCCGGACTGTATCTGCAGAACGCCTCTTCCAGCGGCTTCACCAACAACCTGATCTACAATCACAGCAACGGCATTTTCGGCGGAGTTTATCTGAACCTGAGCTCTTCCAACACCTTCACAGCCAACCACAGCTACGGCAACGCATACCACGGTTTTTCGCTTAACAACTCCGGCGACAATGTCTTCACTTCCAACCTCGCTTACGGCAACATAAAGTACGGGTTCAACCTCGGCTCCAGCAACACCCTCGCCTCCAACAGCGTTTTTTCCAACGCGGACTATGGGATTAATGTCACGGGGAGAAATAATCTTTTAACTTCCAATCTGGTTTATAACAATGGAGGCTCCAGCTATGGAGGAATCCTCCTCGGCGGGAGTTATAACATACTTCAATCGAATCAGATTTATTTAAACGGCACATATGGAATTTCTGTTTCCGCCTCAAATAATACGTTTGTGTCTAACCGTATCTATAGAAATGTGTATCAGGGCATCGACGGGACCTCCGTCAACAACAACACCCTGACTGCGAATGTCGTCTACAACAACGGTCAGGGCGGGATCACGTTCTTGGGCGGCAGCGGGCACCTGATCACTTCAAACCGGATATACGATAACCCCTTGTACGGACTTCGGGTGGGCAACAATAACACGCTGACCTCCAATCAAATATATTCCAACAGCCCCGGAATCAACTGCGGAACCAACAACGCTCTGATCGACTGCCGCTTGGGATACGACGAAAACGGCAACAGCAAACCAAACACCACGGCCGAAATTTATACCAGCGCGTCAATCATCTCCATCACTCTCAAAAACTCCAGGGTCAACCCTTCTTCAGGGTTCGATAAAACCGGATTAAACAGGAACGCAAACTATGTGCTGTCTCTCGGACACAACCAGACTCCGGGGCTTGTTCAGCTCTGGGGCGATTACAGGACTTTCGGGTCCACGTTTTCACTCGAGTATGCGAGCCAGATTTATGCCTCCACAGCCACGATCCCCAGAATCATGCGCGGCACCGGCCATGTCATCAACTCGGTTGTGACCGATGACGCCTTCGCCGAGTCCCAGCTGATCACGGTCCAATACCGCAACGGCAAGTGGCACATTGACGGTTCTTCGTCCGGCGCTGACATGGTGACGGCTTTCTCAGGAAGCTTCTCAGGCGGCGTGCCTGCGGCCAATTCCCAGTTTACAATGGATTTCACTCCGAGCGGTTCTCCGGCTGAGTGGGACACTCTGGACTTCGCTCTCGCCGCGGCCGCAAAGGACGCCAACACCCAGAAAAAATTGCTCTTCGGCGCCTCGGCTTCCTCATGGAACAACGGACACACGCGCCTGACATTGACCAGTTCTGGGACATTCAAAGCCGTCGGAACTCCCGCTCTCCCCACTCAGATCGACTGGCTTTCCTCAGGCGACACTTATTATTCTTTCGTCGCCTCCGGAGCCCTCGTGCAGATGCAGGATTTCTATATGGCCCACATCGACACGGACGGGCTCAAATTCATCACCAACCCCTCCACCCTCTCCATGTCCAACGGAGTGTTTGATTACGCTGAAAAAGCCGGGTCCACCAACACCTTGATCCAGCTTTCCAGCGTCACCACAACCATGAGCATCAGTTCCGTTTCATTTTTGGACAGCAATTCAATCCCATCCAATCCGTCCAACGTCCGCGCCGAAGGCTTTCCGTCAGGATCTCCAACCCTGAACTGGACCTTTGACAACTGGGGCGGAACCCGAGGGGGAGAAAATTATAATTATGATTTAACCGACAAAATTCACTGGGGAGTTTCCGACAGTTCCGCTCCGGCCTCTGTCACGAGCCTCACTGCTCTGGTCGGCCCCGGAGAAAACACCCTTGAACTCCGCTGGGTTTCTCCGGGAGACGATTTCCTGTCTGGAAATTTCAACGGCAATTTCATCATTGAATACAGCACATGGCCTGTTTCCTGGTCCGTGGACACTTCCGGGGATTACGCTGAGAATAAGCACATCTTCATCGCCACCAATTCCGTTCCTCTGAGCAATCAGGGGAAGGCGATCACCGGACTCATCGCGGACACCGCTTATTTCTTCAGTCTTTGGAGCCAGGACGACACCGGGCTTTATTCTGATATCTCCAATGGAGCCACTCAGCAGGCGCCTTCCGATATTTTTGCCCCGTCCGCGATCAGTGATCTGATTGCGAGTGCCAACGTTTTCGAAGGAAGAATCGAGCTTGCCTGGACCTCGCCCGGAGACGATGCGTCCACCGGCACCCTGAACAGCGGGGTGTTCAGGATAAAATATGCGACATCTTCCATTCCAAACTTTGACGCGCCTCCGCCTTTCACCGGGACCGTGGATCTCTCCACCAGCGTCAGCGCCGGAACGCTTCAGGGATGCCTGGTGACGGGGCTCAATCCCGGAACCACCTATTTCTTTGCCGTTAAAACGCGGGACGACAATGGGAACTGGAGTTCCTGGTCCGTGGGAGGAAACGTCAACCGCCTCTCAAGCGCCTCTGTCTCAGACCTCACGCCCAAAAAACCCACCGGAATTTCCATCAGCTCGGTTTACGCTTCGAGCCTGACCCTTTCGTGGACCGATGCGGTTCCCCCGGCCTATGTCAACGACCTTGATGCTTATTGGATTTTCCGCGCGACCTATTCATTTAATTCCAAATCCGATCCTTATGTCGTGCACATCGCGACAGCCGTCTATGGGACTGCGGCCTCCACTGTGAGCGCGGGTTTGAGCGCGGCCGCAACTTATTTTTACAGGATATCGACTCGAGACAAAGGCGATCAGGGCAACGGGCTTTACAGCACGGTCTTGGAAAGCGGTCTGACCGACGCTCTCAGCACAAGGACATTCGGGACAGAACTCCTGAATTACACATCCGTGGGGAGCGGAAACTGGATGGACCCTTCTGTTTGGGTGAACGGCGTTGTCCCAGGGCGCGGCCATGTGGTCAGGATCGCCAATGGGATCGTTGTGACTGCCACTTCGCCCGTGATCGTGGCATCCATCACCGTGTCCGGTGAATTGGATTTTGACGGGACAAATCAGGCCGCGGGCCTCACCATCGAAAACGGCGGCAAACTCATCAACAACGGCACGGTCAAAGTTCTCAACTCCGCCAACAGCGTGACCGTGCAGGGAGAGGCTGGAGGCGGAGTTGTTTTTTCCGGAACCCCCATCAATCTGAACGGCAGGAAGCTTTATCTTTCGAGGATCAATCATGGTCCCGCCCTGACCCTCGCGAGCGGTGAAACCTTTGAGCTTTCGGGTCCGGCCACTTTCTATTCCCTCACAGCCCAATCCGGCAGTGCCTTCATCCAGGGAACGAATAACGCTCTCGTGATCACCGGCAACGCGGACCTTGCGGCGGGGACCTTCACCAAAGACGCGGGCACGGGAAAACTTAAATTTGCCGGGGACCTCACCCTGACTTCAAACGATCAGGATCTCGGCAATGTGATCATCGGAAACAGTCCTGACACGATCACTCTCGGAAGCGATCTGACGGCCGCAAGCCTCACGGTGAATGCGGGCGATGTCTATAACACCAAGGGCTATGAAGTCACTCTCTCGGGAGACCTCGTGGTGATCGGCTCAGGCACCGTTGACGCCACGGACACGGCTCCTGCGAATGAAGGAGACGGCACGATCTTCTCCGTCGGAGGCAACTGGGTGATGGAATCCTCCACGGTGTTTACGGCTCACACTTCCAGCGTCATCTTCAATGGTTCTTCCGCCCAGATCGTGAACATGCGCGGCAAGACTTTCAATATTTTGATCGCGTCCAACACTTCTGCCGCAGGCATCACCTTCAGCTCCACCTGGTCCGCAACCAAACTGGAGATGGCCGGACTCGCCGCTTCCGCGACCCTATATTTCCAGGGTGATTCCACATTCTCCGTTACAGGTTCCTTAAATATTGCGGGTTCATCAGGAAGATATGCCGTGCTCCGATCCACAAACTCCGGCGCCGCGTGGGGACTCAACCTGCAGAACGGAGCCGCGCAGACACTTGCTTATGTCGATGTGAAAGATTCCAATGCCGGCTCCGGAACCCAGATCAATGCGTCGGACGGAACCTCGCTCAGCCGAGGCAACAACACGAATTGGAATTTCGGATCCATAAGATACTGGGTGGCTTCAGCGCCGGGGAACTGGAGCGTGGACACGAACTGGTCAACCACCTCGGGCGGGGCAGGTGGAGCGGGAGCGCCCGGAGCGGGACAGCAGGCCATCTTTGATCCCAACGGGATCGGCGCCTGCAAACTTGACATGGATGTGATGGTCTCCACAATTTCGATCAGCACTTCCGCTCGGGGCGGATATCCCGGGTCCGTGGACACTTCGAGTTTCAGCGTGACGATGACCAGCTTCACGCTCCATTTCGGAACTTTTTATGCCCGCAACTCGACGATCACCATCAATGGAGCCCTCTCCATGAGCAGCGGAACTTTCAACGCGAATGCCGCTTCCATAACGGTGAACCAGAATTTCCTCATGAGCAACGGCGTGTTTATTGGAGGGTCTTCCACCATGTCCGTCGTCGGCAACCTCACTCAAAATAACGGGGCTTATGTCATGGGCGGTTCCACCCTCACGGTTTTCGGCAACTTCACCAACGGTTCCAGCGTGGATGCCGCAAAATATTCAGGAGGGAGCGGAACCCTCTTCCTGGCGGGAACTTCGAAAGTGTTGGCCGTGGATTGGTGCTTTGTCGGCGGGCCTTATTACAACAATGTCACGGTCCTGGGAAGTTATACGAATAATGGGTCCAACACTGACGCCTGTTTCTCCGGCGTGCTGAACGTCGTTGGAACCTTGAGCTTAAACGGATTGAGCCGGACCTCGGTCTTTAATACCACCATCACTGTTTCCGGGATTCTCGACGGGACGGGTCAACTGCAGTTGTGGGACGACGTCATGATGGGCACAGGCGGAACAATAAACCTCCCGATCGAATATTATCTGGACTACCAGGCGCCCGCAAGTTTCGGGCAAAAAATGCCGGCCCGGACATACGGCGGAATCGTGACCGTAAAGGGCGGCGGGGCCACGGGCTCTCCCAAAGTCATCCTGCAGACCGGGAACCACACTTATAACGGCGGCCTGATAATCTATGGAAACGGCGGCGCGTTCACGCTTGACGCGAACTCGTTCAATCCCAATGTCGTCATTTCCACCTTCCATTTTGCGCCTGAACTCGTCACTCTGAACGCAGGGTCAGGGAACTGGACCGTTCTCAACAACCTTTTCATTTCTTCGTCCACATTTAACGCGAACAGTTCCTCCATCTCCGTTGCTGGAAACGTCAACATCAGTTCCAGCGCCAAGTTCAACGCAGGCACCAGCACAGTGGCTTTCACAGGGAGCGGGACCCAGATGGTGCGCCTCTCCACAAACACTTTTGCTTATCTTTCTGTCACCAACACTTCGGCCGGCGGCGTGCGTTTCACGGAAAGCTTTTCAGCTTCAACCTTTTCCGCTTTGACAGCGGGAACCACCCTGCAATTTGCCACAGGAAACTCCAGCGTCACTGTCACAGGGCGCCTCGCCCTCGGCCCAACTTCCGGAACAAAAGTGGGTGTCCGGAGCATCTCTGACGGATCCCAATGGAAACTCAACCTGCAGGCCGGAGCCACACAGCAAGTCCGCAATGTGGACGCCAAGGATTCTGACGCCTCCAGCGGAGCGCAGATCATCGCCAACGACGGAAGCTCTCTCAGTTCAGGCAACAACACCAACTGGGATTTCGGGAGCCCCACGAATGTCACGGCTTCTGCGGTCACAATCTCTTCCATCACCGTGACCTGGAGCGCGGCCCCGGGCGCGAGCGGTGGTTACACCCTGGACGCCGCAACGGACAGCGCATTTGCTGGAACGCTCGTCACCACCACCACCGTCAGCAACGCGCTCCTTTCTCTTTCGTTCGGCGTCCTTTCTCCTCTCAACCCCAACACCTCTTATTATATCCGCGCAGGCGCCGTCTCAGGCTCGGCGACGTCTTATGCGAACTCGATTTCAACGGCCACTCTTCCCGCTCTTCCGACCCTCTCTCTTGTGTCGGTGGATTTCGACAACATCGTCGTTTCTGTCGGCAAGGGGTCCGCGAGCAACAATTTCCCGTTTGAGGTTTCATTTTCGTCGTATATCGATTTCTCTTCCGCCGTTTCGACAGCGACGCTTCCCGCAACCTCCATGGGCCTCTCAGTGAGCACTTCCGGCCTCGCCGCCAACACTTCCTATTATATCCGCGCCCGCGCTTTGTGGAATTCCGCCGGAACCAACCTGCTTTTCAATGCCTCGGGCTATACTCCCGTGATGATTGCAACCACCACTTCCGTGACATTCATTTCCTCTCCCACGAATGTGACTGTTTTCGCCGTCGCTTCGGATTCCTTCTCCGTGAACTGGACCCTGAACCCGGGGAACTCATATCGAATGCTCATCTCTTCAGTCTCAACCTTTTTGCCCCTCAAATCCATCGGGACAGGCGCTCTTGATCAAAACACCACCAGCTATTCCGGGCTCTACGCGAACACGACCTATTATTTCGCGGTCAAGGTCTCAACCAATTCTGACCTCTATTATGCCCTGCCCGTCTCAACTGTCACTCCTCATTCCTCGCCCCTTTATCGCGCCGTCACCCTTGACCACACGCAGGTGGCCAACACGGATCAGACCAATTTCCCCGTGGTGGTCAAAGGCACATTCTCTTATCTTGCGAGTGTCCCCAACGGCGGGAAAGTCCAGAACACCAGCGGATACGACATCGGGTTTTATTCCGATGACTCTCTCACCCAGAAACTCAGTTGGGAAACAGAAACCTATGTTTCCACCAGCGGCTATGCGTGCTATTGGGTGAAGATCCCGAACCTCTCCCACACCGTGGACACCGTCATTTATATGGGCTATGGCGATTCCAGAATTTCCACGGACCAGTCCAGCGCCACTGCCGTGTGGGACAGCAACTTTGTTGGCGTGTGGCATTTCACGAACGGGTTCACTCTCGGGGCGACGGATTCCACTTCCAAAGGCAACGCGGGAAGCGTCACCAATGTGACTGCCGCTGTGGGTCTCGTCGGAGGCGCGGGGAGTTATGCCGCAGGAAATTCCAACATAGATGTCGGCTCAGCGTCATCCCTGGACAATATTTCAAGCGGAACCATCACGGCATGGATCAATCCTGCCTCTGTGACTGGAAACAAATTTATCTATTCCAAATGGGCGGGGACAAACGATTTTCTCTTTACGCTCGGAGACTCAGCCGCCGGAGACATCCGTTTCGGCTATAACCGAACAGGCGGATCAGGCAACCTCAATGTCCTGAGCGCGGGATCCTTCGTCACCGTCTCAACCTGGCAATATGTCGCAACCGTTTGGGACGCGGCGGGAGTGAACGGAACTCAGAAACTATACAGAGGCTATTCAGGCACACTCTCAGAGCCCACCTATTCCGCCCAACAGGTGGGGTCCGGAACTCATGATGACGGTTCAGTCAATGGGATCATCGGGAACAGGACGGGTCTCGCGGCGCCGTTCAGCGGCGTCATTGAAGAACTGAGGATTTCCAACATCATCCGCTCTTCAGACTGGCTCACCACCGAATACAACAACTTGCGGGACGGGTCCACATTCCTCTCAACCGGAACGGAAACTCTTGCGGTCAGCAGCACCTATTATTGGGTGGCTTCCGCCCCGGGCAACTGGAGTTCCGCATCAAATTGGTCGGCAACCTCTGGGGGAACCGGCGGAGCTGGAGTTCCGGGCGCGGGCCACATCGCGATTTTTGATGCCGGCGGATCGGGCGCGTGCAAAATTGACAGCGACATCACAATCTCCACCCTCACCCTCAGCACTTCAACCGGCAGAGGTTTTTCAGGTTCCGTGGACGCGTCCACCAACACCATCACACTTTCAAGCTTCACCGTAAACTTCGGGACTTTCTATGCCCGCACATCCACCATCGTCGTGACGGGTCCTCTCACAATCAGCAGTGGAACTTTCAACGCGAATGGATCTTCGATTACTTTAAAAGGAAATTCAGGAAACTTCACCATGAACGACGGAATCTTCAATTCCGGAAGCTCCACCCTGACGCTCAGCGGCAACCTCACGATCAATGTCCCCGTGGGGCCCTGGAACAGCGGCACGGGAACGATCAACATGACCGGCGCAAGCAAATCCATCACCCGCCTCAACGCCTCAACAACGAGCCCGTGTTATTTCAACAACTTCAATATTTATGGGACCGCCACTCTTTCCAGCAACGATGCCTGCTTCAGCGGCCAAATGAATATCCCGGGAACCCTCACGATCACTGGGGTTGGATTATACGCCATCCCCGGATCAACCCTTGCGCTCACGGGAACCATCAACCAAGCGGCTTTCAGCAAAGTGATTATCAACAGAGGCGTCACCCTCGGGACCGCCGGAAGCATGAACATCATCACGAAATTTTGGCTGGACGACAACACAACAATAATTCCGGCAAGATCATATGGCGGATCGGGAGTTGAAATCTCGAATGTGAACGGAAATTCGGGCATCCAGGCCGTGATGGCCGCTGGCACCCATGCATATGGCTCCGCGCTGACAGTCACCGACAACGGAGTGAGCGGAAGCCTCACTTTGGACGCCGCCACCAACAACCCCAGTGTGTCCGTGAGCCAACTGACCATCAACCCGTCTCTGCCCTTCACCTTCAACGCCGGTTCCAGCCAGTGGAGAATCACCAGCATGGTCCTTTCTTCCGGAACCTTCAATGCTCAAAGCTCTTCTTTCAGCGTTGGATCGATTTTCACCAGCACCGGATCCGCCCAGTTCAACGCGGGGACCAGCACCTTCACATTCAACGGCACAGGAGGCCAGACCATCCGCGCTTCCACCAACACCTTTGCTTATCTTTCCGTCACGAACACCTCTGCTCTCGGCGTCAAATTTCTGGAGAGCGTGACCGCCGCAACATTCACGGCTCTCACGCCCGGATCCACAATCCAGTTCGCAACCGGCAACTCCAGCGTGACAGTCACGGGCCGCTTGTCCCTCGGCTTCTTGTCAGGAACCAAAGTGGGGCTCCGGAGCGCGAGCGAAGGCACAAGGTGGAAGATTGCCCTGGTCTCGGGCGCAACCCAGCAAGTCCGCAATGTCGATGTCAAAGATTCCGACGCCTCATTGGGCCAAACCATTTATGCCGACAGCAACTCCATCAATTCCGGCAACAACCTGAACTGGGCTTTCGGCCCGCCGCAGTTCTCCAGCGTGACCGCCGTCACCCTTTCCTCCATCACCGTCACCTGGAGCACCGCCTCCGCCTCCAACCCCGACGGATACACTCTGGATGCCTCCACCGACAGCGCCTTTGCGCCGCAAAACATCGTGTTTACTTCTTCAACATTTAACAGCGTCCTCTCCACTTTGTCCATCTCCTCTCTGAGCGCGGGCGAAGTCTATTATCTCCGCGCCGGCGCCATCTATGGTTCCGTCACGAGTTATGCCTCAACCATCTCCACGGCAATCGTCGCAACGCCTCACCCCTTCTGGGCAAAGAGCAAAAACACCGGCCTCTGGAGCAACCCCAACACCTGGGTGGACGGCTTTGTGCCCACCAACATCTCTTCCGTCACAATCGTGAGCGGCCACACAGTCACCGTCGACATTTCTTCCGCCGTGGCCAGCACCACCAGCGTGAGCGGCATCTTGTATTACAGCCGCTCCGTGAACAACGCCATCCTCACTCTCTCCAGCGGCGATATCACCATCAACTCTGGAGGGACGTTAGACATGGGAACATCGGGGGATTCCATTCCGTCGGGCACCACAGCGCAACTGATTTTGGCTTTGGGCAACAAGGCGGGGCATTATGGGTTGATTGTGAGCAACGGCGGAATATTTACAACTTATGGCGCGGCGAAAAATCCTTCAACGACGGGATATAAACAAGGTGGCGGAAACATCACACCCTCAGATCAGAGCATCACGGTTGCAGATGCGACAGGATGGCAGAATGGCGACCTCGTGACGATTGATACAGAAGCGGTTTATATCAGCGGGCTCGCGGGGAACAATTTCAACATCACTCCCGTGGCCCGCGTACACTTCTCCACATCGCCCATCCGCATCAACAACCTGACTCGCAACGTTCTTGTGCGTTCATCTGGAACCAATACAGGAACAAACACTGCCTATATTCTGAACCAGAGCCAAACCCTTGCCAACTTCAACCTCAACTACGGCGAATTCGCTTATCTTGGAGCCATCGCTTCGCAGAAATATGGAATATACTTTGATTCAGCGCGCGGTTCAATTTCCAGTTCCACGGTGCGTAACGGCTATATCGGGATTTGGCTCGTATCCTCCTCCAACAACACCCTGAGCGCGAACAACGTCTATTCGAATGACTACGGGATTTTACTCAATTCCTCCTCTAACAACACCCTGAGCGCGAACAACGTCTATTCGATTAATGGCAACTACGGGATTTCTCTCCTGGACTCCTCCAACAACACCCTGAGCGCGAACAACGCCTATTCGAATGACACCGGGATTTATCTCAATTCCTCCTCCAACAACAACACCCTGAGCGCGAACAACGCCTATTTGAATGGCAACGGGATTTATCTCCAGGACTCCTCCAACAACACCCTGAGCGCGAACAACGCCTATTCGAATGACACCGGGATTTATCTCAATTC
>JAKFYJ010000012.1 GCA_021730935.1 Elusimicrobiota bacterium
AGACAGTCTCTGAACGGAACCCTCGGCGCGGATCCGTTTATCCCTTCATTATAAAGCAGGTTTCTTTTTCGACGGGCAAATGTTAAAATAATAAATCCATATGCTTAAAACAGTCCTGCAAAAAGTTTTCGGTTCCAGCAGCGACCGCTTCGTCAAGAACATCCGGCCCGTGATTGAGCGGATCAACGCATTTGATTCTGAAATGTCGGCATTGTCCGATGATCAGCTCCGTGCGAAAACGGACGAGTTCCGGAAACGGCTCGCCGGCGGGGAAACTCTCGACGACCTCATGCCGGAAGCATTCGCCGCGGTTCGTGAAGCCGGCAAGAGAACCATCGGGCTCAGGCATTTCGACGTCCAGATGATGGGCGGCATCGTCCTGCATCAGGGCAAGATCGCGGAAATGAAAACCGGCGAAGGAAAAACGCTGGTCGCCACCCTCGCGGCTTATTTGAACGCCCTCCCCGGCCTCGGCGTCCACGTCGTCACCGTCAACGATTATTTGGCCCGCCGCGACAGAAACTGGATGGCTCCCGTCTTTGAATCCCTGGGGCTGACCGTGGGTTTTGTCCAGCACGACATGCGAAACGAAGACCGCCGCGCGGCCTATGCCTGCGACATCACCTATGTCACCAACAACGAAATCGGATTTGATTATCTGCGGGACAACATGGTCATCCGCAAAGAGGACCGCGTCATCCGCCCCATGAATTTCGCCATCGTCGACGAAGTGGACTCCATTTTGATCGACGAGTCGAGGACGCCTTTGATCATCTCCGGCCCTGCGGAAGCCTCCACCCAAAAATATTACATCATCAACAAGATCGTGCCCATGCTGAAGGGCCGCTTCGTGACCGACAAAGAAGAAATCGAATCAAAATATTCCGGCGAAAAGCTGGATGTGGGATATGATTTCCTCGTGGACGAAAAAGCCCACACCACCACCCTCACCGAAGAAGGCGTGGCCAAGTGCGAGAAGCTCCTGGGGCTCAAGAATTTGTATGACGATCTCTCCGGCGAATGGGTGCACCACATCACGCAGGCGCTCCGGGCGCATCATCTTTATAAACGGGATGTGGATTATGTCGTGAAAGACGGCGAAGTCATCATCGTGGACGAATTCACGGGCCGCCTGATGCCCGGCCGGCGATGGTCGGAAGGCCTGCACCAGTCCGTTGAAGCCAAGGAGAATTTGCGCATCGCGGAAGAAAACCAGACTCTGGCCACCATCACATTCCAGAATTTTTTCAGGATGTATAAAAAGATGGGCGGCATGACGGGAACGGCTCTCACGGAAGCGCAGGAATTTTGGGAGATTTATAAACTCGACGTCGTTGAAATTCCCACCAACCGTCCCATGCTCCGCATCGACATGCCGGACGTGATCTATCGCACCCAGCGCGAGAAGAATGAAGCGATCATCAAGGAAATTGAAGAGCTTTGGAAACAGGGCCGGCCCGTTCTCGTCGGAACCCGTTCCATTGATTCGTCAGAAAAGCTCGGCGCCATGCTCCGCCGCCACGGCGTGCCTCACCAGATTTTGAACGCGAAATATCATGAGCAGGAAGCTGTGATCATTTCGCAGGCCGGCAAAAAGGCCGCCGTCACCATTGCCACCAACATGGCGGGCCGCGGAACCGACATCGTGCTCGGGGGAAATCCTTCAAATCCAGAGGAAGCGGAGTTCGTGAAAAACATCGGCGGGCTTCATGTGCTCGGGAGCGAACGCCACGAATCGCGCAGGATCGACAATCAGCTGAGAGGCCGCACAGGCCGTCAGGGCGATCCGGGCTCTTCGCGTTTTTATGTTGCCCTCGACGATGATCTCATGCGTCTGTTCGGCGGCGACCGCCTCTCTCAGTTCATGGATTCCGGATTTTTGAAGACGATCGGCGGAAACTGGGAAGAGGGGGAAGCCATTGAGAGCCCGCTTCTTTCGCGCCAGATAGAACAAGCCCAGCGCAGGGTGGAAGCCAACCATTTCGACGTCCGCAAACAGCTCCTTGATTTCGACGATGTGATGAACCGCCAGCGCGAAGCGATTTATGATCTCAGGAACGACATTTTGGACGGCGAAGATGTTTCCCAGCATGTTCAGGACATGATTTCAGAAACCCTTGAAGAAAAGCTTGAGCTGTGGTGTTCTCACAAATCGCACGCCGAAGAATGGGATTTAAATTCTTTGTCGCAGTGGGTGAAACGCACTTTTGATGTTCCCATTGATCTTGATCCCAAGGACGCGTCCCTCGATCAGGAGAAAATACGCGGCCTGGTCCGAACGGAAATCGACAAGGCCTATCATTCCAGGGAAGAAAATCTCACAAAGGAAGTCATGCGGGATTTGGAGCGCATGATCCTGCTTCAGATGATCGATGGCGCCTGGAAAGAGCATTTGTATGATCTGGACCACCTGAAACAGGGCATTTTCCTTCGGGGATACGCCCAGAAAGACCCCAAAGTCGAATATCAAAAAGAATCTTTCGCCATGTTCGAGCAGATGATGAACCGCATCCGGGAGAGCGCCGTGGAATTTGTCTTCAAGCTTCGCGCTGTGCCCGCGGTTCCGAGGCCCCCCGTTCAGAAAATGGTGGAAACCAAACCCGAGTTCTCCATTGAAGGCGCGGAAGAAAAAAACGTCGCTCCTTCAAACGGCAGATCCGTTTCTCCCTCGCCTCTCTTTTCTGCCGAATCCAGAGCCTCCGCTCCCGTCGCCGCCATCCCCGACAAAATCGGGCGCAACGATCCCTGTCCCTGCGGCAGCGGAAAAAAATACAAGAAGTGCCACGGGCAGTAAACGCTGATTTTTAGTCCGATCCTTCTTTCCTTATCAAGTTCCGCTTTAATTGTTTTATCCTTCCCCAAATGGAATCACGGGTCTCTCGCCTGGATTGCTCTCGTTCCCGTTTTTGCCGCGTCTTATAACAAAAGCTGGAGACAATCTTTCGCTCTGGGTTTTCTCACGGGCTGGGCGGCCTTCTGCGGCATCCTTTATTGGATTGTCCCGACATTTCTCGCGGCCAAAGTTTCTCTCTGGGTGGGACTCCTCTCTGTGGCTCTTCTGGCGGGATATGTCGCGCTCTATTATGGGGTCTTTTTCGCTTTGCTCTCTCAGTTCTGCAAGAAATTTCCTCTGGACGCCGCGGTTTTTTTCGGCGCCGCGCTCTGGCCCGCCCTCGAATTTTTAAGAAATTATCTTTTCACGGGGTTCCCCTGGGGCAACCTGGGATACACCCAATGGCTCCAGCTTCCGCACATTCAGTTCGCCCGCTACGCAGGGATATACGGCGTCTCCTCCATGGTTGTCCTTTTCAATCTTTTTATCGCGGCGCTGGTCATAAAACGCAATGTCAGGCGGTGGACGCTGTTGTCGTTCGTCGTGATCTTTGCGGGGATCATTTTTATATCGCACAAAAAAATAAACCAGAAAATCGGCGGACCTCCGGTTTCGGTCGCGGTCCTTCAGGGGAACATCGACCAATATCACAAGTGGGACCCGGCTTATGTTTCTGAAATCCAGAAGGTTTATGAAGATCTGTCCGAGACAGCGCGGAAGGCAAACAAAAACAGCTGGGTCCTCTGGCCTGAGACTGCGGTTCCGGGATGGATCCCCAATGACGAGCCCATGCTGAAGTGGGTTTCAGGGACCGTGAAAAAATCCGGACTCGTTCATGTCGCGGGAGCTGTCACGCAGGAAGGGGTGACGACCTGCCGCAACTCCGCGTTTCTTTTTTCCGCCGATGGAAAGATCCTTGACCGTTATGATAAAATGCATCTGGTTCCGTTCGGGGAATTCGTTCCGTTTCGGGGAATTCTGGGGAACTGGGTGCCGGTTTTGAACGAGCTCGGCGGGTTCAGCTCCGGAGAGTCTCACAAAGTTTTAAATCCTCCCGGAGCGCGGGTCGGCGTGAGCATCTGTTATGAAAGCGTGTTCCCGGAAATCGCGCGGGAAGAAACGCGGAACGGGGCGCAGGTCCTCGTGAACCTCACGAACGACGGATGGTATCTGGACACCGCGGCGCCGGAACAGCATTTCGCGATGAACGTTTTTCGGGCCGTCGAAAACAACCGCCCATTGGTTCGCGCGGCCAACACGGGGATTTCAGGGTTCATCGGGCCCGACGGGCGGGTCCTTTCAAAAACGAGGATCGGAGAGCGGACCGTGTTGTTCGGGGAAATTTCTCCATCGGAAACAGAGACATTTTATACGAGGCACGGCGACCTTTTCGCCTGGATTTGCGCGGCGGTCAGTCTGATCGGCATCGGATTTTCGTTCAGGAAAAATTCACATGAAAACGCTTAAAGAACTTTCTTTCGACATCCAAAACACCAAGCTCAAGATCGATGAGCTGGGGAGGTTTCTTTGACCTCGCTCAAAAAGAAAAACAAATCACAGATTTAGAGCTCACCGCCGCTCAGCCCGGGTTTTGGCAGAAGGGGGACTCCTCTTCCAAAAAACTCATGTCGGAAATGTCCACTCTCAAGGAAGTGACGGCGCGCTGGAAAGGGCTCAAGAAAGAAGTGGACGACATTGAGGCCCACTGGCAGTTGGCTTCCGAGATGGATGATGAGTCCGAGCTGGAAGAAATTGAAAAAACTCACCTGGCCCTCCTGAAGAAAATTGACGCCTTTGACCTTGAATCCAAATTGTCCGGCGAACACGACAAATCCAACGCCATTATTTCTCTCCATGCGGGCGCGGGCGGAACGGAAGCCTGCGACTGGAACGACATGCTTTTCCGCATGTATCAGCGCTGGGCGAACGCTCACAATCATGAGATTGAGATCACCGACATGCTCCCGGGCGAAGAAGCCGGAATGAAGAGCGTGACTTTTTTCGTGAAAGGCGCTTATGCCTATGGCTATCTGAAATCTGAAATCGGCGTTCACCGCCTGGTCCGCGTCTCTCCCTTTGATTCCAACAAGCGCCGCCACACCTCTTTTGCCTCCTGCGACGTCATTCCCGAAATCGAAGACGACATCAAAATTGAGATCAACGAAGCGGACCTTGAAACCGACACCTATCGCGCTTCAGGAGCCGGCGGCCAGCACGTGAACAAAACAGAGTCCGCGGTCCGCATCACGCACAAGCCCTCCGGCATCATCGTCGCCTGCCAGATCGAGCGCAGTCAGATGAAAAACCGCGCCACCGCCATGAAGATGCTCCGCGCGCGGCTTTATGACCTTGAGCAGGAAAAGAAACGCGCCGCCATCGAAAAGCATTATGACGACAAGGGCGACATCGCCTGGGGCAACCAGATCCGCTCTTATGTGTTCATGCCCTATCAGCTGGTCAAAGACGCCCGCACGGGTCAGGAGACCGGCAACATCCAGGCGGTCATGGATGGAGATCTCGACCCTTTCATGCGCGCTTTCCTTTCGTATAAAGGGAAAAAATAGTATGATCTTCACCGCATGAGTTTTTTTTCCGGCGCCAAAGTTTTGGTCACTGGAGCCCACGGGTTCACGGGCTCTCATCTCACTCGACAGCTCCATCTTTCCGGCGCCTCCGTCCGGGCTCTGGTGAAAAACGGATCCAATCTCACAAACCTTGAAGACCTCTCGGGCAAAATAGAAATTTTTAATGGGGACGTGACGGACCTCTCCGGCCTTGCCAAAGCCTGCGAAGGGGTTCAGTATGTTTTTCATCCGGCCGCGATCGTCCCCGTCATGGACGCGCGCAACAATCCGCAGAGGGCGTTTGAAGTCAATTCCATCGGGACCTTCAATGTGGCCCAGGCGTCCATCAAAGCGGGCGTAAAAAAGATGCTCCATGTCAGCACCTGCCATGTTTACGGCAACCTGCCCGATTCCGAACTCCCCATCAAAGAGACCGCCGTCCCGCGCGCGGGGGACCTTTATGCCGCGTCCAAATATGCCGCAGAAATTTATCTCAGGCCCCTGATCGACGAAGGGGCTCCCATCGTGATTTCCCGCTCATTCGCTTTTTATGGTCCCGGCCAGAGCGAACAATATTTGATTCCCCGCATCATTTCGCAGATCGTTTCAGGGAAAACGCCGAAACTGGGAAGTCCCAGGCCGTCCCGCGATTATACGCATGTCGTGGACATCGTCCGAGGATACATGCTCCTTCTTGAAAAAGGCGCGCCGGGAGAGATTTATCACCTCAGTTCCGGAAAAGAAACCACCGTCGGCGAGGCCTATCGCGCCATCGCAAAAGTTCTGAACTATACGCAGGAACCGCAGTGGAACGATTCCACGCGGCCCCAGGACATTATGCGGCTTTTCGGTGATTCCTCGAAAGCCCGCAAACTCACGGGCTGGAAACCCGAAATTTCTTTTGAAGACGGCCTTCGGAACACGATTGAGTGGTGGCAAAAACGGATGGCGGGGGCCGCGCGGTGATCATCAGCAAAACGCCGTTCCGCATCTCCTTCTTCGGCGGCGGGACGGATTATCCCGGCTGGCTGAAATCCCACGAAGGCGCCGTGCTTTCGACGACGATCGACAAATATTGCTATATTTCCAGCCGATATCTCCCTCCGTTTTTTGATTATAAAACCCGCCTTGTTTATTCGTCCATCGAATTCGTGAAAAGCACAAATGAGATCAAGCATCCTTCCGCGCGGGAATGTTTAAATTTCATGAAAGTCGACAAAGGCGTTGAGATCCACCATGACGCCGATCTCCCGGCGCGCACGGGGCTGGGTTCGAGCTCGTCGTTCACCGCAGGGCTCCTCAACTGCCTCTATGCTCTCAAGGGGCAGATCGTCTCCAAGGAACAGCTGGCCAAAGACGCGATCTCCGTGGAGCAGGACTGGATCAAAGAGAATGTCGGGTGCCAGGACCAGATCGCCGCGGCTTATGGCGGGTTCAACCTCGTTGAGTTCAAGCCCGAACAAAATTTCAGGATTTCTCCGGTGATTCTCCAGCAGGAACGGCTGGAAGAATTTCAATCCCATCTGCTTCTGGTTTTCACAGGTTTCTCGAGGATCGCCTCCGAAATTGCGGAAAAGCTGGTCAAGACCGCGGACCAAAAACAGAAAGAGCTTGAGGCCATGCGGCAGATGGTTTATGAAGGCCTCAGGATCTTGAGCGGCAAGAACGATCTCGGCGATTTTGGAAAACTCCTGAACGAGTCCTGGAAAATCAAAAGGGGCCTTGCCGACAACATCACGACGTCTCAGATCGACCAGATTTATGACCGCGCGATGAAGGCGGGCGCTTTGGGGGGCAAATTGCTGGGCGCGGGCGGCGGCGGGTTCCTCCTCCTCTTCGTCCGTCCGGAACATCAGCCCAAAGTGAAGTCGGCCCTGACCGAATTTCTGCATGTTCCGTTCAAGTTTGAATATTCGGGCAGTCAAATTATTTTTTACAAGCCGGATTTATAAATGAAAGTCACCCTCTTCATCCCGGTCCTCAACGAACTTGAAGCCATGAAAACCATCATGCCTCAGATCAAAAGAGAATGGGTGGACCAGATTCTTTTCGTGGACGGCGGCTCGACGGACGGGACGCAGGATTATGTCCGTCAGCACGGTTTTGAGCTCTATGTCCAAAAAAAGAAGGGCCTCCGATATGCTTTCATGGAGGCGATCGATTTGATGAAGGGCGACATCGTGATCAGTTTCAGCCCCGACGGAAACTCCATTTCGGAGCTCATTCCGCCTCTGATTGAAAAGATGAAGGAAGGATACGACATGGTGATCGTTTCCAGATACGCCGACGGCGCGAAGAGTTATGACGATGATGCAGTCACGGCTTTCGGCAATTGGCTCTTCACCAAGACCGTCAATGTCCTTCACGGCTCAAAATACACTGACGCTCTCGTGATGTATCGGGCGTTCAGGAAAGACATCATTTTCCAGCTGGACCTCCACAAGGAGGAATCCTATACTTTCGAGGAGAAGCTGTTCCGCACCCGGATGGGCTGGGAACCTCTGATGTCGGTGCGCGCGGCCAAACGCAAACTCAAAGTCGCCGACATCCCGGGAGACGAACCCGCCCGCATCGGAGGCGCTCGGAAACTTCAGGTCATCCGCTGGGGAGCCGCCTATTATTTCCAGTTCTTCAAAGAAAAATTCTTCTGGCGCTGATGCCGCTTTTCCTTTAAGGCCCCTCTATTTATCGGGATTCTTTGCGATCGCCGCCTATGCCGCCTATTTCTTTAACTACCATCTAAAATTCGTAGAAGGAAGTATCTTTTCCTTTCCTTTCCCTGTTGTTCCGGATCGTGAAATCGTCTGGAAAAATTTTCATCGTGCTTTGAAAGGGTTCCCCAATGGCTATTTGCGCAGTCTGGGCGGTTCGTTGATTTACGCCGGGATGTGCGTCTCGTTTCTTGGTTTGGGACGTAAAATTCTTGGGAACGTGCTCGGCTCAGAGGCCGCGGCTCGCCTTAGCGCACTTGAGAAAATTTCCCTTTCTTATTTGCTTGGTACCGCTTTCTTCAGCCTCCTCTGGCTTTTGATCGGCCTCCTTGGCGGCTATTACCTGTTCACTGCGGCGGCTGTCATGCTCCTCGGAGGTATTGCAGGGATCCTGTTCCTCCCATTTTCTTCTTTTGGAAATTTATTTTCACGAGCAGGCGCAAGCATCCGCGGATGGACCCTTGGAGAAAAAGGCATTGCGGTTGTGCTCGCGCTATTCTCCCTTTTGCTCGCTGCCAACGCACATGTTCTCCAGCCCTATTCGGACGCTCTCTTGACCCATCTTTCTCTCCCAAACATGTACATCCACAACCATCAATTCTTTGCCTACCCATACAACGTCTTTTCCTATGCGTCCCAGGGTCTCGAAATGCTGATTGTCTGGGCCCTTCTTTTAAAATCTGATTTTGCGGCCTATCTCCTGATTTGGGGTTTTTTTGTTTCCCTGGTGGTTATTATCTTTGGGTTTATTTCGAGGCGCGTCAGCCGCCCCGCAGCGTTTTGGGTGTCCCTCCTCATCCTTTCTTCTCCGATTTATATCTCTTCAGCCCTCATGATCAAAAACGATCTCACAGCGGCGGCGTTTGTTTTGGCTCATTTCCTGGTGCTCTCCGAGGTTTGGGACGGGCGCGTGGAAGACCGGCAGCGCTGGGCTTTACTTTCCGGCTTGCTTTTAGGGGGAGCCATAGCCCATAAATATAACGCTGTCATTCCGGGGTTTGTCACGTTTCTTATTCTCCTCTCAAGCGACTTCCGGAATCGGAATGTCCGATTGTCCGGGCGTCTCATTTTTTTCTGGGGGGCAGGCATGCTGATCCCCTCTCTCCCATGGTTTTTAAGAGGCATCCTTCACTCTGGGAATCCCGTTTATCCTTTTGCGAACCAGTTTTTCTTTAACGATCACTATCCCTGGCAAATGGATGAAGTCAGAAACAATATCCTTAGCAAGCCTGGCGAATTCACCGCCTATGTCCGCAGCCTGATTTTCATGACGCGGGACAAAAATGGAGCTCACGGACTTCCCAATGTGGGACCTTTCGCTTTGTTTTCGTTGTTTGGTTTTTTCTTCTTCAAATCCGGCACACCCAAGGGATTCAGGGTTATTTTTTGGGGGGCCTTGGCCAGTATTTTACTGACGATGTGTTATTCCATGGATCCCCGGTATATCATCGGCTCTCTCGCAGTGCTCATGTCGGTTCCTTGCGCGGTCAGCTTGAGGGCTTTAACGGCAGGAGGGGCTGTCCGAGCCGTTTCTGGATGGATGTCTGGAATCGTCCTTGTTTATTTTTGGGCAATGCTTTACATGAGTGGAAACCTGAAAATCATGTCCAACGCTTTGCAAAATATTCTGTCGGGCTGGTCCCCGTTCAGCGCCTACACGAACGATCTTGAACTCAACGATATTCGATGGCTTTTTCATGTTGTTGAAAAAAACACGCGCAAAGAAGGCACCCTGTTGTTGGCGGGCATATACGAGGGCTATCCTTTGGACCGCAAATTTTATACGAGTTTTTCCCAGGACCGCCAGCCCATTTCGGACTGGGCCGAGGAAGCTGCCGATGCCGCTGAGCTGCGGGACATCCTGAGGAAAAAGGGAGTGACACAAATTCTCCTCGCGATAAATTTTTTTGAAGCGTATAAAAACCCTGTTCATCCCGGAACCCGGATTAAAGCGGAAAATCTGGATAAAATAAATCGCTTGATAACGCAGTTTATGGTGAGGCGTTTTGAAGTCGCTTCCGGACGATACCGCTGGTTGTCCTTTAAAGACGAGCCGCATCCCCCGGTTGTGTATGACCCCGAGGATGTTTATGAGTTTTATGCGTCGGCATCCAATCAGGCCGTTTATGAATTTCTAAACGGCAACATTGAAACGGCAAACGTTTTAATTCGCCTTCTCGGCTATGATCCCGAAAAGCCCGAAATTTACATTCAGTTCGCGGAAGCGCTTTCGGGCGAAGAAAATGCCGTCGCGGCCCTCCGGCTTTGCAAAAAAATATTGGAACTGGATCCCGGGAATCAGTCCGCCTTAAAAATGATCGTTGACAATACTCCGCAAAATGAATAGAATTTCAAATCAATGAGCAAGAAAGGCGTCGATCTCGTCCTCATTCACCCCGGTCACCGCACCCGAATTTATCAGGCGCTGGGCAAAGAACTTTCAGGCGTGGAAACCCCCGTCTGGGCAGGACTCTTTGCAACGTTCATGCTCAAAAAAGGTTTTTCCGTTCAAATCATTGACGGTGAAGCCGAGAACATCGGGCCGGACCAAATCGCCCGAAAAATCAAAGACATCAATCCCGTTTTAGCTGCAGTTGTCGTTTATGGCCACCAGCCTTCCGCTTCCACTCAGAACATGACGGTTGCAAGTGAAATCGCCACCGCCATCAAAAACGAGAATTCTTCCATCCCGACCATCATGGTGGGGGGCCATGTCGCTTCCCTTCCCATGCAGACCATGCAAGACGAGCCGGACACGGATTTCATCGCGGGCGGCGAAGGCATATACACCCTTTTGGATTTGGTTCAGGCCTTGAAAGCCGGCGACAAAAATTATTCCAAAGTCCGCGGACTGTGGTGGAGGGAAGATGGGGAAGTCAAATCCAATCCCGTTCCGCCTCTCCTCATGAATGTGAACGAAGAAATGCCCGGCATCGCCTGGGATTTGTTGCCCATGAGCGAATATCGCGCCCACAACTGGCACTGTTTCGGCGACCTCGAGAGACAGCCTTATGCCGCGATGTACACCACTTTGGGCTGTCCGTTCCATTGCACTTTCTGCTGCATCCAGGCCCCTTTCAAGGGCGGGGAAAAAGCGGCCGGCATGAACGAAGCCGTCAACAGCTATCGTTTCTGGAGCCCTCAAGTCATCGGCGACCAGCTTGAAATCCTCACCAAGAAATACGGCGTGCGCAACCTCAGAATTTCCGACGAAATGTTCGTGCTCAACAATAAACATGTTCATGGCATCTGCGACATGATCATCGAGCGCGGATATAAACTCAACATGTGGGCCTATGCCCGGGTGGACACGATCAAAGGCGAAGGGACTCTCGCGAAACTGAAAAAAGCCGGCTTCAACTGGCTTTGCCTGGGCATTGAGTCCGCTTCCGACCGCGTGAAAAACGACGTCGACAAAGGATACACCGAAGAAGATCTTTACAGGGTCGTGAAAGACATTCAGGCCGCCGGCATCAACATCATCGCCAATTATATTTTTGGGCTCCCCGAAGACGACATGGCCTCCATGCAGGCCACTCTGGACCAGTCCATGGACCTGAACTGCGAATTCGCCAATTTTTATTCCGGCATGGCTTATCCCGGATCCGAACTATATAACCTCGCTCTCAAGGAAAAATGGGAACTTCCCAAAGAGTGGACGGGATATTCCCAACATTCCGTCGACATGCTTCCTCTCCGCACCAAGCATTTGACCGCGGCAGAAGTCATCCGGTTCCGCGACCACGCCTGGCAGACCTATTTCACCAACCCCAAATATCTCAACATGATCCAGAAAAAGTTCGGGCAGAAGACGGTCGACCATATCAAAGGCATGACCGCTCACAAGCTCGTGCGCGAATTCGCGAAATAATACCGGCCTCCAATGACTCCCACTCCTTCAATTCCTGATCTCATAAAAAAGTCCCAATGGCTCCGAAAAGAAATTTTCGAGATGGTCATGAAAAGCCAGAGAGGCCATGTGCCGTCTTGTTTTTCAAGCGCGGAGATGGTGATTTCACTTTTTTACGGCGGACTGGTTAAAACCACGCCCAAACAGCCCAAGTCCCGCGAGCGCGACACCGTGATCGTGAGCAAGGGCCACGCGGCCATGGTTCTTTATCCCGTGCTCGCTGACCTCGGATTTTATCCCAAAGAAGAAATCGCCAAATTTTGCCAGCCCGACGGACTTCTCAGGATGTATGCCGATCATTCCATTCCGGGGATTGAGGCCATCTGCGGTTCCCTGGGACACGGCTTCACCATCGGCGCGGGTTATGCTCTGGCCGCGAAAAAAGATAAAAAAGATTTTAAGTCTTATGTCATCCTGGGCGACGGGGAACTTTATGAAGGTTCCATCTGGGAAACCGCGATGTTCGCCGCTCATTATGAGCTCAACAACCTCATCGCCATCGTCGACAGAAACAGCCTCTGCATTCTGAACGACACGGAACAATGCATCAAGCTGAACCCGATTGAAGACAAGTTCAAAGCTTTCGGCTGGGAGACGGTCACGGTGGACGGCCATTCCTATAAAGATATTTTCCGCGGCTTCAATGAAATCGAGCAGAGGAAATCCAAAAAGCCCGTGGCCATCATCGCCAACACCGTGAAGGGCAAAGGGATTTCGTTTATGGAAAACAAAGTCCAGTGGCACAACAAAATGCCGAACGCTGACCAAATGGCTCAGGCGCGCGCCGAACTTGAGAAGAACTGCATCGTCAACTAAAAATTTATGAGCGATAAACCTGTCAACAAACTGCCCAGAGACGTCTTCGTAGACGAAATCTATGATGCCGCGTCCAAGAACCCCAACATTTTCTTCCTGAGCGCGGATTTCGGCGCCATGGCGCTCGACAAGTTCCGGGATGTTCTCAGCAACCAGTTCATCCATGTGGGCATTTCCGAGCAGAACATGATCGATGTCGCGGCGGGCCTGGCTCTGAACGGCAAGATTCCTTATGTTTATGCCATGATCCCTTTCGTGACGTATCGCTGCCTGGAACAGATCAAGGTGGCGCTTGCGACCATGAACCTGCCCGTGACGGTGCTGGGCGTGGGAGCTGGATACAGTTATGACGACGCGGGTCCCACGCATTACGCGACGGAAGACGTCAGCGCCATGCGCACGCTCGGCAACATCGAAATCCTTTCTCCAACGGACACTCAGTCCACCATTGAGGCCGCCAAGATCACTTATACGAAACCTGCTTTCAGATATGTCCGTTTGGATCGGAAATTTTTGCCCGACATCTATAAACCCGGGGAAACCAAATTTTTGGAAGAAGGCATCTGCGAGATCGACAAGGGCGATGATCTCCTTGTGATCACGAACGGATATCTCATGCAGAGAGTCCGGCAGGTCCGCGAAACGCTTGCCAAGGAAGGCGTGAACATCGGCGTCGCGGACATTTTCAAGATCAAACCTCTCAATCATAAAGTTTTGAAATCCATCGTGAGCCGATATAAAATGGTCGTCGTGGTCGAAGAGCAATTCCTGAGCGGCGGCATCGGAAGCGCCGTCGCCGAATCTTTCGCCGACAACGACATCCTCATGCCCCTGAAACGCATCGGTATCCACGACCGCTATGTCTTCGACAACGGCGGCCGCGATCATGTTTTGAAACTCCTCAAGCTGGATGTCCCGGGAATTCTGTCGCAAATACGCGCTTTTCTCCCGATGATTCCCGCCAGAAAAACCCCTGCCCTCTCCTCGTAAAGTGCCCGCCTTGACCAAGGCCGGCCGTCCTGTCATCAAAGTCGCTTCTCCCTCATTTTCCAAGAACCCGTTTCTGCGCAAGGAACTGCTGAAAGCGTTCCCCAAAGCCGTGTTTAATGACGAAGGTCACAAGCTGGGGGATCAAACGCTCATCGATTATTTGGCGGGAGCGGCAGGTGCGGTCATTGGGCTCGAGAGAATCAATGACAATATTTTGTCTCGGTGCCCGGACCTCAAAATCATCTCAAAATATGGCGTGGGGATGGACGGGATTGACCTTGAGGCCTGCAAGCGGCATGGGGTGAAAGTGGCGGTGTCATACGGCGTGAACAAAACTTCCGTCGCGGAACTCACCCTTTCGTTTATGATTTCGCTCATGCGGAACACTTTTAAAACAACTTTTCATCACAAGGAAGGAAGTTGGGTCAAAGACGGGGGGCGGGACCTCACGGGGAAAACCGTGGGGATCATCGGCGTGGGGCATATCGGAAAAGAAGTGGTGCGCTTGCTTGAGCCGTTCCGATGCAAAATTCTCGTCAATGACATCATCGACCAGAAAAGATATTACAAACAACATGGGCTCATCGAATCTTCGAAGGATAAAATATTCAAGACGGCGGACATCGTCACAGTCCACACGCCTCTGACCAGCAAAACCCGCGGGATGGTGAACGAAAAGTATTTGAGCATGATGAAGTCCGACGCTTTCTTGGTGAATGCTGCAAGGGGAGAAATCGTGGTGGAGCGGGATTTGAAAAACGCCCTCAAAAATGGGACAATTTCCGGCGCGGCCATTGATGTGTATGAGACGGAACCGCCTTCGGACAAAGAATTTTTGAAAATGGCACACCTGATCTGCACGCCCCACATCGGCGGCAACTCACAGGAAGCGGTGAAAGCCATGGGCTTGGCCGCGATTGCGAACCTAAAGGAGTATTTTTAATGGCAGGAAAAAAGGCCCTCGTTTTCGGCGGATCCGGGTTCCTCGGGAGCTATGTTGCGGATGAGCTTTCCAACCAAAAATATCAAGTCACGATTTTCGACAAGAAAAAGTCGCCCTATGTCCACGGCGACCAAAAGTTCATCGAGGGGGACATCCTCAACTTTGACCAGGTGAAAGCCGCGGCCAAAGGTTTTGACATCGTCTATAATTTTGCGGGCCTTGCCGATTTGAACCTCGCCATGAAAGAGCCTCTCAAAACCGTTTCTCTCAACATTTTGGGCAACACCCACATCCTCGAAGCCTGCCGCCTGAACAAAGTGGACCGTTTCGTTTATGCCAGCTCGGCCTATGCTTTTTCGACGAAGGGTTCTTTTTATGGCGTGAGCAAACATTCCAGCGAAAAGATCATTGAAGAATATGGAAAAGAATTCGGCCTCAAATATACGATCGTGCGTTACGGTTCTGTTTACGGCGAGCGGGCGGACGAACAGAACCGGATTTATCGCCTGATCCAGGAAGCCTTGAAGACCAACAAGATCACTTTCAAGGGGCACGGAGACGAAGAGAGGGAATATATACATGGGCGGGACGCCGCGGCCTTGTCGGTGAAAATTCTTTCCAAAGAATACGAAAACCAGCATGTGATGCTGACCGGCATGGAGCGTTTCCGATATCGCGATCTCCTCAACATGATCAAGGAAATTTTGAACGACAAAATAAAAATCGAGCTCCTGAGCCAG
Organism: Elusimicrobiota bacterium; assembly: GCA_021730935.1. Lineage (GTDB taxonomy): Bacteria > Elusimicrobiota > Elusimicrobia > 2-02-FULL-39-32 > 2-02-FULL-39-32 > 2-01-FULL-60-11. Next base: position 15,508 of record JAKFYJ010000012.1, read on the forward strand.
AACTATAAAGGGCATTATCTGATCACGCCTTATTCCTATCACCCCGTGACCAGCAAAAAGCTCGTCAACAATCCTTATATCGACATGGGGCAAGGCCTCGTGGAAATCATTTCAAAACTTCATGGAGAAACAAAAGCATGAAAACCCTCTCGCCCATCAAATATTATCTCGCCGAAGACACCATCGACAACAAAGATATTGACCGTCTCATCAGCTGGCTCAAGGGCACGCCGCGCCTCACGAAAGACAAGGTCACCGTCGAGTTTGAGGAGAAGTGGAGCCGATGGGTGGGATTGAAACATTCCGTTTTCTGCAATTCCGGGTCTTCCGCCAATCTCCTCATGTATTATGTCCTGCTCCTCTCAGGCCGTCTCAAAAATAAAAAAGTGGTGGTCCCGAGCGTGGGTTGGGTGACCACGATCGCGCCCGCCATCCAATTCGGCTTTGAGCCCATCATGTGCGAAGCGGACAAAGACACTTTTGGGCTGGACCTGGAACACCTCGAAAAAATCCTCATCAAGGACAAACCGTCCACGGTGATGATGGTTCAGGTCCTAGGCGTGCCGCACAAGATGGACGCGCTCTTGAAGCTTAAACAAAAATACGGTTTCATCCTCCTTGAAGACACCTGCGCCGCGTTCGGGGCGAAATATAAGGGCAAGAAAGTGGGAAGCTTCGGCGACATGTCCAGCTTTTCATTTTATTTCGGGCACCAGATGTCCACCATCGAAGGCGGCATGGTTTCCACCGACGATAAACAGTTTTATGACCTCCTCAAAATGATGCGGAGCCACGGCTGGAGCAAGGATCTGGACAAAGACGCGCACAACGCTCTCGTGCAGAAATATCAGGTGGATGATTTTCACACGCCCTTTGTGTTTTATGAAGCCGGATTCAATTTGAGGTCCACGGACCTGAACGCTTATGTCGGCATCGGCCAACTCGAGAAGCTGGACTGGATGGGGCAGAGGCGGACCGAGAACCACACGAGATATAAAGAGCATCTCGGCGATAAATTTTATATTCAGCGGCCCGAAGAAAATTGCGTCATTTCCAGCATTCATTTCGGGATGCTCGCTGAGGATGAGCCGCAACGCAAACGCATCGTGAAGGCTCTCGTGGAGAACGGCATTGAGACGAGAATTTTTTCTGCGGGCAATTTGGGCCTTCATCCGTTCTGGTTCAATCGCTATGGCAAAGCCAGTTTCCCGATGGCTGACAAAATTCATCATTGCGGACTTTTCCTGCCCAATCATCCGTCTCTCAAGCAGGAAGATATCGATTTCATCGCCAAAGTCGTTTTAGATGCCGCCTGAGATCAAACCGGAGAGAGGTTAATCAATGTTTTTTTCTCCGTCGAGTTCTCTGCAGGAAACCTCTCCGTGGTTTCCCTCAGTCGCCTGCGGCGACCGAGCCTCCCATCCAAAACGCCGGAGTAAAAAACATTGATTAACCTCTCTCCAGTTTTGGTCACCGGCGGTTCCGGCATGGTGGGGTCCGCTTTAAAGACGCTTCTCCCATCCGCAACATATCTCAGCAGCAAAGACGGTGATCTCACGGATCTATGTCAGGTCCGGGCTCTCTTTAAAAAGCATCAGCCGAAAGAAGTCATTCACCTGGCGGCGAAAGTGGGCGGCGTCAAAACCAACGCGGAGAAAAACGCCGACATGCTCACGATCAACGCTCAGATCAACACCAATGTTTTGTCAGTCGCTCGCGAAAGTGGCGTTCAAAAGCTGGTGGCTGTTTCCTCCAATTGCGTGTTTGACGCTCACCCTCCCAAACCTCCCGTTGAGGCGGATGTTTTTTCCGGAATGCCTTTTCACGGCCATGTGGGATATGGTTTCGCCAAGCGCATGCTGGAACTTCAAATCCGGCTTTTGCGCGAGCAATACGACTCAAAGTTTACGAGCGTGATGCCGGTCACCATCATCGGCCCGCACGACAACTGGAATTTCAATGAGTCCCATGTGGGCGGGTCCCTCATCCACAAGTGTTATCTTGCCAAGAAGAACGGGACGCCCATGAAAGTGTGGGGGAGCGGCAGGGCCGTGCGCCAATTTGTTTATGCATTGGATGTCGCCAGGATCATCCTGGAAGTCTTGAAAAAATATGACGATCCCGAAACCGTCATCATCGCGCCCGACGACGGAATATCGATAAAAACTCTTGCCGAAACCATCGCCAAGGCCATGAATTTCAAAGGGGCCATTGAGTTTGACACCAGCCAGCCCGAGGGGGAATCCAAACGGGTTCTGGACGGCTCCAAACTCAGGCGGCTGTTTCCCGATTTTAAGTTTGCATCCCTGGAAGAATCTCTCAAACCGACGGTGGAATGGTTTGAGAAAAATTATGAAACTATAGCGAGGAAGAATTAAATGGCAAAGATGAAAGTGTTGATCACGGGCGGCGCGGGATATATTGGGTCAGTCATGACCCCCACTTTGTTGCAGAGCGGTTTTCATGTGACCGTGCTGGACACTTTTGCGTGGAGACAGACCACGCTTCTGGACCTTTGCACGAACCCAGATTTTGAAGTGGTCCGCGGAGACTGCAGAGACGAAAAACTCATGGCCAATTTGCTCAAGGACAAAGACATCATCATTCCTCTGGCGGCCATCGTGGGCGCGCCCCTCTGCGACATGGACAGGGCCGGAGCTCAATCCATCAACATCGACGCTATTCACCTTCTCACAAAACTTGCCTCGAAAAACCAGAAGATCATGTATCCCACAACGAACAGCGGATACGGCATTGGAGAAAAAGATAAATTCTGCACGGAAGATTCTCCTCTCCGCCCTGTGTCTTTTTATGGCTCTTCAAAATCTGAAGCCGAGCGGATCATCCTGGAACGCGGAAACTCCATCACCTTCCGCCTGGCCACCGCTTTCGGCGCTTCTCCCCGCATGAGGATGGATCTCCTCGTCAACGATTTCGTTTATCGCGCCGTTTTTGACAGAGCGGTCGTGATTTTTGAAGGCCATTTCAGAAGAAATTATATCCATGTCCGAGACATCGCCCGCGCGTTCGTGCACGGCATCCAGAACTTTGACAAGATGCAGGGCAAACCCTATAACCTGGGCCTCGAAGAAGCCAATCTTTCCAAGATCGAGCTCTGCAAACTCATCCAAAAACAAATTCCGTCCTTCACTTATCTCGAAGCCGCCGTCGGAGAAGATCCCGACAAGCGGGATTATATCGTCTCCAATGCCCGCATCCTTGCCACAGGATATAAACCCGCGCACAGTCTCGAAGACGGCATTCGGGAACTCATCAAGGCCTATACGATCGTCCGGAAAAACCAGTTCGGGAACGTCTGACCTTTGATGCAGAGGGGCGAATATTTCGGCCTGTCCAAACCCTTTGCAAAAATAGCCGCGGGGATTTTTTTTGCCGTTTATTTTGGGGTCAGTTTTTTTTATCTCGATAAATATCCCTGCGCCAACTCTGACGACGCCACTTACAGCGAGCCCTGCGCCAATCTCGCGGAACATGGCCGGCTGAACCTTTCCTTTCTTCCTCCTCCGGGCGGCTTTGACCAATCCTCCATCGTTCAGCACGGCAGGATCTTGTGCGCTTCCCGCGCTTTGATCTTTAAAATATTCGGCGTGAGCCTGAGAACGGCCCGGCTGGAATCTCTCCTCGCCGGCATGTTCCTTTTATTGTCGGCTTATGCTCTGTCCATGACGCTCTTCGAGAACTCATCCATCGCGCTTTTAACCTCCGTTCTCCTCTCCCTTTCGCACCTCTTCATCTTCGCTTCGCATTTCGCAAGGCCGGACATCACCGTGTCCCTGTTTTTGACGGGCGCCGTTATTTTATATCTGAAGGCCGAACAAAGCTCATCCGCTCTCATCTTTTTCCTGGCCGGGTTGATCGCGGCCCTCACCATCGATATCCACCCTTCGGGAAATCTTGCACTGACGGTTGTGGGAGGGACATCGTTGGTTCAGCTTTTGAGAGGGAAAATAAGCAAAAAGCACTTCGTGTTTCTTGGCCTTGGGATCGCGGCGGGGCTTGTGTGGTGGTTCGGGATCCGGCTTTGGTTCAACGGGGAATTGGTTCAGAGCCAGATGAAATATAACCGAATTTATGGACAGGTGGGTTCGCCGCTCTTTCTTCTCTTGAACGAATGGAAACGGTGGCGGAATTTCTTTTGGCTCGGGGCCTATCACCGGAACATGTTTTTGCTTGGGATATTCGCGGTCGGGATTGCCTCTGCGGCGCTGAACCGCCATCGCAAAGGGTATTCCAAATTGTTTCTGATCCTTTTCTGGATCCTGGTCGGATACACTTTCGGAGTCCCCGCAAAAGGCTGGGTTTATATCACTTATGCCTATCCGTTTTTCGCCTTGCTGTCGGTTGCGGGTCTTTATGACTTGTTTGATTCTCCGCCGGTTTCATTAAAATTTGCGTCGTTAGGTTTGTCGGCCGCTCTTCTGATGTTCCTTGGCCTGGAAGTTGTTCACACTCTGAAATTTTATCGCGCGGACTATAACGCATTCATCAGCAAAATCAAAGAGCGCGTCCCTGCGGGCTCCACGGTCCTGGCCAGCGCCAGCTATTGGTTCGGGCTCAGGGGACATGCCAACCTCGTCGCCAGCGAACTCATCATGCACAAGATGATCATGGAGAACAACGGAATCCGGGAAGAATATTTCGCGGGCACCAACGAGGATTATTTCCGCCGCCAGGGAGTGGAATATGTCGTGGGCGACGAGGAGATCATGCAGGGGACGCTTTTTCAGAGGGATTATATCCTGCCTTTCGTGGAGCAGGACTGTGTTCAGGTTTCAGAATTCACCGACGATTTTTATAACTATTCCATCTTCATGTCCAAACGGAGCCCTGCCCCGCTGGTCACGAAGATCTTCAAAGTCCTGCCTAAAAAAAATTAATTTTCTTTGGTGACGATCGCGTGTTCCAGCACCAGCATGTCCATGCCGCTGTTGTTGAAGGTGTTGAACGCGTTTTGGGGGGTGTTCACGATGGGCTCTCCGCGGAGGTTGAACGAGGTGTTCAGGATCACGGGCACTCCGGTTTCCTGGCCGAATTTCTCGATCAGGCGGTGATAACGGGGGTTGGTTTCTTTCCGCACTGTCTGGAGGCGCCCGGAGCCGTCGGCATGAGTGATGGCCGGCAAAATGGCCTGCTTGTCTTTTTTCACCGGAGTCACATAAAGCATGAAGGTGGACGGATAATGTTTTTCCGAGTCCGGCATGTCGAAAAATTTCTCGCAGGATTCCTGCAGGACGGACGGCGCGAAAGGCCGGAAGGGTTCGCGGAACTTGATCTTGATGTTGACGATGTCTTTCATCTTGGGGTTTCTGGGGTCTGCAATGATGCTCCGGTTCCCCAAAGCGCGGGGGCCCCATTCAAACGCGCCCTGATACCACCCGATGACCTGTCCTTTGACCAGGGAATCCACCACGCGGTCATATAGTTTTTCGTCATCGTCAAAGCTCTGATATTTGAGTCCGCTGGATTTCAAAAAGTCATAGATCGCCGCGTCGCTGTGGTGTTTGCCCCAATAGGCGTGCTCCATCTTGAACACTCTGGGTTTCCCGAGCAGGACGTGATAAACGAACATGGCAGACCCAATGGCCGCCCCCGCGTCGCCTGCCGCCGGCTGGATATAAATTTCGTCAAACCCCGCTTCTCTTAAAATTCTGTAATTCGCCACCGAGTTCAGCGCGACGCCTCCTGCCATGCAGAGCTTCTTCATTCCCGTCGTGCGCTGGACATATTTGGCCATTTTGACCAGAATGTCTTCCGTCACTTTCTGGATGCTGGCCGCAATATCGGCGTAATATTGGTTCTTCTCCATTTCTTCTGCGGTGGCGGGGTTCGGATCGTCGAACAAGCTGGTTTGGCTGGTGACGAACCTTGCCTTGGGGTCGCGGGGTTCCCCGAACACTTCAATCATTTTGCTGGTATATGTTTTTTCGCTGTGGAAATAAAAAGAAAAATAGGACATGTCGAGAGTGAAGCTTCCGTCTTCGTGGACCTTGATCAGTTTATAGACCTTGTCCATATAAAGCGGCCGTCCATAGGGCGCCATGCCCATCACTTTATATTCGCCCTCGTTCACTTCAAAGCCCAGGAAAGCGGTGAAGGCGGAATATAAAAGTCCCAGGGAGTGAGGGAACCGGATTTCCTTGTCCAGAATGATCTTGTTGCCTTTGCTGGATCCGTTCCAGGAAGCATAGCCTCGCCCATAAGAAGCGGTGGTCCATTCGCCCACGCCGTCCACCGTCATCGTGGCCGCCTCTTCATAGGGGGAACAGAAGAAGGCGCTCGCCGCGTGAGACATGTGGTGGTCGGTGAAAATGATTTTGGAGTCGTCGATGTTGAGCTTTTCCTTGATCGTGCTTTTGATCCAGAATTTGCCGGAGATCCAGCTTCCCATGGATTTCCGGAACACGCCGAGAGATTTGGGATAGCTTGAGAAGATGGAGAAAATGAGCCGCTCGAATTTGACGAAAGGTTTCTCATAGAAGACGACATAATCGATGTCTTCCATGGATATTTTGCCCTGTTCCAGGCAGAACAGGATGGCGAGCATGGGGAAATCCGAATCGTGCTTTTTCCGGCTGAAGCGCTCTTCCTCGGAAGCGGCGATCAGAACGCCGTCTTTGATGAGGGCCGCGGCCGCGTCATGATAAAAACAGCTGATGCCTAAAATGTTCATAGTTTATGTTCCTGTTTCAGTCTCTGCATCAGTTCCTTTGCGTACAAGGCATAGCCCTTGTTGTTGAAATGGGCGAAATCCTGAAAATATTCTGTTCCGTTCGGGATCGCGGCGATGTATTGAGCCATGTCGATGACGGGCGTTCCTGTCGCCTGGCCAGCAAGTTTGACTGTTTCATTATACCGTTTGATGAGGATTCGGTAAAGCGTCCGGTCCCTTGCGAAATAAGGCGGAGGGTCAATCCGTTCCGGATATTGATCGACATCCATGGTGTTCATGCGGAAACTGATCGTCAAAAATACGGCGGAAACATTTTGAGCTTTGCACGCCTCTGCGATCTCGATCAGGTTGTTCTGATATGTTTTGGGGGTGTAGGCTTCAAATTTTTCCTTCTGTTGGGAGACTTCGCCCGCGCTGAGAGTCATTTTGGGCAGGGCCACCTTGAAGAGGAATCCTGCGGTTGAGCGGATCAGGAAAGACTTTTTCGCCAGGTCCCTCACCCAGCCCCGGGTTTGATAGGAGGGGGGGATCGTGGGGTTCATCTCGACCATGTCGTTGATCCCCACCTGCACGATCACGAGGTCCGGATGATATGCCAGCAATTCATTTTTGAGGCGATAGAGCGATTGAGTGGAAGTGTTGTTTCCAAGGCCCGCGTTCAGCACTTCAAATTTTTGTTTGGGATGTTTTTCGTTCAGAAGCATTTCGAGCTGGCGGGGGAAACTGGAATCGGAAGCGGTTCCCCAGAGTCCGAGCACGACCGAATCGCCGAGACAAAGGATGCGGAACACTCCGGGCTCTTTTTCCTTTTTCCATTCCGGTCCGCGATATCCGAGGGAATTGACGTTGCCCTCAAATCCGACGAGCGATTTTTCGATGGAGTGGAATCCCGGGACATATTTGAATCCCGCCTGTTCGTTCCACTGCCAATACCTCGGGTCCTGCGGCCATCGGATTTTCCAATAAATCCTCAGTCCGCCTTCGGCGAACGCAAAGAGCGCGGCGCTGATCCCGAGACCGATGAAAATGTCTTTGAGGACTTTAGAACTGTTTGCGGTAGGTTTCAATTTTTGAGTCTTTTTCTGGAAGCGTTTCCCAGTTGGATTCTTTCGGCGCGGCCTTCAGATGGAGCGGGTCTGAGAAAAGACTCAGCGCGATGCCATAAGGCAAAAACAAGGTGAGATAAAGGATCGTGAGGATCACGCCGGACATGAAATGCCCGAACACCTCGGAAAATTTTTTCCAACCGTTCCATGCCGCCTTCAGGAGGTTCATAGGGTTTAGAAGAGGGTGTATATGAAAGGCGCAATCACGGACCCTTGCGTGAGCACGAGGACGATTCCAATGAGGAAAAGGATGAGGAACCCGGGGATCATCCACCACAGTTTCCGTTCCCAGAGGAATTCAAAGAACCCGCCCAAAATATCGAATTTATTTTTTATTTTGGACAGCCATGTCGAGAGGAAATTCATAAATTTAGACCCCTATGATGCAATATTTGATTTTCAGAGTCAAGTTTGATATATTTGAGCCCGATGGCAAAAAAAAATCCGCGCAAACCTGCAAAAAAAACTCCCAAAATTTCTCCGGAAATTGCGCGCAAGCTGTTTGAGAACCTTGTCCGCTGCCGCGCGTTTGAAGACAAGCTCGCCGAACTTTATCCTTTAAAAGAAATGAAATGCCCCACGCATCTTTCCACCGGGCAGGAAGCGTCCGCCGCCGGCGTCTGCGCGGCCCTCCTTAAAGAGGACATGGTTTTTTCCACGCACCGCTGTCACAGCCACATCGTCGCCAAGGGCGGAGATTTCAAGGCGCTCATGGCGGAACTTTGGGGAAAATCCGCGGGATGCGCTCACGGCAAAGGCGGCTCCATGCATTTTCTGGAACCTGAAATCGGAATGATGGGCTCTTCCGCGATTGTCGGCGGCACTCTGCCTCTGGCGTTGGGCGCGGCGCTCGCATCCCAAATGCAGGGCAAAGATTTGGTCTCCGTCGCGTTTTTCGGAGACGGAGCCGTTGAACAGGGCACCTTTCACGAGAGCCTGAGTTTCGCGGCCTTGAAAAAGCTTCCGGTCATTTTTGTCTGCGAAAACAACGACATGGCCACCTGCACTCACCTGGACCATCGTCAGCCCTATCCCGAAATGTATCGCCACGCAGAGGCCTATGACATCCCGGGCGTCCGCACCGACGGCACGAAAGTTGAAACGGTTTATGAAGCCGCGGTCAATGCGGTCGCCAGAGCCCGCAAAGGCGAGGGCCCGTCCCTCATTGAAGTGATGTGTTATCGCTGGAAAGAGCATGTGGGCCCCAACACGGATTATCATCTCGGCCACCGCACGAAAGAAGATCTGGAATGGTGGATGGCTCGGGACCCCATCAAGCTTTTCGAGCAAAGCGCGTCCAAAAATAAACTGCTGACCAAAGACTATATCGAAAACACGAAAAACATGGTCAACATCCAGCTCGACGAAGCCGTTGCCTTCGCGCGCGAAACCCCGTTCCCCAAACTTGAAGAACTCTATACGGATTTATAATGAGAGAAATAAAATATAACCAGGCGATCTCTGAAGCGCATGTCCAGTCGCTCAAAGCGGATCCTTCCGTTTTTCTGATGGGCGTGGGCATCGCGGATCCCACGGGACTTTTCGGGACCACGCTTGAAGCCTCAAAACTTTTCGGATATAACCGCGTGTTTGACACGCCCATGTCGGAGAACACGCTCACGGGCGTCGGCGTGGGTGCCGCCATGTGCGGCATGCGTCCGGTCCTCATCCACGCGCGCAACGATTTCTTGCTCCTCACCATGGACCAGATCGTGAACCACGCCGCCAAGTGGAGCTATATGTGCGGGGGAAAACTCAAGGTTCCCTTTTTGATCCGCGCCATCATCGGCCGCGGCTGGGGCCAGGCGGGACAACATTCCCAAAGTTTACAATCTCTTTTCGCTCACATCCCGGGCCTTCAGGTCATCATGCCCGTCACGCCTTATGACGCCAAGGGCCTCATCCTGCAGTCGATGAAGTCGGACCACACCACGGTCTGCATCGAGCACCGCTGGCTCTATGAAAAAACCGGCCCTGTCCCCGAAGAACCTTATACCATTCCCTTCGGCAAAGGCCGCATGGTGAAAGAGGGAACCGATGTGACGATCGTTGCATTTTCGCATATGGTCCTGGAAGCCATGACCGCGCTGGAAGAGCTTTCCAAGGAAGGCATCAGCGCCGAGCTGATTGATCCCCGGAGCCTCCGCCCTCTGGACGAAGACATGATTTTGTCCTCGGTCAAGAAAACCGGCCGCCTCGTCGTCGTGGACACCGCCTGGAAAACCTGCGGCATGACCGCCGAGATCGCCGCGCTTGCGGCTGAAAAAGGGTTCAAATATCTGAAGGAACCCGTGATCCGCCTGGGTCTGGCCGATGTTCCCACGCCCTGCAGTTCCGTGCTTGAATCGATTTATTATCCGTCCCCCAAAGACATCGCCGGCGCCGCCCGCAGTCTCGTGAAAGGTTCCGGCGCATTCCAGTCCGCTTCCGATTCCGCCAAGCCCCGAGAGAAAGAGTTTACGGGACCGTTTTAACCCTTGTCCTCAATCTCCGTTGTTGTCCCTGCTTATAACGAAGCCGGAAACCTTCCCGGAACGATCAAAGACATCGTTCCCCTCCTCGAAAAACATTTCTCCGATTATGAGGTTCTGGTTTTTAATGACTGTTCCACCGACGAGACCGGAAAGCTCGCCGATGAGGCCGCGCGCAAAAACCCCAAAATCAAAGTCATCCACAACGCCAGGAACATGGGGCTCGGATACAACTATAAGACCGGCGTGAAAATGGCTTCGAAGGATTATGTCATCATGGTCCCCGGCGACAACGAGATCACGGGGGAGTCTTATGAAGGCATGTTCGAAGCTCTCAAGGCCGGAAAAGACATTGTGATCCCTTACACGGCCAACATGGAGATCCGCCCTTGGGTCCGCCAGGTGATCTCGAAAACTTACACCGGGCTCATGAACACGCTGTTCGGCCTGCGCGTTAAATATTTCAACGGCACCGTGATCCACAAGAGGGAAATTATCCAGTCCGTTGCCATCGAGACCGACGGTTTTGCTTATCAGGCCGAGGCCCTCATCAAACTCATTCGGAACGGCCGAAACTATATCGAAGTCCCGATGTTTCTGAACGAGCGGGCATATGGAGAATCCAAAGCTCTGGGGCCCCGCAACATCTATCGCGTCACAAAAACCATCCTTCAGATGTGGGTCAAGACCATCCTCCTCGGAAAAACTTGACAGTCCCGGCAGGGCTTGATACCATAGCATAGATGCTCCTCTCCGCTGACGGCAAATCGCACAGATCCCTAAGAATTCATTTCATTGAGATGATCGTGGAGTTCATCGATCCCATGCAGATCGAGCTCCTCTCCGCTCTCGCGCGCGAACGCTGCGGCGCCTCCACCTTTTTCTCCGTTGAAGACGAGCACGATCTTGCCGCCGACATCCGCCGCATCAAGCCCCACATCGTGGCTCTTTCAGCCAAGACCGGCGGATACACCACCACTTTGAGATATGCCCGCCTGGCCAAACGGATTGACCCCAGCATCATCACCGTGATCGGCGGCCCCCACATCACCTTTGACCAAAGCCTGATTGAATATGACGATGTGGATGTGGTGATCGCAGGCGAAGCCGACGACGCGTGGGTGGACCTCCTCAACAATCTTTCAGCGGGCCGGAGCATTGACGACATCAAGAACGTTTTCACCAAGAGCAACTGGCACAGCCGCTGGAAAAATGTGACGGCGGTCGAGCGTTATCAGCACCTCTCCAACCGCCTCGAAGACCTCGACAAACTTCCGTTCCTGGACCGTGAAATTGTTTATACCCGCGTCCCGCACCTGGCCAAATTTCCCATGCGCTCCTATATGTCTTCGCGCGGATGCCCTTATCAGTGCACCTATTGTTTCGAACCCAAATATAACCAGACTTATCGAGGGAAGGGACATCCTTATCAGCGTTATAGCCCCGAACGCGTCGTGGAAGAGCTCAAATACATGACAGAGCGTTATCCCACGCAGTTCATCAAATTTTACGACGACATTTTTTGGATCCGCAAAAACCTCGCCGAAGAGCCCTGGCTCGAACAGTTCGCGAAACTATACGAAAAAGAAATCAAACTCCCTTTCTTTATTTTGACCCGATGCAACATCCTCACCGAAGACCACATGAAGCTCCTGAAACCCGCGGGCCTGCACTCCATGACCATGTCCATCGAAGCCGGCAACGATTATGTGAGAAACGAAGTCATCAAGCGCCACATGTCCCGCGAAGACATCCTGCGCGCCTTCGACCTGTGCTATAAATACGACGTCAAAACTTTCGCCAACACGATTTTGGCCATCCCCGTTCAGCCGAACGTCCTCAAAGAGATGGGGAAAACCAACACGGACCTCGACGTGGAATCTCTGGACATCAATGTGAAAGCCCGCGTCACTTTCGGCGAGTTCACCATCATCCATCCTTATGCCGGGTGCGAGTTCAGCGAATATGTCGAGAAGAACGGCTGGTTCTCCCAGAAAGAAGATTTCAAGAAACTCCACCATTCTTATCAGAGCTGGAGCCCGCTCAACTGTTTCACCCCCAAGGAAAAAGCCATCCAGGTGAACATCTCCTCGCTCGGCACCGTCTGCCTGGCCATCCCCTGGGCGCGCAATTTCATCGTCAAATATCTCATTCAAGTGGAATCCCGCTGGATCCAGGAATGGATTTATCACCCTCTTTATTTCATCGCCAAGGGATACCTCATGATCTTCAAGATCTATCCCGTGAACATGGGCTTCAAAAATTTCATGACCATGGCGTTCCGCGCCTGGCGCAACGAAATCAAGAAGCGCTCGCCCGGCAAAAACCTCTACGACGAGGACATGCCCTCCAAAACCGAAGGCTCAACCTCCGCCAAAGCCGTCGGCGCCTGCTGAGCTTTTGAGCCCCAAAGAACACGTCGCCTACGGAGCCGCCGCTTCCGCCGCCCTTTATCCCTTTTTCAGAGAGAAAACCTTTTTCTTTTTCACCGCTTCCGTCCTGATCGACCTCGATCATTACATCGATTATCTTTATTATGCCCGTTTCCGCGATTGGCGGATCAAAAGCATGTTCGCTTTCCACGGAATTCTGGCCAAACAACGCGACAACCCCGACATCTTGGCCCTTGAGGCCTTCCACACGGCCGAATTCCTCTTCAGCGTGCTTGCCGTCGCGGTGTATTACCGTTCCACCGTTCTTTATCTCACCTTCGCCGGGTTCATCTTCCACATGGGGCTGGACTTGTTCCGCCTCGCCCAGTGGAAACGCGTCGATATCCGCGCGCTTTCTTTCGTCGAATACGTCATCCGCAAACACCGCATGATCCGTTCCGGCCTCCACCCCGAAAAGCCTTTTTTCGATGTTTATGCCCAAATTCCTCCTACGCGTTCGAGAAATGCCGAAAACGCCCTGAAAAATGTTACAAAAATGTTACAAAAAGTTTAGGACAAATTTAGGAATGTCTGTTAAACTTTGTCTATATGAAATCCCGGTTCCTGCGTCTCCTGACCCTGGTCAGCTTCTTTCATTTCATGGGGCTCAACAACGGCTTCACTTTTATGTCCGTTCAACTCCAGCCCTTTCAGCCCGTTTCTTTCGCGCCCGTTTTCCTTAAAACCCTCTGCGTTTCCGTCAACCCTTTCGCCTGGAAAGCCGCTCTCAACCTCCGTTTTATAAAAAAAGCCGTTTTCAGCTCTTCGCGCGCCTTATCTGTTTCTTCCAGGAACGCAATCCACAGATACCATCCTTCAAGTCTTGTTCCGGAACTTCAACTCCGACCTGCAAGACTGAATGAGTTCGTTGGAAACTTATTTTCATTCCAGCGTTTTGGATGGGTGGCTCATTCGCCAACGGCGAATGAGGGAAACCACGGAGAGGTTTCCTGCAGAGAACTCGATGGAATGAAAATAAGTTTTCAGCGAACTCTAAACGGGGGGGACATCTTCGTCCAACCGCAGAGGGCCGCGGAGCTGGTTGGAAATGTATTGCGCATTCAATCCCATAGCCACGCAATACTCAAGCGCGCCGACGAGCGCGATCCGGAAAAGCAAATTGAATTGAACCTCAGAGATTTTGTCCCGGCGATCCTGCCCGGTTCCGGCGATGCCCTGAAAATCCATCAGCTTTATGAAAAACAGGCGTCCCTGCCCTCTCGGGACCCCAACATGTCCTGGCGCCATGCCCGCGGTCTCGGCGATGACCCGCTCCTCAACCTGAAAGGAGGACCTGCTTCAAGGTAAATCATCCGCTCACGGCGGGTGATTTTTTATTTTATGGAATATAAACTGAAAATCTCGACCTGGGACAAAATCAAGAAGACCTTCACTTCAGGCCTTCTTTCCGTTTTTTTATTCTCGAGCATCGCCCCGGCCTATGCCCAGGCCAGCGTGTGGGAAGAACGCAGGGCCGCGGTCGCGAAGATGAAAGAGGCTGAAAAGCCTCTCGCGGAACCCCAGGAAACGCTTCTGGCTCAATTGCCCAGAATTCACCAGACAGCCCTGCCCAATTTCGGCGCCGCGCTCGGAGAACAGCCTTCCGTCCTGGACAGTCTCCCGACGGCCGCGGTTTCTCATATCCCGATCACGAACCTCAAACTGCCTTTGGCCTATGCCAACCTCAAGAGCGCCCATTTCCCCGCGGGCTGGAAACCCTCTGACCTCACAGTCCTGAACCTTCAGGATGTCCACATGAACGCCGAAGCCCAGACCAACATATCCAAGTCCCTGCAGGGCTTGATTGAACAGGGCCAGGTGGACATGGTGGCGTTGGAAGGCGCGTTCAAAGACATCGATGTTTCCGGGTTCCGCTCATTCGAAGATCAAAAATCCGTCCGCATGGTCGCGGACTATTTCTTAAAGGAAAACAAGTTGTCAGGCGCCATTCACACCGCGCTCACCAGTCCTCCGCCTCGCCCAAGCGAGGCGAGATCTCGCCCTGAAGGGGCGGACAAATCTTTTCCTTCATTCGTCGGCGTCGACGACCAAAAACTTCACGCGGAACACATCCAGGCCTATAAAGATTCCGTGGGGCAAGCCGCGGCGCTCAAAAAAGATCTGGAACAGAAAGAAGCCGAGCTGAACCAGAGGAAGGCCTCTGTCTATAACCCCGCGCTCCTCGCCTTTGACCGCAAAGTTTCCGCATATCGGACCGGTTCTTTGCCCCTGGGCGATTATGTGAAAGATCTTTCCGTCGTCCGGGACCCTGAGCCGGTTGTGGGCACCTTCCTCAAAGCCCTGTCCATGGAAAAGAGCCTGGATTTTGACAAGGTGGAAGCGGAACGGGGGAAAATGGTGCAGGCCCTCGTCGCGGAACTTTCTCAGGCCCAGCAGACCCAGCTCATGAACATGAGTTTGGCGTTCCGCATGGGCAAAGTCAGCAACGCGGATTTCTATAAATATCTGGACGCCCTCTGCTGGAAAGCCGGGATCGCCATCAAAAAATATCCCGCCATGCAGGCCTATGTTGAATATGTCGTCGTCTCAGACAGGATCAACGCCGAAGCGTTCCTCTCGGAACTCAGGTCCATGGAATCCAGGATTTATGAGTCCCTCTCCCAGACCAAAGAAGAAAAAGTGATCATCGCCCGTTCCCGCCAGATTTATCTGACAGGCAAACTCCTGGATTTCTCCCTCACTCCTGAAGAGTGGAATGAATACAAAGATTCCGCCGACGCGAACCCCGCTCTCTCCACATTTAAATCCTTCTTCGAGCACGCCCAGCTCCGCGACAGCGCTCTCACGGGCAACCTCCTTTCCCAGGCCGCGCTCAAGCACGCCAAGCTCGCCGTCCTGGTCACCGGCGGCTATCATTCCGAAGGCGTCACCAAAATTCTCCACGACAAAGGCATCGCCACCATCACGATGGCCCCCAAAATCACCAAGATCGAAGGCGCGAAAGGCACGGAATATCTGAGCGTCTTCACTCAGGAGAAAACGCCCCTCGAGAAGCTGTTTGACGGAGACAGGCTGTTTGTGGTTCAAACTCCCTTGACAGCTTCCATTGCAGGGCAAATCGCCTCAATCGTGGAGGTCTTCAGCAAAGTCACGCACGGAATCAGCCAAGGAACATCCTCTCTCGCATCTTTGATGGTGGGATATGGCAATGAGTTTGCGGTCCATTGGAAAATCGCCAAAGGCGGGAACACCGCGATTGAAACCTCCGGCCCTCAAGGGATTGTTGAATCAACTTTGTCTCTCACTGAAGACGGTTCGGGCATCGCGAATGTCACCTTCGGGCAAGCCATCGGCGCCGCCGTTTTCCTTGGCGCAATCTCAGGTCTCTCCGCCGCTTTTGGTCCCCAAATTCTGAGAGCCGCCGCCCAGCACTGGACGGCGGTTCAAATTGCCCCTGTCCTTGCCGCCATGCTCACAGGATTGCTGGTGTTTTATCCCGCTCTCGCCAAATATCGCCCGGTTGTCGTCTTAATGTCCGGAATCCAAAGAATCCACGGAACAAACCCTTCAAATCAAACTCATGCGGGTTCAGATCAGGATTTTCAAGGAAATCAACGCAATAGAAATCCGGTTCCCGAACCCGCTCGCGATGTTGCTCAAATTTCTCGTGGTGCGCTTGAAGCCCAACTTGCCTATATTAATCAACAGATCGTTATTGCACAAGCATCTTTGATTCATCTGGAGGGGGATGAGCTCTCAAAAAAGCAAGCAGAAATCTCACGCTTAACTGCTCAAGCACGAATTATTGAAATCCAATTGGAATCTGCTCCCCGCAATGGCGCCCCCGCCGCCGCGCCACAAAAAACCTCCCTCACCTCTCTAGCAACAACAATAATCACAAAATGGGTGATTTTACCGGCATTTGCGCTGGCGACGGTGGCGGCGGTTATATCTGGCTATCTGGGCGTTCCTGTCATGAATTATCTCACGGCTATGCCCGTATTATTCCAAGTTCCTTTGATACTCTTCTCCGGAGTCAGCTTGTATTGGGGAATTTTGGCGCTTGCGGGGTTGGCAGGCAGCGGCATGAGCAGGGCGAACAGGTTTAGCGATGACTACGTTTCCGTGTATGGCGTGTCCTGGTGGCTGGAAACGTTTGTGACCATGGCGATTCATATGGCCTACTATTTTAATGAAAGGCTTGCAGATGAGTGGACGTATAAGTTTCTTATGTCCCATTACACAAATGAAGAACTTAAAAATGAACCTAACAATCTTCCAAACCTAATCAAAAAGTATGGACTTCGCTCTTATACTGGTTATCGTGGCCAATTTTATAAAGAAATTTCCGCAGAAGACGCTGAACTTTTGAGAAGCTGGATGGTTCGAAAACATGCGTTATCCGATATCTACGTCCTTCATTTCGTTGGTTTGTTATTCACAGCAATATTTTTGCCGTTTTTATACCTGGGGAATCTGCCAGTGGACAACATCATTGGAGTTTCAGGCGCATTTATATTTGGCTTCCCCGCTATCAGGCATCTTGTTCACAACATCCGGAGCCCTTATAAACTTACCACCTCCGATGGCAACCGCCCCGCCGCGGCGATTCCTTCTGCGACAAATCCCGCCGAATCCGGCTCCAATTGGCAACAGCAAAAAGAAGCGGTGTTTTCAGCAGTGCGCAAAGAACGGGAAAACCGATCAGGTTTGTATGCGCAAGTATCGGTTAAAGTGGACGACAAGAGCGTTATCATTAGAAGCAATGCCGACATTAACAACGATTTGGATCTTGCGCTGGAGGAGCTCCGGTTCTCTCGCCTTCAGGGCGGATATGATGTCAGTTTGATGGTTAGCTCGCTAGAACATTCGGGAATAGTGGTAATTACCGCGAATGATGAGAGGGCCGGCGAACCCGCTCTAGAATGGATGAGAGAGCAACAAACCGCCGCCAGCCGCATTTATATGGGATTTTTGGAAACTAAAATTAGAAATGAGTTTGAAACATTTTTGGGGTTGGCTGGCACAACTCTTAGCGACGCCCTTCCCAGAGAGATAACGCCCTTGCAGAGGATGATTGTTCTCGGCATGGGCGAGGCCGCCATGTCTAATTCTAAACGACAAAGAGCAAGGGAGGGCGCTGCCCCCCAATTTAAAGATTTTTATTTGATTCATGCCGTTGAGCATATTCAATACTTCGCGAGAATTACACGCAGCGTTGACCCGACGGCGGGCTCAGAAAAATTCGGCCGGCTTCTTTCCGAAGCGCGCTTTCGGATCCGCCAGGCCCAATTGGATGAGTTGCTCGCCAAAAGGGTGTCTGAAGTCAATAGAGACGAAGTCTTATCTCTTGTCAAAGAATGGTTGGGGTTGCCTGAGTCCCATTCCATAGTCCTTGATGGGCCTCTGGACATCGGAGAATCTGTCACCCAGCGCCAGTTGTTGGAACGCCGGTCCCCGTCGCTTCGCCGTGCCGCTGGGCAATTTTCCCAGTCAGCCCGTGTTCCTGTTTTGATCAGCGGTGAGATCCAGCCAAACGCCGTTCATTTTTATGAGGACGTCAAATTGGCTGAGATTAAGAAGGCGGTTGACGCGTACAATTTGTCAGGTTCCAATTCTCAAACTTGGGTCATTTCGCTTGGCCGCTCTGCCGCCTCCTTTTTTAGGGGAACTTCAGTCAGACGGTCGGTGGGAGTCTCCGCATTGACTATTATTCTTTGGAGCTTTGCAAGCGGATCTGCCTTGGCTTACGATGGAAGCGCGCTTAATGCAACCAAAGATTTCATTCTGACTGAAAACGGCATTTTAGTTTTAATATTTGGGGTCATAATTTTAGTCGGCGCTGCTGCGGTGCTTTTTGCACGCCACACAGCTAACAGTTATCTTAGAGAGATTGAGCCGTCACGTCCTTCTCAGCCTAATCGAATCAACTTCAGCGTTCCTGAAGGGGGAGATCTGTCAGAGGGAGATCTTGAAAATCTTGACGGAGGCGGTTCTCTTGCGCTTAAGCGGTTAAGAAGTTTGAATTTAACTGTTGATGTTGATCGCCTAAGCTCCACTCAGAGAGTGTCATTTGATAATTATCTTCGAGCGATGGAAGAAGTCGTCAGAGCCATGGATAAATTGATTCAGGGCGATGTTTCGGCTGATTTTGAAGTTGATGCTGCCCGTGCACAATTAGGCAGGGCAGAGAATGAATTGATGCAAAATGGCATTCCAGCAGAAACCGTTGGGCTATGGGGCAGGGCATTTGATAGGCTCCTCTTGGAAGTATTCAATTTTGGTGCCACCCCCGCCGCCGCGATCCCGGGCGTTGTCGATTTGATCAAGAATTGGCTCGCCAAGACCGCCAAGTTCCCCTGGCTCCGGTCTCTTGGCGTTAACCTCCTCGGTCTCGGGCTCGTTGATCCCAATAATAAGAAAGATCTTCAAGATGCCATCATCATCAAGGCTGCGCCTCGGATTGAATCTACTGCGTGGATTTTGACTCACTTGCTGACCTTTGCCGGCTGGGCCGTGCTGAACTATTTTGGAAAATCCCTGGGCCTTGAACAATATTCCAGCCTCTACATTTGGGGGACGGGAATCATTCTGAGCGTCATTGCCGGGTTTATGCACACCCAAGTCTATCGTTGGAATAAGGCGACTGGAACATGGGAACTTGGCGAAGCAGGCAATATTACAAAAATTTGGCTTTCAGCGATGTTCCTCCTCATCCACAGCCCCTATTTATACGGCTTGTCCTCCGGAGCATCAGTTTTATCAACAGTCATCTACGCGGCGTTCAGCATTGTCGCGGCGCACCGCCTGTATAATCGCATCGCCCAAAAGTCTGGCGGCTTCCTCCCCGCCGCGGCGATTAATTTTTCTGAATTCGTTCCGAGCGTAATCGGGCATTTTTTTCAGCGTGGACATTCAGGTTCCGTCAATCGCGGGGGGACTTCCTCGATAACTCGGGCTGCGTATAAAGCACGCAAAGCCGCTTTGGACGCTCGAACTCAGGGAGCCAATAATCAAGATGAATTCGCAACTGCCAAAGATGGATCATACTCGAATTCTGCATATAAGCAAACCGCCCAGTTCATGCTTAAATATCTCAATAGTCAGGATTATAGTGACAAAGTCAGACCCCTGACCCCGGCAAATATTCTCTCGGACTATCGCACCCCTGGATTCTGGCGGAACGAACTCGGCCAGGGCATAACGCCCGAAACGGCCGTTGCGATTAGCGCGCATATTTTTTCCGAAATTGGCGTGAATCTATCTCCTGAATATGAAGGTAGTTATTCAAATTACATTAATAATTTTAAAACCAAGCTCGCCCAGTTGGCCGGAGTCAATGCGCCCGCCGCCGTCGGATACACGCCGTCTAGTCCCGAGGATAGAAATTCTCATTTCACCCGACATCCGGAGAATCTTCGTGTTCCCGCGTCGGTTAAATTTGCAGACGGTAATGCCTTGGAAGCATCTCTCGCGGGTGAGCGCCGAGCTGGACGAGGCAGAATCGCAACGGTCGCATCTGTCATGTTGCTTGCCCTTCTCCTCCCCACCCTGTCTCACGCGGCCACCATCGGGATGACTGCGATGCCCGCTGTTTCAGGGAATTGGGGCGAGATTTTGGCAGGATTGGTTTTGTCCGCCGGAGCAGTTGCCGTGTCAGGAGTTTTTCAAACCTCACAGTCTCCAAAGAAAAAAATTGGGATTATCGTTGATGATCAGGACCCCGCTCTCAAGCGTGCGCTCGAGGCAAGCGGAGAGTTAAGAGTCGTATCCGACAGCCAGGGGCTGATGTATGGAGAAAAAATTGGCTTCTATCTCATAAGCAAAGGGGAAGATGCTGTAAATAAGCTCAAAGCGCGAGGAATCCCCAATTCCCGCATTATGTATTTGGGTGATGCTAGATTGAAAGGCGAAAATTTTGGGATTCATCCCATAAGCAAGACTGATCTTATAGCTTCGGGGGAACGGGCAAACTCTTTCCTCGCTCAATATGTTCGGTCTGTTCCGTTGATTGAGGCGATTGAGTTCGTCACTTCTAAAAAATGGGAAATAAATCAAAATAGTTACGAAGAAGGTGTGTCAGTGTCAGTTTCTGATTACAGGGCAGGCGAACAACATGTTATTTTAAAACTTGCTCTGGGCAAAATTGGACGAGAGGCTTTTGTTGATATTAAATTGGATGAAGAAGATTTTAAGGATGGGTGGCGATTGTGGCGATTCAATGATAAGGAAGCTCCTGCTAAGTTTTTATCAAAATTTCTCAGAAATTCTGGCTTTCCCGAGCTCGGGGTGAGTCTAAAACTTAGCGAAATTCAATTAGTAGAAGCCTATATCAAAGGGCTCGGGAATACATCCGGCTCCCTCACCACCCAAGCCACATACAACAGATTCTCGTATCTCCCCAGGTGGTTCGTGAGCGCGTTCATTGCCCCGTTCACCGAGAGAGAGGTTTATGCCGACGCCGCCCGGGCGATGAGAGAAGGCAAGGAAATTGACGCTATTCAAATATTGGCCGAATTTGCGAGAGATCATTTGAATATCTTGCCCACCACAGATTTAGTCCGTCGCTTTGAATACTCCTCGGACTATGTCGAGAGAATGAACCGTGCGCACGCGCGCGGAGCGAGATTCGGGGCCGCCTCCCTCTTCGAAACCGTCGTCAATGTCGCTTCCCACTCCTGGCACAACATCACTCACAAACTTAAGCTGACGACGGACACCCCGCAAAATATCCATGGATTTATAGTTTGGACCACTCGAAGCCTACTGAAGGAGATCAATGAGTATGATCAACAATATCGATATTCTTTAACAAAATCGCGCGAAGCTTTTGTTACAAGAATCAATAACATTATTGAACGAGAGCGCAGCGTTCAGGACGGTTCAGAATTAGATTCTCTGAGAGCGGAAACTATTCAATTGGCGAAAGATATACGTGCAATGCACGTCTGCATTGTCGCTTTGGAAGATCAGGCTCTGGCCGCGTACGTAGCCTTTAAATTTCAGCCGAAATTTAACGATGCAGTTCGTTTGCACAAGAAAGCCAAAGCCGCCGATACTGTGGAAGAAATTATCGAAATTACAAAAGAATTTGCGAAATTATATCCCGCAAATGATGACGCTTCGGGCTCCCAGCCGAGCGGAGCGGTTTCTGTCTATGATGAATTAAACAATGCGGCGAAGACTCCCGAGGGTATTGTCCGAATTGTGGGCATCCTCAAGGGCATTCGGGCCGCTTTGATAGAGGAATATGCTCAAGATTCGGCCGCCAAGGCGCGTTACAGGATGGAATCTAAATTAAGCGATGAATTTATCAAAGCTCATCCGAACAGTTCTGTCCAGAACATTTTCTTGTCTATGATCAAGGACCCCGACAGTCTGTCATCCGCGATCAGGGCGGTTGACGGCGCGCTTTATGATCTGCAAACAGGCCGTCCGCTCCATGAATTTGGTGATGATACACTCGCAGTTCTTTATCTTGTTCGGATCTCCATGAATGAGTCTCCTGCGGGCTTTTTAAGGACCGAAGAATCTGCCTTGGCAAGGGCTCTAAGAGATCAGAATCAACTGAGTCGCATCCTTGAGAAATTGGGAAGATTGACGGCATATCAGATAGATAATTATCCTCACGATGACACTCAAGTCTATGCGGATTATCGCATCGAATTTGAGGATCTGCAGAAAATGGCAAGTGAGATCGCTGTGCTTCAGCAGCGCATTAATGACGGGAAACCTGTCCTCTTCATCACCAATAAGAATCTGGGCTTCCGCATCCTGGCGGAGTTTGAAAATGAATACGACAGATTCTATAGAGAGACAGTCGCAAAAATTGTTGAGGCCAGCCGCACATCTCAGACTTGGAATAAAACTTCGTGGATTTCTTTCTATGCCCGTGTTGTAGATTTTATCCGCAACATCGAATCCCAACTTTCTGATGATGAAATCGATTATTATGCCCGGCAAGTCCACGATATTGGATATTTTCAGGGGCAGTCCGCCAGGGCCGGGAATCCCATGAACGCTTTTGTGGGCGGAAAGATAACTCCGGCGCAGGAGACGATGCTGGACTCATCGCGTGCGAATGTGAAGAGATATTTTTCAAAGCATGATAAACCCGGGAGCGTGAAGCTGAACCTGAGCGATGTCCTGCCGGAAAAACGGTCGGAGTTTCTCAGGCTTTCAGGAAAGCAGTTTGAGGATTCCCAAGTGTCCGCTTTAGATGAGCAAACGAATATCTTCAACAGTTTTGCCATGAGCTGGGATGAACTGCTCAGGGACGCTGAAAACTGGAATGACATGGGCGCTCAAAAGAAATTCTTGAGGAGCAAACAGACAACGGCTGTGGCCGGCACATTGGTTTTACTCAGAATGAAAGGAAATCTGAGCGACCATGAAATGAATGAGGCGACAAATGCGATCTGGCGATATACAGGTCAATTCGATGGGGAATATGCCTGGGACGGGACGGATCGGAATGGACAGGCCGATCCAGAAGGGTGGAGGCGTTCGAACCCATTGGTGAGCAAGCCTCTGAAGGATATGTCTGAAGACGAATTGGCAAAGGATGAGCCGATCTGGAAGGCGGTGAAGAATGCCCAGGCGGCAAAGAACTCGGGTTCCCTCACCTCCCTGGGCACATTGGAACATGCGTGGCGCAACCTTGCGGTCGGGAGCGCGCTGTTCGGGGTTTATGCTTATGGGATGTTCGGGTTCACGCTTCTTTTTGCGGCGGCGACGGGACTTGTTTATGCGGTCACGGCTTACATTCTTGTCTCTTGGATGAGGTCCGGCGTCCAGGGCGAAGCTCTCCGGGAAAAGACGGCCAAACATCTGGTGGCATGGTGGTGGGAAGCCCCTGAAATTTTCTGGATGGGAATGCAGTATGGTTACGATTTGGTGTATAAACTGAAAGATCAAGCTGACAAGAATCATAATGCCAGACTGATGAAATTTCTCGAGAATCATCCGGACGCGGAAGAATATATGAGGACTCGTTATTTCGCTTTGGATAAAATGGTGGACGGCGTGTTTGACTATATGATGATCGGGCTCGTCACCTCTTGCCTGGTCATGATTGCGAAGGGAATTTTCCCTGATTTGGCTTCAAACAGTGTCTGGGTCAAAGTGTCTCTGCACATCCTCTTCGGCCCTGCGGCAGGTTTTCTCTTCTGGAAACACGGAATCCACAATTTCAGGAACCCTGAAGCTTCACTGACGAGCGGAGCGGCAGAAGCTGTTGCCAACGGTTCCAGAGGACGTCAATCAAGAGTTATCGCGAGCAGGATCGATCAGTATCTGAAAAATTATGAAGGCATATTAAATAAGCTGAAGATGGCTCGCGCATTGAATGTTTCCCCCGGAACGCTTTCGAATCATGGGGTTAGCTCCAAAGTAAAAGAAATCAATCGATTGCGGGCGGAAAATGAGCCGGGGCGGAAGTTAATTCACGAGAATCCTCTGGAAGCGGTTAAAGAATTTTTGAGGAAACATCCGGGGGGACTTCTGCGCATAAACAGAGAAATGTCCAAATCGCTCAAGGTTTCCGTCAGAACTATCGTGAACTATGTCATTCGATACGATATCGCTGAACTTGTCCGGAACGAGAACGAGCGCCGCAAAGTCTCGGAACCCGAAAAGAAATTGATCGCTTTAAATGTTGAAGACGCGATAAAATTCTTTTTAAGGGACTATAACGGTGTTTTGAAAGTCAGTCATTTGGCGCAGGAATTGGGCATTCCAAAGCGCACTGCGGATTACTATCTGCATAAAGATATGGTTCAAGCTGAAAACGAGCGCCGTATGCGAGAAGAGCCCAGCCGCATATTAGTCTCGAAAAATATTGACGATGTGATAAAAGATTATTTGAAGAAGCATAGTGGAAAGTTCGATGTCACGGCGATGGCAAAGGAGTTAAATGTTTCACGGCGCACCCTATTTAGACGATCGTTATCTAAAATGGCGAGAGACGAGAATAGACGCCGCCTGAAAAGTGAGCCAACGCGTCCGCTGTTGAGCATCAATCCTTCAAACACTTCAGAGCATGGAGCTCTCGCCTCTCTCAGGATATTCCTCAAATATAATCCCAAGACATGGATCGGCCGCGCATGGGTCCGGCTCTATCACGCGCCTTTGGACGAGATGAAAGAAATCAACGCGATCGTGGAGGCGATTTGGATGTCGGATTTTACTCTTGCCGCCGAGCGTATCTGTAATTTCCTGGTCGGCCATTATCAGTTGACGCCTGTCAAACTGAACGGGGACGCCAAAGCAAAATTGGCCGCTCAACTTGCGTCATCCAATTTCAGCCAAAGCTTCGATTTCACGAAAGCCGCAGAACACATCAGCGCGTTTTTGAGCAAATCCCTGAAGGATCCCCTCAGTTTTTCACCCCAATCCCATTTCGTCAGGGCCAACGGAATCCTGAAAATCGTCAGCAAAATCATTCAGGCGCGCGAACAAGGAAAGAACGGAAACCTCGCCAACCGCTTCTGGCACACCCTGCACAACCTCCGAAACATCGGAAGGTCCGAATTTTCCCTCTCAAAGCCCGTCGGAACTCTCAGGATTTCTGATCTTTCGGGCACAGTTTATATTCCCCGGGAGATTAACTCTTGGGAAGTTTCTGAGGCGTTCTATATTCTCAAACGATATTTCGGAAACATCCTTGTGAGGGATATCACTCACGCGCACATAAAATTTTTGCTGGAAAATGATCGTATAATATCCATTTCACAGCTTGAAGCACTCAAAACAGTTCTTTCCAACTCGGGCGCGGATCTCCGGAGCCCGTTTGACGGCATTGACCCTGCAATGGCGAAAGAAATCAACCGCGTGATCACCCGCGTTTCTGAGAAAGAAGATGAAGCTTTTGTTGCGCGGCTCGACGACATCAAATTGCTTGATTATTGGAAGTCCCACTTAAAACGAGAATATCGTGACCGTGCGGAAGAATTTCATCGCGAATTCATGAAACTTCTTGATTATAAAATCAGCGAATGGAAGATCAAGGATTTATTCAGGCGCAGTCAACCAAATTCTTCTCATTTGTACCGTTTTAATGATTTCGAAATTTTGGGGAAGGCACTTCGCGAAATCCAGCGCGAACTTGTGTTGAAAGCCGATGCCCCTTCGGCATCGGGCCGCCCCGGTTCCCTCAACCCGTTTTCGGATATCTACACAAGGAATTGGGCTGGATTTGTGGAGGGACTGTTGTTCCCGGCGCTCACGGCGGTCCTTGCTCAGGTTTTGTCCGCGCATATTCCGTTCATGCAGGACAGCGCCACGGCCCAAGCGCTTGCGGCATTTTTGACGGCGGGACTGGGGCTTTTTGGGCTTCATTTCGCAATCATCGGATCGATCGCGCGCTTTGGCGATGACCTATGGACCCATGTTTATTGGAAAGATTATGTTTTTAACACCTCGGTGTATGAGGTCTCCCTCCATGCATCCGTCACGAGCGCTCTGGCCGCGCTGGCGTTCTCCAACCCGTTAATGTCCTTCCCCTCCGTCCTTGTTGCCTCCCTCCTGACCTGGAGGCATTATTACATGAACACCCGCGCATATGGATATGAGGATGAATTATCTCAGGAATATGAATCAGCCATGGATCGCATAGCTCCGGCAGATTGGGGCGGGCAAAGAGATATGTCGATACTGGACCGCAATAGCTTTGGGATTCGGGATATTCCTGCGCTTGAGAAGGCTTATCGCGCAACCACGAAAGTTCTCCTGTTTATAAATACCAACCCTACTTCATATATTTCATATAGGCATCCGGAAGAAGATGTCTTGCGTTTGCGCCTGGGAAAAATTATCAAGGCGTTGGAGCGCCTCCCTTACAAACGGCCTCAGCCTTCAGCGGGGAATCCTGATGTGGGCGCTGGGTTCGGGCAGAGTTCGTTGCCGTCACAGGCGCGTCCGGATAGAAATGAAGATGATTCGTTTGTGGAACGGCTGTCCAACGGCATAACCATCGCGGGCGTATTTGACGGGCTTGGCAAGTATTCATTCGCCGATACAGCCAGCACGATCGCCAAAGAAAAGGTGCAGTCCGCTCTGAATAAATTAAACGGATCCGAATCGGAATCGCAGATAATAAAGATCATGAAAGGGGCCATGTCCGCCGCGGAAGAGGCAATGTCAACGACTTTTAAGCGCAAGGAAACCGGGACCACTGCGGTTGTGGCTGTTGTGGTTCCGCACAAAGACGGGACAACGCGAGTCCTGGTTGCCAGCGCAGGAGATTCCCGTGCATATCTCAGGAGCCGGAATGGCAAATTGGAACCTCTCACCATTGATAATTTGGGCGCCGATTCGATCCCTCGCGGACATGTGCTGACTCTGGAGGAAGTCCGAAAGAGGCTTCGGAAATCTCCGCAAGCATTGTTGTCCAGCGCGTTGAATGAGCGGGACCTTCACAGATTGGATACCGGAGCATCTCTATTCCGAAATAGAAATTTAACGGACAATTATTTGTCGGGCTACAGTGAATCTGATCCGATCATCACTGTGACGACAGTTCAGAACGGTTCGCAGATTATTTTGACTTCAGACGGAATTCACGACAATCTGACGGACCGGGAGATACAAAAAATTGCTCGGACAGGCACGCTCACACCCGAACGCTTGGCGAGAGAGCTGGTCAGGACTGCCAGTATACGCGGGGATCAAACGCATATGCGTTCGAAACGAGATGACATGACGGCGGTTGTGGTTTCAGTTCAAAACCCATTTGCCCGTGAGCGCCAGAGTCGCACTTTCTTTGACGCTCTTCGGGGGATCAGCGGGATGTTTGTTCTCTTCATGCTTGGGGGAATTGTTGATTCCGCATGGAGCGCGCCTATGAATGCTCATCCATATGCGGCGGCATTTGCGCCTGCGCTCTTTTTCTCTGTGTTCGCTTTTGGCCTTGGTTTTATCGCCGCTCATACCGCCTCAAAAGTTGCACGGTGGGCGGCCAGCGCTTATGCGTCTTTAAGATCGAGATTTTTGAGTGCAAACCCTGTTAATCAGCCCAAATCTCCCTCAGCCCGAGAAGAAATCGCGCTCAACATTGCGCGCGCGGTCTTTGCGGCGGCGGCCCTCAACGGGGCGTCCAGCGCGGCTTCGGCTCAAGCTACAGGGAAAGCCATTCAGACTGTTCTCGGCAATCCTTCTAATTCCGTGACATCGTCGATCAACCCTGTGAGTGATATCGCGGCGAACATTTCTGAAGACGAATTGAGAACGGCTTTTAATGAGGTCAGACGGGAAACAAATCAAACTCCTTCGAGAGAAGATATCCTCCGCGGCGCCTCCGCAATGGCCGAAGAGGGATTCATATATGGGGATTTCAGCGCAAACATCGCGAATCTCAAGGGCAATTCTCTCATCGTGATCCGAGTCAGGGACAACAGCGAGATTGATTCTGCCATCCATAACGCGAACGCCGCATTGGCCAGCAGAAATAAAGCTCAGGTCGTTTTTGCAGTGTCTGCAAATGTTGAATCGAGCAGGATTGAAGCTCATGAGGGATATAGTGCCGGACCTATGAAAACAGCTCCTGTTCAGGATCTGAAAACATTGCCCGACGCCATAAACACCGCCTTGAAACTCAAAGCGGGGGCCGAGATTCCCTTTGGAGCCAATCTCCTCATGATGCCTCAAGGGTCCATGTCCGAGATTCAGGAAGCCATGAGCGACGAAACCTTCTCGTCCTTTATCAGCCGCAACGCCTTCAGCTTCATGTGGCTGAACGGCCTCCTCTCCACCCCGATCCTGAGGATGAATGACATGCAGAGCGTCTTTGACGCCATCGCCTTCATAGCCAAATCGGCGTAATCAACGATTCAATTCGCTTTTTAAACAACTTGCGTTTTGTTGAGACTCTAATCTAAAAAATGTTATATTGAGGCATGCCCACGGTCATCCGAGAGCGACGATACAGGCTTTACTTTTATTCCAACGAAAACAGAGAACCTCCGCACATTCATGTTCAGTATCAGTCCTATCTGCAAAATTTTGGATCGAACCTGTATCTTTGTCCAGAAATTTGGGAATGAGCGTGTCAGAATTGCGAAATGCCTTACAGATCGTTCAAAAACACGAGAAACTCATAAAGGAGATTTGGAGTGAGCACTTTGGCAAGAAAGCTTGAACCTGAACCCATCGCCAGAAAAGTGACTTTTACAGATATGTTTTTGTGTCTGCACCTCACCGACGGTCGCGAGATCCGCGTTCCTCTGGATTTTTATCCCCGATTGAGAAATGCATCAAAAAAGCTGAGAGAAAATTATAAAATTCTCGGTATGGGAACCGGCATCCACTGGCCCGCCCTTGACGAAGACTTGTCGGTTGACGGCATCGTTGCAGGACGGCCCAGCAGGTTTTAGCCATCGCCTTCATCGCCAAATCGGCGTAAACCACAAACCGTCTTCCATAACTCCCGCATTTTTTGTAAAATCTCCAGCTTACATGAATACTCTCGTCACCGGCGGAGCCGGGTTTATTGGGAGCCACCTCGTCGACCGCCTGATCAAAGACGGCCATTCCGTCACCGTTTTGGACAACTTTTCAACAGGCCGCCCCGCCAACCTCGCGCATCTCAAAAATAACAATAAACTGAAACTTGTGGAAGCTGACATCGCAGATTTCGCGGCGATTGAACCTCATTTCAAGGGCATCGACTGGGTTTTTCATATTGCGGCCCTGGCGGACATCGTCCCGTCCATTCAGAACCCTCTGGCCTATCATCGGTCCAATGTGGACGGCACAGCCTCCGTTTTGGAAGCGTCCCGCAAGCACGGCATCAAGAAACTCCAATATGCCGCCTCTTCCTCGTGTTACGGCATTCCGGACGCTTATCCCACTTTGGAGACCGCTGAAATCCGCCCGCAATATCCTTATGCCCTCACGAAAAATTTGGGGGAACAGATGGTCATGCATTGGGGCCAGGTTTATAAATTGCCCGTCGTTTCCACCCGATTTTTTAATGTCTATGGTCCCCGCTCAAGAACTTCAGGAACTTATGGCGCTGTGTTCGGAGTTTTCCTGGCGCAGAAGCTGAAAAATCAGCCTTTCACCGTTGTGGGCGACGGAACTCAAACGCGCGACTTCACTTTCGTGACCGACATCGTGGACGCGGTTGTGACGGCGGTTCAATCCAATGTTTCGGGCGAGATCTTCAACATCGGGTCCGGCAAACCCACCAGCGTCAACAGAATTGTGGAACTCCTGGGGGGACCCGTGACTTATGTTCCCAAACGGCCCGGAGAACCGGACTGCACATTTGCGGACATCTCCAAAATTTCCCGCGTTCTCGGCTGGAAACCCAAAATCAAAATTGAGGAAGGCGTGAAAATCCTCATCGAAAACATAGACTATTGGCGGGAAGCTCCCGTGTGGACGAAAGATTCCATTGCGGAAGCCACCAAAGACTGGTTTAAATATCTTGCTCCCTCGGCTAAATAAAATGAAAACCATCGAAAATAACATGCCTTCATCAAAATTTAAAAGCGAGCTCAAGATCATGAGCCTGGACACGCTTGCAGGGATCACGCATGATCTCAAGAAGCGCGGCAAAAAAGTCGTGCTCTGCCACGGGGTGTTCGACCTCCTGCACCCGGGCCACATCCTTCATTTTGAAGCGGCGAAAAAACAGGGAGACGTCCTCGTGGTCACCCTCACCAAAGACCAGTTCGTGAACAAAGGCCCGGGGCGTCCGGTTTATAACCAGCGCCTGCGCGCGGAGTCCATTGCGTCTTTGGGCTGCGTCGATTATGTCGCCCTGAACGAAGGCCCCATCGCCGTGGACCTGATAAAAAAAATTAAGCCTGATGTGTATGCCAAGGGCGCGGATTATGAAAACCCGCAGGACGACATCACGGGCAAGATCAAGGACGAGCAGGAAGCCGTCCGTTCCGTCGGAGGCCGAATCCATTTCACGCACGAGGTGACCTTCAGCTCCACCGAAATCATCAACCGCCATTACATGATTTATCCCGACCAGGCGCAGGAATTTTTGGAAAAGTTCCGCAAAAAATATTCCGTTCAGACCGTTGTGGACACGCTCAAGAAACTCAACAGCCTGAAAGTCCTTGTGATCGGGGACACCATCATCGACGAATATCATTATTGCAGTCCGATGGGGAAATCTCCCAAGGAATCCATCGTCGCCTCCAAATTTCTGCGCGCCGAAGCATTCGCGGGCGGCATTTTGGCCTGCGCCAACCACACGGCGGGGTTCTGCGGCAATGTCCAGGTGGTGAGCGTTCTCGGCAAAGAAAATTCCCGGGAAGAATTTATTCTGGATCATTTGAAGCCCCATGTGAAACCCAAACTTTTCTTCAGGGATGACGCCCCCACGGTGGTGAAGCGCCGCTTCGTCTGGGACCCGTTCCTGGTCAAGATGTTCGAAGTCGTTTTCATCGACGACCGCCCTCTTTCCGGCAAAAATGAGAAGCAGGTTCATGATTATTTGTCCAAAGTCATCGGCCAATACGACATGGTGATCGTGACGGATTATGGCCACGGGTTCCTCTCCAAGAATTTGATTGATCTGATCTGCAAAAAATCCAAGTTCCTGGCGGTCAACACCCAGACCAACAGCGCCAACACCGGATACAACACCATCCACAAATATCCCCGCGCGGATTATGTCTGCATCGATGAGCCCGAAATGAGGCTGGCCCACCAGGACAAGTTCGGGAACCTGGAAGACCTGATTTTGAAAACGGCCAAGAGCATGAAGTGCAAATATGTGACAGTGACCCGCGGACATTTGGGTTCTCTCACATATTCCAAGAAAGACGGGTTTTCTCAGATCCCCATTTTCTCGAAGGAAATCGTGGACCGCGTGGGAGCGGGCGACGCCTTCCTGGCTGTCACGGCCCCCTGCGCCGCGGCCGGTGTGCCGAGCGACCTGATCGGCTTCATCGGGAACTCCGTCGGAGCCCTGGCGGTGAGGATCGTCGGAAACCGCACGGCGGTTGAACCTGTGCCCCTCTTAAAATTTATCACGGCTTTATTAAAATAAGGAGACAAAACATGATCACAAAAGAAGGAACTTTAGGATATTTGAAAGGGTTGGGCGATCTTCTGCTCAAGATGGAAGTCACCAAGGCCAAGGGCTTGAAAGAATCCCTCGAAGCCGGCATGGAAGACGCGATCAAGATCGTCTCCGAGCAGGCCAACAAGAGAAAGAAAATCATTTTCATCGGAAACGGCGGGAGCGCGGCCATCGCCTCTCACCAGTCCGTGGATTATTGGAAGAACGGCGGCATGAGAGCCATCGCTTTCAATGACACCAGCCTCCTCACCTGCATCGGCAACGATTATGGTTATCCTTTCGTGTTCGAGAAACCCATCGAAATGTTCGCTGATCCCGGCGATGTTGTGATCGCCATCTCCAGCTCAGGCAAATCCGACAACATTTTAAACGGCGTGAAAATGGCCAAGAAAATGGGCCTCCAGGTGATCACGATGTCCGGGTTCAAAGAAGACAATCCTCTCCGTTCCCTCGGCGACATCAATTTCTATGTCCCCGCGCCCACCGGAGCTTATGGTTTCGTTGAGATCGCGCACCTCACCATCGCCCACTGCATCGTGGACGCGATCATCGACAGGAACCTGATCAACAAAGTCGCGTAACAATGAAAGTCCCTTTTTCATACCTAAAAGAGCAGTTCGGAAACCCTGACCACATCTGGAAAGACGTCCGCAAAGTCGTCATGCGGGGAGATTTTACCCTCGGCAAAGAAGTGGGCGAGTTTGAGAAAAAGTTCGCCGCCGCCATCGGCACGAAATATGCTGTCGGCGTGAACTCGGGGACCGACGCGCTTTTCCTGAGCTTGAAAGCGCTCGGCATCGGCGCGGGCGACGAAGTCATCACCATGCCCAACACTTTCATCGCCACCGCAGGCGCCATTGCCGCGACCGGAGCCAAGATCGTGTTCGTGGACTGCAACGACGAATATGTGATCGATGTGGACCAGATTGAAAAGAAGATCACCTCTCGGACCAAAGCCATCATGCCTGTGCATTATGCCGGGCACCCCGCGGACATGCCGCGGATCATGGCGCTTGCGAAAAAATATAACCTCGAGGTCGTTGAAGACGCCTGTCAGGGCATTTCTTCTGCGATTGACGGAAAAATTGCCGGCTCCTTCGGCGCGGCCGGAGGGTTTTCTCTTCACCCTCTCAAAAACATCAATGTCTGGTCGGACGCGGGCATCATCACCACCAATTCCGAAGCGATGTTCCGCAAGCTCATTCTCCTCCGAAATCACGGCATGAAAAACAGAGATGAATATGAGTGTTTCGGATACAATTCCCGTCTGGACACCGTGCAGGCGGCGGTGGGGCTCCACATCATCAAACAGCTTCCCATGATCACGCGCAAAAAGATTGAGCATGCCGCGATTTATGACAAGGCCCTCGGCGCGATTCCTCAAATCAAGGTTCCGCCCAGACGCCCCGGCGTGAAATATGTGTATCACCTTTATATCCTCCAGGTGGAACAGCGCGACGCGCTTCTGAAACACTTGAACGACGCAGGGATTGAAGCCAAGGTTCATTATCCGATCCCTCTCCACCTTCAAAACTGCTGCAAATCTCTGGGCTATAAACTCGGAGATTTTCCTGTGGCGGAAGCTCAAGCCAAGAAAATCATCACTTTGCCCGCTCACCAGCACCTGAGCCGCAAGCAGATTGATTTTACGATCAAAAAAATCAAGGAGTTTTATCAGAAATGAAAACTGTTCTAATCACCGGCGGCGCCGGATATGTCGGGTCCATCCTCGTCCCCAAACTTTTGACCCAGGGGTATAAGGTCGTTGTCGTCGACACTCTCTTTTTCACGGACATCGGGCTTCAATCCGTGAAATCCAATCCGAACCTGAAAATTGTTCAGGGAGACATCCGCGACAAAGAACTGGTCAAAAAATCTCTTCAGGGCGTGGACGCCGTCATCCATCTGGCTTCCATCTCCAATGATCCGTCGTCGGACTTGAACCCTCAGCTCACGGTTGAAGTGAACTATGAAGCCTCTTTGAATTTGATCAACGCTTCGAAAGCCGCCGGCGTGAAACGCTTCATCAACGCGTCCACCAGCAGTGTCTATGGCATCAAGGACATTCCCAATGTGACCGAAGACCTGCCTCTGGACCCCTTGACGGTTTATTCCAAAACCAAAGCGGACACGGAACCTTTCGTGACCAAATCCAACGACGGCAATTTCACAGCCGTCAACATCCGCCCGGCCACTGTGATGGGATATTCTCCCAAGATGCGCCTGGACTTGACTGTGAACATCCTCACCATGCATGCTCTCACCAAGGGCAAGATCACGGTTTTCGGCGGGGGACAGAAGCGCCCCAACATCCACATCGAAGACATCACGGATTATTATTGCAAGCTCCTTGAAATTCCGTCTGAGAAGATCGCCGGGAAAACATTCAACGCGGGCTATGAAAACTTCACTGTTTCCCAGATTGCGGAGATGGTGAAAGAGATCATCGGGTCTCATGTGACCATTGAGACCACTCCCAGCAACGACAACAGGTCTTATCACATTTCTTCCGCCAAGATCGAGAAAGAATTGGGACTGAAACCCAACCACACCATCAAAGACGCGGTCCTCGACATCAAGAAAGCCTCAGAAAAAGGCCTCCTGGATTGGAGCAACCCCAACTTCTATAATGTCAAGAAGATGAAGACGCTCATGGAAGACCAAAAAGTCCTTCTAAACGCATAAGACAAAAATGGTGAAGGTTCCCTACGTCAACCTGAAAGAACAGCACCGGCTCCTCCGGCGGGAAATCCTTTCAGCCGTGGACAAGTCCATGAAAAACTGCGACTTCGTCCTCGGAAGCGAAGTGGGGAAACTGGAAGAGCGCTTCGCCAAATATTGCGGCACAAAATATGCCGTGGCGCTCAATTCCGGAACGGACGCGCTTTTCTTTGCCTTGAAAGCCTGCGGCGTTGGAGCGGGCGACGAAGTGATCACTTCTCCCAACTCCTTTTTGGCCACAGCCACCGCCACTGTCGCTCTCGGAGCCGTTCCCGTCTTTGCCGATGTTAGATCCGATATGAACATTGACCCTGACCAAGTCCGCGCCAAAATCACTTCCCGCACGAAAGCCGTCATCCCGGTCCACCTCACGGGGAAAGCCGCAGACATGGACCCCATCCTTGAGATCGCGCGCAAGCATAAGCTCGCCGTCATCGAAGACGCCGCTCAAGCCATCGGGACGGAATATAAAGGGAAAAGGGCCGGATCTTTCGGGCACGCCAACGCTTTCAGTCTGCACCCGCTCAAGACGCTGAACGCCTGCGGAGACGGCGGGATCCTCACCACCAACGATGAGAAAATCGCTTCTCTCATCAAACAGCTCCGGAACATCGGCCTCAAGGACCGCATCCATTCCGATGTTTGGGGATATAACAGCCGCCTGGACAGCCTGCAAGCCGCTTTCGTAAACGCGAAACTTCCCAAAGTGAATTCGTGGATTTCTCAGCGCAGGAAGAACGCCGCTTTTTATGCCAAAAATTTATCCGATGTCGTGATTTGTCCCTGCGAAGAAACCTATGAAAGGCAGGCTTACCATTTGTTCGTGATCCAGGCGGACCGGCGGGACGAACTTGCGGAATATTTGCTCAAGAACGGCATCGAGACGAAAATTCATTATCCCATTCCCATCCATCTGCAGAAATGCGCCGAAAACCTCGGCTATAAACTGGGAGATTTTCCCGAAGTGGAAAAACAGTCCAAAATGATCCTCTCTCTCCCCATCCACCAGTATCTCACGCAGAAACAGCTCGAGCTGGTCGTAAAATCCATCCGTAAGTTTTACAGTTAGTACCGCCGAAATTAAGTAAAACCATTCTTTAAACGCCGGTTTCTTACTTTGGGAAACCCTCCCGTGGTTTCCCCTCGCTGACTTCGGGCGAGCCTCCCCTTCCGCTACGTCGTTTAAAGAATGGTTTTACTTAATTTCGGCGGTGAATTGCTTGGCCGCTTCCTGAATCCTCTGAACGAAGCTTTCGGCGGAGAAGCGTTGGGCGTAGTCGGTCATTTCTTGGCGGACTTTTTCTCGAAAGGCGGCATCGGTCAGGATTTTGTCGATCTTGGAGACAGCGTCAGGGATGCCGTTATAAAGCAGGTGCGGGTTTTTGTTCAGGACTTCCACTTGCCCGCCGCCTTGGCCCGGGGCGAAGATCAGGCATCCGGCATAAGCCAGTTCAGCAATGGCGATGCCGAAACCTTCATAATCCCTCATGTGCAGGCCGTATTTGGACTTGGAAATCAGGTCCGAAATCTTTTCTCTGTTCAGCCTTCCGTCTAAAATCACGAATTCCGGATATTTTCTGGCTTCCGCTTTGGTCCTCTCGGCATATTCGTTGTTGCCGTCTCCCACGATGCGGAGCCGCACCTTGTGGCCCTTTGCGCGCAACTGTTTGATCACCTCGATGCTCTCGATGGTGCGTTTGACCGGCAAAATGTCGCCCACGCAGAGGAAATCATCGTTCCTTTGTTCCCAGGGAATATTTTTCACCTTTAAGACCACAGGCAGATAAGTCACGGTGGTGGGGAAATCTCCAAAGGTGTCTTTATAAACCTTGGTGCCCCACTCGGAATTCACCAGCGTCAGGTTGCGGGTGATGTTTTTGAACTCGAACCCGGAAAGCCAATAACAGAACTTGTGATAAACCGTGCGCAAGGCCGAAGGCTTGAAATCGGGATTATAAAATGACGCGCCTTTGTCGCTCCTGGACGGCCCCTGAACGAACTGAATGCCTTTTTTTCCGAAATCGAGTTCGTTATAAGTGGAGAAGGGGATGTCATATTCGTCTTTGTGCGCTTTCATATACCGCTCCATAAGAGCGATGATGAGGCGGAAAGGACGGTTTTCGAAGCCCAGGAGTTTGAGGGACGGGATATATTTGACCTTCATCCCGCTTTTGGCAAGATGAGTGCCGTAAAAATCGTCAAGTTCGGCAAGATCAATGTTCTGGCCCCAGGTGATATAGGTGAGGTCGTAATCGTCTTTGAGGGCTTCGAGGATCCAGGCCGCGGTCAAGTCGCCGCCGCCTCTGTGGGAGTGAAGATTGTGGTGGATGAGGCCGACGCGTTTTTTCATTTATCTGTAGGGGCGATTCATGAATCGCCCTTACTTGGAACCAAGAGCTTCCTGCTGGTGTTCGCGGAACCAGGCATATGTTTTTTCGATGCCTTCGCGCACGCTCGTCTTGGGGTCATAATCAAAGCTGATGCGCGCTTTCGAAACGTCCATCTGGCGGTTTTTCACATGGTCGAAATATCTGGGCTTCATGAATTTGATTTTGGATTTGCTCCCTGTGACGCGCAGAATTTCTTTGGCGATTTCGAGGGTTTTGGTGGCTTTTCCCGTGCCGAGGTTAAAAATTTTGTTATACGCTTTTGAATTTTCCGAGGCCTGCAGAATCCCGCTGATGGTATCGTCGATATAGGTGTAATCCCGGGTTTCGTTGCCGGTGCCTGTGATGGGGAGAGGTTCACCCAGGAGGGCTTTCCGCATAAAATTGGGGATCACATTTCTGTATCGGCCCGGGAAATCCTTGGGGCCATAAGTGTTGGAGAAGCGGAGAGAGATGTGGTTCATTCCGTAAAGGTGGCCCATGCTGTTGCAATAAAATTCGCCGGTGAGTTTGCTCACGGCATAGGGCGTGGACGGATTGGGATAAAGGTTTTCTGAAAAGAGCTGTTCTTCCCTCGGGCCGTATAAAGATGACGAAGACGCATAAACGAAAAGTTTCACATTCTCCTTGGCGGATTTGAGAAGGAGGTTGAGGGTTCCCTGGATGTTGCATTCGAGGTCGTGCAGGGGATTTTCGACGGAGAGTTCATTGGCGAAGCTCGCGGCCAGGTGATAAACCACGTCGAACCCGCCCTTGAAAGCGTCGTTCAAAACTTTGGGTTTGTTGATGTCGCCCGTGATGAGGCGGATCTGGTTGTTCTTGATCAGGTTGGCGAGGTTGGAACGGTGCCCCTGGGAAAAATCGTCCACGACAGTGACTTTGCAGCGGTGCTTGATGACGAGCCGTTCCACGAGGTTGGACCCGATGGCTCCAGCACCTCCGCTCACGAGGACCCGTTTTTCGAGGAGCTTGATCGTCTTGATTTTATGATCCATAACCCACCGCGATATAATTTATTTTTAGCTTTTTGGCCGTTTCAGGGGAAAGGATGCGGCGGCCGTCGGCAAAAACCGCGCCGGATTTGAATTGTTTGCTGAGTTTGGCCCAGTCCGCGTTCTTGAATTCGTCGTGGTCGGTCAGGATCACGATGGCGTCTGCAGACTTCAAATGCTCCATTAAACTTTTGGCGCGCTTGGCGTTGAATACTCCGGGAGCGAAGGGGTCATAGGCATAAACATTGGCGCCCTGACTGATGAGAGACCCGATCACTTTCTCCGCTGGGGAATCGCGCTGGTCGCTGACATTGCCTTTATAGGTCACGCCGAGGCAGAGGATGGTGGACCCTTTCACGCTTTTCTTTTTCTTGAGGAGAGCGTCTGAAATCAGAGACACGAAATGGTCGGGCATGGCTTCGTTCACTTGCCGCGCGCGGGGGATGACGTTCAAGGGGGCGTCGAGACCTCCGACAGGAGAAATCAAAAGATGGGGATCTTTGGGGATGCAGGGGCCGCCCACGCCGACTCCGGGAGTGTGCACATGCACGCGGGGATGAGTGTTGGCCACACGGATCACTTCCATGATGTCGATCTTGAGCTCTTCGCAGATGCCGGCCACTTCGTTGGCAAAAGCGATGTTCACGTCGCGGTATGTGTTCTCCACAAGCTTGGAAGTTTCGGCGACATTCACATCCGTGAGGACGATTTCGTTTTTGATGACATTTTTATAAAGCGCTCTC
Source organism: Elusimicrobiota bacterium (assembly GCA_021730935.1). GTDB lineage: Bacteria > Elusimicrobiota > Elusimicrobia > 2-02-FULL-39-32 > 2-02-FULL-39-32 > 2-01-FULL-60-11. The sequence goes on from JAKFYJ010000012.1 coordinate 54,057, forward strand.
GCCATTTCCGCTCCGACGGAATCATAAGATCCGATGATGCGGGCGGTGCGGGCAATTTCTTCAATCGCCTGGCCCGGGGCCAGACGCTCGGGGATATAAACCACCCAGAAATCCTTGCTCACGCGGTGACGGTTCTTGTTCAAAATGGGGACCACGAGGTTCTTGGTTGTTCCGGGGGGGATGGAGCTTTCAATGACGATGAGCTTGTCCTTGAGAGGGTTTTTGACCAGCATCCCGCAGGCGTTTTTGAGGAAATCCAGGTTGGGGCGGTTGTTGTCTCCGAGAGGCGTGGCCACGCAGATGATGACGACATCGGCCTCTTTGAGGGCTTTGGGAAAATCTGAAGTGGCGCGGAACCGCTTTTTTGCGACGCATTCCGCAAGCAGGGAGTTGAGGCCCGGCTCATTGAAGTGGCATTTCCCGGTGTTGAGGATGGTGACGATCTTTTCGTTGATGTCATATCCCGTGACCGTGAACCCGGCATCCGCGAACATGAGAGCGGTGGGAAGTCCCACCTGGCCCAGGCCCACAATGCAGACCGTGATTCTGCGCTCTTCTATTTTCTTAAGGAACTTCGGGATCGGGTGCGCCATTATCGGTAATTCGTGAACTGGAGGTCAAGGCCGAAATCGTGTGAACGGAGGAGATTCATGGTGGCCTGGAGTTCGTCTTTCACTTTGGAAGCGACTCTCACCTGCTCGGCCTGAATCGACGCGGTGACCTTGATTTTGGAATCTTTGATGAAGCGAGTGATTTCCTTGGCCTTCTCAGTCTCAATTCCCTGCTTGATTTTGACCAGCTGGCGGACCGTGCCTTTTTCTGCGGACTCGAGTTTCTGATAGTCCAGGGCTTTGAGGGAAACGTTTCTTTTTATAAACTTGTTCTGGAGGATGTCGATGACGCTCTTAAGCTTGCCTTCGTCGTCGGAATAAAGCGTGAGGGAGGGGGCTTTCTTGTCAAAATCAATTTTGGAAACGGACCCGCGGAAATCGAAACGGGTGGTGATCTCTTTCGTGACCTGGTTCACGGCGTTTTCCACTTCCTGCAGGTCCACTTTGGATACAACATCAAACGAAAATTCGTCAGCCATGGGTTCTTTGCTCCTTAAAAAATCAGTTCTTTGAGCGAATTATTGTATCATTGAACCAACGGCAAAACAATGCTATACTTGAAAAATATTTATGGCAGATAAAAGCAAACCGCAAGACAAGCAGATCCTGATTATCGACGACGACGAGTCCATCTGCCTTTATCTGAAAGCGCTCATGGACCGCGAAGGGTTTAAATCGGAATTCTGCAACAGCGGCGAAGAAGGCGTGGCTTTCGTGAACAAGCAGAACGTCGACCTGATCCTTCTGGACTGGATGATGCCCGTCCTCTCCGGCTTTGAAGTCCTCAAACTCCTCCAATCCGACGAACACCGGAACATCCCCGTCATCGTCATCACCGCCCGAGTGACGGACGATTCCACGGCCGACATGATCCGCCAGGAAATCAACGTCGTGGACTTCGTCCCCAAGCCCATCAAGCATGAATATCTTGTGAGCCGCGTGCACCAGATCCTGAACACTGTCCCGCCCGAGCAAAAAACTTCCACCTTCAAATAAAACTCGTGCCTGAAATTTCTCCTCAGGAACTGACCCCGGCGCCGGATCCAAAATGGACCGAAAAAAGCTGGGTCCGAAACCTGGCGATCTTCTCGGTTTTGGCCGCAATCCTTTATGCGATGGTTTATGTTGATGTCGTCATGCGCGCCCGGGAGGCTTATCTTGAGGGCGAAAAATACATGAGCTGGAGCGAAGACCCGAAGCTCAAGGCCGCGGACCTCACTCAAAAATTTGAAAAGGGGAAATCCTCCCTCGACGCGAAGCTGGGCAAAAATAAAATTTCCAGGGACGAATATGACCGGGAACTCGAAACGCTCGCTTTCGACCGCGACCGGCAGATGGAAGAGTCTTCCTTGAAATATGCCTATGTGTGGTATCAGACCGCTTATGAGCTTTTTTCTCCGCCCGAATCCAAATGGGTCCGGCTCTCGAGGGAAAAGGCAAGGATCGCCAGGGAAAAATGGAAGCAGGAGCTCCGGCTCAAAAACATTCCCTTTGAAGACTACATGCTGGATTGACCCGGGCGATTCCTGAATCGCCCCGACCCATCGATGCCCCGTAAAAAAGCCATTTTCGCCCTCCTTGCCCTCAGTCTCCTCACGCATCTTCCCGGAATTTCCAGTCCGCTGTTCGATTTTCACGGCTGGGCCCAAACGCTCCGCGCTTCACTCGCACGGAATTATTATGAGTCCGACATGAACTTGTTCAGGCCGAAATATGATTATATCGAAACAGGCCACAGCAAGGCCCCGCAGTTTCCGCTTTATAGCTATCTGGTCGCACTGCTTTATAAAATGTTCGGATTTCACGAATTCCTGGGAAGGCTCCTGTCCGCAATTTTCGCGGCCTTGAGCGCCGCGTTTCTTTTTCTGCTCGTCTGCGAATTCTTCGACGATAAAACGGCGTTCCTGAGCGCCTCGGTTTATTGTTTCCTCCCCATTCGGATTTATTTCATGCGGGCCTTCATGCCGGAAGCCATGACGATCTTCTGTCTGGTCGCAGGCTATTATTTTTTTCTGCGCTGGGAATCGGAAAACAGATTTTTTCCTCACGGGCTTTTTGCCGCCGCGCTTTTGACGCTTGTTCCGCTCCTCAAGGTGGCCTATCTCTGGCTCGTCTTGGTTCCTTTTTTATATGCCGGGTGCAAATCAGGATATAAAAGTTTGTTGAGCGGAAAATATCTCCTGGCTGGGCTTGCCGTGATTCTCTCGTGTCTCGGTTGGTATGGATATGTGAACCGAGGAGCAGAACAATCCGAAGGGTTTATCCGGCAAATCATCGGCGTCATGTCGCTCCTGCGGGCTTGGTCCGGCTGGAAATTCTGGACGGTTCATTTCCTTTCGCGATTTCCGGAACTTCTGACCACCTACGGCGGGCTGGTCTTCTTTTTCGCGGGCGCTCGGGAGATAAGCAAGGAACGAAAAACATTTTTTATGGTCTGGTTTTTTGTCACGGTCTTTTACATCCTCATGTGCGGCGAATATGGGATGGTCCATCAATATGTCTCTCTCCCTTTCGCTCCCGTGAACGCGGTTTTC